>JAFRRN010000005.1 GCA_017428055.1 Prevotella sp.
CATTCGTCCAAAGGGCTTGGACACACCGTCCAACATGCTTGGACGACTCGTCCAAGCCCTTTGGACGGCTCATATACCAGCCGTTTATTTCCCACAGATGAGCAGGATGTGTTCGCCTCGGTGATTGGTAGTCGCAAAGATATAGGTGTCTCCCCCGTCCCTTAGTGCCAATCGCTTGCGCAAGTCGCTGGCAGACAAGGGGAAGTTGCGGGTGGTGATATTGGCGCGAGTGATGCCTTGTAGGTGGCGGCGCAACTCTTTCTTGTTCATCGAGGTGATGGCTCTCACCTGGAACGAGCGTCCCGGGAAGTCTTCCATGTTGTCCTGCGAGACAAACAGGTGGGAGTTTGCGCCCAAGGCCTTCACGCCATAGTGTTGGCAGAGGATGCCAAAACACCCCATTTTCATGATGGAGGCATTCGGCTCATACAGATATAAATGCCCACCAACCCCCAAGGCGGGAGGAGCCTCATCCACAAAGCCACGCTCCCTAAGCGGCATGGAGGACGCAAAGGTTAGCACGTTGCCGTCGTTGACGCAATAATAATGGGTGTTGATGCCCCTTTCTGACAAGACCACCAATAGCTCCTTGCATTCGTTGGCGACGGAGACGACATGCACCTCTCGCACCTTCTCCCTGCCTAATGCCTCCACCGTGGCAGAGATGTCAAGCATGGGGGAGAGTTTCAAGATGGCATGGTCGGCTTTTTGCAGCAGTTCCCTCTCGATGGATAGCACGTCGGGGGTGCAGTCGGCTATGGCAAAGGTTCGCGCACCATGGGTGTCGCGCCGCGCGGGGTCGATGAAGACAAGGGATGCCGGGGGCATCGCGTGTAAGTATTCCACCCCATCGGCACATAAGACTTCGGCATTGTCCAAGCCTAATCGCTGGAAGTTTTGTTTGGCAATGCTGCATAACGTCTCTTGCCGTTCCACGTAGACGAACTGGGAGACAACTCCCTGCAAAGCCTTTTTCATAAAGGCAAAGTCTACACCGAATCCTCCCGTCAGGTCTACCAAGGCTCCATGAGGTGCTTCGTTGCCCAAAGGACGCGAGAGACGCTTGGCGATGCTGGCCTTGTAGACGGCTGTCGCCTCCGACGAGCATTGTTCCATGGAGAGGTGCGGGGGGTAGATGACACCCTTGATGGCTGCCCAGGTTGGCAACTTCTGCCGTGCCGTCTGCCAGCCCCTGATTTGGTCAAGGGCGAATGGAAGGTCAACGTCGGGGTACTTGGCTCGTTGCAGGGCCAAGTACCGCACGTCGTCGTGGAGATGTTCTTGGATAAATTGTTCTGTCGTCATCGCCCGTGGTTGTCTGCATTGCGCTGGCAAAGATAGCGATTTTCCGCGTATTAGCCCAATAACCCTCCACTTTTTGCGGTGGGTCAGTCATCCCACACGTTGACAAAAGTCACGGCATTTTCTTCTTCATCGTCTATGAACCCCCTTCGGGAGAGTTGTTCGTCGTCGCTCACCCCGTCGTGCTTGGAGAGGCACACCATGCCACAAGGCCTCCATTCCTTGCTTTTGATGGAGGGCTTCATGTATTTCTTCATGACAGTAGGGCTATCTGACGACCACCTTCTTCCCGTTCACGATGTAAATGCCCTTGGAGGGGACGCCCCCTTCTATGCGCTGCCCAACCATATTGTATGTCACGGTGCCTATGGCATGGTCTGGCGAAGGCATACTGACGGAGCCTATACCCGTCGTTTCGTCGAATGCAAACCCCTTGGCGTTGACAGAGTAGGGGACCATCAGATATGCCTTGTGCGCCTTGCTGACAAAGGGACCGCCATTCTCCGCCGCCCAATAGAACCCAACATTCTTGCCTTGGTAGGTGGAGAGCTTGTAGAACAAGCCGTCGCCCTCGGTCATGGCATCCACGTCAGAGCCTTTCAACAGGTTGTTGGCATCACCCTCTCCCGCATTAGAGGTGACAGTCAGGGAATAGCTGCCTTGCGCACCCTTGAATACAACGCTCGTGGCAGCGGGGATGACATCGCCCTCTGAGTAGGTCTTGCTGACGAATAGATGATTGTATCTCACTTTGTAGGTGTATGCCACTAACCCGTTTGCCACGCGCAATGCCTTGTCGCTATAATACAATGAGGCATATCCCGTGCTGCCGATGGTTAAGGAAACGGTTTCGGCGGGGGTGGAAGAGGTGGTCTTTTTGTAAAGAGAAATAGGTGATTCTCCTAAGTTTTTCTTATAACAATTAAAGATATAATTAGTAGAGTAGTATTGCAATAAACAAGGATTACTACTACTTCCTTGAAACAGAATAGTTGCGATACCATTGGATATTGCAATACTTGCTTTGGAATAGTTACCTTGTGTACTTGTGTTGGTTTGCAAGTTGTTAGCTGATCCCTTGGCATACAAATATCCAGAGGTAGATTTGAGATACCATAATTTAGATGTTTTTTCCAATGACACTAATTCCACATCGTCAGGAATGTTGCTGATAGCATCGTCAGAGATAGTGATAGCTACGCTCTTGCGGTTGTTAGTTCCTTTTTTACTCATCGCCTTCCCAGCCTCATCATTCACGATAATCACCACGTCTCCATCTTGTAAGGTGGAAACATCTGTCACTTTGACGTACGTTACGCCCTCGTTAGATGCGTTCAAGTCCGTCAATCCCAACTCTCCGTCATTGCCCGCCTGTGCAGACATGACATGTGCTATCGCCACGAATAGCACCACAAAAAACAATTTAATTTGTCTCATAGTATTTATAATTAAAAACAACTTTCGGTTAAAAAGCGTTCAAAAGTAGGCATAAACATATAATAATTATTGACTTTTGTCAATAATTTGTTTGTTTTGTCATCATTTCTTGACAAATGTCAAGAGCTAAGCAAGGTGAAATGAGTTGTTATAGGGCATCACCACCCCAGCACATATCGTGCGTCGGAGTACTTGCCAATCAGCTCCGCATCCTTGACGGGGTGCAGTTGCTTGACGTAAGGATGGCGGCGTGACGTGTCGATGGGTCGTCCTTGCGGGTCGTGGCTGTTAAATTCCAGCATCTTGGCGGTCTTGGCAGAGTCGTCAATGGGGTCAAAACCCACCTCGGGGATGCCGTCGAGTGTGCAGTTTAGCATCACCACCTCGGCATGGGGATAGTTGTAACCCTTGTTGTCGGGTAGGCGGGCGATGACAGCCCCCTCGCCCAAACCGTGGAATGTGCAGTCCACGAAGATGTTGCCATGGTTCTCCTCGGTGTTGCGAATCCACATGAACGCCCCATACGAGGAGATGGTGCAATGGTTGAAATATGAGGGACCGCGCCCGAGGATGGTGTCTCCCTCGCCATCGATGGTGCAATTCTGCCAATAGCAACTGCCGTTGACCTGCAAGGCGTCGCCCGAACCGATGACATGTACATTCTCGCAATAGTTGTAATCTCCCATCAAGAGGAATCCCTCTGCCTGTCCGAAGCAGTCGGTCTTCAGCGTTAGGTTCTTAAATACCGTATGTTCGCAGTTGTCGGCGGCGAAGGCGGCGCGGCGCGAGGGGAATGTCCCTTTCCACTCATTGGTCTTGATGTCAATGGGGTGGGGGTTGAACACCTCGTTGTTGGGGTAATGAATCAGTACACCCTCACACGACTCTCCCTCTAAAGTGACATACCGCTTGTTGCGGAAATACACCAGTTCCTCGTATTCGCCATTCTTCACAAAGACGGTTACGCGCTCGTCTTCAGACGGGAGGAAGTTGGGGATGAAGTCCATCGCCCCTTGCACGGTCGAGAAATCCCCCGTTCCATCGGCTGAGACCACCAAGCGTTTCGTGTCCTTGGCGGGGGCTTGCCCTTTGGTTTTAAACCGCCAGGCTTTCTTTCCCTTGATGCCGTCGAAGCCCTCTATCACGCCCTTGTCGATGGTGACGGCATATTCATGTCCGTATTCGAGCATGTTGTTGTGTAGGTAGATGGTGGCGCGGTTGCCGTGGACGATGACGGGATAGAAGTGGAAGGCGTCACTGAACCCGCCGATGATAGTCCATTGCCAGTTGCCTGTGGCTCGTTTAGCGGCACCCGAGGGTGTGCCGGGGACGGTATTCCTATTGGTGATGTACTCGTCTTTATATATATAAGGTGTAGGGGTATATGTGGCATCGGGGTTTTTAGGTTGTCCCACGGTTGGCCCCGGGGGGATGCTGAGGTCGAGTTTGTCAACCAACTTGCCCGTGGCGCAGTCGTACACCTTGACGCAACCCTTCGTTCCCACGGCGACATCGTGTGGGAAGACCAATTTCAACTGTGTGTCCACATTTACCTCCCTTGCCCCGTTGGCTGGGAAAAAGGTGACGGTCTCTTGTGCCGACATTGGGATGGCAACGGTGCAAATCCATGCCAGCAAGGCACCTATTCGCATTCTCATGGTATGGTTCATCATCGTCTTATTCATGGTATTCGTGATTGTCTGAATCATTTATCTGCTACAAAAATAGGTAATTATCTGGAATAATGTGTATTTTTGCAAACAAATGTTCCAAAATTCTTACAATATGAAACCGAAACTCATTGTTTTTCTCGCTGCCTTGTTGCTGTCGATTCATGGTATGGCACAGCCAACATTCTGGCTCGGGGCGGACATCAGCGGCACCACGGAGATGGAAAGCCGTGGCGTGAAACTATATAACGCACAGGGGGAGGAGCGTGAATGCACCGCCCTGATGAAGGAATACGGCATGAACGCCATCCGCCTGCGGGTGTGGGTGAATCCCAAGAATGGCTTTTCCAGCAAGGAGGATGTCCTCGTCATGGCACGTCGGGCAAAGGCTTTCGGCATGGCGGTGATGGTGGACTTCCATTACAGCGACTGGTGGGCAGACCCCGGCAAGCAGAATATCCCCGAGGCATGGCGGTCGTTGAATTACAAGCAAATGAAGAAGGCCCTCGCCAAACACACCCGCGAGACATTGCAATTGATGAAGAAAAACGACATCGACGTGAGATGGGTACAGGTGGGCAACGAGACCACCCACGGCTTCCTATGGGACATGGGACGCGCGGAGACCAACATGGAGCAATATGCCGGGCTCACGCAGGTGGGCTATCAAGCGGTGAAGAAGGTTTATCCCAAGGCACAGGTCATCGTCCACCTTGATGGGGGATGCGACCCCAAGCGGTATGACTTCATCTTCGATGGCCTCAAACAAAACCATGCCCAATGGGACATGATAGGCCTGAGCGTCTATCCCTATTGGGACAAGGAGGCTAAACTGACCAACTCAGACATGGAGACGCTTCGCAAGTGTATCGCCAACATCAACCGCCTATATGAGAAATATGGCACGGAGACGATGATCGTGGAGACGGGCGTGGAGGCGAAGAAGCCAGAAAAGGGATTGAAATTCATGAAGGCACTCATCCAAGCCGCCCGCAACGAGACCAACGGCCATTGCCACGGCGTGTTCTATTGGGCACCGGAATTGGAGGGGCATTATCCCCTCGGTGCCTTCGACCGCCACCGTCCCACCGTCATCATGGATGCGTTCAAGTGAAAACAAATATAATCCCCTATCCGTTTGTTGCAAACAGATGGGGGATTATTCGATGCTTGGGAATATGATATTCCGCAATTAGCGGATTGGACAGTTGTTGTCTTTTGATGAAACACCTTTCGGCTGGAGGTCGCTGCGTATGTTGGTGACGCTCTTATTTTACATGATTGTCCTTTCCATGATAGCCTTTCGGAAAAAGGAGGAATATCGCAACTGACCTTCATAGTCAAGATGCAAACCGTCCGTCGTTAGGTATGTCGTGGTGTCGTTGGGCAGGTAGGTGTAGTGGGTGTTTGGAAAAGCCATCCTGACCGCTTGGCGTGTCTGTTCCAATTCCTTCAAATGGTAAATCTCTTGATTGACAGGCATTTCAAAGAATATGGGTTTCGTGCCCTTTTGCTCCAATTGCATAATCAGGGATTTTATGGTTTCCATTCTTTGCGTCAATTCCGTTTCCGATAAAGCTTTGTCATCCACAATGTGTCTCTTGATACTTACCTTTAGTTGCTCCGTATCTACCGACATGGCAGCAGCCTGTGCATTGATTCCCGCCGTTTTAATCATGAGTCCACTCAACAGGCAGATGGGTTCGTTGCATTCACGTAACGAGGGAATCCATCGCTTGATTTGAGGCATGGCTCCCCTTGTCATCTTCTCTACCAGTTCATCGTTACCGTTTCTGAAGAACAGGTTGGTCTCTATCAATACACAATGAGGGGCTTTCGGTTTGGAAAGTATCAGCCGAAGCCCGTCTTCCACTGCGCATCCACCAAATGCCACTGAGCGAACAGACGGAATGCTGTCGGGCAGGATGCGGGCAGAGAGCGACGTGCCAACCATGGCGGTATCCGCATCTTCGGCATAAAGGAATTGTTGTGCCTTGACCATGTTGTCCTGCCATTGGTTGGTGGCCATGCCCAAGGTGGGGGACACCCTAATGACAGCGGCATGTATGGCGAACAACACAAGAAACGACAGAAGAGATTTCTTTATCATGATATAGGGGGTTAGAATTGGAAATACACAAACGCATTGGCGCTTCCGCTATTGGTGAGGATTAAGAACAGCATCAGTCCGTACAGCATGTAATCAAACCTGAATATGTATCTCTTGACAAAGACCGTCTTGCGGAAACGGTAAATAAGATGATACAGGATAACGGGGAATGAATAAATGGCGATGGGCATTAGTTTGGGGTCAATGAACGCCACCTTGCCGAAATTGCCAAAGATGCATTGCACATAACGGATGGCTTGTGAGAAGTCGGACAAGACAAACAACAACCACCCAAACATGACAAGCAGGAACACGAACACCACGGAGAGGACATGCGAGATGCGCCTTGCCCCAAGGGAGTTGCCAAGGGAAATGCAATTCTCACGTCTACCGCAGACAGCCCTTTCCACCACGAGGCACAATCCATGGAATGTTCCCCAAACTAAATAACTCCAAGCCGCTCCGTGCCACAGTCCGCCAAGCATCATCGTCAACAATAAGTTGAAGTATGTGCGTACCTTACCCTTCCTGTTTCCACCCAACGATATGTACAGGTATTCCATGAGAAATTGTGAGAGTGTGATGTGCCAGCGTTTCCAGAACTCACGAAACGAAGATGAGATGTAAGGGAAGTTGAAGTTGGTAGGAAGACGATACCCGAACAGTGCCGCCACACCGATGGCAATGAGCGAATAACCAGCGAAGTCGGCGAAGATTTGCATGGCATAACCGAAAAGCATCAACAGCAAGCTTCCCGTTCCCCGCAATTCAAAGTACGGATAAGCCATCCAGAATGTAAAGTCCTTCATGTTGTCGGCTATCACCATCTTGAGGAAATAGCCCGTGACCAAAGCCCTGAAGACAAACGTGGCATTAATGTCCTTCCATGACTTGGTTTGAATGTCGTTGAAGAAGTCACGCGACTTGGCAATAGGACCAGCCAATAGCTTGGGAAAGAAACAGACATAGAGGAACGTACGCTTGACGTGTTCCCATAAACAAACCTTTTCTTGGGATGCGTCATCAAGTTTTCCCTTGTATGCGTCCACCACGAGACTGATACCGCTAAAGGTATAAAATGAAATGCCCAACGGCAACGGAATCATATAAAGAAGATGCCCCACTCCATGCTCGGTGGACAGGAAGCTGCTTGCCATAAGTCCGCCATACTTGAAGAGTGCCAATAGCAAGAGGTTAACCGCCACGCCCACCGTAGCGTATAAACGTGGTTGCCTACCTTGCATCGCACCATAACTTGCCAAGGCATTAACCAATGCCGAAGCCAACAATAGCGATAACAGCCAGGGACTATCGTATGCGTAAAACAAGAAACTGAACGCCAAAATGACATACACCTGCCACTTTCTCATGAAGGGCAAGTAATAAATGCCTAATGACAACAATACCAAGCCAACAAACGGCCACGAATTGAACAACATTGTTTTCTGTTTATATCAGTTTAACGTATTCGTAAATGTATTTCAGAATGATTGAAAAAGAGGTTAACTCCTTCGGGGTGTTTTGAAAATACTTTCTGCCTTGTTAGTTGCCCTATGTCGTTTTCGGCATTCCCCAATTCTAATAATATGCAAAAACCTTATCTCGATTGCCCATCCAGCAATTGCCGCATAATAGCAATGGCATCAGAAATATTAATATCTCCATCGGCATTCACATCAGCAAGATAGGGCAGAAAAGTACCTAATTCCCTGTCCAGTATGAAGTTGATGATGGTAATGGCATCCGTCACATTCACGAAGCCATCGCCATTGACATCGCCTTTGCGGGCATCGCCCCTCATGGGAATGATACGATGGGAATAGTTAGACCATTTCCAGTCAAGAAGGAAGTTGTCAAGCGACTCCTCAAAGACATAGATGGGACATTCATTGGTGTCGTCCAACGTACCCCAAGATGACATTATTGGGGGTGTTTGTGTGTTCATCACGATATACTTCAATCCCATGCAACCTTGGAAAGCACCACCTCCAATAGAAGTCAATGAGGCTGGCATCGTCAATTTCCGAAGGCTGGAACATTCAGTGAACGCATAGTCCCCGATGGTTTCCAATGCCTCTGGCAAAGAAATGTTCGCCAGAAGATTGCAGTTTGAGAACGCATTGGAGCCAATATAGATTACACCGTTGGGGATTTTCACCGATTGCAGGTTGGAGCAATTGGCAAAGACGCTCTCTCCAAGCATGGTCACGCCGTCGGGAATGGTAATGTGGTCGATTTGCGTCCCACTGAATGCCTCGTCCCCTATGGTTTGTAAATCCTGTGGCATATTGATGCTCTTAATACCACTGGCACAAAAGGTGCCTCTCCCGATGGAAGTCAGCCCTTCGGGCAATTGTATGCTTGTCATGTTTATACATCCGTAGAAGGTGTTTTCTTCTATGGAGCTGATGCCGACAGGAAGGGATACTCCCATCAAGTTGTTGCAGCAAAAGAAGGCGTTTTTCCCAATGGAGGTGACACCCTTTGGGATAATTACCCCTGACACATTCGGACAACGATAGAAAGCATTGTCTGCAATGACTTTCACGCCAACGGGTATAAGGAACACGTTTTCGCCGAAGGTCTCTGGTTGTAGGCCAGAGGGGATGACAACGGGTGATTTCTTTATTTTTCCCGCAGGGTAACAATAAAGAATGGTACCATCCTTGCTATACAGCACACCGGCGGTAGACTTATAGGCCAAGTTGGCTTTCACGACATTGATAGACTCCAAGCCATAACATTCGCAAAAGGCATTCAATCCAATTTGTGAAACCTTTGAGGGAATAGACACCTGATCCATGCTGATGCAATGGTAGAAGGCACCTTCCCCGATACTTGTCAGGGCGGCAGGCAATGTGACCACTTGCAAGTTCTCACAATAATGGAAAAGGCTGGCTGGCACTTCACGGAGTGAGTCGGGCAACGTGACTTGATTCAAATTGGTACAAAACGCAAACGCACCATCGCCTATGGTGGTGATGCCTTGGGGAAGGATGACGTTTCCCAAAGAAGAGCATCCCTCAAAAGCACCCATGCCGATGGTTGTCATGGTGTTGGGTATTTCCACCGTATGAAGGCTGGTACAGCCCTGAAAAGTATTATCTGAAATCTTATCTACCCCATCGGGAAAAATGAAAGACGCGAGGCTACTGCAATTATAGAAGGCTTGGTCTCCCACCCTTTGCAGAGTCTCTGGCACTGTCACTTCTTGCAACGACTTGCAATTGTAGAAAGCCGAAGCCTCGATGGTGGTGAAGCCTTCTGGCACTGTCACCGAGCGCAGCTTGGTGCAGTTATAGAATGCAAACTGGTGGATGGCCGTCACGGGAAGGTCCCCAATATGACTGGCAAGCGTAATGGTGCCGCTCGCATATTGCCCGAATATACTTACCGACTCTTTATAAGATCCGTTTCCCACATGGTAATGCCCTCCTGAAGTGTTGCAAACACCACATCTCTCGCCCTCGGCGTAGAAATACTTAATGCCATTGTATATTGTATCGAGCTGATGGGATGCCCGCATTTCTGCCGACATCATAAAGAGAGCCAACAGGCATACCAAATGGAAGGGCTTTGGCCCATTCACACACTTTTCAAGGAGGACATGATTGAGTACCATTATTCCGTGAGTTATAGTTTACGGATGCAAAGATAGGGAAAATTCTTGACAATTTACAAAATTTTCCTTAATCTCATAGATAATTGGTAAAGGGCTGGCAAGAATATGCAAGCAGAAAAAAACAATGCCAAATAGACATGGGTCTGGCTTCCCTTGAATATGTCCACAAGCTTGGCATCCTCCATCCCTGGCATGAGATTGAACATGACAAAGGCGATGGAATTGTTCACCCAATGATATACAATCCCAGGAATGATGCTCCCCGTACGATAATACATCCATCCCAATAATAGCCCGATGAGCGAGGCATTGATGAATTGAGGCATATTTCCATGGACGGCACCGAAAATGAGAGCACTGATGACGATGGCTACCCAATGCCAACGGTCGCCGAAGGTACGCAGTAACACTCGCAAGATGGCACCACGAAACACCACTTCCTCCGCCAACGGTGCCATGATGCCGATGGCAAGATAGCCAAGGGGATGCCCCATCATCCGCATGAGCAGGTTTTCCATAGCCTCGGACATGTCCACATCCAACCTTTCCTGAAGCCATATTGACGGAATAATGACTCCAAAGGTCATGACGACGACCCAAAAGAGCGTAGCCCAAGGGTGTGACGCGAGGTAACTTCTTTTGAATGGCGTATATTTGCACCATGCGAAGATAGCGATGACTAATAAGCTCGACACCACTTGTATGATGATGACAAAGGTGCTGTTAGCGAGCAATGACTGCTGAAGGTCTGCAAAGCTCGTGTCATGGCCTTTCCCTTGAAACAATGCCCAAACAACCATGCCCAGGACGGAAACGAGCGTTTGTACCAAAAGGAATAACACAACATACCAAATGGCATTCAAGATGCCACGAAAAGACTGACTATAATTCATAAGTTTACTATTCAATGATTCATGTCCAATGTTTGCATCACCATCTGCCTATCCATCTTTAATTGCTCACGAAGCTGGTTCACGCTATCGAATTTGCGCTCCTCCCGGATTCGTTTCTCCACAGAGACATATAACTGTTGCCCATATAGGTCTTCGTCAAATTGGAATATATGCACTTCTACCGACAGGCTACTCCCGCCAAAGGTAGGACGTGTGCCGATGTTCATCATCGCCGGACGCATGGCGACCGACTGCGGCAACCGCACTCTCACCGCATAAGCCCCGGGTGCCGGGATGAGTTGGCATGTCTCCGAAAGGTCTATGTTGGCGGTGGGAAATCCCATCTTGCGCCCCTCCTGCATTCCACCGACCACTTTCCCCATGATGATATATGGATAGCCTAATAAATGATTGGCAATCTCCATTTCCCCTTGGCGAATGAAATGGCGGATGGCAGATGAACTGACATTCCTCCCCTCTACCAACAAATCCTTTCCTTGGATGACCTCCATGCCCATTTGATTGCCAAAACGCACATAGTCATTAAATCCATCTTGACGGCCATGCCCAAAGCGATTGTCATATCCCACCAACAATTTGCGGACATTCAATTGCCGGGACAGTACCTTTTCCATGAAATCACAAGCCGACATCCGTGCCATTTCACCATCAAAATGTAAGACCACGACATGGTCGATGCCCGTCTTAGAGAGAAAGACCAGTTTGTTGTCAAGGGTGGTAAGCAGCTCTGGTTGGTAGTCGTCCTTCAACACTTGGCGGGGATGCCTGTCAAATGTCACCACCAGTGATGACATCCCCGACGCTTTCGCCTCTTCAACCACTTGGCTTATTAGGAAGCAATGTCCACGATGCACACCATCGAAAAAACCCACGGTTGCCACGCAGGGAGGTTCGTCAGATGACAGATTGTCTGGAAGGTATGTCGTTTTCATAAAGGGAATGGGTATCAATCACAAATCCAACGCTAACCAATCATTGATATGGGCATTCCAATAACCTTGGATGCCTAATGGGGAGGCACCCTCGATATTGGTCTTCGAGTCGTCAATAAACAATGTTTCCGCTGGTTGGATATTGGCTTGCCGTAGCACCTCTTCATAGATATCCTTGCTTGGCTTTGAAAGGTGCATCTTATATGAGAGAAAAATGCGGTCGAAAAAGTTTTCCACCCGATTGCCACGAAAGGTAAAGAAATCATCCACGCACAACTGCCAGTGCATGTCATTGGTGTTGCTGAGGAGGAAAAGATGGTATTTGCCACGCAAACGCAACAATTTTTCCAACCGTCTCTCACTAATACCTGTCAGCAATTGGTTCCAAGCCCATACAATTTGTTCGTCGGAAACATTTCTTCCCGTTATGCGTCGCACCTCATCACAGAAGTCCTCGGTTGAGATATTGCCCACCTCAATGTTGTAAAATAAGTCTTCGGTGAGGTGGTGCTCCACATAATAAGACACTTTCTCACAGCCCAAAGCATCAAAGGCATCTATGCAACGCTGGCCATCAAGCCCCGCCAAGACCCCGCCAAGGTCGAAAATGATGTTTCTGACACCCTCCATGTATATGGGTTATTTCTTCTTAGGACGTCTACGGGCCCATCCATCTTCCATGCCGTTGTCTCTCCCTTTATCCTTGAAAGGAACGCCTTGGATGAGTGTGCGCCAGTCCATCTTGTCCTTCTTGCGCTTGCGAGGCTCCCATTCGGGCTGCTGGTATGCTTCTCTCTTCTCACGGCGGCTGCTACGCTCACCTTTCCCTGCGGAGTTGTTTTTCCTGTCCCCACGTTTGGTATCCCCACGTTTAGCATCCCCACGTTTGGCAATAGCCAATTCCTTTGGGTCATCTGCCCCGTTGCAACGCACCTCTCGCTGTTTGTACATCACGCCATTCAAGGCATTCATCACTCGTTGGGCATCTTGCTCTGGCACTTCTATATACGAGAACTTGCCGAAGAGGTCAATATGTCCCACTTGTTGCTTTCCGCCATGAATATGCTTGTTGAGGAATTGCATCACCTCGCCAGGGAAGAAGCCGTCGTCCTTACCAAGGTTGATAAACAATCGTGTATAGCCTTTCTCCGCACCACCTTTGCGACTGCCACGCTCACGACTGCTCTTCCCTCTTTCTCTCTTAGCCTTTGTGTCATCAGGGCGGACAATCTCTGGGGCATTGGCATAATAGTCAAGAAACCGGCCAAAAGTCATGGAGACAATCTTCTTGATGATGATCTCTTTGTCTATATATTCAAAATGGCGGTTGATTTCCTCCATGAAAGGAGCTATCTGCTCTTCGTCTACATCCACTTTCTCAATAGCATCCATGGCTCGATAGAGTTGCTTGGTGCAAATCTCTTGTGGCGTGGGTAGGTTTTGGTCAACGAATTTCTTTCCAATTATCTTCTCAATATTACGCACCTTGTGTTTCTCCCTCGTGTGGATAATGGAGATGGAAGTGCCTTTCTTCCCAGCGCGACCAGTACGTCCGCTACGGTGAGTATAGCTTTCAATGTCTTCGGGCAAGCCATAGTTGATGACGTGGGTCAAGTCGTCCACGTCCAAGCCACGCGCTGCCACGTCGGTTGCCACAAGTAATTGTGTGAGATGTTGGCGGAATTTCTGCATGGCCAAGTCGCGCATGGCTTGTGAAAGGTCGCCGTGCAACGCCTCGGCATTGTACCCGTCACGGATAAGTTTGTCTGCAATCTCCTGCGTCTCAATCTTGGTGCGGCAGAAAATAATGGCGTAAATACGGGGATGGAAGTCAACGATGCGCTTCAATGCAAGGTATTTGTCCTTGGCATTCACTAAATAATAAATATGGTTTACGTTTTCCGCTCCCTCATTGCGTGAGCCGACCACAATCTCCTTATGGTCGTGCAAATAGTTCAAGGCAATCTTCTCAATCTCCTTGCTCATGGTAGCGGAGAAAAGCAACGTGTTCCTGTCTGTGGGAACTTTCGACAAGATCTCGTCGATGCTCTCGGAAAAGCCCATGTCAAGCATTCGGTCTGCCTCGTCCAACACGACATTGCGCACCGTGTTCAGCTTTGCGGCACCACGGTTCATCAGGTCAATCAAACGCCCTGGCGTGGCAACAATAATTTGTGCCCCATGCCGCAGGCGTGTCATTTGGTTCACGATAGATGTGCCACCATATACGGGGACAACGTTCACGCCATGGATGTACTTCGCAAAATCCTTGATGTCATCACAGATTTGCAAACACAACTCACGTGTCGGGCTGAGGATGAGAGCCTGCGTGTCGCGGCTCTGTGGGTCAAGTTTCTGTAAAAGTGGGATTCCGAATGCTGCCGTCTTGCCCGTACCTGTCTGTGCCAAGGCAATGACATCGTTTCCTTCACCAAGTAAATAGGGGATAACTTCTTCCTGAACGGGCATGGGCTGCTCAAACCCAAGCTCCGTAATGGCGCGGCGAATCTCTTCGCTGACACCTAACTCTTCAAATGTCTTCAACTGATAATGATTAAAAATGCGGTGCAAAGATACAAAAAAATGCTAAATAATGGTCTATTTATCATGGAAAGATTTAGTATAAGCACACTATTGATGATATTTAGACGCTTATGGGTAGCCAAGAAACGCAAAAGGCCATCGTGGTTACTTCAGTTTGAAAGCGGATTTTGAAGACCTGCTTTGTAGAAGTACTCCCCAAAAGTTTGACAAAAACTTTGGGGGGTACTTCATGTCGACACATTCTCACAATCATTCAATAATATACAAAGGTGTTCACTTGACGCTCCATTCAAATAGGCCGGAGGAGAGCTTCTCGGGCAGTTTCACCTCCAATTTCACCTCTTTGGTCGTCACAGGGTCGAAGTTGACGGTGCAAGGTGCGCCCTTCGTGGTGGGATAGTGGTCAGGATTGGCAACCTCTTTCCATTCCCCCGCCGCGTCCTTGTAGTAGATTTTCCATTTGTCGGGCGTGCTGCACCCGCCCCATGGCTGGTCGTCAAACCAATAGACGGTGCTGCTCTGCACGGTAGCCTCCTCGGGGAAGGTATAGGTAATCCACTCCGTAGCGTTGTTCTTGGGCCACCAATGGTAGTAGGGGATGGAGCGGTCTGCCCCGTTCTTGGGTACCAGGCGGTCGTTGATGCTCGTCAGGGCGGGTGTGCGTGTCGATGCGCTTACCTTGCTCATCGAGGCGAGTGTGGCGGGTTCGGAGGGACGGGTGGCTTTCAGGTCTTGTGCCATCCACACCTTCATGTTGCCGCTGCCCCGATGACACCAAGCGTAATAGGGTATCAGCGTGAGGCGGTTGTCGGTGGTGGTGAGCTTTCCTTGCTTGTCGAATGCCAATTGTTGCACGTCTGTCACCAATTGAGTTATCTTATATGTATGCTCGCCATCGGCTGCCGTGATGTGGAAGTCCACGTTGGGTCGCACCTCGAATTGTGGGTTTTGGTTGTAGAGCGTGTGCATGATGTCGAAGTCATTGTCCTTGAATTCCGCACAATAGACCAGTGGACCGCGCTCCACGCTAATCATGCCGAGGTCTGCCTCCACCTTCTCATTGGCGCGGACGGTGCGTGGCTCCATGTCAAAGTGGATGTTGACGATGTCTCCCTTCTTCCATTTGCGGTCGATGGTGAGGTAACCGTCCTCGGTGGTTTCCATGTCAATGGCCTTTCCATTGACCGAACAAGTATATCCGAGCCGTTTGTTGTCGCTATACGAGTATAGGTCGCTGGGTATCACTTGGTTTTTCACCCATCCGGGAATGCGTATCTTCATGGCGAACTTGCCCGCCCCGTTCTTGTCTACCTTGATGGCAATGTCGCCGTCCCAGGGGTAGCCAGTCGTTTGGGAGAGGGCAACTTTCTTCCCTGCCACATCTAATTGCGTGGAGTTGCCGAGGAAGAGGTTGACGTAGACATTGCGGTCTTTCACGGCATACACATAGCCTGGCAGCGAGGGGATGAACCGGCAGATGTTGCTGGGGCAGCAAGCGCAGCCAAACCATGCTTGCCTCTGGTGCTGTCCCATGGACTCCAAGGGATTGGGATAGAAGAACCCGCCACCGTCTAACGACACGCCAGAGATGAGGCCATTGTATAGGGAACGCTCCAATACATCGAAATATTTCGAGTCGCCATGCAAGAGGAACAGGCGATAATTCACATAGACATTGCCGATGGCGGCGCAGGTCTCGCAATAGGCAGACATGTTGGGCAAATAGTAATTGGGCCCGAAAGCCTCGCCGCTCGCCGTGGCTCCGATGCCTCCCGTGATGTAAAGTTTCTTGGTCACGATGTTGTTCCAGATGTTGTCTATTGCCTTGACGTAGGCTTGGTCGCCCGTCAGCGCGGCAACATCCGCCATGCCCGCATACATATAGGCGGCACGCACGGCGTGTCCCACAGCCTCGTCTTGCTCCACAACGGGCTTATGGGCTTGCGAATAGTCATGCTTAATGGTGGTTTTCCCACGGTAGTCGAGCAGGAATTTCGCCTCGTCGAGATATTTCTTCTCACCCGTGGCGAGGTATAGTTTCGCCAATCCCATCTCGGCAATCTGGTGTCCGGGGACGACACATGCCTGTCCAGGGTTGGGTCCCACCTCGCGGCATACGCAGTCGGCATATCGCTTGGCGATGTCAAGGAACTTGGTGGAGCCTGTCGCTTGCCAGTGTGCCACGGCTGCTTCCGCCATGTGTCCGAGGTTGTATAGCTCATGGCTGAGGTCTTCCTCCTTCGACCAGCGGGTAGGACCAGCCCAGTGGTGTGGGTCTTGTGGATTCTGGGTACGTGCCGTATACAGATACCCGTCGGGTTCTTGTGCGCTGGCGATGATGTCAAGGACAGAGTCCACGTAGGCTTGCAGACGCTTGTCGGGGTAGGTTTGCAGGATGTACGATGCTCCCTCGATGGTCTTGTAGGGATCGGTGTCGTCAAACGAGTAGCCCACGCCGTTCACCTTGAACACCTTGGAGGGATCTTTGAGGTGGGTGGCGGCATTTTCGAAGTTCTTGTACCGTCCCTCGCTCTCGCACTTGCTGAATGCGAGGGGGATGGTGACGTTGCGGCTTGCCTCAAGCCGCTGCCCCCAGAACGAATTACTTGTCACTTTCACTTGCGTGAAGGGTACGGGAGTGATGGGGTAGCCCCCACTTGCTTGCTTTTGCTTTTGGGCGGTTGAAGAGGTACAAACCATGACTGCCATTAGCGATAAAACGATGAGTTTCTTCATACTGTATTGAAATTGTTATAAATGATCGACAATAGACAATTTCCCGAACTTGATGACAAACCCGCCGCCAGATGCCATTTTGATGGTCAATTTGTCGCCTTGACCGTGTACTTGGCGGTCAAAATAATAATCCTCTGCATCGTGGTTGGCATTGATGCCATCGGTGAGTATCGTTGTCGCAAACGCCCCTTCGCCGAGGAAATCGAGTGGGAGGGTCAGTTCGCGGGCATCCCAGTTGGTCTGTCCGGCAATGTACCAGTCATTGCCCTTACGCCGTACAGTGACAATATACTTACCCATCTCGCCTTGCAAGACGCGGGTCTCATCCCAAACGGTAGGTATCGTGGCGATGAATTGGGTGTATTCAGGTTCTTTCTCGTAATTGGTGGGTGAGTCGCAGAGCATGGTGAAGGGGCTGTCGTGGATGACATAACATGCCGCCTGGTTGGCTCGTGTCCCCATCGATATGGGCTTTGTGTAGATGGCTTTCCAGTCGTGGTGTGTGCCGTTGCGCATGGCACCGGGCGTAAAGTCCACGTTGCCTGCCATCATGCGGATGAAGGGGAAGGTCACTTGGTATCGGGGCATGTCCTTTTCCGCCTCGCACCAACGGATTTCCTCCATGCCAAACACGCCCTCATAGTTGAGGATGTTGGGATAGGTACGACTCATTCCCGTTGGCGCGAAATAGCCGTGGTAGTCGAGGAAAAGGTGATATTTGGCACAAGTGGCGGCGATTCGCTCCGCCATCTCCACCGCCGTCTGGTCGTTGCGGTCGAGGAAGTCCACCTTGAATCCCTTGATGCCCATGCCTGAATATTTAGCGCAAGCCTCGTCGAGGTGTTCGTCAAGGACGTTGAAAACCGTCCATAGCACGATGTCCACGCCCCGTTGCTTGCCGTATGCGATGAGCTCGGGGAGGTTGATGTCGGGGATGGATTGCATGATGTCGCCCTTATTGGAGTCATACCATCCCTCGTCGAGGACGATGTACTCCAAGCCATTCTTCGCCGCAAAGTCTATATAATATTTGTAGGTGGGCATGTTGATGCCCGCCACGAAGTCCACACCTTGCAGGTTCCAGTCGTTCCACCAGTCCCAAGCCACCTTGCCGGGCTTAATCCATGACGTGTCGCCAATCTGGTTAGGTGTCGCCAAGGCATAGACGAGGTTGTTGGTGGGCATGTCGGTGTCATGTTCCGTGATGGCGAAGATGCGCCATGGGTAGTCGCGTTTGCCTTTCGACTGTGCGATGAAGTCTTCCGTTTCCGCCACGTAGCTCATGCCCCGCCAGCGGTAATACGCCATCTTCTTGGGATAGGAGGCGAAGGAAGCACGTAGCATGTCGCCTTCGGCTTGGAGGAACATGCCGGGATAGGCGCGTAGGTCGCTTTCTAAGACGGTCACTTTCGCCGCCCCACAATCCACGGTAACGGGCAAAAATGCCAGCTTGTGGCGGGCGGTGTCGAGTGTAGTCTCATGGTAGATGTTTTGGAAAGCCATAGCAAAAGGCTTGTCATCGTTGGTGGTATAGGAGAGCCATGCCTTCCTGTCCTTGCCAAAACGAAAGTCGGCTTGCTCGTCTTGGATGATGGTCTCGCCTTTTCTTGTGGTATAAAAACGGTACGCCACTCCCTCATCATACGCGCGGATGACGATGCCAAAGCCACCCTTGATGCGTAGGTCTAACTGGTTTGCCACGGTGCGGAATTGCCGTTGCCGATAAAAAGGGGCATCGATTTGCTCGTCAATGTTTGTTGCCTTGCCGAAGCCCACGTTGCCATTCATTCCGATGTGGGTGCCATCGGCAAGTGTGAGTCCGATAGGGGAGGGCTGCACCAGCATTTTCCCGTCAAGGCTGATGGAGAGTGACAATTGCCCTTCATCGTCAATGACGGCGGTAATCCTTCCATTGGGTGATGACACAGTGATTCCCTTGGACAGGACGTTGGTGTTAAACAATAATAGGAAGCAAATGATAAGCCCAAAGAATCTTTTCATGATGATAGGTCGTTAGATGTCTTTTTATTTTGCAAAAATAGTCAATAAAGGTGACAAAACATATAAAAACCGTCCATTACAATGAAAAAATGGTATACTTCTCATTAAAGCAAAAAAAAGATGGACAAAACCAAGTACGAAAAACGTATGGATTTGTCCAATATGGCTCCGGTGTTTTTGGGAGATGTGTATTACATGTATCCTAACCAGCGGAGGATGTCGTTGAGGTTGGCGACAACCATGAGCAAGAGCAAGATGCTGATTCCCACATATTCCGCCACCACCATGAACTTGTCGCTCGGTTTGCGCCCCGTGATCATCTCATAGAGGAGGAAGAGGACATGCCCGCCGTCAAGTGCGGGGATGGGTAGGATGTTCATGAAGGCGAGGATGATGCTCAGGAATGCCGTCATGAGCCAGAACATGTGCCAGTCCCATACGGGTGGGAAGAGGCTGCCGATGGCACCGAAGCCTCCGAGCGACTTTGCCCCGTCAGAGGTGAACACATATTTCAAGTCTCCCACATATCCTGCTAATACGTTCCATCCATACTTGATGCCAGCAGGGAAGCTCTCGAAGAATCCGTATGATACTTTCGTTGGCTCGTAATAGGAATAGATGGTTGACATGCCTACACCCAAGGTGAGGTCGGGCGACAAGACTACCGACATCGTGTCGACGGCATCAGTCGCCTTGCGGTTGACAACGATAGTAGCCGTGCGCAGCTGTAGACTATCATTGGCACTTCGTGCGATGGTCATTTGGTCTGCCAACCTTCCCACTACATCGGTAAATTCATTCCACGAGTCAACGACGGAATCATTGACAGCCAATATCTTATCGCCTTTTTGCAAATGGATTTTCTCGGCGGGAGAGCTTGGCATCACGGTGTCTATCACTGCAGGGACGAATGGACGCACAAAGTTGGGTGTTGCCTTGAGCATCCCCAAGAGGTTGATGTCGCCAGGCAAGGCAATGGACATAGGCTTGCCGTCTCGGATAATATCCACACGTGTCGCCTTGGAGATTTCTCGGAAGAGGTCTGCCGAGAAGTCCTTGAATGCGCCGTTTTCCGTGCCGATGAGGATGTCATGGTCTTGGAAACCGTAGCCCTTTGCCTCCTTGTTGAACTTCATTCCCATCTTCATGTCCTTCACGGCAATGTAGGAGTCTCCCCAATAAAACAGCACCATCGAGTAGATGAACAATGCCAATAGGAAGTTGACCAACACGCCGCCAATCATGATCAATAGGCGTTGCCAAGCGGGCTTGGCGCGAAACTCCCAAGGCTGTACGGGCTGTTTCATCTGTTCGGTGTCGAGGCTCTCGTCTATCATGCCCGCTATCTTGCAATAGCCGCCCAAGGGTAGCCAGCCGATGCCATAAGTCGTCTCGCTCTTCTTGGGCTTGAACTCGAAGAGATGAAACCACGGGTCAAAGAAGAGGTAGAATTTCTCCACGCGGACACCGAACAATTTTGAAAAAAAGAAATGCCCACCCTCGTGCAGCAATACGAGCAACGAGATGGCGAGCATGAATTGTAACAGTCTAATCAGAAATATTTCCATGTCTTGTTATTTGATACAGGCGGCAAAGGTAAGCATTTTTTTTGACAATATGTATTATTTGGAGTTAATAAGTATGAATGAGACGCAAGAGAGAGCCGCACTATGGCACGGCTCTCTCTTGTTGGATATGTAGTAAAATGGATTAAAAATCATCCCATACACCACGTTTGGATTCGGGGGGAGGCCCGTCGCCTCCCGTTTCTCCACCATAATGGATGATCTCGTCACCTTCATTACTATGATTGGGGTCACTTAATGTATCACCCAATACCCCATAGCGTGTGTAGAATGCCTTGTTCTTGGTTTGTGGCATTAGATATTTCTTTTTCATAATCCCTTTTATAGTTTAGGTGAAAAATTATTTTACTACATGCTTCTTGCCATTCTGGATATACACACCATGACGCGGGGTGGAGACGCGGCGACCTTGCAAATCGTAGTATTCGCCTTGGGTTTCGTCAACGTTCACGTTATCGATGCCATCCACGAATCCGCCGTCCTCGCTGACAATCTGCTCATCGTCATCGTAGACCTTGACACCATAGCCTATCAACATCCTTTTAACTTGCTCTGTGGTGTAAGTTGGGTTGTCTGGTCCATTTGCATCAGGATCACTTTCCTTTACGTGGAAGTAGACGCGCAAGCCTTTCGTTGCCTGTGGTTTGACGGTCACACGCCAGAACTTGTTTTGTGCGATGTAGAAGTCGCCGATGGCAATCTCGCCCGGGTTGTACATGCCAATCATCTCCACATACGTGTTCTCCGTATAGGGCTTCTCTGCCGGGTTAATCTGTACACGGTTGTCGCTCCATGGATTGGCAACAGCATTTGCCACTTGGATCACGTATGGCCTGTTGATGACAATCGTCTCATCATCGAGAGAGGAAAGGTCTGACGGGTCATCTTCACCTGTCACGCCCTCGGTATATTTCGGACGCTGGAAGTCGATGATGTTATTGTTTTCCTTATCTTGCGACTCATTCTTGCTCACCTGTTGGCGGATATCCCAACCGTCGGGCAATGGCTTGTTGTATGGCAATACGATGGTACCCCATGTCTTAGCCGTTGTCGTGTTTGGAATTGAGCGAGTGACATGTGCGTTGGCATAGCACTTTTCGAGATCCCAGTCTTGGTTCTCGTTCACGCTCGTCGGGATGGGGCCTTGCCAGAGTTGTGCCTCGGCGAAGCTTGCCCAAGTGTAATACGACTTACTCTCGGCATCAATGGTGAAGGTTACGTCGCTGCCTTTTGCCACCACGAATGGGATGTATTCCCATTGCCAGCCATAGTTGTTGCCAGCAGTATAGTCTGTGGTGCCATCTGCGGCGATGCCATAGCCAGAGTCGCCACTATATATACTGGCATCATTCCAAGAACGAGGTACGGCGATGGTAACATCACCCTTTGTGAAACTTGTACCATCTGTGATGAACCTGTAGTTGTTGTATGCGCTTGTCGCATCTGCAACAGGAGTGAGCGTTCCCACGTTGGCACCAGTCACCTTGATGTCACACTTGGTGACACCACCTGCGCGGCGGGCTGCAATCTTGAACATGTACAGGCCTTTCTCCAACGTGACGGTTTTTGAGATGTTGAATGTCCATCCTGGGTTGGCAAAGCATCCCGAAGGCTCGATGTAGGAGTCGCTGCCATTAAAGTGTTGCCCAGAAAGGGTAGCAGAGGCAGAGGAGTTTGCACCCACAGTCCATTCATCCAAAGTACCAAGGTTGCTGGTGAGGTCTACATCATAGTAGTTGGTTGCACCCGTGCCAAACAATCCATCAGCCAATGTGCGTACTGCCCGCGTCTTGTCACGTGCATTCTCCATGGTGGTGTTTGCATCAACGGCCGATTCCAACATCACGTTGTATTCATCGTATGAAATATTTTCCGTACTTCCTGCATAGTTATCGCTGGCGATGGTTGTGCCTGATACGTATGGGAACGAGTTGGCAACGGCATTGGCGGCAGCCAGTTGGTCAAACCAATAAATGGCGGCCTCATAGTCGTTTTGTGCGACATGCAAGTCTCTCAACGCCTTGTTGTATTTCAGCTCGTTCTTCTCTGCGGTGGTGAGTCCATTGAGTACACTGCTCTCCACACCGAGTTCGCTGTCGGCGATGGCCGTTGTCGGATCGTAGTTGTTGAAATAGTTAGCGAGAGCCACACCATACTTACTGGCCTGTGGGCTGGTGTAGGTGTCATAATCAGTTTGTGCCAATTCCACCCGCTTTTCCCATTCGTTCGATAGCTCACCTACGATGTTGGGTGAGATATAGTACAACTCGAAGTTGTCGAGTACAGCCCAAGAGTGTTCACGCAAGTCAGCGTAGTTGTCGCGCACACCGACGGTCACATCCTCTGTACCATCTGTTGCCGTCACACCGAACATCACGGTGTTGCCGTCGTAATGGTTTACCACGGGCATGTAGTTGACAAAGTCAACGGGTACAGCACCATAGACGGTGTTAGTATTCCTGTCATCATTGAAGAGGCCTTCGGTGAGTCCCGTTTGGTCGGCATCCTTGTACAGTGAGAAGAGAGGCATAGAGCGGTCTGTATCGATGATGACTTGTTGCTCCATCCTTGTATAGGTCACTTCCTGTGTGATGGGGTTGCCCTCGTCATCTACTTCACCCGTTTCCTCTACCACGGTGTATTCAACGGGAACCTCAGCCATGTGCGAGCCACTGGCATAGAGCTCAGCGGTAATGTCCTCATTGCCAAGTGCCCTTTGGGGTGCAGAATTTAGGATTCGCTCTTGGCGGTAGCTACCTGTAGCAGTGAACTTATACACGCCGGCGGGAAGTCCGGTGACGGTCTGGAACGAGTTGTAGTTACCCGTGATGCCACCAGGATTTCCGTGCAGCTCATAGAATTCCACGTAATGGTTCACGTATGTGGTCGTGACATCTGCATATCCGCTGTTCACGTATGCCGCGAAAGTGTTCGTGTTACAGTTGTGTGGACGTGTACTTCCATTGGCAGTCCAGCCGTCGGGGTTGTTGTAGTCGAAGCTGGGATTATAGAGGAACACGTCAGTAATGTTCAGGGCCTCACCATCCTTTACGGTAATGGCATCGATAAATTCGCGAGTGGCTGCCTTGATCTCATCCAGGGCTTGCTTGTAAAGGCCTGATGTCTTGATGTTGTCGGCAATCCAGTGGGTGGTGTCGTCCCATGAGTTGACGATTTCCTCCTTCGTGTCTAATGTGCCGTCGGTGCCGCTTGCCAAGGCGATGGCATGTTTCAAGGTGGCATCACATTGGGCAAGTCTTGTCTGTAGGTTGGCAACGGCAGCGGCATTGTTCTCATAGATATCGCCCTCCAAGTCGGCGAACGTCTCTGCACGTAGCATGGCGCGGCGGGTGTAGACGTAAGAGGCAGCATTAGAAGCAGCCATGTCAATCTTCGTCTGCATCACGAGCATCGCCTTGCGATAGTCTGCCGTAGAGAGGACGGCACCGTGCATGAGGTTGTAGTAGTTCACCAAACCGATGGCGGTGGAAGCGGAAGAGGCGGTCACGCTCTCTGCGGTTCCATCCTTGTCGTAGTCATAGACATAACTCTGGCGTTGGTCGTAGGTGTTCTCAGTGTTCTTTGTCTGGAACATCTCGGCAACGTTCTTCTCCCAATAGGTATGGCCATTGTAGTCCAAGTCGGTGAATATGCTGTATGATGGGAGTTCGCTGATGGGCGAGCCATAATATGCCTTGTCAATCTCCTCAATCTTCTCGCGCAGTTTGTCGGCAAGCAGGAGCAAACCCTCTGCCAATGCCTCCTTGCTGCCAAGGAGTTGCACGTCGGCGGCGGAAGCCCATGACCATACGTTGTCTTTCTCCATGGCAATACGGATTTCATAGTTGCCAGCTTCGGTAATCTTTAATGGCACATAGCGCCATTCCCATCCATGTTCTCCAGCACTATAATTAGCTGTTCCATTTGTAGCGATACCGGGTGTGCCTCCTCCAAGAGTTGGGAGGTGTACCGTCTTGTTGCCGAAAGTAATTGTATATTCCTGGATGTTGTCAAGCAAATTGGAGCGTCCTGCCACTTTCAGCACATATTCACCTTTGGGCAATGTCACGCTCTGTGACATATACCAAAGGGTGCCGTCGCCGTTCTTGTCATAATACTCCGTTGCACCTTCGCCGGTCGTGCCATCCCAATGCTGGCCAGAAGCTGTGTTAAACTGTTGGATGGTCCATCCCTTCATGTACACTTCCGTACAGTCGCCATACTTGTCATCGTCACCATCCTGTGCGGTGTTGACGGCATTCTCCGTGGCAACGACGAGAGCCTTGATGGCATCGGGTGCTTGCCCCATGCTGATGGTGCTATACCCTGTGACATCAACACCCACGGCAATGGCTGCGTCATACACGCCCTTGAAGCGGTCGTACCAATACTTCGATGCCTTAAACGCATTCAATGCGGGACGCATGGCGTCTAATACGGCATAATATTGATATGGTGTCGTGAATCCGCTGACATCTACAGAGATGGCAGCGTCAAGGTTTTGGTATTCTGTGCTGAAATCTGGGACGTTGGCATAGTCGGCACTGTTCATTATGGCTTCTGCCTCTGCCCTTCGGCTTTCAAACTCGTGTGCCAAAGCCTCTACCAAAGTGCAGTCCAACTTGTAGAGTTTCATGTTGTCGAAACAGGTCCAGTCGCGGTCGGTGGTCGTCTCTTTCTTGATACCGAGGCGCAGCAGTCCGCTATTGGTCACCTGGACAATCATGGAATTATCGGTGTAGAGACCTGTCTCGAATGCCTCATGGGCAACATTCATTCCGCCCGGCACATTCGGTAGGATGGAGCTGTGGACATTGTTTGAGCCTGTTGTGCCGTAAGTGGCATCGAAGATGGAGAGCAGCGAGTTCTTTCCCTCGGTGGTGCCAGCCTCAATGTCGGCCTGGTCGCCCACACGCGCATACAGATATGAATTGAGACTCTCTTGGCCAATGGTACGCACATTGCGGGCTACATCAGCGGCACTATAGTTGCCACCATTGGCTGATGAGCGGCTGTTGCGGTAGAATCCCTGCACGGAGATTTTGTATACGCCAGGCTCCAAGCCCGATACGTCTTGGTACATGTCAAACGTCGTGGCGAAGTTCTCGGCTACCGTTTCCGTGTTGGCAGCAAAATTGTTGCCCTCGGCAGTTGTCCAACCGTCGGTTCCGTCGAATGTTGGGTTCACCAGCATGTTGGTCACGTTGGTGGTGGGGATGTCCGGTCCAAGGTATTCCAGTCTCACCTTGTCAACCACCAACCAGTTGTTGGCGATGGTCTTGTCCACCTTGATGCCGATGGTCAGCTGCCCGTTCATGCCTACTGTTCCTTCCACGTACTGCTCTGGGTATTTGCTGTTGAAGAAATAGTAAGCTGCGGTTGCCTGGGTGTTGGGCATACGGTATTCGCCATCCACGCTCTCGTTGCCGCCAAGGCTCGTCGTAGAGGCACCCACGGCGATGGATTGCAGGTCGGTGGTGGTGGTTTCCGTCGTCGTCATGTAGATCTTGGCACGTGGGTCGAATGTTCCACCCGTATAGCGTGTGTAGGCCTCATTGTCGTTGCCGTCACGGTAGAATCCCGTGACATAGAAGCGGTACTTGCCCTCGGGCAGGCCGCTGAAGGTCATGTTAGCATCCCACTTGCGGTCGGCGGTGTTAGTCCAGCCCTGTGCGTTGCGGTCAATTAACGTGCCGCCATCATTCGCTCCCTCAAGCGCACCATTGTCAAGGCTCTTAAACCCGAATGGGTCGTCCGTGGTGTAGCAACGGGTATAATAGGCGGTATGGTTGTTGGGAATCTTGTAGCTGATGTCGAGTGGGTTGTCCTCTGTGACGGCTTCCCCGTTGATGCCCACCATGTTGGTTAGCATGGCATCGCGCTCGGCTTTGGTGTAGAGTTTCCATTGGCTGTAGCCCTCTGGCCATGTGCCGCCCGTGGCAGTGGTTGCCTTATTGGCATATTTGCCGTTGTTGGTGAAGAGGAGGTATTTCTCGTTGCCGTCGCCTGAATCTGTAAACTTCAGGTAATAGGCATTGTCAACACCTTCAACGGGGACAAACTCGTAATAGACGGCAAGAGCTTGGTCAGCTCCCTTGTCGCAATAGCCATCGGAGCCTAAATAGCCCAAGCCCGTGGCGATGCGGTATTTGCCATCGGTCTCTTCAAGGGTCATCTCCAATCCCGCCTCGTCTTGCAAGGCATGGTAGCCCCATTGGTCGCCGTGGCCGATGAACATCTTGGCTCCCACATTATATAGATAATACTTGCCGCCGTCGGCTGGCCCGTGGTATTCGCCTCGGTATTCGAGGCGCATCTTGTCCACCAATGTCCAGTCACCACCGATGGTCGTCTCTTTCTTTACGCCGATGGTGAGGACTCCATCGTCTCCCACTACAGCGTCAACGTATTGCTCTGCAAACTTGTTGTTATAAAAAAAGAGGATTGCTTCTGTTTGTGTATTGGGTCTGTAGTATTCAGTACCGTTGGCGGTACTTGTTTCTTCATCTCCCAATTGTGTCGTAGAAGCACCAGCTCCCATTGTCTGCATGGCTGTCTCGTTGGTAGAAACACTTCCCGTTGCATAAATTAATGCATTTTGGACAGGCGTTCCATTGAAGTAGTTCTGAATGGAGGCATCATTACTGCCGTCACGATAATAACCTGTTACATAATAGCGATATTTCCCTGATGGCAAACCGGTGAGATTGATGGCATTGTCGAAGTCCTTATTATACACCTCACCATTCCTGTCGCGTATACCTTTATAGCCTCCCGATCCATTAAGAGTCCATCCACTCCACATCGAAGTGGCATCATCGTATGGCTCAGTGTACCATGTGGTTCTGTTGTTCTCTAAATACTTGTAGGTGATATCCAACGGGTCAGTGTCAGAGCCTACGCCATTGGCGAGCATCTGGTTACGCTCCGCCTTGGTAATCAACATCCACTGGCATCCCTCATCTGTCCATGTGCCGCCAGAGGTTTCTTTCGCTTTGTCCACGCCCCCGCTATTAGTCATGAGCAAGTACCTCATGGTGTTGTCATTAGGTACGAACGTGAAATAGTAGACATTGGTCTTACCGCTCACTTCCACGAGGGTATAGTCCAAGGCTGCTTGGTCTACGTATTGGTCAACGCCGAGATAAGGGGTGTTTCCAATACCCGAATTGAGCCTGTACTTTCCATTGTTCTCCTCAAGGGTGAACTGGATTCCAGCCTCGTCTGATATGGCGCGTGTGCCCCAGTTTGCCCCATGAGCGATGAACTTCTGTTGCCCCACGTTGTAGAGGTAGTATTTCTCTCCTGCGGTGGGTGCGCTTCCTGTCCAGTCGGTGGCGTGTACTTGCAATGCCAGCACACACGCTAACATGGATAGGAAGAACTTGGTGTAGTTGTAGATCTTCATGTTCATAAGAAAAAGTTAAATTGATTATTCGGTAATGTTTGTTGGATTCGGAATATAGAAAATAATGGTTATGGGCTTGAGTCCCTTTTCTATCACGAGAGGATAATGAATGTCGATAAGTTCACTTAATCTTTGCAAAGATACCACATTATTTTTTTAGGGATGTTCTATAAATTAAGTTGTTAATAATCAACAAGTTACTTGCGTAATTGGTGAATAAGTGGTACATTTGTGTTATAAATCAGACGATAAGTTGGATAAACCGTCGATATACCGCAAGCCGATGGGCGAGAGCCTATTTGAGGAGGAGTTCACAGTAGAAGCTCTCTCCCGGATGGGCAATCCCCTGGAGCGACTTTCCTCCCTGGTGGACTTCGAGATGTTCCGCCAGATTCTTGAAGACGTGC
>JAFRRN010000058.1 GCA_017428055.1 Prevotella sp.
AAAATGTATCTCGTCAAAATTGACTTCTCCCGTAACGCCCCTAAGGGGGCGCGTGTAAGGCGGACGCCGCGCATATGACGCGGACGCCGCGCGTGTACACTAATGGTCGCCCGCGGCGCGGCGCGCCGCAGGGCAACTCAACGTGCTGCTCCTCTGTCTATGTAACCCTCTCAAAGATCTCGTCTCGATAACGCCCCCAGGCGCTTAAGCCCGAAAGCGGGTGCAAAGGTACGAACAACAGGGCGAACTGACAAACTTCCGGAAGACTTTTTTCAAAATACAGGCGAGATTTTCACGATTCTTGACAAAATAGGGGATTTTTTCGACGGGAGACCCATCTTTTGTGGCGAAACGTCACCCGTTTTCGCACGACACCGCCTCGGCATCGACCACGCCCATATTATATATATAAGGTGGAGGACACGAGTAGTGCCATCCGAAAAAAAGGCGAAAGATGCTGACAAAATGACGACCAGGGAAAAACCGGAAATAGAAACGAGGAAGACGAAAAAACAACAAGCGAGAGCCTCCCACACCGCAAAAATGCCGCGTCTATGTCCGTTTAACATTTTTTGGGCGGCATCCACCGCACCCCGAGGTATGGGTAATGGGGCGTGGACATGGCATCTACTTGCCGCGAAGGCATAAGAAAAAACGTTAAAATGGGGTATCTATGGGCGACGGGAAATGCCATTGCTTGCTATATCGTTGCAAGACAACGACTTACGGAAAACGCAAAAAATGGCGTTTTTTCGACCAAAGTCGGGGTCGGCGGCAAATAACGCAGCCACGGAGGCTTGTTTTGTGATTAAAAATTGACAAAAATATCATTGCATATCTCTTATTGGGCTTCTCGTTGAACCTACATGTTTTCATCAACTTTCACGGGCAAATTCTGGAGGGAGCATCACTGCGGCCTCCAGAATCACCCGGGTATTACCGATTTTCTTATTATTACTCCAAAGCTTAATTTAATCTATATGTTACAGGAACTGTATACTTCACCCGCACAACCTTGCCCTGCTGTTTGCCAGGAGTCCATCGAGGCATAGCTTTGACCACTCGCAAAGCCTCATCTCTCAATGCTTGTACGCCAGCGTTGTGGGTTTCAGCGTCTTGACGCTCCTTATCGTTTCCAAAGCCATTGACCGTTATCATATTAGCCTCGCTTGTATCTTGAGAACTTTCCACAACCCTGAGGTTGGTGAGGCTGCCATCTTTCTCAACGACAAACTGTACTTTCACACGCCCCTGGATTCCACATTCTATAGCCTCTTTGGGTACTTGATGTTCTTGGCAATAAACTGCATCATCTCTACTTCGCCCCCAGGGAAACGAGGCAATTGTTCGCAGACATCGAATACGAGGTCATCCTGTTGCTCTTTCTCAACAGCCGACTGCATAGACGCGGTTTCCTTTGTTTTGCCTGTCACGGGCAAGCGGGTCTCCGTATGAGTCCTATTGCCTCGGACACTGGCGGGTATTGTGATGGGGGTGGTGATGAGGTTCACCGTGGTGTGTTTACCATTAACAGCGAGGTCTGTTCCACGAGATTCTCCCTCGATGATGGTATTCTCTGCAATTTTGATTTCCATCTTTTTGAGTTCGCTACTCGTCAGCTTCGGCAGGCTGTTCTGGTCGAAGGGTACACCGTTGAGCATCATCGTAGCCTTATACATCAGGTTCTTGTGGCGGCTGTTGCCAAATGAGTAATTGAAGATTAGCTCCTCAATGTACGAATCTCTGCCGCTTTCTATCCATACGCCCTGAGGTAGGTGGACGATGTAATAGTCGCGGTAGCCTTTGCCCCACTTCTGGTGTTCCTTGTACTCCACTAACGGTTTGTCTTCAACCTGACTGCCATTCGTCTTGATGGCTTCCGGCTGAACTTCACTTTCTTTCATTTCAGGTGTGGCAAAAGCCACAAGGGCCAATACGGCTACAGGGATGGCGAACATGGCACGCAGCATGCGCCATCGGTTTGATTTCGTTTGTTGCATCATGTTGATTCTTGTTTTGAGTGAACCGCGATTCAGGGTGTTGGCAAACAGCTGCAGACGGTTGCCTACTGCCTTGATCACGAGAAGTTGTTGATATTGCTTTGCATCGATGCCTTGACAAATGACAGCCTCGTCGGCCTCATATTCATGAATGGCTTTCATCTCACGGGTTAAAAGCCACGCAAAAGGATTGAACCATTGCACCATCTGCATCATCTCGAGCAGCAGCACATCCCACGAATGCCCCAAACGAGCGTGAGCTTGCTCATGGGTGAGAATGCTACATTGATGTTGCTCATAGTCGTTGACGCTGATGACAATATAGTGCATGAAACTAAACGGTGGAAACTCTCCGCCCTTGACGATGATGGTGTTGCCCTGTTCGTCACGCAGCCGCAATCCACCCCGTAAACTGTGAGCCAACAGGAAGCTGCGTCGGATGAATCGTATGAGGAAAAAGAATACACCTATTATATATATAATATCCCAAAAGTCATTGTCATTGTAGGGTGTTTGCCTGAGGGTAGGTTGTTGCGGGGTATAATAATAGTCCTCATCTGAAGCGACCACCACATCCTTATCATCGGCAATAACAACTTCCTTCATCTGCCAATACCGCTCCAAGTTTATCGGTAAGAAGTCGTTTGACGAAATACGCACAGCAGGCAGTACGAGCGACAGCAGCACGATGCCAATCAGTACCATGCGATTGAAACGGTGAAACGTCTCATGACTGAGCAAGATTGAAAACCCTCCGTAAAGCAAGGTCAATAGCAGGGCAGACTTCAAGACATAAAGCATCATAACGTCTGGTTATTAGTGTCGTTAATCATATTGAGAATATCGCGCAGTTCCTCATCGCTGATTTCTTCATTCTGCACAAAGAACGAGAGCATCCTCTTCACCGAACTGCCAAACACAGTGTCCTTCACATCACGTAACACACAGGTAACATACCGTTCACGAGTGAGCAGTGGCGAGTAGATGAATGTCCGCCCAGTACCATCGAGTCGTCGATGCTCCACGTAGCCTTTCGCTTCCAGTATCTTCAGGAACGTGGCGACCGTGGTGCGGGCGGGTTGCGGCTCCGGGTAGAGTGCCACGAGGTCATTGATGCTTATACCCTGTGGTTGGTTCCAAAGCAGGTTCATCAGTTCTGCCTCGGCCCGTGTCAGCGGTTTCATGGAATGGATTTCTGTCATAGTTTCCGTGATTATGATTCTCAACGCAAAGTTAGTTGAAAACAGAATCGCCTTCAAATAAAACACCATTCATTTCTCTTTTCAGCCCTGATATTTAACATTTATATTTAGTCAATGCCCTTCCTATTTTTAGTTTTTAACCAAAAACCATTTCTTTCTAACGGTTTGTTGAATCTATACACGCAGATGGCAGAATGGATTTCTACTTCAAAAACATCGTTATTTCGTATAAAATAACTACCTTTGCCCATACCAAACAGGAATTGGCATTGTTTTTGTGTTAAACAAAAATGTAAACAAAACGTCTAACTTTCAAACTCGATAAGAAATGGAAATTCAAGATTTAGAGAAAATGATTCGCGAGAAAGAAGGCTATGTATCACTCGCCTTCCCTGCCTTGATGCGCAAAGTGTACCTTTGGATGACACTCGCGCTTGTTATCACCGCCATCACCTCCTACGGCGTGGCAACCTCTCCCACCCTTTTGGGACTGATTTATCCCAGCAAGTTGACATTCTTCGGCCTCATCATCGCCGAACTGGCATTGGTATTCTGGGTTTCAGCCCGCATCGACAAACTGTCGCTTACCAATGCTACCCTGCTTTTCATCCTCTATGCCATCATCAATGGTGCCACGATGGCTTCCATCTTCATGCTCTACTCACCCACCGTCATCACCAAGGTGTTCTTCATCACGGCAGGAACGTTCGGGGCAATGGCGGCATACGGGTATTCCACGAAGTCAGACCTCAGCTCTTGGGGTAAGATTCTCATCATGGCTGTCGTAGGGTTGATAATCGCCATGCTGGTCAACATGTTCCTTCGCAGCAGCATGATGGACCTCATCGTGTCAGGCATCGGCGTGTTGGTATTCACGGGACTTACCGCCTACGACTCCCAGAAGATCAAGCAGATGCTTGCCTTGCAAAGCGACATGGGCGAGAGTGCGCAAAAGATTGCCCTCCTTGGTGCATTGAGCCTATACCTCGACTTCATCAATCTCTTCCTCTATCTATTGAGATTCTTCGGGAGAGGCAACAACTAATCCTTCTACATGAGTAATCATCACATCATTTCAAACAACAAAGACATGAAAAAAACATTTATTGCCGCAGCGACATTCTGCATCGCTTTGACAGGCTGCGGCACGTTAGGGACGGGAACGACGGGCAGCAATGCCGGTGACATACTCGGTAGCATCATCGGGGCAGTGACCAATGGGCAGACCATCGGTAACGTACTCACCAGCGTCATCGGCCTTGACAAGCCCTCACAGGCCGACCTCATCGGCACGTGGTATTACACCCAGCCTGGCGTGGCATTCACCTCTGAGAACCTGTTGGCGAAAGCCGGCGGCGAGGTGGCAGCCACTACCGCAAGGGAGAAACTGGCAACCTATTACAACACGCTTGGCATTTCCAAGTCAAACACCTACCTTCAGTTCACCCAAGACGGGACATTCTCGGGAAAGGTTGACGGCAAGGGTGTCAGCGGGTCTTACACTTACGACGAAAGCACCTGCCAAATCACCTTGAAGACCTTGCTCTTCTCCATGCCCGCCTATGCCAAGAAGACCACCACGGGCATGAGCATCCTCTTCGAGTCGAAGAAGCTGCTGACCATCATGCAGACCGTTGCCGCCATCAGTGGAAACTCAACCCTCTCCACCATTGGCGAGATTAGCCAGAACTACGACGGCATCCGAATTGGCTTCGACATGAGCAAGTAAGGCTCTTAATCGTATATCTTTAGAAGTGAACCCTAAATGTCATTCATACTTTAGGGTTCACTTCAAAATAAAAAAGGGAAACACATTTACACATTATTATATATATAAGCGGGACTGCCCATTAAGGTAGTCCCGCTTAACGTATATGGCTATGATGTCAGTCTTTCAAGGAATAGGTGACTGTTGTCACCACCCTTACCTTTTTAATCCACGGCGTATTGGAGTCGCGGTCGTCTATGGAGAACTGGCCTTGGTCGGCACTGACGATCTTGTTGAGTTTCGAGTGTGAGTTTTCGGCGAACTGCTGCGCCGTCTTCTGGGCATTCTCTATCGCCTCCTGCATCATTTTTGGTTTCATCTCCTTGAAAGAGACATATTCATACTTGATGGGGTTCTCGTAACCGCCGTCCACGATGGCTACGCCCTCCTTGAGCAAGTCGCCCTGCCGTGCGATGATGTCGCGCACCTGCTTGACATTCTTCGACGTGACGGTGATGACAGACGTGACGATATAGCGATATGGCATGTTGCGGTCGCCATACTCGCGGGCGGTCATGTCCACTACGGAGGGTGGGTTTATGGTCAGTTCTTCCGCCTTGATGCCGCTACGCAACAGGAACGCCTTGATCTTCGCCTGTGTGCTGCCGATGCTCTCGTAGAGCCCACCCAGGTCGTTTCCCACCTCTTTCGACACGATGGGCCATGTCACCTTGTCGGCCTCTACCTCCTGTTCCGCCAATCCCTTGACATTTACCTTGCGGTCTTTGTTGACGAAGTTGTCAATGCCCGCCTTGATAAACCATCCCAGCGCAAAGATGCTCAATGCGATGAGGGCTGCCGAGATAATTTCTTTTTGCTTCATTACAATCTAACCCGTTGTGTCAACATGATATACCCTACCTTACGCTTCATCCCCTTCAATGGCATGGCACCATCCTTCGTGTAGTCGGGGTTGAGGAAATTGTGCAGCGGCATGGAGAACTGGAGCACCATCTTCGTCTTGTCGTCCTTGTCTCCGGCGGCGAGGGCGAAGTCCAAGCCCAGGCCTCCCTTGAGCATGTCCTTGTCCTTGGCAGACCAATTGCCGCCACATCCAGTCACCACGTCGTAGTACACGCCCGCCTCAAACGACGTGTTCGAGCCGCCGAGTACCAGTCCCGCACGTGGCTGGAAGTAGAACGCCCGAAGGTTGGAGTCGTCTTGCTTGAACACAATCTCCTGACTCTTGAAGAATGCGCCGGCATACACGCCCACCACCGAGGGTGTGAACGACACGTCCACGCCTATGCCATAGTCGCCGATGTGCTTGAAGGGGTTTGCGAAGGCGCGGTGGTACGGCCCATAGATATTGTTGGGGTCATCGAATCCCTTCTTTCCCATTCCGATGGGGAACACCAGGTCGCCATCCGGTATAAGCCTCTCGCCCCATAGCGAGTCTTGCTCGTTGCCCTTGAAGGCGAAGTGCTTCACGCCCTGCTCCACCAAGGAATAGAGTGCCGAAGTGAAATAGTTGGTTGTCCAAGCACGTGTGTTGAATGTCCATTGGCTATCGCCTTGTGCGGAGACATTGGCAGCCATCATCACTGCCATGATTAGAGTTAATACTGTTTTCTTCATCTTAATTTCCTTATTTGTTTAACTATCTTTTAAATATATAATATTGACTTAACATATACCATACATCTTCAATAAGACGTAACTATGGCGGCGACTCATCTTCACTAACTGGAGAGCTATTTGTAAATCTGAAGGATCCAGTCTCCCCTCATATTTACCTGCAAGCAGCCTCTCTGCCGTGGCAGGTTTAAGTTCAAGGCATTCCAAATAGCTGTCATGGTCTATGAACGGATACCTACCCTCATGGATGGGCATATAGAACTCTTCATCACCAGGTTCAACATAGTTCTTGTTGATTAGAGAGTCGAAAACAACACAACCATAGACACTGCCATCTGCCGCCTTACCCATCACCACGAAATGTTTAAACCAGACATCACGTTCCACAGGAGGCGTAATATTGTTGGTTTCGTCCGCTGCAATCTTGTATATACTCCCCACTTCTATGCCTTCAGATGTACTCATGACAACGCTTTAAGAATTTGCTCCTCATTCTCAATTCTTGCAATCTGCTTGTCTGAAGCACCCGCAGACATAGCGATGTCAACGCGTGAATATTGTTTTTTATCTGTGGAAAGAACACGATGATAGACTTTTTCATGCAAATAGTTTTCTATCTGGTCACGATTGCGTCCCTTTAACTCGTTAATAGCCTTGTCTATCGACTCCTTGTCTGACTCTGAAAGATATTCAAGGTCCGGCTCACGGAGGGGATGTACCATCATGAAGTTACCCTTCACGGTGAGTATGTCGGAATAATCACCGCCCTGACCTTGATATGCGGAAAGCAGCCCATCATGTACAACACTTGGCACTGGTCCATGTTTACGGGCATAATAGTTGAGGTTGGTAATAGGCCCCCCCCAACGAAGCAGACTCTGGCGATCAGCGCAAAACATGGTCTTCATCAGTCGGAAGTAGCCTGTGTCACCCATCTTGCTCAAGATGTAGAGCATTACCTCCTTTGTCTTTTGTCTTTGATATTGTAAATAGATGTTTTCCATATACATCATTGTTAAGTTTCTGCAAAAATAGGCATATTATTTGGAATGGACAAACAAAACATCATTATTTCAACTGAATCCATGAAGATGAACGTCACTTGTTAAGGATGATGTCAATGATAGTTGTCACGTCTGCCACGGAGATATGGGTATCGTCGTTGGCATCGGCGGCACGCTCGATGAAGATGGACGGAGGAATCCCAAGGATGTGGGAAACAAGGTCTGTCACGTCGGCAATCGTCACCCTGCCATCGGCATTCACGTCACCTTTTAGGAAATCATAGTTGTCCACAATGTCGGCATCCATCGTGCCAAAAGCATAGAGGCGGAAATTGTCGAATATGCACCAATAGAAACCATCCATCAACGTTGCCTTGATGCCCAAGGTCAAGTCGCCCCCTTGGCTTCCGATGGTGGTTGTCACATGGTTGTCATAGAGTCCCTTGGCGAAATAGATGCTGGCAGCCTCCATGTTGTTGGGGAAATATCGCCCATTGACGTATGACTCGTTGCCACCCAGTCGTACCGTCTGCGCCGCCGAGGTGACGTGTGCCAGGTGCTTGCTCTCGTTGCTGGCGTAGATGAAGGCGGTCGTCTCCCTCCCCGTACACTCTTCTGCCATGCCGGGACGTTGGAAGGCGTTGCAGCGCATCTGGTAGGTACCTGTAGGCAATCCCGCCACGGTCTGTTGTAAGTCAAATGTCTTCTGGTAGAACTCGCCGCATGAGAAGTCGATGACAGGCGGTACCGACCATCCATCATTACTGTCCATTCCAGGGTTCTTCAGCAGGAACGTTATGTCGAAAGGCTGTTCCACATCATAAGGCGTAGCTTCGCCGAGGAAGGCTACTGCGGCCTTCGTCGCCTTGTCTGTCAGGCGGGAGACATTGGTACACAGTCCTCCTGCCACCTGCTGTTCGATGTTGTCAATTACCACTTCCAATCTGTCATCGGCATCCTCCGCCAACTGTCGATGCGGCACCTCTAACATCGCCCTGATGGCATCGAGTCGAGTATAGGCTTGAGCCACCAACGTGTTCTCGTTAGGCAACGAGGCGAAATCGAAATCCCTGTTCACCACCTGCCATAGAGCAGCCACCTCCTGTCCCGACAATGGTCGGTTGTAGACGAGAAGGTCATCGAAAAGAACGTCCGGCGATCCCCAGAACGACCCTCTTCCCAAGAAGAAATCCGTGGCACGGGCAAGGTGGTCGACGATGAGGTTGCAATCGAAGTTGCCGACATTGCCCACGCCATTACCGTTACACGACCCGTTGCATACGAGGAACGTCCTTGGCTTTCCGTCAACATAGAGCGTCAAGGCATCACGCGCCACAACGAGCGTTACCATCTGCCACGTGTTTGTACCAAGATACCCCGTTGCCGTGTTGGCGGGGTGGTTGAGGTCTATCCAGTTGTTGGTACCCGAGGTGTTGCCGTCGTTGTATCCGATATAGGTGTTTCCTGTCATGTAAAGGCGGGCATTTCCTGCGACAAAGGAAAAGAGTCCATCCCACAGGTTGTCATCACTGCGCTTCAGCCAGAACGAGACGGTGGCACCCTCATCGAGTGTCTGTCCTATGAGGGGATTGGGTACTGCGGCGTAACATTCTGCCCCGTTCACGCCGAAGTACAGATGCAATTGCTTGCCCACGCGGATATGGTCGCCGTCAGCCAGCGTCGGAGTCACCGTCCCGTTGGCGCAAAGTTGTGCTTGTTCGCTGGTATCGAAGGTGTTGGCCAACGGCTCTCCATCAAAGCCATAGTGTGCCACGATGCCCGTCTTCCAGTCGGCGGCGGGCAGCGCATGGGCATCGGAAAGGGCTGTCACCGTGAAAGCCTTTTCCCAATAGTAGCTTCCTGACTCCAAATGGGCGATGAGCGTGACGGGAGTGTCATCGTCCAAGCCCGTGGGGTCATACTTGCCGATGTTGGAGATGATGTCAGGATGGCTGCTGGTCCATGTGAATGTCACGTTCTCCACGCCGAGGTCCATGCCGTAGAGGTCGATATTGGCAGACACCTCCTGCCCATCTGCCAATGGCTCAGTCTGATGGTTCAGGTGCCAAGCCACAGCATACTTGGGATGGATCTTATAAGCCCAGACGTTGATACCCGTCGAACTACACGCCGTGATAGATACCGTATGGAGGCTTTGCGTGTCCATTACCTCCTCCAGCACCACCCCATCGTAAGCCACGCCACCGAGGGTAAGGGTGATATAACCTGTGCCGGCATCGATTGCCCACGTACCGTCCATGCTGCCTGTCACCCTCCCGTCGGCGGTCAATGTGACGCGCACGGGGGTCACTTCCTCATAGTTCTCATAGTCCATGCCGTATTTGTGCAGCAGGAGGTCGTAGGTGCCGACAATATCCGCCGTGGCAAAGGGTTGGCGCGAGGCAACCTCCGCGTCGCCGACCGTCTCGCCATTGTATTCGAAGGGAGCCGCCACGAGCCATCCCGACTTATTGAGCAACACCTGGTGCACGCGCACCTCGTGCCCAGCCGTCCCATTGTTGAATTTCGTGTGATACACCAAGTAAGTCCGTCCATCTTGGGCTGCGACGATGGAGTTGTGTCCCTGTGCGCATTCCCCCACGGTCATGTCTCCCCACATGTTGTAGGCTCCCAGCAATTTCTCGCCTCGCGTGTCGCCGCCGGGGCCATAGTTCATCTGATAATAGGGGAAGATGGCACTCGTGCCGCTGGCGTCTGTGTAAGGTCCATCGGGCTTTTCCGAGCGGAACACACGCATCTCGTAACCCCCGTTGGGCGAATAGAAGCCATAGCTGACAAAGAGAAAATAGTAGTTTCCGATGTGTTCAATGTAGGGTCCTTCGCCAGAGACATATCTTCCGCCCGCTATCTTGATGCCGAAATAAGGGTCGCTGGTCACGCCATCGCTGTTGCCATTGGTGGAAGGATAGGTCACATCGTAGTCGCGAAGGCCTGTGGACTCGTCGAGTTCCAGCATCCAGATGCCGCCCGACCATGAGCCGTAAGCCATCCACAACTTGCCATTCTCATCGTAGAATACCGAAGGGTCGATGGTGTGGGGCCATCGGTTGCCCCAATTGCTACCCACATCGTATCGCGAGGGGAGCGACGACTGGCTTCCCAGCACCAGTTCCAAGTCGGTGTCCTTGTACGAATGGGTCGTGTCATAAAAGCCACAGACGACCACCGGGCCTTGGTAGAGATAAGGCCCCGTGACGTTATCTGCGGTGAGCAACACAATGCTGGAGTGCCAGGCATCCCCGTTGATGCTCAGGTAATAGCACCACTTGCGCATCGTGGGATTCCATATCACGTCGGGCGCCCACATGTTACCGTTGATGTCGTAGCCGCTGTCCGAGCGGGCCGACCAGTCCATTGCGTTGAACGCAGGGAACGACACCTTGCTCCCCCCCTTGCTGACTTTCTTGACGGCGGGGGTCACAAAGGCGGCGGCGTTGGATGCGTCGTAACTGCTGGCGGTGCGCCATGTGGGGTTGGAGTATGTCCAATTCTGCATGTCGGAGGTCCATCCCCCTGCTTTGTGGGAGCCGAAGATGTAAAAGCGGTTACTCGACGAGTCGTAAGTCACCGACGGGTCGTGTACGCTCACGCGCGACTTCGTGGTGTTTTGGTAGAGTGTTCTTGCCTCTTCGTATGTGACTGCCGTCTGTGCCGTGGCATACATTCCTGCCAGCATCGCCGCCATCAACGTGATAAAATGCTTCATATAATTATTTCTTGAGTAGTTTGAAATCAATGTGACAAAGCCCTGATAGGCACGGCAAAGATACGAAAAAAAACGGGAACCCACCGCATCTCATCCATGATAATACGCATTTACAGACGGCAAGCCATTTGTTTAGGGTCGGTACATATACCCTAAACAAATTGTTTTCGTATGGCAAACAATTTGTTTACGTATGGCAAACAAACTGTTTGCGTATGGTAAACAAACGGTAGATGCGGCATATACAAAATGTGAACCATACATCTATTGGAGGCGAATGCTCCCTTGGGCATCAAAGAAGGATGACGCGGTCGATTTCTTCCATCACTTCCGCCGCGCGACGGAGGGCTGTCACCATGTTCTCGTAGTGCAGGATCTCATCGTTGGAGAGTTGCTTCCCCTTGCGGTCCTTGAGCCATCGGTCGAGGGGATGGTAGCCGGCGACCACCGCCTGCCACGCCTCCGTTGGCACGTGGTCGAAATATTGCGCGTCGTTGATCCACACGCGGCCCCATCCGTTGCCCGTCTCGATGAACTCGCGCCGTGTACAGAGGTTGTTGTCCTTGGGCAGTCGCACGGGATAGGTCGCCGTCCTGTCGCCGTCGTCAATGCCGTCGAGCAGGTGCAGCCGCCGCAGGGTGCCACCCCGTTGTGCCATTTGTAAGAAGTAATTTGCCGAAGGCGGATAGGGAATGGTGGGGAAACCATCTTGCAGACACTCATGATACTGATGGCGATAGCGGCGGGAATGCAGCACGGCATAGATGTAGTCGAGCAGGTCGATGGGCAGGAAGCCGCCCTCTCCCCTACTCTCCTCCTCCACGGGTTGCATCATCAGATGGGTCGCTTGCTCCACCTTGCGGACGATGGATGGTGAGAAGTTGGCGTGAACCATCCCCAATTGGTCGTACACCAAGAGCGGGAACAGGTAGACACCGCCACGGGGGATGACATTCTTGTCGGTGGGAAGGGTCGAGATATACGCCAGGCTCCACTCGTTATCGCCAATGGTGCTGCCCTCCTTGCCGAGACATAGCACCACGTTTCGGCGGTTGTGGACAGACGATTGAATCAATGGCCTTGGATAAGTGACCAAAGCCCTATGAAAGAACGTCCAACGAATATCAAATGGTCGGTACTGAACTTGCGAAATATAGTGTTTTAAATCCTCCTTCTTAATTTTTTTGAGCATTGCCCGTCCATCAGTCAATGACCAGTCACGATTGTCTCGGAATCCATATACTTCCCTTAAATGACTATCATCAGCCGATGACAGCATGGCTTGAACTATCTCTTCGACATTCTCCTTTTGGTATTGGATGGCTACATAGTCTTTGTCCGTAGTAAAGCCTTGTACTGTTTCTGCCATCAACTCGCGAATATTAAACCCCTCATTGTATCTCTCCCTTAGTTCCATATCCCTCCATCTGAAGGTGTACAATGGCGGTAAGAGTGTGAGTTCCTTGAAATCGATGTCGTTGAGTTGGTGCGTGGCGAGGTAATTGAGTTTTTCCCTTTGCGACCCATACACATCTTTATAATACACGTGCGCGAGGGTATCGTGTTCCGCTTGCTTTCGTTTGACGAAGATATTGATGCTCACGCCCACCATGATGTTAAACACGCACTCGTCTTTCCGCTCCTTGGTGCTTTCCTTTCGCTTGGTGGAGCCATGGAGGTTGACGATATAAATCTCGTCAAATGTCCTCAACAGCTCATATCTCATGCCCCGGAAGAGGGAGGTGTCGAGGAAGGTGTTGCCGCAGATGTAGGCAAGGATGCCCTCCTGTGTCTGCTCCACGAACTTCTGTCCGAGGCGGATAAACTTGCAATAGTCGTTGTTGAGCCCCTTGGGGTTGGTCTCTTTCAATGTGTTTCGGTAGATGGGCTCGCGGTTCTTTCCCGTTCCCACCCTTTCTTTCTGTTGCCCCGGCTCCTGCTTGTAGTCGTCCATGAGGTCCATGATCCACTTGCCCGTGTTCGCCGACCGCTCGTTGTAGGGTGGGTTTCCCATGACTACCATCACGGGGGTGTCGCGTTTGATGCTGCTCGCGGCATTCGACTCGTCGGTGATAAACTTGGCAAAATCAAGCGACTCCTCGGGGTGGTCTTCCTCCAAGGAGTTGGTCAGGAAGATCTGCAACCGCTCCGGCAGCTGCTCTTGCAACTCGTCGAGGTGGAGCGATGTAGCCACCTTGAGGTGCGCCATGGTGTATGGTGCCATTAGGTACTCAAAGCCGTTGAGCCTCGGTATGACATGGCGCACCACATCCTCGGGCCATAACCCCTCCTGCCCCTTATACCGCCCGTAGATTTTCTCGGCGGCTACGGCGAGGAAGGTGCCGGTGCCCGTTGCGGGGTCGAGTATCTGCACTCGGTGGAATGGTTTTCCCTTAAAGGTCATCATCGTGTTGTCGGCGATACCCCGCTTGACTCCCAACTGGTGTTGGAGGATGACGTCCACGGCATCGACGATGAAGGTGACCACCTCTCGCGGCGTATACCACACGCCGAAGTCCTCGCGAATCTTCGGGTTGTATTGTTCGAGGAACTCCTCATAGAAATGCACGAGCGGGTCTTTGCCATAGTTACGCATCACCTCCGCCATCTCCGTGACGCGGAAGATGGCGACGAGGTCTTCCACAATCCACCGTATGCCGCTATGGAGGTCGGCAAGGGCGAGGTGCTTGAATATCTTTTTCAGGAAGGGATTGATGGCGGGGATGAGGTCTGCCGCCTCTTGGAGTGAGAACGTCTCGGGCGTGCGGTCGTAAATCCTTGCGACAAAGAGCCCGTAGACGATGGTTTGCGCGTAGAAGTCGGTAAACTGCGCCACGGTCATGTCGTGCACAAGGAACTTCTGGAAGGCGGCGAGCTTAGCGTGTAGGTCATGGTCCTCGTCGCATCCATCCTGCTCCATCGCCCTGCCTAACACGCTGGCAATCACCTTGGCCTTCGCCGCCATCGCCTCCGCCAAGAGCTTGGCACTGTGGATGGGTTGCGGCTCGGCATGTCCCAGGGTGTAAATGATTCGCAGGAAGTCGGCGAGTTGCCGCTCATCAGTTGTGGCTACAATCTTGCCATCACGTATCTCTCCAATGGTCGCCGTGAGCGTCTGCTCGCCGTTCTCATAGAGGATGAATCGCAGGTAGTCGGTAAAGGCAATGAGGTTGACCGCCCTTTTGTATCGGTCGAACTGTGCCTTGTGCCCTCGGTTGTCCGCTCCCGTGAGGTCTTTGTCGCCGAGGTTTTTCGTTTCGAGGTAGGCTATGGCGATGTCGTCGCGGCGGAACTCGAAGTCGGGTGCGCCATAGCTCTTGCGCTTTGGCTCGTTGATGACGGCAATCTTTTGCTTTCCCTTTTGCGTAGAGTCATTGAGCAACGCCCGCAACAGGTTTTGCAAGGGGCCGCGGAAGGAGTGCTCCGTGGCTACCCCTGTGTGGTAGTCACGGTTGATGGTGTCGATATATGTCTCAATATCGTAGATTGCCGCGAGGTCCATGTGGCGCAGTTAGAGTTCCATCTTATATCCGAAGGAGATGACGAGTACGCAGTTGTTCATGCCCTTCTCGCCGTGGAGGTCTGTTTTGTTGGTATGTGTCAGGCCGAGGTTGTAGCGTGCTTCGACAACGGCATGGTTGTCAAACTCATACGACAAGCCGATGGGGATGGAGACATCCAACTTGTTGCAGTCGTCCTTATAATTATCGTCGAGCAGCAGAGGGACTCGCCCGGAGGGGTCTGCCACCTCTACGATGCCCTTGAACTTGGATTTGACCAACACGCCCAACTGCACTCCCGCCTTGACGGCGAGCCCATTGAGGAGATAGTAATTGGCGAGGACGGGCATGTTGACATAGCCCAAGTCAATCTTACAGTCGTTGACGGAGATGGCAGGGCTCTTATAATCCTTCCAGTTGCTGCCCTGCGACGTATAGTTGAGGCCTGCGGCGAGGCTGAAATTGTCGGTCATTTGGTATTCCACTTCCGCGCCTATCTGGTAGCCGAAGAAGAAGGTCTTGTCGAGATCCACGTCGCCCGTGGCGGTGAGTTTGGGCATATTGGTCAACGTGGAGAGCGCCAAGCCGACCTTGGGTTGCAGCGACCACGTGCCTTCGCGATACTGCGCCTTGGCACCGATGGCCGTGATGATGGCGAGTGCCATCCATAAAAGTTTCTTCATCTTGATGGTTTGTTCGTATTGTAAATGTCTCTTATTTCGTGCGTTTGAGGGTGAAGGGGGTCTTCTCGTCCATCTTGCCATAGACGAACTGCCTGTCCTTGCTCAGGCGCAGGGTGTCGTTCTCCTTGCCGTCGCTACAGATGACGAGGTCGCCCTGAACGACATACTTCAACTTTTGCGACGAGGGGGCGAGGGCCATCGCCGCCTTCATCGCCTTTCGCTTGAGCCATCCGATGCCGGCGGCTTTCATGGCGGCGTCGCTGATGGACATGTCCACGCTCATCACCGCTTGGTCTGCGGTCTTGAATGTAAGGACGATGGAGGTCTTCATGCCCTTCTTCAAAGCCTCGAGCTGCACCAGCGCATCCTTGACTTTCTTGTCTAACTCGGCGGTCTCGGCGGCGGTGAGCTTGCGCCCCTTCTCCTTTTCCGCCTTGGCGATCGCCTCGGCTTTTGCCTCTGCAAGTTGCTTGTCGGCGTCCTTGGTCGCCTCTTCGAGTTCCTTCTTCAGGATATTGTCGTTCTTATAGACGTGTCCCACGAGGTTTGTCTGCGCTACCGTCGGCAGGGCAAGCATCACCAGCAAAAGGGTTGTCATCCAAAGTTTCCTTGTTGTCATCATGATTGTACCAAACACAGAAATGATTGTTGGTTATAGAAAAGAATATGAGTTGTTATAAATTCGCTATTGATAAGCAAACACGAATGCCTTGATTCGTGTCTGCTTATCATGGAGTGAAACATCAGAGGCCAATCTTGTAGCCAAGGGTCAGGCGGAACACGCTGTTCTTGCTATCCTTCTCGCCCGCCTCACTCACCTTGTTCACCTTGCTGAGTCCCAAGTTGTAACGGGCATCAAGCACGAGATGGTTGTTGAACTCGTATGAGATGCCAATGGGGATGGAGATATCCACTTTCTTGAAGTCGTCCTTCATCTCGACGCTGGTGTTCTGTGTCACCTTTCTGGAATCAATCTTTGCCTCCTCAGTATACTTGAAGTCGGCATTGGTGAGGAAACCAAACTGGACACCGCCCTTGATGGCCAGCCCCTTATACAGGTAGATGTTGGCAATGACGGGGATATTGAAATAACCTGTCTCAATCTTGATGTCTTTGCATTCCATTGACTCAGAGTCGATAGTCAACTTTGTGTCCTTCCATCCCGTTCCCTGCATGGAATAGTTGATGCCAGCCGACAATCCGAGGAATTTGGTCACTTGATATTCAAAATCCACACCGACGACGGAGCCTCCTATCGCCTGGTTGTCAGCCATTTTATCATATACGGGAAACTTTTCCATGTTGGTCAACGTGGCACCATTGGCACCGATATAGGGTTGGATAGAGATTGTTCCCGGTTCATACTGTGCGTTGGCACAAATCGCTGTCGCCAAGACGGCGACCATCATCAATATTTTTTTCATTTTGTCTTTCCTTATTTAGCGGGTTTATAATAATACGTTGTCGATGGGGTGTAGATACCACAGGTGATACCGGCAAGGAAACCATCCCAGAATGTCTGCATGGTCTTCATGCGGAAATGCTTGGTGTCTTGCACATAGTTCTCTGCCTTGTCGGTTTTCTTTTCAGCAAGCCCATAGATAAATTGGTGGTTTTTCACTTTTGCCACTTGGATGGCTTGGTCATACTCAGCCATTCCCACATTCACTTCCTGCACATAGCAGGAAGACAACATCATTGTCGCACAAACGAACATCGTGCCTAAAAATACTTTCTTCATAATGAAATTATTAAAATAGAGTTATTAAAATAGCCTGAATGACTTATCTTCATTGACGTAAAGCCAGTGTAACGTAGGTTAGAACTTATACCTTAAACCAAGTACGCCTATACCCTGCTCGCCCATGCCCAGTTCCAAGAATGCGCGGAGGTTGGGCAAGCCAGCCTCGAGGCCGAGGAGGGAGGCCTGGAAGTTGACATTGTAATCAGTATGGCTATATACCTTGCCCACCTTGTCGTCTTTCTGTTTCTCGTACATCATGCTCAATCCAAGTCCAAACTTGGCGTACATACCGAAGTTCCTCGTGCGAAGGTAGTCGATTTTCACGGCTGGGATGATGGAGAAATTGGATCTTTTTGCCACGCCCTCCTTTTCACTTTTGGTTCTTTTGCCTTGCGAATCTGTGATGTCGAGAAACATGTCACGTTTCAGGTCATTGTAAGCGAAAAACCCACCAATGCCGACGACCTTACTCAAACGATAGTAATATTCCACGGATAAAGCGGGAAATTCCGATTTGTCGCTATACGAATAGTGAGTTCCCACCTGTCCTCCAGTTACTGAACGTGACACCATCTCGTCAACTACGACTTCCATGATGTCTGCCAAGCCACCTATGATTTGCGTATTCGCTCCTCCACCGATGGCGATGCCCACCTCGTGCTTGTGGTTTTCATAAGACTGCGCCTGTGCGCCGTTAGTGCCGCAGATAAGGATGGAGGCAAGCATCCATAAAACTTTTTTCATCTCTTGATTAAATTGTTATTGAAATAATATATCTATCATAAAAATATCACCAATCATCATCATCATTACCGACGATGCCGTTCTTCACCGCCTCCTCTATCTTGTCCATCACGGCATTGGAATAGGCGTGGGTCATGACGAGGGCTTTGGCGCAGGTGCGTTTCTGCGGATCCTTCTCCACGAAGGGGAAGTGGCGGGCTATCTCCCAATGCTCATCATAGAGAAAGGCGTTGGTCTTGTCTTCCTTTTTTCGCTTCGAGTCGCCAAACAGGGCTTTGTCTTCATCGCCGAGCCCGAATGTCAGCCAACCCGCGCTGATGTCCGACAGGATGTCGTAGTTTTGTACGGTGTAGGTGACACGTATCCTCTCGTCCTTAATATCGATGCGAATCACTGGAGTGATGTTCACCGCATACTTCTTGAGGGTACCAATGTGGCGGGCAATGTCGAGAATGGTAGACGTGATGATAATACATCCCGCCTCCTTGTCGTTGAGGGTAATCGCCGACTTATCCTGGAAGGTTGCCGTTGCCCAATAATTGAGGGAAACATAGAGTTGCTGCTTGGTCTTGCCAGGGGCTTCAATCACCTGTTGGTAGGTGAGCGACTCATTCTTGTCGAGCGTCAAGTCCTTGGCGAGGTTGGCGGCAGCATCGAGCCATTTTTCCCCATAGCGTTGCTTGGCATATTTTTCCAGGTCAGCGGCTTTCATCACCTGTGCATTCGCCCCCAACACTCCAAGTAGCATGAGGAATGCCATAAGAATCAGTTTGTTTGATTTTCTCATTGTTCGTTATTGCTTTAGTTACAGTTTTGAAATGTTACTTGAAGATATAAGTGATGGTTTCACGGGATCTTGTCGAGCGATAGCCATGTCATCATTTTATGCAAAATCCCATGACACTCTTTTTCCGCTTATTGCAGTAGTTGATGAGCAAAAACGTACATTCATGATGAACATACCAATAAAAGTTTACAAAATTAAGGAAAATTCAAATAATTAACAAGCATTTATTTGATTTTAACTAAAAGGGCTGCATATAATCCCTTTCTTTATCCCAAATTCCACTTTCGAGTGAGGTTTTTCGAGTTACACTCTTTGGCTCAACAAAAACCCACGTCCAGAGATGCCTGAACGTGGGTTTCATATAAAATCATTAAATGCAAATATCAGTCTGTCTCGGCAAAATCGAGGACATTCTTCTTATTGGCTTGCATCCGCTCATAATCCTCCTTGGATGCCACGATGAGTTTCTCCCAAGCACGGAGACCAGTACCAGCGGGGATGAGGTGTCCACAGATGACGTTTTCCTTCATTCCCTCAAGATGGTCTACCTTGCCACGAATAGCAGATTCGTTGAGAACCTTGGTGGTTTCCTGGAACGAGGCAGCGCTCATGAAGCTCTTTGTCTGGAGGGCGGCACGGGTAATACCTTGCAGTATCTGCGTAGACGTAGCGGGAACGGCATCACGGACCTGTACGAGACGGAGGTCACGGCGTTTGAGGCTTGAGTTCTCATCGCGCAAGCGGCGTACCGTTACAATCTGTCCTTTCTGCAAGTTGTCGCTATCGCCGGCATCGACAACAACCTTCTTTCCCCAGATACGGTCATTCTCCTCCAAGAAGTCGAGTTTGTCTACCAACTCCTGCTCAAGGAAAGTCGTATCTCCCGGGTCGATGATTTGCACTTTGCGCATCATCTGTCGAACGATGATCTCGAAGTGTTTGTCATTGATCTTCACACCTTGCAGACGATACACGTCTTGTACCTCGTTGACAATGTATTCCTGAACGGCGGTAGGTCCCTTGATGGCAAGGATGTCGCTCGGCGTGATAACACCCTCGGAAAGAGGTGTGCCGGCACGGACGGCATCATGTTCCTGCACGAGGATTTGCTTGGAAAGGGAGACCTGGTAACGTTTCTCGTCTCCTGTCTTGGAGGTGACGATGATTTCACGGTTACCACGTTTCACCTTACCCATGGTAACCTCACCGTCAATCTCAGAGACGATGGCGGGATTGCTGGGGTTGCGGGCCTCGAAGAGTTCCGTGACACGTGGCAGACCACCAGTGATGTCACCGGCACCACCCATTGCACGTGGAATCTTGACGAGGGTTTGTCCTGTCTGCACCATATCCCCATCTTCCACGACCACGTGACCTCCCACGGGGAAGTTGTACGTACCTATCACCATGCCATTCTCATCCAAGATGTCGCAGGTGGGAATCTTTGTATGGTCTTTGGAATCGGTGATGATTTTCTCTGTCATACCTGTTGTCTCGTCAGTCTCCGCCTTAAAGGTCGTACCCTCAATAACATTCTGGAACTTCAGTTTACCAGCATATTCAGTCACGATGACCGCATTGAAAGGATCCCACTTGGCAACGAGTTCTCCTTTCTTCACCTTGTCACCATGCTTGAAATAGAGAGAGCTACCGTAAGGAACGTTAAGTGTAGAAAGGTTAATGCCCGTGTTCGGGTCAACAAAACGAACCTCGGCAAGGTGGCTTACAACCATCTGGCAGACACGTTCCTCATCGCCATTCTTCTCAACAAATGATACCGTGTGGAGTTCATCAAACTCCAAGCGGGCATCATACTTGGCAACGATGGAGGCATTTGCAGCGGCATTACCAGCCACACCACCGGCGTGGAACGTACGGAGGGTAAGCTGTGTTCCCGGCTCGCCAATGGCTTGTGCGGCGATTACACCCACGGCCTCTCCCCTTTGCACCATACGCTGTGTGGCAAGATTGCGTCCATAGCATTTCATGCAGACACCCTTCTTGCTCTCACAGGTGAGTACCGAGCGGATTTCGACACTCTCGATGGGCGAGGCCTCGATGGCGGCAGCCTTCTCCTCGGTAATCTCCTCACCAGCGGCAACAATGATTTCACCTGTGGTGGGATCAATGACATCATGCACGGTAACACGTCCAAGGATACGTTCCGCAAGGGATGAGATGACCTCATCGCCATTCTTCAAGGCGGAGCATTCCAGTCCACGGAGCGTACCGCAGTCCTCATCAGTGATGATGACATCGTGTGACACGTCTACCAAACGTCTTGTCAAGTAACCAGCGTCGGCGGTCTTCATGGCGGTGTCGGCAAGACCCTTGCGTGCACCGTGTGAAGAGATGAAGTATTCCAACACCGACATGCCCTCCTTGAAGTTGGAGAGGATAGGGTTCTCGATAATCTGCTGTCCTTCGGCACCGGCCTTCTGCGGTTTTGCCATCAGTCCACGCATTCCAGAGAGCTGCTTGATTTGGTCTTTGGAGCCACGGGCACCCGAATCGAGCATCATATAAACGGCATTGAATCCTTGGTCTGCCTCTGTCATCTCCTTGAGGAGCACTTCGCCAAGCTCATTATTAACATGTGTCCAGGTATCGATGACCTGATTGTAACGCTCATTATCGGTGATGAAACCCATATCATAGTTGGCTTGGATCTCATCCACCTCTTTTTGTCCCTTATTGACAATCGCTTCCTTCTCTGGTGGGACGATAATGTCATCGAGGTTGAAGGAGAGCCCTGCCACGTATGCCATACGGTAACCAAGGTTCTTGATGCCATCGAGAAATTCGCAGGCACGTGCCATACCGACATTCTTAATCACGTCGGCAATGATGCTACGGAGTGTCTTCTTGGAAATGATGTCATTGAAGAAACCAACTTCCTGTGGGATGATGCCATTCACAATGACACGACCGACGGAAGTCTCAACAACATGACGGACAGGCTTGCCGTCTACAATGTCATCAACCATCACTTTCACAGGCGCATGGAGATCACATTTACCCTCATTATGGGCAATAATAGCCTCCTCTGGCCCATAGAACTTGAGACCTTGCCCCTTGGCTCCCGGGCGAATCTTGGTGATATAATACAATCCCAACACCATATCTTGTGATGGCACCGTGATAGGTGCGCCGTTGGCAGGGTTAAGGATGTTGTGGCTCTGGAGCATCAATATCTGAGCTTCCAAAATCGCCTCGTTGCTCAATGGGAGGTGTACAGCCATCTGGTCACCGTCAAAGTCCGCATTGAATGCGGTACAAGCGAGAGGATGGAGTTGGATGGCCTTGCCTTCAATGAGTTTGGGCTGGAAGGCTTGGATGCCAAGGCGGTGCAATGTCGGGGCGCGGTTGAGCAGCACGGGGTGACCCTTCATGACATTTTCGAGGATATCCCAGATGACTGACTCGCGACGGTCGACGATTTTCTTGGCACTCTTGACAGTCTTCACGATACCACGCTCGATGAGCTTACGGATAATAAATGGCTTGTATAGTTCGGCAGCCATGAGTTTAGGAAGACCACACTCGCCCATCTTGAGCTCGGGACCAACGACGATAACCGAACGGGCCGAATAGTCAACACGTTTACCAAGCAAGTTCTGGCGGAAACGTCCTTGCTTTCCTTTCAAGGAGTCAGAGAGAGACTTCAGGGGACGATTGCTCTCACTCTTCACAGCGGAAGCCTTACGACTGTTATCAAAGAGCGAGTCAACGGCTTCTTGGAGCATACGTTTCTCATTGCGGAGGATTACCTCTGGAGCCTTGATTTCCATGAGCCTCTTCAAACGGTTGTTGCGGATGATGACGCGACGATAGAGGTCATTGAGGTCAGAGGTAGCGAACCTTCCGCCATCGAGGGGCACCAATGGGCGCAACTCGGGAGGTATGACTGGGATGATTTTTAGGATCATCCACTCTGGGCGGTTGATTTCCTTACTCGAACGGAACGCTTCCACAACTTGCAGTCGCTTGAGCGCATCGGTCTTACGTTGTTGGGCGGCATCGTTACTGGCACGGTCGCGCAACTCGTATGACAAGGCATCAAGGTCAAGGTTGGCAAGCAACTCGTAGATAGCCTCGGCACCCATCTTAGCAATGAACTTATTGGGATCGTTATCGTCAAGGTAGTCATTGTTGGGGTCGAGATAATTGTCCACTAAACTGATGTACTCCTCTTCCGTGAGGAGATCCATGGGGTGAGAGCCATTGAGGTCTTCTGTCCCTTCTTGATTTTTCTTTCCTTCAAGGATGCCCGGTTTGATAACGACGTATTTCTCATAATAGACAACGGCGTCAAGTTTTTTGGTCGGCATCCCAAGTAGATAACCTATCTTATTAGGCAGAGAACGGAAATACCAAATGTGGGCGACGGGAACAACAAGCTCAATGTGCCCGCTCCGCTCGCGGCGCACTTTCTTCTCTGTCACCTCCACGCCACAACGGTCGCAGACGATTCCCTTATAACGGATGCGCTTGTACTTGCCACAAGCACACTCGTAATCTCGACTCGGTCCAAAGATGCGCTCGCAGAACAGTCCCTCCCGTTCAGGCTTGTATGTACGATAATTGATGGTTTCCGGCTTGGTGACTTCTCCATAGGAGTTCTCCAAGATTTCCTCTGGTGAAGCCAAGCCAATGGTAATTTTTGTGAAGTTATTCTTTACCTTTGAATCTTTCTTAAAAGCCATCTTAACTAACTTTTATTCGTAAATTATTAATGCTAATACACTATCAATCGAGTTTGATGCTCAATCCCAAACCGCGTAGCTCGTGGAGCAACACATTGAGGGACTCGGGAATTCCAGGTGTGGGCATGGGGTCGCCCTTGACAATGGCCTCGTATGCCTTGCTGCGACCAACCGTATCGTCGGACTTAATGGTCAAGATCTCTTGAAGGATATGCGATGCGCCGAAAGCCTCCAAAGCCCAAACCTCCATCTCACCAAAACGCTGACCACCAAATTGCGCCTTACCACCGAGTGGCTGCTGGGTAATCAAGCTATAGGGACCGATGGAACGTGCATGCATCTTGTCTTCCACCATGTGACCCAACTTGAGGAAGTAGGTGACACCGACTGTGGCGGGTTGGTCGAACTGCTCTCCCGTCTCCCCGTCATACAAGCGCGTGGAGCACAAATGGGGCAGCCCTGCCTTGTCCGTCCATTCGGAAAGATCATCCAACTTGGCACCATCGAAGATAGGCGTAGCAAACTTCACTCCGAGACGATGCCCGGCTGCACCGAGGATAGCCTCAAATATCTGACCAAGATTCATACGAGAAGGAACGCCCAATGGGTTCAATACGAGGTCTACGGGACGTCCATCCTCAAGGAACGGCATATCTTCCATGCGTACCACTTTAGAAACGATACCTTTATTGCCGTGACGTCCTGCGAGTTTATCACCCACACCGATCTTGCGTTTCTTTGCCACATATACCTTTGCCATCTGCTGGATGCCTGTTGGCAGCTCGTCACCAATAGTTATGGCGAACTTTCTACGTTTGCATTCTGCGTCAAGCAGTTTGTATTTGCGGATATAGTTCATAATGAGCTTTTGGATAAGCATGTTGGTGTGTTCATCAGCAGTCCAGTCATTGGATTGGATTCCGTCATACTCCAAATTTCGGAGAATGGGTACTGTAAACTTACTACCCTTGGTGACAACCTCTGCACCTGTATAATCCTTAATGCCTTGGCAAACTTTTCCCTTGGTCAAGACTTGCAACTTATCGATGAGAATGTCTTTCAAGTCATTGTCTTTTGCCTTGTATTCATCATCTATCTTAGCAAGGAGTATCTTGTCCTGGCGTTTTGACTCGCGTGTCTTGACAGCACGTGAGAACAACTTCTTATCAATAATGACACCACTAAGGGAAGGGTTGGCTTTTAATGAAGAGTCTTTCACATCGCCCGCCTTGTCGCCAAAGATGGCACGGAGCAACTTCTCCTCGGGAGAGGGGTCGCTCTCGCCCTTAGGTGAAATCTTTCCAATTAAGATGTCACCTGGTTCCACACGAGCACCGACTCGGATGATACCATTCTCGTCAAGGTCTTTTGTTGTTTCTTCGCTGACATTGGGGATGTCGGCGGTAAACTCTTCCATGCCTCGTTTCGTTTCACGGACATCCAGGGAATATTCATCTACATGCACAGACGTAAGTACATCATCACGCACGAGACGTTCAGAAAGAACGATGGCATCCTCATAGTTGTAGCCCTTCCATGGCATGTATGCAACAAGCAGATTCCTACCCAAAGCAAGCTCTCCATGCTCAGTAGCATAACCTTCGGTGAGAATGTCACCTTTCTTCACACGCTGTCCCTTGTTACAAATGGGACGAAGGTCTATTGACATACTTTGGTTGGTACGACGGAACTTAGGAATTCGATATTCTTTCGTAGCTGGCTCAAAACTGACAAAGTCCTCGTCCTCTGTACGGTCATATAAGATTCGAATGGTGGTTGCATCAACATACTCGATGATTCCTTCGCCCTCAGCTACTATCATGGTACGTGAATCTTCACACACTTGCTTTTCCAAACCTGTACCGACAATAGGGGCATCGTTATGGAGAAGTGGAACCGCCTGGCGCATCATGTTACATCCCATCAATGCACGGTGGCCATCATCATGCTCCAAGAACGGAATGAGACCAGCGGAGACAGAAGCAATCTGTTGGGGGGAAACATCCATCAAGTCCACATTCGATGGCGGAACAACAGGGAAGTCTGCATCCTTACGACATTTTACGTATGTACGGATAAAGGAACCGTCTTTCTTCAAAGGCGCATTTCCTTGTCCAATGATATGGTCTTGTTCCTCTTCTGCTGTAAGATATACAACATTGTTATTATCAAGGTCAACATGACCTTCTGCAACTTTGCGATAGGGTGTCTCAATGAACCCTAACTCATTGATGGTCGCGTACACACAAAGGGATGAAATAAGACCGATGTTGGGACCTTCAGGACTCTCAATTGGGCAGAGACGGCCATAATGGGTATAGTGTACGTCACGAACCTCGAAACCAGCACGTTCACGTGACAGACCGCCAGGTCCTAAAGCGGAAAGACGACGCTTGTGGGTAATTTCAGCCAATGGGTTGGTCTGATCCATAAATTGGCTTAGTGGATTCGTTCCGAAGAAGGTGTTTATTACACTTGAGATGGTCTTGGCATTTATGAGATCCGTTGGAGTGAACACCTCATTATCACGAACATTCATGCGTTCGCGGACAGTACGGCTCATACGGGCAAGGCCGATAGAAAACTGGTTACTCAACTGCTCACCTACCGTACGCACTCGACGATTAGAAAGGTGGTCGATGTCATCGACTGTAGCATTTGAGTTAACCAATTGAATAAGGTATTTGATGATTTCAATAATGTCTTGCTGAGTCAACACACGAATATCCATATCGGTGTCAAGACCCAATTTTTTGTTGATACGATAACGACCCACCTCTCCTAAATCATACCGTTTATCAGAGAAGAAAAGGTTTTGGAACACTTCCTTAGCACTGGCATCATCCTGTGGCTCGGCATTACGGAGTTGGCGGTAGATGTATAAAACAGCCTCTTTTTCAGAGTTGCTTTGGTCTTTTGCCAAGGTATTGAAAATGATGGCATATTTATTGGCCATTTCTGCATCCTTATGTACAAGAATGGAGGAGGCTCCGCAATCGAGTATATCAACAATATTATCTTCCGTGATTTCAGTCTCACGCTCCATGATTACTTCGTTGCGCTCGATGGACACAACCTCTCCCGTATCTTCATCCACAAAGTCTTCATTCCAACTCTTTAACACACGGGCAGCCAACTTTTTACCTATCGCCTCTTTTAGATTTTTCTTGTTGACCTTAACCTCCTCTGCAAGATTAAAGATCTGTAGGATGTCCTTATCATGTTCGTAACCAACAGCACGTAAAAGAGTGGTGACAGGCAGCTTCTTTTTCCTGTCGATATAGGCATACATTACATTGTTGATGTCGGTCGCAAACTCGATCCATGAACCCTTGAACGGGATAATGCGTGCAGAATAGAGTACTTTTCCATTTGAATGAACTCCCTGACTGAAGAATACTCCTGGTGATCGGTGCAACTGAGAAACAACTACGCGCTCAGCTCCATTGATGATAAATGTACCATTATGCGTCATGTATGGAATGGTACCCAAGAAAACGTCAGATGTCTTAGGGTCAAAATCCTCATGGTCGGGATCTGTGCAATATAATTTCATCTTTGCTTTTAAGGGCACACTATAGGTGAGACCTCTTTCCAAACACTCATCGATAGAATAACGTGGGGGGTCGATAAAGTAGTCCAAGAACTCAAGGACGAAATTATTACGTGTGTCTGTAATGGGGAAGTTTTCTGAAAACACCTTATACAAACCGTCATTCTTGCGCTCCTCTGGCGGTGTGTCAAGCTGAAGAAAATCCTTAAAGGATTTCAATTGCACATCGAGGAAATCCGGATAAGGCATCGGATTGTGGACGCTGGCAAAGTTAATTCTGTTTTCAACGATTTTTGAAGCCATTATATATACGTATAAGAGACATAAAAAGGTTAGGACCAACCGACTGGGAAGATCCTAACCGTATTGTTGTAAAAAAATAATGCTTACTTGAGCTCAATCTTGGCACCAGCTGCCTCGATGGTCTTCTTCAAATTTTCAGCCTCATCCTTGGAGAGTCCCTCCTTGATGGTAGCAGGTGCTCCATCAACAAGATCTTTTGCCTCTTTAAGACCAAGACCGCAAGCCTCCTTGACAGCCTTCACAACTTGAAGCTTGGTAGCACCAACCTCGGCGAGAACTACATCAAACGATGTCTTTTCTTCAACCTCGGGGGCTGCACCAGCAGCGGGACCAGCAGCCACAGCAACAGCTGCAGCAGCAGGCTCAATACCATACTCGTCCTTCAGGACTGTTGCCAACTCATTAACTTCTTTTACAGTAAGGTTTACTAACTCTTCTGCAATAGCTTTAATATCTGCCATTTTATTTAAAAATTTAATTGTTTAATTTTGTTATTAATTGATTATTCAGGACGCTCTCCCAATGTTTTTAGAACACCATGGATGGTATTTGCGCCTGATTGAAGAGCGGAGACAACGTTCTTTGCCGGAGATTGCAGCAAAGCAACAATGTCAGCAATAAGTTCGGTCTTGCTCTTGATAGCACAAAGGTTATCCAACATATCTTCGCCAACAAATATGCCTTCTTCAGCATAAGCTGCTTTTAATGAAGGAATCGCCTTCTTCTTATCTTTATACTCTTTCAGCAACTTGGCTGGTACATTTGCTGTGTTGCAGAACATCAACGCAGTACTGCCCTTCAGGGATCCATATAATGGTTCGAAGTCTACATCGCTTGCTTCTAAAGCCTTATGCAAGAGTTTGTTCTTTACAACAACCATCTTGATTTCTTTCTTGAAACAATTGCGACGTAACTCACTAGTATCAGCAGCATTCAACCCAGTAACATCCACCAAGTAGAAATGTGCGTACTCCTTCAGTTTCTCACCAAGTTCAATGATGATAGTATCTTTTACTTCTTTTCTCATTTTACAAACTTTTAGAGTTACTCAACTGATTTAGGATCAACCTTGACACCCCTACTCATTGTGCTTGAAACAAAGATACTCTTAATATACGTACCTTTAGCAGCGGCAGGTTTCAATTTAATGACGGTATTGATAAACTCCTTAGCATTCCCATAAATCTTATCAGAATCCATGGAAACTTTGCCTATAGAGGTGTGAATGATACCGTTCTTGTCAACCTTGAAGTCAATCTTACCTTGCTTGACTTCCTTGACTGCCTTAGCAACATCCATAGTAACAGTACCACTCTTAGGGTTTGGCATCAAGCCACGTGGACCGAGGATTCTTCCCAAAGGTCCAACCTTACCCATACAAGATGGCATTGTAATAATCACATCAACGTCAGTCCAACCACCTTTGATTTTCTCAACGTACTCGTCAAGACCAGCATAGTCAGCACCAGCTTCCAACGCAGCAGCTTCGACATCTGGTGTGCAGAGGCAAAGAACACGAGTCACTTTACCGGTGCCATTAGGTAATGATACAACGCCACGAACCATTTGGTTAGCTTTACGTGGATCAACACCAAGGCGCACATCAATATCGAATGAAGCGTCAAATTTGGTCGTCGTGATTTGCTTAACCAAATCTGTTGCTTCCTTTAAGGTATAAGCCTTCCCTGCTTCAATCTTATCGGCGACTGATTTTTGATTTTTTGTCAGTTTACTCATTTTTTAATTGAAGTTTATTGTTATTAACCAGGGAAGTCCCCTTTAACTGTGATACCCATACTGCGAGCAGTACCGGCGACAAGCTTCATGGCTGATTCAACGGTGAAGCAGTTCAAGTCTTTCATTTTGTCCTCGGCAATGGTACGCACTTGATCCCAAGTGACAGATGCCACCTTTTGGCGATTAGGCTGCGCAGACCCACTTTTCACCTTAGCTGCTTCTTTCAATTGGACAGCAGCGGGCGGTGTTTTAAGTTCAAAGCTGAATGACTTGTCGGTGTAATAAGTGATGACAACGGGGATAATCTTTCCCGCCTTGTCTTGAGTCCTGGCATTGAACTCCTTGCAGAATCCCATTATGTTGATTCCTTTCGAACCCAAAGCAGGTCCTACAGGAGGCGAGGGATTGGCTGCACCACCTTTAATCTGTAATTTGATTAATCCAGCAACTTCTTTAGCCATTTCTTCTTATTATTTAAAAGATGAATTATAAAAGAAGACCATGTACCCGTAACAAAATACACTATCCTTCTTTTTCAACTTGCATAAATCCTAATTCTAACGGAGTTTTACGTCCGAAGATCTTAACCATCACTTTCAGTTTACGTTTCTCTGTATTCACCTCTTCAATGATACCACTGAAACCACTGAATGGACCATCCGTAACTTTAACTGCCTCATCAACAACAAACGGGATAACAATGTCATCCTGTAATTCAGTCTCTTCAGCATTGCCAAGCATACGGTTGATGTCTGTCGTGGGAACTGGTGTTGGAGCATCCATTCCACCAAGAAAGCCTAAAACATTAGGAACAAAGCGCAACATATGTGCCACATCACCCACAAGGTTAGCTTCAACAAAAACATAGCCAGCCATGCTGACTTTCTCCTTTACGATTCGTTTGCCATTCCTCACAGATGCATGTTTCTCCATAGGTATCAAAACCTGGGAAACATTCGCTTGTAAAAGCGGTTCATGTTTAATTTGAGCCTCAATGTATTCTTTCACCTTGGCTTCCTTACCGCTAACAGCACGCAACACATACCATCTCTTTCCTGCTTCAGCCATTTTCTTAATGAATTAACCTGGATAGACAACACTCATAATCCAACGAAAACATGAGTCCATAACGAACACAACAAGCGCAATGATAAGGGAAGCAGATAAAACAACCACCGCACTGTGCGTAAGTTGGGATAGAGTTGGCCAAGTAGTCTTATGAGCAAGTTCTTCGTAACATGACTTGCAATAATCGATAAATTTCTTGATTAACTTCATATCTATTCTGTTTAGCACGGGAAGGAGGACTCGAACCCACGACCCTCGGTTTTGGAGACCGATGCTCTACCAACTGAGCTATTCCCGTAAATAAGGCTCTCGCCAAAAGACGAGTGCCTTAAAATATTCTTCGAATGATTAGTCTTCGTAAACCTCTGTGATTTGACCAGAGCCAACAGTACGACCGCCTTCACGGATAGCAAAACGAAGACCCTTGTTCAATGCCACAGCATAAATCAACTCTACCTGAATCTCTACGTTGTCACCAGGCATCACCATTTCAACGCCTTCTGGCAATGTGATTTCACCAGTACAGTCCATTGTGCGGAGGTAGAACTGAGGACGATACTTGTTTCCGAATGGGGTATGACGACCACCCTCTTCCTTCTTCAACACATAGATGGAAGCCTTGAACTTCTTGAAAGGCTTAATCTGTCCAGGATGGCAGAGAACCATACCACGCTTAATCTCATTCTTGTCAATACCACGGAGCAACAGACCTACGTTGTCACCAGCTTGGCCTTCGTCAAGAATCTTGCGGAACATCTCAACACCAGTAACAACAGACTTAGCATCCTCACCGAGACCGAGCAACTCAACAGCATCACCAACATGGATGACACCAGTCTCAATACGACCAGTTGCAACAGTACCACGACCTGTGATAGAGAATACATCCTCAACAGGCATCAAGAAAGGCTTCTCTGTATCACGTGGAGGCTCCTGAATCCACTCATCACAAGTATTCATCAATTCCATCACTTTCTCTTCCCACTTGGCAACACCATTCAATGCACCAAGAGCAGATCCACGGATAATAGGCGTGTCATCCTCGAACTCATATTGAGCAAGGATTTCCTGAACTTCCATCTCAACGAGCTCAAGCATCTCCTCGTCATCAACCATGTCGCACTTGTTCAGAAATACAACGAGACGGGGAACATTCACCTGGCGAGCCAAAAGAACGTGCTCGCGGGTCTGTGGCATAGGACCATCAGTAGCAGCAACAACAAGGATAGCACCATCCATCTGTGCAGCACCAGTTACCATGTTCTTCACATAGTCAGCGTGTCCCGGACAGTCAACGTGGGCATAGTGACGCTTTTCAGTCTCATACTCAACGTGAGCGGTGTTAATAGTAATACCACGCTCCTTCTCCTCAGGGGCGTTGTCAATCTGATCAAAAGACTTTACCT
>JAFRRN010000059.1 GCA_017428055.1 Prevotella sp.
AACGAGCAAAAGCTCATAGTGAAGCGGGATAATCATTACTATTTCGGATATACACCTGCCGAGATTGACCTGTTCCATGAAGAGGAATAAAAACAGTTCAGAAACCAGTTTAGTTTACGTCCGTACCTATATATAAGAAATAAGGCCAAAGTAAACCGAAATCGGAGGCTGAATTGGGAAGCGGAAAAGTAGTTTAGCAAATGGTTTAGTTTACGGGTGTGCCTATATAGGAGAAAGGGTAAAGTAAACTGTTTCCATGGACAAAGTAAAACCGAACAAATGAAAGTACAATGAATATTGAACAATCGAAGAAACTGAGCATTATAGACTTCTTAGACAAGGAGAATGTAACGCTGAAAAAGAAGAAGGGCAATGCCTACTGGTATCTGTCACCCTTCAGGGACGAGAAGACCGCATCGTTCAAGGTCAGCAAGAAGGAGAACCTGTGGTACGACTACGCCATTAAGGAGGGCGGTGACCTTGTGGAGCTGGTAAAGCGTATGTATAACAAACAATCCGTTTCCGATGCCCTTGCCTACCTTGCGTCCAAGAGTATTGCCACTGTGGATAAGGCAATCGAGACCGCTATCGCAGCCAAGGAATACACGACAACCAAGATGAACGATGTGAAGCTGCTCCCACTGAGCAACCATTCTCTGCTGTCCTATTTCAGTAGCCGACGGATAGACATCACCATTGGCAGGATGTATTGCAGGGAGATACACTACAAGGTTGAGCAAAAACATTACTATGGCATTGCCTTTGGCAATCTGAGTGAAGGACATGAGGTGCGCAATCCCTATTTCAAGGGCTGCATCGGGCATAAGGACATCACCCTGCTTGCCCATACGTTCAACGAGTGGCAAAACGGTTGTCTGGTCTTTGAGGGCTTCATGGACTTCCTTGCTTATATGACCCTCGTTAAACAGCAAGACCGATGGTTTGTCGTTGAAAGCCCTTGCGACTATATGATACTGAACTCAGTCGCCAACCTCAAACAGGCATTGCATTACCTTGACCGTTACACCCACATCCATTGCTTCCTCGACAACGACCAGGCAGGACGCAAGACGGTTGAGAGCATCAGCAATGTATTCGAGTACAGGGTGACGGACGAGTCCTTCAGATATGCCGACTACAAGGATGTCAACGACTATCTGATGAGGAAGAAACGAACGGCATCTGAATGACATTATAAAGACGAAAACACCATCATTTGATGCAAAAATGGCTCAAATGCATTGAAATTACATATCAAATCTGCACTTTTTCGCCCAAACATGCTTGATTCTCAATTATTATCCTTATTTTTGCATCGTTTTAATACATTATTAAAATGTAGCAGAATGGAATTGAAAAAAGAAATAAGGATATTGGGCAGACGCTTTGAGGTGGAACCTCGTGCCAAGGAAAGCCTGAAAGGCATCACGGTTGGCGAGAAACTCTCATACCGTTTCTATGATGGCACATACCAAGGCACGCCCCTGCTGTTCGTTGAGCCCAAGAAGGGCAATCCCTCTCCACGGACTTGCGCCATCACGGGCAAGCGGTTGACCGAAGCCCTGGGACTGCCTGCGGTGTTTATCCTTGCGCCCGGACCCACCTACGAGCGACACAGACTGGCAGACAAAGGAGTCTTCTTTGTCATGTCCGAGGAATATGCCCATCTGCCAGGCATCATAGCATTGGAGAAGACAAGCAACAGGAAGATTGCCGAAGTATTGACCCCTGTGGCGCAATACATACTACTCTATCACCTACAGGTGGGCAGTATTGAAGGAATGTCGCCAAGGGATATTGCACCGTTGCTTCCATATTCTTACGAAAGCGTCACGTTGGGTGTCACCTGTCTTGAAGATGTAGGACTGTGTCAAAAGATTCAGAACGGACAGCGCAGCAAGGTGGTACACTTCGAGTTGAAGGGCAAGGAACTGTGGGACAAGGCTCAGAACGTCTTGCTGTCACCTGTGGAGAACCGCATCTTTTGCGATGACATACGCTTGGATGCGGAATACCCCGTATGCGGCATCAATGCCCTGGCACATTATTCCATGCTTAATCGTGACCGGGAAGAGATGATAATGATGACAAGCAAGGAATATCGTGCCGTCAAGTCGGCTGATGTCATGGAGAATCCCAACATCTATGACGGCAACTATATCATAGAGGTATGGAAATACCCTGTTGTCAGCAAAATGGGCGACAAAAGCCAGTGGGTTGATCGCCTTTCCCTTGTCCTTTCGTTGAGAGATGATGATGATCCGAGAGTAGAAAAAGAAGTAGAACGAATAATCAGTGAACAGAAATGGAAGGATTAGTCAAGTTCCGTGAAGCATTTGCGGAATACTCAGAAAACTATGTGGTGATAGGCGGAGCAGCCTGTGACATCACCATGACCAATACCGTGGTGCGTCCACGCGCCACACACGACATCGACATGATAGTCATCGTAGAGAACATGACCGAGGCTTTCGCCAATCGCTTCTGGCAGTTTGTGCGGGAGGCTGGCTATCGACCTGAAAAGAGGAAACAGGAGGCTGGTGAGCCACCAAGGTATGAAATGTATCGTTTCCTTGATGGTAAAGACGGCTATCCCGAGATGATAGAACTGCTGTCACGCCACCCCGACGTGCTTGGAGAGCCAAAGGGATTTGTCATAGAACCTATCCCGACCGATGAAGATGTGTCGAGTCTTAGTGCCATCATCATGGACGATGATTACTATCACTTTACTATCGCACACAGCCAACTGACTGATGGCATACGCCATGCCAATTCCGCTGCCTTGATAGCACTGAAGGCAAGAGCCTACCTAAATCTCATGGCAGACAAGCGGGACGGCAAGCATGTGAACACCAAAGACATCAAGAAGCACCGTTCGGACATCCTGAAAAATGTGGTCATAATGACTGAGGACAACATTGAGGCTCCTGCTTCAATAGTGGCATGTATAAGGGAGTTTGTCGCCTCCATCAGAGCCGACTGGTCAACTCTCGCAGAACCATTGTCAAAGTCACTCGGTCAAGACGAGGCATTTGTGACCGGACTGTTAGATCAACTGGATGAATTGTTTATAGAAGCATGACCAATATGAAGATACAATACGCATCCGACCTGCATCTGGAGTTTGCCGACAATTGGCGGTATCTGAAAGCCCACCCCTTGGAGGTGACGGGCGACATACTGCTGCTTGCCGGCGACATCGGCTATCTCGGCGATGACAACTACTCCAAGCATCCCTTTTGGGACTGGGCATCGGAGAACTACAAGGAGGTGCATTGCTGCATGGGCAACCATGAGTTCTACAAATATTATGATGTGGCGACACTGCCCGACGGCTATCTCTTGGAGGTACGTCCCAATGTATTCAGCCACTACAACGGTATTGCGAGGATTGGCGACACCGACATCATCCTCTCCACCCTTTGGTCGAGGATTCCTTTGGAGGACGCTTACTTCACCGAGCAAGTGATAAGCGACTTCCGCCGTATATTATATAAAGGTGAGCTGATGACCCATGCCCAATTCAATGCTGAGCATGAACGTTGCCTCACCTTTATCAAGGATGCAGTGGCATATTCGCAAGCAGCCCATAAGATTGTTGTCACCCATCATGTACCATCGTTCCGTATGCTCCACCCAAAGTTTCAAGGCAGCAAGGCAAACGTGGCGTTCACCGTAGAGTTGGAGGACTATATCACCGATAGCGGCATAGACTATTGGATATACGGACATTCGCACACCAACATCGATGCCAGGATAGGCAACACCCAATGCTTGTCCAACCAGTTGGGCTATGTTTTCTCTAACGAACATCAGGACTTCTCCCATGGCAAGTACCTGACCATATAGCCATCCACATTTTTTTCATCCACCCTCTTTACAAGCTCTTCCCTATCGGAAGGGCTTTTTTTGTGCCTTTCGAGTTTGATTTTTGAGTATGATTGCGAGTGTAATCAAAATTAGAGTTAAGATTTGGCTCCGCGGAAAGTCATTTCGGTTTAAGATTGAAGAAAAGGTAGTTCCTTTGCATCGGCAATAAGCCAAACCATAGTAAAATCAAACTTGAAAATATGAAGTCATTTGTAATATTCGCCATTGTCGTGACCATAATCTATGTCATCTACTATACGGTCATCATCGTGCAGGATCTGTACGGAAAGCCCAAGGACGAGAAGTCACAGGGCGAGTCGTTTGATGTCAGTGACATGACCGACGAGGAAGAGTCGATAGCGGTCAGCGAGAGCGACGGTGGTTTCAGCGTAGGCGACAACCAATATGAGACAGCCTACGAGGAGAAGCAGCTTGCAGAGCCTACAGAGGAGGCAGCCGCCACTGCGGAAGAGAGCAAGCCTCATGTGCTTGAAAAGATACAAAGCGCAATCGAGAAGAAGATGGAGGAAGTGAATACCACCTATTCCGACCCCATGTTTTCGGAAGAATTGATAAACACCATCATCGCCCGTGGCCTCCGTCACAATGGCCGTGACATGGTCAAGGTGGAATCACTCAATAATGAGATATGATGTCAAAAACAAGAAGTGCATTTCTATCATTATATGCCGCTTTAACCCCAGCTCTGGCCAGTGCTAAGTGTGGCAACGTGGACTACAGCTGGGGAGCGGACGCACTTGCGAGTGCCCATGACTATGCCGTGACGATGATGCTCTATATCGTTTATCTGTGCTATGCAGTGGCGGGCATCGTGGTCATAGTCAGCGCCTTGCAGATATATATAAAGATGAATACGGGCGAAGAAGGAGTGAAGAAGAACATCATGATGCTGGTGGGAGCCTGCCTGTTCCTCATAGGAGCGACCATCGTCTTCCCCGCTTTCTTCGGTTATCAGATTTGAGATACAGGTGATACGAGATAAGATAACTCAAAGTGTAACAAATTAAAAGGTAAAAAGAATGTTTGAAAGGATTAACAAGAAGGTGAAG
>JAFRRN010000006.1 GCA_017428055.1 Prevotella sp.
AGTCTATGGCGGCTTCACGGAAAGGCTGCTCTACGTATGCAAGATGCGGGAACAGGCATACCGCATCTGCCTATTGATGAAAATTGGCATTCCCACGGCGGGCATCTCCAAACTCTTGTGTTGTACGAACCAAGCTGTCTCGAACACCAAGAAACGTTTAGGTAAGCGTGTCTTTGGGAAAGACGGTAATGCCAAGACTTGGGATGAGTATATTCATTCTGTGTAGTGATAGTCATTATAATGCGCAACTCTTGAACTCATATCATGTGCCAAGGGTTAAGAGAGAAGATAATTCTTAATTGTCAATAATAAATGTTAATTGCAGGGCATTGGTTTAAACATTTTCCTTATACATTATCTAATATTTATATAATTCCTTTGTACAAATTATACTATACGTACCAATAAATCACAACCGATGCCAAGTCAGCGAAGCGTTATCATTCTAATTGCTTTTTTATTGGGGATATTGCCAATGGCAGCGCAAAAGAATGTGTTGACGGGTCGCGTCATTGACCAACAGACAAAGGAAGCTTTGAGTAAAACCACCCTTCAACTCTATCAAATAAACACGGCAAGGAACGGGAAAAAAGACACGACATTCCTGGGAGGCGCCTTCTCTGACGAACAGGGACACTTCTCTTTTCAGGTAACAAAGAACGGATCGTACTTATTGAAAGTCAGTTATCTGGGGTATGAAACGCTGAGGAGGGACGTTACAAAGGCCAACAGCCAGCCTATTGCCCTCGGCGATTTACCCATGGTGTCTGATGCCATTCAGATTGACGAGGCAATCGTTACGGCGAATGTCCCGAAAATGGTGATCAAGGACGATACCGTCGTCTACAATGCCGATGCGTTCCGAGTCCCTGAAGGGTCGGTGATTGAGGCGTTGGTGGAGGCGTTGCCCGGCGCGAAGATTGACGACAACGGAGGCATCACCATCAATGGGAAGAGCGTGAAGAAGTTTAAGATGGATGGAAGGGATTACATGACGGGCAACAACGATGCCGTGATGAAAAACCTCCCGTCGTATGTGGTCGACAAGGTGAAGGCATACGATGAGAAGAGCGACCTATCGAGGCTGACAGGTGTCGATGACGGTAACGATGACTTCGTACTGGAGTTTGTCACCAAGAAGAGTGCGCGACGGGGATTGCAGATGAATCCCGATGTGGGGTATGGCACCGACCATCGCTATGGTGTGCGTCTCACGGCTATGAAACCTTTTGGCGCGATGCGCTATACGTTCATGGGCAATGCCAATAACGTGAACGACCGCAACTTCTCAGGACGAGGCGGGCGAGGGCGAGGGAACGGCAACGGGCAACGACACACCAAGACGGCGGCCTTGGACGTTAGCTATGAGAACAATAAGAACTTGAAACTAAGTGGGCGAGTGACATGGAACCATAGTGATGCCGACAACTGGAGCCGGACGGGGTCGGAGAACTTCGTCAACACCCGTGGCGGGGCGTTCTCAAATAGCGTTAGCCAAAGTTTTTCGCGTAATAACAATTGGACGGGAAACATGAACCTTCAATGGACGATTGACTCCATGACCACACTCTCGTTTCGCCCGAATATGAGTTTCTCCACCAATGATAGCCGTAGCCTCTCCACTTCCGCGTCGTTCAATGCCGACCCATTCGATTATGTCGCCAACCCATTGAGTGCCGAGGGATGGGCCTTGATGGACGAACAGAACCTCATTGTCAACGGGCGGCAAAACAAGTCGATGGGTTACGGAAGCAACAACAATGTCAGTTCGCAATTGCAATTGTACCGGCGGTTTGGCAACAAGGGGCGCAATGTTGCCGTCAGTTCCAACGTCAACTACCGCAATGGCAAAAACCGCAACGCCAATCTCTCTGCCGTACATCTCTACCAGACGCTTGACCGATTCGGCAACGACTCCACTTATCAGACAAACCGATATTCCCTCTCCCCATCCAATAGTTTCAGTTTGTCGATGGGTTTGACATATACCGAACCGTTGTATATCTTCAAGTCGAAGCCTCAACCCGAGGATTCCTTGCAGAATGCACAAAGCAGGGGACCATTCGGAAGGGGAAGGAATGGGGGAAGGCGAATGGTTGGCCAACAGGGTATCTTCCTTCAATTGAATTATCGTTATAACTATAGTCATCAGAAGAGCGACCCTTCCACATACGATTTCCCAGATTATACGGATGAGGCTTTTGCTGATGTCCTTAGGGATTATCAAGACTGGACCCGCCTCTTTGGCTATCTTGACAATCCTTACGAAGATTATCTGTCCACAAGCCTCAGTCGCTATTCCGAACGTACGGAGTATGGACATAACATCGATGTGCAGTTGCGTTTTGTGCGCGAGAAATATAACATGAATGTCGGCGTGTCGGTGCAGCCCCAGCGGTCGCATTATATCCAGCAATACCTCGGCATCCCCATCGATACGGTGCGCTCGGTAGCCAATGTTTCGCCCACGCTCAATATGCGGTATCGTTTTAACCAGCAAACCAACTTGCAAGTGCAGTTCCGGGGTACCACGTCGCAGCCTTCCATCACGCAGCTGTTGGATATCTATGACGACACGAACCCGCTAAATATCTCCATGGGTAATCCTGGGTTGAAGCCATCATTTACCACCAATCTCAGTACCAATTTCAACAAGCAACGCTCACCTTCCTACGTGGAGGACAGCCTTGGGTTTATGGTGCCGAAAGCACAAAGGCATTGGAGCTATAATGCCAATGCCAATTTCCAGCGCACCAGCAATTCCATCGGTAACATAGTGACATACAACGAGACGACAGGAGGGCGCATCTCACGGCCGGAGAACATCAACGGAAACTGGAGCGTCAATGGTGGTGCGTCGTTCAATATCGCGCTCGACACGCTCAACAGATGGGATGTGAGTGGCTCTGTACGCGGTAATTACAGCCACCATGTGGGTTATGTCAATCTAAATAGGACTGCCATTCCCGACCGCAACGTCACCCATACCTACAACCTCTCGCCCTCCGTGTCATTGAGTTTCCGCAACAAATGGCTCAGTTTCTCGCTCAATGGCAGTACCACTTACGCCCGTACCGAGAACCGCCTGCAAGCATCCCGCAACCTCACCACGTGGAATTTCAATTATGGCGGGAACACAAAGATCACCTTCCCTTGGGGCAGCAACCTCTCCACAGACATCCACATGTATAGCAAGCGCGGCTATAGCGACGAGACACTCAACACCAATGAGTTGATTTGGAATGCCCAACTCTCGCATAGCTTCCTCCGTGGGAAGAAACTAACCGTCATGTTGCAATGGTACGACATCCTGCGTGAACAGACCAATTTCTCGCGTACGGTCAACGCCAATGGGTGGACAGACCGCGAGGTAAACGCCATCACGTCGTATGCCATCATCCATGTGAGCTATCGCTTGAATTTCTTCGGGGGAAGGAATGGTGGCAATGGCCAAGGTGAGCGCGGTGAACGTGGTTGGCGCAGGGAAGGATTCGACGGGCCGAGAGGGGAGAGGGGCGGCTCCGATGGCCCCCGTGGAGGGAACTTTGGCAATGGCGGCAGAATGCCGTAATGCGCCGTTATCAGGATAAAACACCTCTGTCGAAGTGCATCTAATCAGTAAACATTACGCGAGTTCGGTATAAGGAATCAGAAAAGTTCCAACTGTTTTGAGTTTTCAACATGTACAGCCAATGCTTCTGGCTTGTTGTCAAAGAAGCAATAGGCAGCAAGCCCAGCGCAGATGTTCATGATGAAATTGTGTAC
>JAFRRN010000060.1 GCA_017428055.1 Prevotella sp.
CTGTCCTTATCGAGGTTGATGACCTTGGCATAGCAGCCACCCTCGAAGTTGAACACGCCCTCATCGTCCCATCCGTGCTCGTCGTCGCCAATGAGCAGACGCTTGGGGTCGGTTGACAAGGTGGTCTTTCCAGTTCCAGAGAGTCCGAAGAAGATAGCGGTGTTCTTGCCTTCCATGTCGGTATTGGCAGAGCAGTGCATCGAGGCGATGCCTTGCAAGGGGAGGAAATAGTTCATCATCGAGAACATTCCCTTCTTCATCTCACCACCATACCAGGTATTGATAATGACCTGCTCACGGCTCGTGGTGTTGAAAGCGGCACAAGTCTCGCTGCGCAGACCCAGCTCCTTGTAGTTCTCCACCTTTGCCTTTGAGGCATTGAAGATGACGAAATTCGGCTCAAAAGTCTCCAACTCCTCGGCGGTGGGCTGAATGAACATGTTTTTCACAAAGTGTGCTTGCCAAGCCACTTCCACGATGAAACGAACACGCAGACGGGTAGCCTCGTTGGCTCCGCAATAGGCATCCATCACATAGAGGTCTTTGTTTGACAGCTCCTTGATGGCGATTTCCTTCACCTTGGCCCAGACTTCCTCGCTCATGGGGTGGTTGTCATTGGGATAATCCTCGGTTGGCCACCATACCTTGTCCTCGCTCTGTGCATCCTTAACGATGTATTTGTCCTTGGGGGAACGACCTGTGAAGATACCAGTCATCACATTCACGGCGTCCAACTCAGTGAGTTGGCCTTTGTCGAAACCTGTCAGACCAGCCTTTGTCTCCTCTTCAAAGAGGTACTCATACGACGGATTGTGGGCTATCACGGTGGAATCTGTGATGCCATACTGTGTCAAATCTAACTTTGCCATTTTAATGTATTTAATTGTGAGTTACTTGTTTATCCTTATTAAATCGAGTGCAAAGGTACGAATTTTTCCGCCATTAACCGTCCATAATCGGCATTTATTTGTTTTTGGGATTATGTTTTTTGGTTAAAGTATTGAAAAAAAGCGACATCTAAAACATTTTTGTCAAGTCTGCATGACAAATTCATCGGGATTTATCGTACTTTTGCATGACTATCAATCAATTAAACAATTATGACAATCATCAACCTCAGCGAGCAACAGACCATCGTGAACCAATACATGGCAGAACTGCGTGACAAGAAATACCAACAGAACAGGATGCTCTTCCGCAACAACATCGAGCGTATCGGACAATGTATGGCTTACGAAATCTCCAAGAAGTTAGAGTACAAGACCAAGACCATCACCACCCCCCTCGGCACCATTGACATCCCCTTGCCCAAGAGCGACATCATCGTTGCCACCGTCCTGCGGGCGGGATTGCCGTTCCATCACGGGTTCCTGCATGTGTTCGACCATGCCGACAATGCCTTCGTGTCAGCCTATCGGATGTACACCAACCGCGAACACACGGAAGTCGGCATCCATACGGAGTACTTGGCAACGCCATCGGTGAAAGGCAAGACCCTCATCATCGCTGACCCCATGCTGGCAACGGGTGGCTCCATGGCAGCCGCATACGAAGCACTGCTCAAGACTGGCACACCCAAACAGATACACATCGCCAGCGTCATCGCCACGCAGGAGGGTATCGATGTTGTCTGTGAGGCCATTGGCGACAAGGATGCCACTATCTGGTGCGCCGCCATTGACCCCGGCATGAACGAGCATAAATACATCGTCCCCGGCTTTGGCGATGCCGGGGACTTATGCTATGGCGAAAAACTTTGAGGGCTGACGTCTCAACTTTGGTCCCTTATCTTTCGTCCTCCATTGATTAATTGAGGAGATAAACCTTTTCTTTTCCTTGATATGTCATCTTCACCGTCGCCCTGCCAGCCACAATTGGGCTTACCTCAACCTTCACGGCAGGGTCGGATGCGGTGGCGGTGATGACGGAATGGTCCGTTAAAGGCGCATATACTTGGTAGCGAGTGGCATCGGTATAGCCATTGGCGTTGGTACAACGGATGGGCGTTGCGGGCAAGTTGAGCGACTTGCCATCTACCAAGATGCTCGCCTTGGGTACGACGGGGGCTACAAACGGTATGGTGGAATTTGAGAAACCGATGCCATGGAAGTCAAACAAACCAATGGGGCGTTGCGGTTGCCGCTGCATACCTCCAAACCTTGGCTGCTCCCTTTGGGGCTGTGGCACCTCGGGGCCTTCCACGACAAGATAAATGGCATGTTTCCCCTTTAACCCTTCCACGGCAGGAACGGGCAGTTGGTAATCCCTTGCCTCTTGCGCCGCATCGGCGGGTATGTCTAACACACCTATCTCACGACCTTTCCACGTGTCATTGGCGTATGGGCCGTCAAGCATCACACGAATCTTGAACGCCCCCTTCCCACTTGGGGTAAGGCGCAGATTCAGCATCGTGCCATCGCCTTTCTTTGCACCAACAAACGCATTGATACCTTTCGTGTTTTTGGAAAGCCCCCCGAATCCAAAATACTTGAACCCAATGATGCCCCCATTGGTGATACCGGCCAAGTCCATATTATTATCCCAGTTGTCAAACGAATCCTGCAACCATTCATTGCCCGTGACATAGCAGGCGATACCCGCTGAATAATATTGATAAGGTGGAAGCCCATAAATCTGGAATCCCTCGGAAGTCACTTCCGCCCCCCTATACTCCGTGCCGTCAGAGGCTGCTGCCGTCCATTCATTGTTCTTGCTATACGGGTCGTATGCGGTAATCTTGACGACTCCACCGTCAGCCACCGACTTCTTATCCCATACAATCTTGACAGGAGCCACCATCGCCTGGCGAGCATTGCCAAATCCCCGAGGCGGACGATGATAGAACACATACCATTGTCCGTTGATCTCCTGGATGGAGCCATGCGTGTTATGGGCGAAATTCGTTGTGGTAAGATGGGTTCCATCCTCATTGGGGACAACACCGCGAGAGTCCACCAACACGCCTCCCGACCGCCAAGGACCCAATGGGGAGTCGCCGAAAGCATAACGAAGAGCAGAATTGGTGGATCCCAACCCATAGTCAGGTCCCGAATAACCAGAGAACACCATGACGTATTTGTTTCCTACTTGACGGATGGAGGATGCCTCAAAGAAATTGAAGTCGCCGGGATTCTGTCCTTGATAGAGTGAAGGATATTGGGTTCCTTCCGGGTCGCGCACCACACCATAGCGTTCGCTCGCCGGAATGAAATAGTCATGTATCTCTGTACCGGGGCGCACGGCATACATGTTGTCGGGATCCAACTCGTATGCCGTGGAATGACGGAAACCGTAATAGACGTATGCACGGTAGCCCCTTGCGTAGTCGGGGTCGTTTTTGTCCGTGACTTGCTCGACGAAAACCGATGGGTCGAAGTCTATCAACGAGCCGTCCACGCACCTCCGCCCATCCTCTGTGAGGTTGACGGGCGTAAATGGGCCATTGGGACGGTCGCCCTTGCAGACCATCGCCACGCGCCCCCACCCCCTTGAATGCGGATAGAGATAGTATGTCTTCTTGCCCGTCGTCTTGTCTCTCACCTCCACGAGGTCGGGTGCATACATCGTGTCCCACTGCCCATTGACGAAATAACTGAAGATAGGGCCTTCGTCGCGCCATTGGGATAAGTCCTCCACAGGTGCCGACCACATCCTGATGTCGTTTCCACAATAGGCTGAATAGGTTATATCGTGCGAACCTATTATATAAGCACGGTACTTCCCTGGGTTGTCAGGGTCTTCAAACACGCGGGGTTCCCCGTCTGGCAGATGTTCCCACAAAGGCAAATAGGGATTTTGCGCCCATACGGCGGAAAAGGCAAACAGCAACAATGCCTGTAACAATAGATTCTTTTTCATGACTCAATATATGTATAAAATTATATTCACGCCACCAAAAGCATAGTGTTTGGATGCAAATATAACAAATAATCAACACATGCCGAAATGGGAAACATGCTCTCTAATACCATGTTTTTTACGGGAAACTTGGTATAATGAATATGATACACCTTAAAAACAGGAAAGCAATGGGATGGTTTACTGCCCACCAAGCCTATCGAAGAACGTAATGACCTCCTCCCAAGTCTTCATCTCGTCGCTGCCAAAGCCGATATTTGTACCCATGAAGCCAGCATCGGGAGCGGCATCTATCATATAATCACCGTAAAGCAACGCCTTTTGGTTGGTAAACACCACACGGTCATGAGCGGGGGTGCTTAGATATTTTTCTATCCATGATTGCATGTTGGCAAGACTTCCGTGGTCATTAGTAGGTGCGGGAGCCACAACATACACATTATATCGTTCTATCAACATCTCGTATGCCTTGTTCAAACAAGACATAGGCTTGCCATAATGGTCAATCATCGCGTTGGCATGGATATAGACGATGGGTCGCTCACGCCCCTCCTGCCTATCATCTATCCACCTCATCACAGGCACTATGCCATGGAAAAAGGAATGGTCGGTCATGCGATGCTCGCCATGGAAATGTAGGGCTTGCGGATAATGTTGCCGAAAGAGGTCAAATGTATGCACCAAGGGGTCTTCGTCACCAAACAATCCCCACACCTTTTGCCGCTCCTCCTCTGTGACATGGGAGAAACAATGGGTGGTCATATCCCTATATTCCTTCACCAAAGCCTTGGTGACAATGAACTCCTGGACACCATCTTGACGTGGGTTTTGGAACGTTTGCTTGCCCGTCAACCCATGCTCATGCATGGTCTCGCCCATCTGGAAGGCAGGATTCACCAAGATGCGGTCATAGCCATACAACATCTCCGCATACATGCCGCCCATCGAGGTGCCAATGATCAAGTCGGGCTTTTGCTCCTCGCACACCCGTCGCAACAATGCCATCGCCTCCTCGGGATGGATGGGGAGGTCGAATGATACGACCTCCGCTTTGGGGAATGTGTCCCTGATACGCTTTACTGTTCCCGATTGGGCAGATGAGGCAAAGCCATGCACATACATGATTCTCTTGTTAATCCAGAGGTCGGGGTATTGCTTTGATAATGGCATAGATAGATGGGGTGAATGAGGTTATTGGGTTTAATGGGGTTAATGGGCTGTTGGGGAGACCGTGGAGGGCTTGGATCCCGTGAGCAACTCGGTAATCTTCGTCCCGAGGAACTGGACACTCGACACGGTGGAGTCCTTGGCTATCTCTCCCAACGCCTTGGCAGAGTCGAGCATGGCATATCTCCGCACACGCACACCCGACTTCCCTTTCAGGGCCTCACTGCCCTTCTTCAAGTAGGAAAGCGTGACATAGCCTATTCGCAGGGTGATGAGCGTGTTCAATGCACCATCAATAATCGATGCGGGGATGACACCTGAGATTTTCAAGTTAGATACGCTGCCGAGGAACTCCGTCTCCGAGAACGCATCCACATCGGCATTGTTGACCGCATCACCCAAGGGAATGGTGATGTCCTCAAAGTTAGAAAGCGAGTTAGAGATATAATAACTGAAAAGCGATGTCACCAAGATACGCGCGTATTGGTTGAACAACTGCTTATGGGTGGGCTTGAAGCCCGAGCAACGGATGAGGTCGCCTATCATGCGGAAATTGATTACCATCGATGTGAGTGCGTCAATCTTGCCGCTCTGGCACAGGGCGGTAATCATGAAGACGGTCTTCGACCACTCATGGATATGCGACTTGATGGTCTTATACCGATGTTCCAACTCCTCTTGCACGATTCTCACCAAGTCCTCATCGTCGTGGTAACACTCCAACGACTGCGCCAATTGCCGTTGGTATTCCTTGCGTTCCTCGGCAGGGATATAGTCGCAATGGCGCACCAGTCGGTTTCCGAAACTCACCAACTTCTGCCTCGACTCATCCGTCATGTTGTTGGTGTCCACGTCTATCGTCAGTTTGGGGAATGCCGGGGCATGGTGAAGCTTGTAGATTGGGAGGATGATGACGTATGCAAACGCCAAAAGAATCACCGCATAAAATATATATTCCGCGTATGCGAAATGTGTCAGGCGCGTCAATTTCTCGCCAATGGTGATGACATCACTGGCGAGCATGATGGCGAAAACGCCAATGAAGATGGACACGATGATGAAGAGGTTGCGTTTCATGGCTACATGATGATGTTTGAAAGACGGGCACTAAGGTTGTCGAGAGTATCGAGAGAGTCAAGGTCCTCACGGCTGATGAGGCTTTCCCTGATGCCTTGGAAAGAGGCGGCTATCCGTTCTATATAGACCTTCTCCGTGGCATGTACCTCGTCCTTGATGAGGTTTTTCATGGTGTTGTGGCTCGTGAGGTCTTTCTTCATCTTGCGAACGGCATCGCGCACCACCTCCACGCTCAATGGCATGGCGAACATCTGCTTCCACCAGGCGTTGCGTTTCACGTATTGCCTGAGCTCATCGCGTGTCAGCCTTTCCTCGATGGCAATCGACACCTTATCCATATCAGGCGACTCTATGTCAGAAGTAAGCCGCTCGTCGATGCGACGGGTAAACTCTGATGTCTTGGTCTTGTATCGCTGAAAGAGGTTTTCCGAAAGGAACGTATTGACATCAGAGAAATACTTGTTGGCAAGCCGCTCCAACCGCTCAAGGCATTGTCCCATGCCCTCGGAACTGTTGATGCGGCTGTCTATCTCTGAGTCGAAGACCGACACGGGCGCTTGCGAGGTCGTGGCACTCACGATGTCGTCCAATTCCGCATCGGTAATCGCCAGCTCCTGCCCGATATGCTCCAGCCATTGACCCAAGAGGTCATAGTCATCTTTCTTCACACGCAGCCCTTTTCCCTTTTCCTTGAGCAACGAAAGCAGGCTCTCGCGGAATTGGGCGGTGCGGTCGAGGCATCTCTTCAACCGCAATTCCGTGATGTTGGTCGTGATCTTGTCGTAGAGTTTCTGCTCTATCTTGGCAAATTCCACCTGTTCGGCATTCAGCTCCTCGTTGAAATCTGTCTTGAACTTGCCCATTCCATCGGTGAAATCCGTTACCTTTCCCAAGTTCACACAACTGATGAAATCGGGCTCGATGTTGAATCCCTTGCGCCTAATCTCGTCATATTCCTTCTGCGCCTGCCGCTCCACATCCTGTTGCCTCTCATTCTCATCGCGCCAATAAGACGAGTCAAACACGTTGTGGATAAGATACACGGGTACGCTCTCGTTGTATTCCCTCAACTTGTCGAGGTATTTGGCGGAGGTGACGTTGAATGCCGACACCGAACTATGCACAAACAAAATCAAGTCAACACGCTTGGAGATGGCCTCATAGAGCGGGTCGTTCTCGATGTTCACATTATTCCCGTCAAACCCAGGCATGTCTACAAGGAATATCTTGCCCTCGCCCGCCGCGTCGTCATTATGCAACAGCTTGCTCCCCGTGGTGGTGATGGACGTGATGACGGTACGGTCGCCCTTGTTATACGACGGGAAAATCACCTCCTTGATATTGTCCTCCGTCAACGCGAAGGTCTCTTTCTCCAAGAAACGCTCCACCTCCGCGTCATCAGGCATGATGCCCCGGAGCTTGTCAACGATAAGGTCGAGGTCTTCCGCCTTCCTTCCATCCACCTTCGAGCGGTACACATCAATCCGGCAGTCACGCTCATCGTCCACATTGGAGATGATGGAGGGCCTGACGGTGCATTCCAACTTGTCCGTGGGACTCACAAACCGATGCGCCAACAAGTTGACCAACGTCGACTTACCCGACTTCACCGGTCCCACCACCAGCATGATGAACGACCCGTTCTTGTATTCCATCGAGCGGCGAGCCAACCGTTGTAGGTTGGTCTTCACCTCCCCGTCAGGCAATTTGGGCGCAACATTATGCGCCAATTCTATCAGTTGTCGGGATATAGCTTCAAGTTTCTTCATGGGCATTTTGTCTCTATTCCAAAGGATTACAGATGCAAAGATAGGGAAAAACGGCATAAAACCATTTGTTTTCACGCATTTTTTCCTTTTGCCAGGAAAATAATTGGTGTGTGTGCATCGGTTCTCCGCCCATCATAACCCAATTTCGCCTGCTTATTTTGGCTATAGCCGCAAACCCTTTTGGCTATAGCCGCAAGGTCTTTTGGCTATAGGCAAAAGGTGGCGGATGTGGCATTTACTCCCTCTGAAGCATACATCTAAACCAACTAAATGTATGGTTTAGCCCATAGAAATCAGCATAAAATTTGGTAAATCAACATAATATATCTATTTTTGCATACAACAATCAAAAACCATGACATCATGAAACGACTATTCATCTTGGCATTCGTCAGCATCATTGGGCTTTCTCTTCATGCAAGGCAATGGACAAAAGCCGAAGTTTCCAACATCATTTCACAAGTGAATGACACTTGGCAAAGGAACCATCCGGAGCAAGAACGCTCCTTCTGGGACCCCGCCGTGTATCACACGGGCAACATGGAGGCTTGCCTACTGTTCAAGAACAAGGCGTGGTTTGACTACTCCAAGGCTTGGGGAGAAAAGAATCGATGGCAAGGAGCGCGTGAGACGGACAAGTCGAAATGGCTCTACAAGCAATACGGCGAGTCGATGCAGCACGTGTTGTTTGGCGACTGGCAGATCTGTTTCCAGACATACCTTGACCTCTTTGCCGCCGCGAAGGAGTTTGGCGAGGCGGGCGACGTGTCGCCATGGGTGGCTCGCGCCAAGGAGGTGATGGGATTTGAGGCTTATTCCGATGCCAATGACTATTGGTGGTGGGCAGATGCCTTGTATATGGTCATGCCCGTGATGACGAAAATGTACAAGATGACGGGCGACACCAAGTACCTCGACAAGATGTATGAGAACTGGTCGTATGCCAATAGCATCATGTACGACGAGGAGACGGGGCTCTATTTCCGCGACGGGAAGTATGTCTATCCCAAGCACAAGACGGCAGCGGGCAAGAAAGACTTTTGGGCAAGGGGCGACGGATGGGTGCTGGCGGCTTTCGCCAAAATCCTTCAAGACCTTCCCAAGAAAGACAAACACCGCAAGGAATATATCGCTTACTACAAGAGGCAAGCACAAGCCGTCGCCGATTGCCAACAGGCGGAAGGCTACTGGACACGCTCCATGCTCGACCCCGAACAAGCACCTGGGCGCGAGACATCGGGTACCGCCCTCTTCTGCTATGGCCTGCAATGGGGCATCAACCATGGCTTCTTAAAGAAGAAAGTGTACCAGCCCGTGGCGGATAAGGCTTGGGAATACCTTGCCACCATCGCCCTGCAACCCGACGGCACGGTGGGTTATGTGCAGCCCATCGGCGAGAAAGCCATCCCCGGACAGGTGGTCAACCAAAAGTCTGTTACTAATTTCGGCACGGGAGCGTTCCTCTTGGCGGCTTGCGAGTATTACAGGCACTTGAAGAAGTAAGAAGAAGGACAGATGAAGAATGACATAGGGGCGGGCCAGCACACCCACCCGCAATCGAGAAAAGCCCCGTCACGGGCGGATGAATTGCTCCGCCCCAACGATGCCAATGGCTCTCTACCCGACGATTCCACATCCTCTCCTCCTCTTTCTTCATCCATAAACGTTTATGACTTCGACGGAACGCTGACATCCAAGGATAGCTTGTTGGCATTCCTGCAATTTGCCAAGGGTAAGTGGTATACCTATCTCCTGTTGTTATGCTATTCCCCTATCCTCGTCATGATGAAGATGGGGCTTTATCCTAATGGCAAAGCCAAGGAACGGATATTCTCGCATTGTTTCAAGGGTATGCTTGAAAGAGACTTCGATGCCCTTTGCAAGCGGTTTGCCGAAAGCCATTCATCCATACTTAAAACAGACATGCTGAAAGACGTGGCACAAGCTTTAGACGAGGGGAGGGGTGTCATAGTGGTCACTGCGAGCATCCGCAATTGGGTTGCCCCGCTATTGGAACCATTCTTCGACATTGCCCAAACGATGAAAGGGCATGGCATCATGGTGGTAGGAACGGAAATCGAGGTGGCGGACAGGCATTTGACAGGGCGGTTCAGCACTCCCAATTGCCATGGACAAGAGAAAGTAGACCGCCTCCAGGCCATTATTCCCAACCGCCACGACTATCACATCGTGGGATATGGCGACAGCCAAGGAGACAAGGAAATGCTGGCGTGGGTTGACGAAGGGCATCTCATCACCAATGAATCCTCATTCAACGAGGCAATCCGCTTTGGGATTGTCGGCGTGTTGGCGGTCGCCATTCAATATCTCATATATCTCTTGGTGGTCAGAATCACATCGCCAGGCATTGCCAACACCGTGGCATATTTGGTCAGTTTCACCTTCAACTTCTTCGCCTCCACCTATTTCACCTTCCGTGTGAAGGCGAATGCAAGGCGCGGGGCAGGATTCGCCTTGTCACATGTCATCAACTACCTGTTGCAAATGGGGTCGCTTCACCTGTTCCTGTGGATGGGTATCAGCAAGGAATGGGCACCCCTCCCCATGTTCTGCGTCTGTGTTCCCGTAAACTTCTTGTTGGTTAGGTTTTTCTTGAAGAGATGAATGTATTTAAAATCAGACGGGATGAGCGATGGGTCGCCTTGTTTGCCTTTGCGCTGACAGTGGCATTGAATGCCTTGGTCGTCTATCGGTATTATGGCGACTTCACCCCCTTGCACGACAATTACTTCAACCTCTTCGTGGGTAGGTTCCGTGTTTCCGGGTTCGACCCGTTGACTTATTATGTCGTCTCCCATTGGGAGGCACGATACAACGTGTACCGCCATCCGCTCCTGGCTTTCATGATGTGGGTGCCTTACCTTATCAACCAAGGGCTGATGTGGCTGTTTGGCATCAATTTCGCCCAGTTCATCGTGGCAGCAATCTTGGTGTTCAGTGCTACATACTCCTTCCTTTTCCTTTATCGCATATTGAGGGACATCGTCGGGGTTGGCACGGGCGACTCCTTCCTGTTGGCTGCTTTCCTCTTCTCATTCGCCTATGTCATGCTCTCATCCATGGTGCCCGACCATTTCATCCTATCGATGTTCATGCTGCTGCTTACGCTATACGTCTCAGGGATGCTTATCAAGCAACGTCGTGAGATGGGGATTGGGCTGGGCATCCTCCTGTTTGTCATCACGGCGGGCATCTCCTTGAATAATGGACTCAAGGTGTTTCTGTCTGGGTTGTTTACCAATGGCAAGCGGTTTTTCCATCCTGCATACCTCATGATGGCTGTCATCTTGCCCGCCGCATTGATATGGGGATTCTGCCGATGGGAATATAAACAATTTGTATGGGAGGGCGAGCAAGCCCGACACGCCGTGATTGCCAAGAAGAAAGCGGAAAAGAAAAAGCGAGAAGCGAGGATGGATTCTTTGAGGAGAAGTGGTGCAAAAGATAGTAAAGGGGGATTATCCCATCAAGCCATCCCCAAGCAAGGCCGCCCTATCGCCAAGGGTGAATTTATGCGATGGACGGACATCTCCACCCCACGTTGGGACTCCGTCATGGAGAACCTCTTTGGCGAGGCCATCCAGTTACATAGCGACTACTTGTTGCAAGACGAGTTTCGTAGCCGTCCTGTGATTGTCCGTTACCATCATTGGTTTAATTATGCCATAGAGGCATTGGTCATCTTGCTCTTCCTCCATGGCATCATCTGTGGTTGGAGGTCACGCTTTATGTGGCTTTGTATGTCCTTTTTCTTGATTGACATGGCATTACATGTGGGCCTGGGCTTCGGCATAAACGAAATCTACATCATGTCTGCCCATTACATCTATGTCATCCCCATCGCCATAGCCTATCTATTGAAAGCACTCGCTCCCATGCCGCGCCGTGTGCTGCGGGTCATCGTTACGCTACTCACCCTTTACCTATTCGCCTACAATGGCTATCTCATCATTTCCTACTTTGCATGAAACGATTATTATACCCATTTCATATCAAAAGGGAAGAGCGCCCCTTGGCTTTCTGTTCCTTGTTGTTGGTCGCCTTCCTTAATGGCCTGCTTCTTTATCATTACCACGACACGCTGACCCTTTTCGCCGACGACTACCACAAGATGTTTCGCGACGGGTTCAACATCTCTGGCTTCGATGCTTGGACATACACCGTCTTGTCGAAATGGTCTGCCACGCAATACAACATCTACCGCCATCCCTTGCTGGCGATATTCATGTTTGTTCCTTACCTCATCACGCAACTGCTCAACGCATTGACAGGCATCAACTGCGCCATCTACGTGGTCGCCGCCATGCAGGTGGCTGCGGGGTTTTATGCCATCATATTCCTTTATCGCATCTTTCGTGAGGTGCTATACTTACAGAGGGCAGATGCGTCATTGCTCTCTTTCCTGTTCTGCTCTTTCGCATACGTGATGCTTACCATGATGGTACCCGACCACTTCAACTTCTCCATGTGCCTATTACTTTTCATCCTATATGTCACTGGGACCTTGTTGAGGAAGGGAAAAGCCATGGGAACATGGCAAACCATCATCCTGTTTGCCCTAACCGCCGGCATTTCGCTCAACAACGGGCTCAAGGTGTTCATAGCGGCGTTTTTCGCCAATGGCAAGAAGTTCTTTCGTCCCAAGTATTTCCTCCTGGCAATCATCCTCCCCTCAGCACTCATCTGGGGCTTTGCCCGACTGGAATACCATATTTTCGAGGCACCCGAGGCTGCCGCCCGGCAGCACCAAACGAACATCCGCAACCGTGAGTTTCGCGACTCGCTGTTCAAGGCATATAGCCAACAATATCCCAAAGAAGACAGCGCAAGCATCTATCGTAGGGTAAGGCACACCGTACAGGAACTGGCATACGCCAAATATATGCGCGACCATAACGACCCACGACGGGGGAAGCCCATCGCCAAAGGCGAGTTCGTGGGATGGACAGACATCTCCACCGACCGATGGGCAAGTATCGAAGAAAACCTCTTTGGCGAGTCCCTCCAACTACATACCGACCATCTCTTGGATGACATCCTTGAGGGACATCGCCCGATGATAGTACGTTACCAATATGATGCCAACTATGTAATAGAAGGCATCATCGTCCTCTTGTTTGTCTTGGGCATTGTCTGTGGCTTCATGGTGGGATTTCGACGTGACCAGGTGGCAGGCATTTTCCTTTGCCTGACATTGTTCTGGTTTTTGATGGACATGATTATCCATGTTGCCTTAGGCTTTGGCCTCAACGAGGTATACATCATGACGGGGCATTGGGTGTTTGTCATTCCCATCGCCATGTCGTATCTCTTCATCGTCACCCGTGGACGGGCAAAAAAAATGTTGCAAATAATCACGGGAATACTTGCAACATCTTTATTTATATATAATGTGTCACTCATCGCGACGTATCTTCATTCCTCGCCGCCACCATTGTAATTGCTCGACGGGTCATCCTCTCCTTGCTCATCGCGCTGCGGACGCTTGCGCAAGGTCTGGTTTCCGAAGTTGTACGTCAGCGTGAAATTAACCATTCGGCTATTACGGCGGTTGAGTTGATGACGTGAGAAAGTGTCGCTCTCCGTGAAATTCTCCCATCTGCGAGAGTTGAACACATCGCGGCAATTGATACTCAAAGTGATGAGCTTGTTGAAGAAGTTTTTCCGCAATCCAATGTCCATGCTATAACTCGGCTTGCGATAGCCCTGCGTGATGACCTGCCTTGCGCGATACCGACCATTCACCTGCACGGAGATGTCGTATGGCAAGGTGACGCTCGCCATCATACGGGCATTGAATGAGAAATTGTGGTTTTCCTTTCCTGTGATGGTCTGCCCGTCGATGTCGTATGAGAATCCATCTAACTTGTAATAATACGCATTGGCGGTAGTGGTGAGGTCGAGGATGCGGAAAAGGTGGTTTTTCACGACCAGTTCCAATCCCTCGCTGACGCTCTTTGCCACATTCTCGTTGGTGGAGTACATCAAGCCATCGGACGTATTCTGCCAGTTGATGCGCTGGATTACGTCGGAAGTGGGACGATAGTATGCACTAAGCATCAATGAATGCTCCGTCCATGTCTTAAGATAATTGAGTGAGAATGAGTTGGAATACTCCGGTGTCAACTCGGGATTACCAAAGGAGACGGTCGTCGCGTCGCGTGTGTCCTTGAAAGAGTTGAGCTGCCCACCCCATGGACGGCGCAAGCGGCGGGTGTAATTCAGTTGCAACTGGTCGTTGTCCGTGAATTGGTAGGAAAGGAACACGCTGGGAAACAACTGGAAATAGTCTTTCTTGAAAGGTTGGTCACGCTTGGCGGCATCATGTTCCTGCGCCCATGTGTAGCTCTCGGTGTTCACTTTCCAATACTCGCCACGCAAGCCAGCCATCACGCCAAACTTATCAAGTTTGTATGTCAAGGTACTATACAAGGCATGTAAATCCATGTCGTAGATGAATCGATTGTAATAAGCCTGGTCTTCCACGACCTGCTTGCCATCCCAACTCGTGTTGTCGATGAAAGACTCCTGCGGGGTGTTCTCATGCGAGAAACGCCCCTGGTAGCCAGCCTCCACCTTCAGATTCTCCGAGATGGGGTTCTCGTAGTCGAGTTTCACCTCCCATGAACGGTTGTTGATATGTGTGGGGCGATATTGGTAGTCATAGTCCTGCGCTGCCCCAAATGTGCCTATCACAGGGTCATAATACATGGTGCTGTCCTGGTAGTAATTGTCATTGTCCGACTTCCATTTTCCATACGATACCATGAAGTCAAGGAAATGTCTCTCCGTGAATGAGTGGCGATAGTCAAACTCCAAATGGTTCATGTTCATGTCGCCCGCTCCCCTGGTATAACGGAGCATCTGGCGAGTGTCGATGGCGTTCTCCCAAGAGCCATTCACCAACGTCCCATAATGGTATAAGGTGCTACTCCAGTTCTTTTGCCGCCCTCTCATCAACATCCCACTCAATGTGAAATCATCCTTGGTAGTGGCATGGAGCGTGACACCCGCACGTGAGAAGAGATTGTTTCCCATCTGCGAGCTGGGAGCATTATACCATTGATATTGATTGGTTTGCTTATACGTCTGCTCACTCTGGCTCTTCCCCTTGTTCTCACGATGACGATAGCCAATATTAAAAAAGGCATCAAGCAGCTTGCTGCTATAGTTGATGTTGAAACTGGTGTTGGCTCCACTCCGTGTGGTTACACCCGCCTGTACCGACCCATAATAGCCTGGGGTTCGGTCTTTCTTCAAGACAATGTTGATGATACCCGCACTTCCCTCTGCCGAGAACTTGGCGGAAGGGTTGTCGATGACCTCTATACGCTCAATGCTCTCAGCGGGCAACTGTTGTAGGATTTGCGCTCGGTTATCGGAAGTAAGGCCGCTGGCCTTGCCATTGATCCACACCTCCACACTGGTGTTGCCCCGTAACGACACGTTCCCGTCGTTGTCAACCTCCACCGACGGGATGTTCTCCAGAGCCTCAGATGCCGACTGGCCGGCGTTGCTGATGAGTTGGCTCACGTCAAACGACTTCCTGTCCACCTCTAATTTCATGGTAGACTTCTGCCCTGTCACCGTCACCTCTTTCAGGGAATGGGCATCTTCCGAGAGGAATAACGTAGCATAATGGTGGGTAGGTGTCTTGGCGGATATGGTGAATTGGCGTGTTAGCGTCTTATATCCAACGAATGTCAAGGTCAAGGTATAGTCGCCGTTTCTCAATCCCTCAATGACAAACTTCCCTTCGATATCGGTAACGCCCCCTTTCAGCAATGTTTCACTTCCTCGTTGCGATACTTTCACGTTCACATAACTGAGAGGTTCCTCGGTATTCTTATCCACGACCTTGCCCCTGACAAGACCTTGAGCTGATGCCATTGTTATCGATAACGACAACAAAATACAGATTACGAATCGATTCATGATAAAATTATGACGGCATAATGGCAAAAAAGTTTAAAAGTGTTGCTAAAAATGTAAAAAAATACGTACATTTGCAAAAAATATGCATATTATGTCAACCGGGACAAGAATCATTCACTATCATTCATCTAAAGACCTTGAAATAAACCACTTAATCACTCCCTGCCACAGCATCATCATGCACTTGGCAGTATTGCTTTATTTCATCGGGGTTTTATTGTTTGTTGTTAGCTTCCCTTCTTTTGCACAAAGCCACCAAATTGACAGGACGGTGTCGCTCGGGGCAGCCCATGTGCTTACTTTCTTGGGCGAGACCACGTTGCTGGTCTGCCTCATGCAAGGCATGAAAGTATTGAAGAAACCCATGCGGACACTTTTCCTATGGGCATTGGCAGGCATCTTCATCATCCATGCCACCATGGGAATCCTCAACATGACAGGCACGGTAGAGATTCCCACCCGTTACAGCATTCCACTCTTCTTTGTCTGTATGCTCCCCTATTTCATCTTAGGGTATAAGATCGACAATACATATTACGGCACTCTCTCTGTGGCTGGATCGTGGATGCTATTCTCTGTGGCACTCAATTTGATATACCTTCTCATTATCGAGTTTGTAGGGCATTATTGGATTTCTGACTTCATCTGCGCCACTGTAGGCATCATCTATATCATTTACTTACGTAACCGACTCATTGGAGGGGAGAAGGCGCGTGACATCAGTCCCGTCATGAATAACGAGGACAGTGTCACCAAACCAGAATTTAAGCGCGTGGACATCCCATTGACCAAGCCCTTGAAGACAGACGAAACGGTGAATTATGTGATAGCCCCTGCCAATAAGTACCTCATGACCATCGCCATGTTACTCTTCATCATCGCCCAAATCATGTTTATATTCTGCTCCCCGAAGATGGCACGTGAATATGGGGTCAACAGGACTACATACATCATTGAGGTATATGTCATCAAGGCAATATGTGAGACATTCCTCCTCTATTGTCTCATGAGGGGAATGTCGGTGCTGAAATACCCCTTGCGCAAGCTATTTATCACCACCATTGTCTTCGTATTTATCTTTAATGCAAGCGTGGCTATCCTTGCATACCTCTCCACCCGTGACATTCACATCATTGGGAAGGTATACCTACCCCTGTTCATCCTGCGAACCATCCCATACGCCGCATTGGCTTTCCTCATCTACAAGAACTACAAGGGCGACCTCTCCATGCTGGGGATTTTCATGATGGTGTATCTGGCGATGAACTTCTTGATGGAAGTTTTCAACGGAATGGGAAAGCTCCTCTATTTCGATCTCCTCATGACGATAATCGCCGCTGCTTACATCTTCATTCTCCGAAGAAGCCTTGTCAGCGAAACAACATACCAACAGCAAAAAAAACTATGACATAATTTTGGTGGTTGGTCAAATTGTGCTATCTTTGCACACCCAAACGAGGCGGTCCCTTAGTTCAATGGATAGAATAAGTCTCTCCTAAAGATTAGATCCGGGTTCGATTCCCGGAGGGACTACAAGTAAATGCTTAATGTTGAATATATAATGCTTAATGCTTAGCGGGCTTGTGTCGTATGGCATTAAGCATTAAAATTTTATATTGTAGATGGACTACGAGCAGAAATTCTTACGCTACCTGAAACTCCAACTCAATTATTCACCCAACACCATTGAGGCATATCAACACGACTTGGGGTATCTCCTTGGATATTGCCAAGACAACCAAATCGACCCCAAGGACGTGAAGTTGGAAGACTTGCAGCATTTCGCTGCCACCATCCACGAACATGGCGTGGGGTCATCCACACAGGCGCGCATCCTCAGTGGCATCCGCACATTCTATCGATTCCTCGTCATCGAGGGTATCATCAAAGACAATCCCACCGAACTATTAGAGTCGCCACACCTTAGCGAGCATATCCCTGAATATTTGTCCACAGAGGAGGTAGACCTATTAGAAGCCAGCATCGACCTCAGCATACGTGAAGGCCAGCGCAACAAGGCTATTATTGAAGTGCTGTTTTCTTGTGGGCTTCGGGTATCGGAGCTGGTAAACCTTAAGTTGTCCGACCTTTACTTTAACGAGGGATACATCCGTGTCATAGGTAAAGGCAACAAAGAGCGGCTCGTTCCCATCTCACCCCGTGCTATTCACGAATTGGAACTATGGTTTATGGACCGCAACCTCATGAACATCAAGCAAGGCGAGGAGGACTATGTGTTCCTCAACAACCGAGGCGCACACCTCACACGCGTCATGATCCTCACCATGGTGAAACGGCAAGCCGTAAAAGCGGGCATCACCAAAACCATCTCGCCACATACCTTACGTCATTCCTTTGCCACGGCCTTACTAAGGGGGGGGGCAGACCTTCGTTCTATCCAAGCGATGCTGGGGCATGAGAGCATCGCGACCACGGAGATTTACACACACATCGACATCACGACCCTGCGCGAAGAAATTGAACTTCACCACCCAAGAAACATCAAAGACAAATCGTGATGCAATACAACAAAAAGTCAATTGACTTCATTATCTGATAGTCAATTGACTTAATGGCGTAATCAATCTACTAACTAACCATTCAAAAATAATAGACAATTACTTTAGGTAAACCTTCTTGGTTCCTTCCTTGCCTTTAAGGATATAGACACCCGTAGGCAATGGGGTATTTCTTTGGGAAACTTTCATGCCTGACACCGTATATACTTCATTGATGCCACTGCCTGTTTCTGAATTGTGAATGCCCAAAGGGTCATCCTGCACATGTATCGTAATACGGTCGTAAACGTTTCCTGGACGTGCCGTGTTGCCCGAAGCCCTCAATACGATGGTGTAATCGCCGACGGCGGTAGGCTTTCCCGTAAGGGTAATTTGCTTGGCACCATAGTTGACTGTCCTCGTAAACTCTGATGAAAGCCCTTTCATCTCACCATTGGGCGTATAAGTGGAGTCAACTAATGTTGTCGTAGTGTTGACATAGCGCAAGGTAATAGGCGTTATGCTGTCACCGAGGATGACCGTCTGTTCCTTGGAAGAGCCTTCCACAGGAACGAATTTTGGTATAAACCTATCTGGTAGGTAATAACCCAAATGGGGTGGTTGGTTATAGGCAGTATTCTGCCAAGCGACTCCCATTCGGTACACATGGTCGTGCATTAATGTTGGCACTCGATAGGAAGTTGGCTCGATGGTGGTAAATATATTGAGCGTGGCATTGTCTGCCGTACTCCAGAGGATGATTTCCTCTCGCCAGTCGCCGAAGATGTCGGCTTGCAGGTTGGGCGTAGACTTGGTGCTATTGCAACTGCTCGACGAGTTATAGTCGTATGGGTTTTTCCCGCGGATATACAAACGTGTCGTGCCATTGCCGTTCCATTTGTCAATCTTCGTACCGTCGAGCAACTCATCTTGCACATCACCATCCCAATAGATGCGGAAATTCAAGGAAGTACTCTTCGTGGAAGCCACATTTCCCGTCGTGGCACTGCGTTGTTGCCTGTCGTTTGAGGAACTAAAGTAGAAACCATATTCATTGGCTTGCAACTGGGCGGCGATACCCCGTCCGTTGTCATCATCGCCTGTAGCACTCCAAATCACCTCTCCAGTGGCTGCGTCATGCACATCCCACCCGTATGGACTCTCTTCGTGAATCTGAAAGACCTCAAGTCCAGGGCGGTTTGGTATCAAGTCGGAAACGTGGATGGCATCGCCATGACCCAACCCCGTGGCATAAAGCAAAGTGCCATCGTTATCGATGGCGGCAGAGCCGTATAAGATTTCATCACAACCGTCACCATCCACATCTGCAACAGAGATATTGTGGTTGCCATTGCCATACATCGTGCAACTGCCACCCGACTTGCCACTCGTGTTCTTCGTGTAAGCCTTACGGGGCAGTTTCTCATCGCCAACGGTCAACTCGACGTAGTTTTTCGTCGTGGAGCCATGTAGCCATTTGGTGGTGAGATGCTCCCCATCAAAGTCTACCGCCCACAAATAGGCTTGGGTATAATATCCACGAACCATCACTGCACTCGGGTTTTTGTCGGGTCCATCCAAGTATGCCACGGCGGCAAGGAAACGGTCACCACGGTTTCCATAGCTGTCTCCCCATGAAGAACTATAGTTTTCTGCCTTCCCCACACCAAAGTTTCGGTTAGGATTATACCAAACGGTATGGATGGCAGCACCTGTCTGTCCGTCAAACACGGTCAAGTACTCTGGTCCTTGTAGGATATATCCGTTGCTATTGCGGTAGTCGAGCCTGTTGTTGGTGGAGGAGATGGAGCTGTCGTCTGTGGCTTGGTTGGCATATTGCCCCATGCCGTCAATAGTTCCCGGTGCCGTCTTGCAAATCATCTCCGCCTTACCGTCGCCATTAAAATCGTACACCAGAAACTGCGTATAGTGGGCACCGGCACGTATATTCTTGCCTAAGTCCACCCGCCATAGCTTCGTGCCATCAAACTTATAGCAATCGATGTAGACATTTCCAGTCTTTCCCGATTGTGAATTGTCCTTGGAATTAGACGGATCCCACTTGACGAAAAGCTCATATTCACCATCACCGTCCACGTCTCCAACGCTACAATCATTGGGGCTGTAATCATAGTCTTCCCCGTTTGCGGGGCGGTCGAGTTTCAGCTTGTAAAAAACTTCAGCCCAAGGTAAGACCATTGCTGTGGTATCAACCGCTATGCCATTTACCTTCGTCACCACCTGGTATTGATTGGTGGCTTTACCCGTGGCATCGGAATAGCATGTGGCATTACTGATGTCCTTGGCAATGACTGTGCCGTCGCGCAATACGTCAAAAGTGGTATTGTCATCATCGTCCGTACCCAATAACCGCCAACTGACGAATTCACCGGAAGCAGTAGGTACGACAACCAGACCTCTTTTCAACTTTTCCATCTGTGAGGTAGGTGTCACTTGTGCAAAAGCCATCATGGGGAGCAAACAAAATGCCCCTGTAAGAAAATAAGTTTTTAGTCCTTTCATTGATAATTGCAATTAACATCGGCAAAAATACGCAATCTTTTATATATATCACCATATTATTTAATAAATATACTGATTTTTTTGCCATACCGTGCCATCATGCCTTAAAACCACATTTAACATGTTTTTTGTAGTTTTTTCCTGTGATTGAGCGTCTAAATATAAAAATATATGTAATTTTGCAGCAAATTATTAAACATTATTATCAAATGAAAATCAAAAAAATTTTGTCTTTGGCTGTGCTAATGATAGTTGGCACCGCCTCCATGGTAGCACAAATGGAGATGCCCCCTGTGCCTGTTGACCCCGATGTACGTATAGGGAAGTTGGACAATGGGCTTACTTATTACATTCGTTACAACAACTGGCCTGAAGACAGGGCAGAGTTCTACATCGCCCAAAAAGTGGGTTCACTTCAAGAAAACGACGACCAGCGAGGCCTGGCGCATTTCCTGGAACACATGGCATTCAATGGTTCCAAGCATTTCAAAGGCAATGAGTTGCTCCGCTGGTGTGAGTCGGTGGGCGTAAAGTTTGGCACCGACCTGAACGCTTACACCTCCATTGACCAGACAGTCTATAACATCTCCAATGTTCCTACCACCCGTGAGAGCATCATCGACTCTTGCCTTCTCATCCTCTATGACTGGGCAGACGGCTTGCTTCTCGAAAAGGAGGAAATCGAAAAGGAACGTGGTGTCATCCATGAGGAATGGCGTTTGCGCACAAGTGCCACGATGCGGATGCTTGAGCGTGACCTTCCTGCTCTCTATCCCGATTCCAAGTATGGTCATCGTATGCCTATCGGCTTGATGGAAATCATCGACAACTTCGAGCCACCATTCCTTCGTGACTATTACGAGAAATGGTATCGCCCAGACAACCAAGGTCTCATTATTGTGGGAGATGTCGATGTGGACAAAGTGGAACAGAAAATCAAAGACCTGTTCAGCGGAATACAGTTGCCTGAGAATCGTGCAATGGTTGTCAAGGAACCCGTTCCTGACAATGCAGAGCCTATCGTCGTGATTGACAAGGACAAAGAGCAGCAAATCAATCTTGTGGAAGTCTTCATGAAACATGAGACCTTCCCAGACACGTTGAAAGGCACCCTGGCATACTTGATGTATGACTACGTGAAAGATGCTGCCACATCAATGCTTAACGACCGCTTGAAGGAGTATGCCCAAAAGCCTGAAAGCCCCTTCCTCCAGGCATCTGTCGGTGATGGTGCATATCTGCTTTCAAGGTCGATAGACGCATTTGAGATCAGCGTGTTGCCCAAGGACGGACAGATGGAAGCCGCTATTACCACCGCAGTGTCCGAAGCCCGCAGGGCTGCTGAGTTTGGCTTCACCGCCACTGAATACAATCGCTATAAGGCAGACTACCTAAGCCAGCTTGAGAAACAATACTCCAACAAGGACAAACGATACAATCGCCAGTTTGTCAACCAATATGTTCAAAACTTCTTGGACAATGATCCTATCCCCAGCATCGATTTCGAATATACGACCATGAAGCAAATCGTGCCGATGCTGCCATTGGAGTCGATTAACGGAATGATGAAGGAACTGGTGTCGCAGAATGACACCAACTTGGTCATCATGAACTTCAACAACGAGAAAGAGGGTGCTGTCTATCCTACGAAAGAAGGATTGCTTGCTGCCATTACCGCCGCCCGCACCATGCCTCTTGAGGCTTACGTTGACAATGTGAAGGATGAGCCACTGATGACAACCATGCCCAAGAAAGGAAAGATCAAGAAGGAAGTGAAGAACAATCTGTTCGACTATTCCGAACTGACACTCTCCAATGGTGTGAAAGTGGTGTTGAAGAAGACCGACCTGAAGAAAGACCAAGTGTTGCTTTCCGCAGAAGGCTATGGCGGATCGTCGCTTTATGGCGAGAAAGACTATGCCAACATCAAGATGTTTGATGATGCCATTGATGCCAGCGGTCTTGGCAACTTCTCACATACGGAATTGGAAAAGGCTCTTGCCGGCAAGATTGCCAGTGCGAACCTGACCCTCAGCAGCGACCGCCAAAACATCAACGGTTCGTCAACACCCAATGATGTGGAGACGATGTTGCAATTGGTGTACCTCTATTTCACCCATATCAACAAGGACCAGCAGTCGTTTGACCAGATGATGAAGACCACAGAGATCTCCCTGAAGAACCGCTTGTTGCAGCCCGAGGCCGTATTTGTTGACACGATGACATCTACCATCAACTGCCACAACCCACGTTTTGCCTCAATGGATGTCAAGGACTTGCCACAAGTGGATTACGACCGCATTCTCCAGATGGCAAAAGAGCGCACTGCAAATGCCGCCGCCTACACTTTCACCATCATCGGCAACTATGACGAGGAGACCATCCGCCCATTGATTGAACAATACATTGCCTCTTTGCCAGCACAAAAGAAGGTACAAAAAGGCAAGGATGTGTCAACAGACTTTAAGGGCGTTGTCGTCAACAGCTTCAAGCACAAGTCGGAGACACCCAAGGCTATCGCCGTGATGATGTGGCGCTCGGAAAATATTAAGTATACCTTGGAGAATATCATCAAGGCGCAAATGGCTGGCCAGGTGCTACAGATGGTTTACTTGAAGAAGATTCGCGAGGATGCCAGTGCAGCTTATACCGTCAGTGCCAGTGCAAGCGTGGATCGCAACGACTATCGCACGGAAACCAATCTCTTTGCCTATTGCCCGATGAAACCCGAGAAGGGCGATACCGCCATCATGATCATGCGCAATGAGGTGAATGCTCTTGCCAAGACTTGTGATGCTGACATGCTGACAAAGGTGAAGGAGTATATGTTGAAGAATCATGGTGATCGTCTGAAGACCAATGGCTATTGGAATGGCCGCATTTATGCTTGGCGTGAGTATGGCCTTGACCTCCATACCAACTATGAACAGGTGATTCAAGCCCAGACACCTGAATCCATCTCCGCTTTTGTTGCCGAATTGTTGAAAGCCGGCAATCAAGCAGAAGTTATCATGATGCCTGCAGAATAAATAAAACATTCACATGTCATATCTATTTTCATCAGAATCGGTATCGGAAGGACACCCCGACAAGGTGTCCGACCAGATATCCGATGCCCTGCTTGACCAATTCCTCGCATACGACGATAAGGCACGCTGCGCCATCGAGACTTTCTGCACCACAGGACAGGTGGTCATCATGGGCGAGGTGCGCTCCGAAGCCTACATCGACCTACAGACCATCGCCCGCAATACCATCAACAAGATTGGCTACACCAAGTCGGAATATGAGTTCGATGGCAACTCTTGCGGTATCATGACAGCCATTCACGAGCAAAGTGCAGACATCAACCGAGGGGTTGACCGCGAAGAGGAAGAGGCGCAAGGGGCTGGCGACCAAGGCATGATGTTTGGCTATGCGACCAATGAGACGGAGAACTTCATGCCCGTTTCATTAGACTTATCCCATCTATTGGTGAAGACCTTGGCTGACATCCGTAAGGAAGGAAAGGAAATGACGTATCTCCGACCAGATGCCAAGAGTCAAGTGACCATCGAATATAGTGATGACGGCATTCCCCAACGCATTCATACAATCGTTGTCAGTACCCAACATGATCCTTTTGACGATGATGATGAGCGGATGTTGACAAAGATAAAAGCAGATGTCATCAATATCTTGATACCACGCGTCAAGACGCAATGCGGCGAGAAAGTGCTGGCTCTCTTCAACGACGACATCAAGTATCATGTCAACCCCACGGGCAAATTTGTCATCGGAGGTCCCCATGGCGACACGGGCTTGACGGGACGAAAGATTATCGTGGATACCTACGGAGGAAAGGGAGCGCACGGAGGGGGTGCCTTTTCAGGGAAAGACTCATCGAAAGTGGACCGTTCCGCCGCCTATATGGCTCGCTATATCGCCAAGAACATGGTGGCCGCTGGCGTGGCAGACGAGATGTTGGTGCAATTGGCATACGCCATTGGCGTGGCAGACCCCGTGAGTGTGTATGTCAACACCTACGGTCGCAAACATGTGGATATGTCTGATGGCAAGATTGCCGAACAAATCAAGGCGTTGTTTGGCTTACGTCCTAAACAGATAGAACGGTATCTCAAATTGCGCCAGCCGATGTATTTAGAGACGGCATCATACGGTCACATGGGACGCAAGAACGAGATTGTCACCAAGACATTTACCAGCCATTATAACCCAGACAAGGAAATGGAAGTGGAACTCTTCACTTGGGAGAAACTCGACCGTGTGGAAGAAATCCGCAAAGTGTTTGGCTTATAAGCTCGAATGAATGGCACAAAGCGCGGAAACATACACCATACAGGGAACAACGGGCGGCTCTCAGCAGCCCGTTGTTCATCATGGGAAATACCTCACACCGGCAGAAGCCATCAGCAGACTGCCCAAGGATGCCACCCCTGCACAACAAGACTCGGCAGTGCAAGCACATGCCAAATTCTCAGAAATCCACTGGAGCCAACAGCCCGACACTCTCCACATGCCTGGACACGGTAAGGGGAAGTCGGTAAAAGACATCCACATCCCACAATACTACCGCGAATCTTTTTTCTCCAAAGACACCCTGTTCCACCCCGAACTACAAGGTGGGCGACAGGGAGTAGCGGGCGAGCCAATTCCTTATTCCATCGCCAACGACAATCTCATCACCTCCTTGCTTTTAGGATGTTTCATCATTGCTATGTTCACCATGGCTCGCACACGGGCATTCATCACGCGCCAAATCAAGAGTTTCTACTACATCTCACACGAACAAGCCAACCAACTTACGGAAACATCGGGCGAGGTGTGGTTCCTGTTGTTCATGGGATTGCAGACATGCCTCCTCTTCGCCATTATATATATTAATTATGTTCGCGAGAGAATGGGCGACACTTTCATCATCGAACAATACCAAATGGTGGGCATGTTCACCTTCATTGTCGCGACCTATTTTCTCATTCGCTCCATCTTATATTGGTTGACGGGATGGGTGTTTTTTTCCAAGAAAAAAAACGTACAATGGCAGAGGTCTTCGCTGTTTCTCATATCGGCAGAAGGGATGCTCTTATTCCCCATTGTCATACTGCTCACATACTTCAACATAACCATGAAAAGTGTCATGATTTATGCCTTTTTTATCGTCATTTTCATCAAAATCCTGTCCTTTTACAAGCTATATGTTATCTTTTTTAAGCGAAAAGGCATTTTTTTACAAATATTTTTGTACTTTTGTGCGCTCGAAATCGTACCTCTGTTTGTAATCGGGGGTCTATTGTTAATCATTAACAATTATTTAAAAGTAAATTTTTAGGACAAAATGATCAGGAAAATCTTGGTTTCCCAACCAAAACCTTCTAACGAGAAGTCTCCCTATTACGACATTGCAAAGGAATTTGGCGTTCAACTTGTTTTCCGTCCATTCATCAAGGTTGAGGGAATCACTGCGAAAGAATTTCGAAACCAAAAGGTTAACATATTAGAACACACGGCGATTGTATTCACTTCGAGACATGCCATTGACCACTTCTTCACCCTTGCCAAGGAACTTCGTCTTACCATTCCTGAAAAGATGAGGTATTTCTGTGTCACCGAGACCGTTGCCCTTTACATCCAAAAATATGTGCAATACCGCAAACGCAAGGTGGTTTTCGGCACAACGGGCAAGATTGACGACCTCATCCCATCTATGGTGAAGCACAGGGACGAGAAATTCTTGATTCCTATGAGTGACGTACACAATGACGACGTGAAGAACCTCCTTGACGCAAAAGGACTCCATCATACCGAGTGCGTGATGTATCGTACGGTGAGCAACGACTTCACCGAGGAAGAAATCAAGACTTTCGATTACGACATGCTGGTATTCTTCAGCCCCACGGGAATCCATGCCTTGGCAAAAAACTTCCCAAACTTCAACCAAGGAACAACGCGCATCGCCACCTTCGGCCCAACGACCGCCAAGACCGTGGAGCAAGAAGGACTGCGCCTGGACCTGCAGGCACCTTCTCCTCAATACCCTTCCATGACCAGCGCACTACGCGCATACTTGAGGGAAAACCAGAAATAACCCTTCACAGATGGCTGCCCCCCGCGTTTTCACGTTTAGGAAAGAGGAACGCATTTGCAGTAAGAAGCAGATTGACCAACTCTTTGGCGGCAGTTCTTCTCACTCCGTGGTGGTATTCCCCATCCGCGCCGTATTCATGGAGACACCCCGAGAAGAGGGGGAGCCGCCAGTGAAGATGATGGTGAGCGTGTCGAAACGCCATTTCAAACGGGCGGTGAAACGCAACCGCATCAAACGGCAACTAAGGGAAGCATTCCGCAGAAACAAAACCATCTTAATGGAAAAGATGAATCCTCGCCCTGACAAGGGCTTGGTAGTGGCATTTCTCTGGATAGGCAATAAGCTGTTGGAAAGCGCACAAGTGGAGAGAAAGATGTGTGACGTGTTGAATCGCATCAAGGAGCGGATATGAAAACCATGCAAAAAGTCCTCAAACAATTGTCACATGCCATATCGTGGCTGTTGGTGTTACCCATCAGATTTTACCAAAACTGCATCTCCCCACTCACCCCTCCCTCGTGCCGCTTCACGCCGACATGCTCGGAATACGCACGGCAAGCCATCACCAAACACGGCCCCATCAAGGGCTTGGGACTGGCAATATGGCGCATTTTGCGATGCAACCCTTGGGGAGGAAGCGGGTATGACCCCGTACCATAGTACGATTAAAAAGTGATAACAGGAAAAATAAAAACCATACAACGATTCATGACAATGAGAAAAAACTTTGTTGAAGAACTCCGCTGGCGCGGAATGCTGGCACAGATGATGCCAGGAACAGAAGAACTCCTGCAAAAGGAAATGGTCACAGCATACCTTGGAACAGACCCCACAGCCGACTCACTGCACATCGGACACCTCTGCGGCATCATGATGCTCAGGCATCTGCAACGCTGCGGCCATAAACCCATCATCCTCGTCGGAGGCGCCACGGGCATGATTGGCGACCCCTCGGGCAAAAGCCAGGAGCGCAACCTCCTCAACAACGAGACACTCTACCACAACCAGGAGTGCATCAAGCGACAGGTTGCCAAGTTCCTCGATTTCGACTCCAATGAGGAGAATGCCGCCGAGATGGTGAACAACTACGACTGGATGAAAGACTTCACCTTCCTTGACTTCGCAAGGGAAGTGGGCAAACACATCACCGTCAACTACATGATGGCGAAAGACAGCGTACAGCAGCGGCTCAACGGCACTGCCCGCGACGGTCTCTCCTTTACTGAGTTCACCTATCAACTGCTGCAAGGCTATGACTTCCTGTACCTCTACCAGCACAAGGGCGTGAAGCTGCAACTGGGCGGCAACGACCAATGGGGCAACATGACGACCGGCACGGAACTGATCCGCCGCACATTGGGCAACGAGGTGGAGACATTCGCACTCACCTGCCCCCTCATCACCAAGAGCGACGGCAAGAAGTTTGGCAAGACCGAGAGCGGCAATATCTGGCTCGACCCCACCCGCACCACTCCATACAAGTTCTACCAGTTCTGGCTCAACGTCAGCGACGACGATGCCGAAAGGTACATCAAGATATTCACCTCGTTAGAGAAAGACGTGATTGACACCCTCGTGGAAGAGCATCGCCAAGACCCGGGACACCGCGTGTTGCAAAAGAGACTGGCAGAGGAGGTGACCGTCATGGTGCATTCGCAGGAGGCTCTCGACATGGCAAAGGAGGCATCGGGCATCCTCTTCGGCAAGGCAACGAAAGATGCCCTGGAGAGACTCGATGAACAGACGTTCCTCGACGTGTTCGACGGAGTACCTTATTACGAGTTGCCTAAAGACCAACTGGGGCAACCCGCCGTGGAACTCTTCACACGCGACGACGTGAAGGTGTTTGCCAGCAAGGGAGAGATGCGTAAGTTGGTGCAAGGCGGCGGCGTGTCGCTCAACAAGGAGAAACTCTCCACCTTTGACCGCATCGTCACCACAGACGACCTCATCGACGGGAAATACCTCCTCGTGCAGCGTGGCAAGAAGAATTATTACCTCGTTGCCGTCAAGTAAACGTGAAAGGAAATGGGCTGACAAAAGAGGCAAATCACAAGAATATCCCACAAATGCTGAAAAAAAAAGCCTTGGAATTTGTGGAATTGCAATGAATTGATTAACTTTGCAGCCGCATTGGGTGATGGTGTAACGGTAACACTACAGGTTTTGGTTCTGTCATTCCCGGTTCGAATCCGAGTCACCCAACAAGAGAAATCGTTAAGTTATTGGTAATCAATACTTAACGATTTTCTTATATCTTGATTTGGCGCGTTTGGGTCAGCCAAATATTTACCTTACCTAAACAGATAATTTCATTCTTGATACCGTCTCATGGCATCTATAAGCATGTCTTGTATCTGTTCGGCAAGCCAAGAGGGTGAGAGTACCTTGACGAGGCTACCACGGCTTAGGATGTGGTTTGCGAAGTCGCGTGTGGGGCGTAAGGCCAGTTCAAAGTCCACATAGCCTTCTCCCTGCCCTATTTCCTTTTGGCTCTTGTGCAGGGGAAGGTCGCGGAGATAATACCTTTCCTGGGCATATGCACGGACGACAACTTTCGATACAGGCGTGTTGTCATGTACGAGGACGCCATAATTCTTATCGAAATATTCCGAGGCGTTAAAGTCGGGATCTATCTCAAACCTCGTGCTTGTCAGTTCCATCGATGCAATCCTGTCGAAAGAGAACATGATGAAGGGGCAAGATGGCTTCTCCTCCCTTTCCGTTAGTGAATGTGGACACCCTAACATATACCAACGCTTCTTGAATAACTTGATGCAATAAGGCTCTATGGAGTGTTCCTTGGTTGTGTCGTCGCCATATTTCTTATAAAAGATTTTCACGCACAAGTTTTGCTTCATGGCTTGGATGGCGGTTTTTAGGAGTTCGCCCTCCACAGGTACGCTCTCCAAGAGGATCCTCTCTTGCAGGGATAGGCTCTCGCTGATGATGTTATCGACAGAGAGCGTGGACAACATCCAGGTCTGAATACTGTCTTCTCGCAGCACACGCTCGTTGCCGATGTAATATTTAAAGCCATTCTTGCGGTCGCATTCAATAAAGATGCCGAAGATGTCCTGAATGGCATCCTTGTGCCTACAAAATGTAGAACGGGAAAACTTGATGCCACCACTCATGTCTGTCTCCACCCATTTTTGGTTGATTTCAGCCAGCGAAATACCCCTTTTCGCCTGTAGGATGGTGTTCACCAACCAGATGTGCTCCTTGAAAAGTGTCGCCATTGTCATGTGAATAGTTTGTCGTTATGCTGATTAATGGATGATATATCCACTCTCCTTCACGATGTCGTTGTGTTGCCCCGTTACCAGTTGATAGAATAATTGATAGGCAACATTTGACTTATCGATGTCGGCACGGACGCTCGCCATTACCTCTGTCACGTATGGATAAGAATTATCTTCAATGGTTTCCTTGGTGGGCATCACACCATTCACGCCGATTAACTGCACACGGGGGTCATTGATAATGGTATCAAAATAGTAGAATGGTGTATAGGCGATGCCGTTTTCATCAAGGACGATGGAATCGTAGGGTGATACCATGAGAATGCCCAACATTTCTGGCCAGTCAATCATCTTCAAGCCTGCCATCACAATAGTTTCCATTTTCTCTTGGCTACCAGAATTTTTGTTGCGGATGTAAGGGCTGATGGTGGCATCGTTGCCTCCCACGTCTTTCCAATTGCGGATTTCGCCCGTGTAAATTCTCTGGATTTGATCAATGGCGAGGTTACGAACGGGATTTTTAGGATTGACGATGAACACGAATGCGTCCTTTGCCACGGGGTAAGACAAAAGGGCGACACCTTTCTCATTGGCATATTGCTGTTCATCTCGGCTGATGCCGCGGGCGGTGATGATAATGTCATTGTCACCATCTATCAAACTGACAAAGGATTGATGCGTATTCCTATTTTGAAGAATGCGCGAAAGTTTGTTAATATCATCTTGGGACAAGTCTTTATATGTGGGAAAGAATCCCTGAGAAAAAAACAAAATAGATAAAGGTGAAGCAGACCATTTACCATCTATGCCAAGCAGTCGGCACATCAGCAAATTACGCAAAGGTTGTGTGGAATCTGACCCGTCCATTATAGGGGCATTAGAAAGCGTCATCGTGGTTGTTGCCGTTGGTTTTTCCAACTCACCCACAATGGGGGGTTTAGATTCTTCATTGTCATCATTTCCACATGAAGCAAGCAACACAATAGCCGTAAATAATAAAGTAATGTGTTTCATCATCGTCTTGTCCTATCGTTTTCGTCCCTTTTACTTATTCAATTTCCACGTCGCCCCATCCTTGGTGTCCTTCACCTCAAAGCCTAAAGCGGCAAGTTCGTTGCGGATGAGGTCGCTGGTCGCCCAGTCCTTGGCGGCTTTCGCCTTGGCGCGAAGGTCAAGAACCATGTCCACCACCTTACCGAATGCCTCTTCCCGTGCATCATTGTTGGCTCCCTTGTCATCTCTTAGACCCAATAAGTCTTCTGTGAAGAGGTGCATCACGTCGGAGAGTTCCTTCAAGCAATCGGCGCAGATTGTGGCTTTGCGGTCAACGAGGGCATTCACTACATGGCAAGCCTCAAAGAGATAACTGATGACGAGTTGCGTCATCAAGTCATCGTTCATGGCATCATAGCAGCGTTGGCGCAATTCCTTGACAAACTTTTCCGTGGCGGCATCACATTTGTCGCTGACTGGTACACGTTTCAAATTGGTCAATCCATCAAACAAACGTTCCAATCCCTTTTGGCTTGCCAACAAGGCATCATTGGAGAAGTCAACCGTCGAGCGATAGTGGGCCGAGAGGATGAAGAAGCGGATAGTCATAGGCGAGAACGCCTGTGTGAGGTTTTCATTCTTCCCGGTGAAGAATTGTTCGAGCGTGATGAAGTTGCCGAGACTCTTTCCCATCTTCTGTCCGTTGATGGTGATCATGTTGTTGTGCATCCAGTATTTCACCATCTGGTTGCCTTGCGACGCTACCGCTTGCGCGATTTCGCATTCATGATGCGGAAACACAAGGTCCATGCCGCCACCATGAATGTCGAAATGGTTGCCAAGATACTTCCTTCCCATCGCCGTGCATTCACAATGCCAGCCTGGGAAGCCGTCGCTCCACGGCGATGGCCAGCGCATGATATGCTCGGCAGAGGCTTTCTTCCACAAGGCGAAGTCGGCTTGGTTGCGTTTCTCACCCACGCCGGCGAGTGTGCGGCTCTCGTCCTTGATGTTCTCCAAGGAGCGTCCGCTCAAGATTCCATACTTATGTTTCTCATTATAAGCCTCGATGTCGAAATAGATGGAGCCGTTGCTCTCGTATGCAAAGCCGTTGGCAAGGATTTCCTTCACCAGTTCCTCCTGCTCAATGATATGCCCCGTGGCGTGTGGCTCGATGCTGGGTCGGAGACATCCGAGTGCGTCCATGGCGGCATGGTAGCGGTTGGTATAGTATTGCGCAATCTCCATCGGCTCCAATTGTTCGAGCCTTGCCTTCTTCTCAATCTTGTCGTCGCCCTCGTCGGCATCATGCTCCAAGTGGCCTACATCTGTGATGTTGCGCACATATCTCACTTTGTAACCGAGATGCTGCAAGTAACGGAAGAGGATGTCAAACGTGATAGCGGGTCTTGCATGACCCAAGTGTGGGTCTCCATAGACAGTAGGACCACAAACATACATGCCCACATGAGGGGCGTTGATGGGTTCAAATCGCTCTTTCTGCCTACTTAGGGTATTGTAAATCAATAATGTTTGTTTCATCTTCATATCGTTTATCAATTGTAAATCATACATTTATTGGTGCAAAGGTAATGTTTTTTTAAGAAAAAACCGTACCTTTGCACCGAAATTCAGATAACATACATAACTTTATGGAATTCAGGAGTTACAAGGAGTTCAAGAGTTCATGAGTTCGGACATTAGCCTTTTTCCGTTGGAGGAGTATTGTCTGAACTCCTGAACTACTAAACTCCCGAACTCCCAAAAAAGAATAATATGGCTTATAGAAGAATTACGGCACTTGAGGCTGCCGAAATGATTAACGACGGCGATATGATGGCGCTGTCAGGTTTTACTCCTAACGCCAATCCCAAGGCAATCTTCCGTGAACTTTCCAAGCGGGCAATCCGCCTCCACGAACAGGGCATACCCTTCCAGGTGGGTGTGTTGACGGGCGCATCAAGCTGCCAGAGTGTCGAGGGCGACATGGCTGCCGCCAAGGCATTGAAGTTTCGCGCACCGTTCTCCACCAACAAAGACTTCCGTACCCATACCAATCTGGGCGAGGTAGACTATGAAGACATGCACCTCGGTCACATGGCGGAGCGTTTGCGCCGTGGCTTCTATGGCGAGGTGGACTGGGCTGTAGTCGAGGTGAGCGACATGGAAGAGGGCGAAAACGAATGCAAGGCATTCCTCACTTCCGCTGGCGGCATCGTGACAACCATTGTTCGTTTGGCAAAGAAGATCATCATTGAGCGTAATTCATTCCACAATCCCAATTCAAGATATTTGCACGACACGTGGGAACCACGCGAGGTATGGGAAGACCGCGAGGTGATGGACATCCACTCTCCCTACGACCGCATCGGCAAGGACTATGTGTCTATCGACCCGAAAAAGATCGTCGGGGTCATCGAGAGCAATATCCCCGAAGAGGCCCGTGCCTTCAAGGAACCCGACGAGGAGATCATGAGCATCGGTCATCACGTGGCAGAACTCCTTGCCAACGACATGAAAGTGGGGCGCATACCCAAGCAGTTCCTTCCCATCCAGAGTGGTGTAGGCACGACGGGCAACGCCGTATTGAAAGCTTTGGGTACAAGTAAGCTCATCCCACGGTTCAACGTCTATTCAGAAGTGGTGCAAGACGCAGCAGTCAATTACATGTTGGAAGGACGTATCGGATATGCCTCGGCTACCGCCATGACCGTCACCAACGAGGCTTTACAGATGGTCTACCAAAACATGGACTATTTCTCCAAGCACCTCACTATCCGCCAGAGTGAGATTGCCAACTCCCCAGAGGTGATCCGACGCCTTGGTGTCATTGCCATCAACACCCCACTTGAATGCGACCTCTATGGCAACGAGAACTCATCCCACGTATGTGGGTCGGCCTTGATGAACGGCATCGGCGGCTCGTGCGACTATGAACGCAATGGCTACATTTCCATTTTCACCACTCCATCAACGGCAAAAGGCGGTAAGATCTCCGCCATCGTCCCGATGTGTTGCCATGTAGACTCCACCGAACATGACGTGGACATCATCGTGACAGAACAAGGTGTGGCTGACCTGCGTGGTAAGGGACCCGTGCGACGTGCTTGGGAAGTGATTGAAAACTGCGCCCATCCCGACTACAAACCCCTGCTCCGCGACTATCTCAACCATATCGCCCCGATGGGACATGAGCCGCAACACATGCGGGCAGCCCTTGCCTTCCACGACACATACCTCCGCAAGGGCGACATGCGACTGACAGACTTCAGCGAATACCTCAAATAATAGTTCATCCTTCAAAATTCATAGTTCATAGTCTTCGCCATTGGCCTGCTTCTGCGCAGCCAACTATGAACTATGGATTATGAACTTATATAACATTTGCGATAACTCAAATAGTAAAAGGGATGCGCCCAAACTTAACACATCCCATCGTTAATCTAAATATTATTACGGTCACAATTAACCATTACACAGCATCATATTATAATCCCTCTTTTTGATAAAGACATTTTCCTTTTCTGTAATGATTTGGAGAAAGTCATAATACTGTCAAAAGCTAATTTGTAGTCCTATCACGTCTGGCAAAAGGCTTTTACATCAGAAAAAGATGAAGGCAAAGCGACCTCATAACGCGATAACCAAATGGGGTTATTCGCCTTCAATGCCTTTTCCCTGTCTATATTCCGTAGGCGTAATGCCGAACATCTTCTTGAAATACTGGGCAAAATATCGTGGGGAGGCGAAACCACTTTGGAGGGAGATCTGACTAATAGGCTGTTCCGTCTCGCTTAACAGACGGGCAGCGTTTTTCAGACGGACGTTGCGCAGGAAATCGTTGGGGGTGATGCCGAGCATGGATTGTGTACGGCGGTAGAGGTTTGAGCGGCTCAAGGCAACATCGGAAGCCAGTTGGTCGACGGTGTAGTCGGTGTTGTCCAAGTTCTTCTCAATGGCTTTCATCAGACGGGCAACCAGCTCTTCCTCCTCCTTGTTAATGCTAATCTTGCTGGGGTCGATGTTGACATTCTCGGCAAATTGGTGGCGAGCTTCCTCGCGAAGTTCAAAGAGGTGGTTCACCTTTTTCTCGTTCTCTCGTTCCATCTGGGCTTTCTTCCACCTTAAATAGAGTCTTATAAGTCCTATAAGACCCATGAATCCTATAAGACTGTAAGTCAGCTTTGCCCACCATGTTAACCACCAAGGCGGAAGAATCACTACACCATATCTTAACATTTCTCCCCACTCGCTATCAGCTATCGCCGCTTGTGCCTCTAATTCATACTCACCAGGCAAAAGGGCATTGTAATGAACGGTTATAACGCCTTCATAGCCCATGCCATATTGCCAATCACGATCAATGCCACGAAGCTTATATCGGTATCGAGTTTGTTCGGGCGAAGCGTAATTAAGGGCAGACATGTAAAAATCAAGGTGGTTTCTATCGTATGGCAATTGCAGGGAAGAATTGCTTTTCCTGTCGTATGAGGTTGGAATCCCATTTACATTGACAGACACAAGCCTAACAGGCATAGACTTTCCCTTGGCGTTAAACCATTCGGGACGGAAAGCCACCGAACCGTCCTTATAATCAAATATGAGTTGTCCATCAGTTGACAAAAAAGCGGCTCGCTCTGCCATTGACGTTGACGGGACACCATCCGCTGAATTAAAATTGGTAATATACATTTGAGGAGAGATACGTGAAATGCCGGCAGCGGTTCCAATCCACATATTTCCTTGAAAGTCTTGCACTAAACTCCTGATACAGACATTAGCAAGTCCATCCGATACAGAAAGGCGACGGACAGAATCCCCTTCCGCTACAAACAGACCATTCTGCGTACCTATCCATAAACGATGTTCATCCAGAAACATACAATTATATTTGTCTGTGTAGCGAGAAATCACCCTACCCGGACGAAACTCCTCTATGCGATTGTTGCGGTAGTCAAGCACCATGGCACCATTCTGGGAATAGACAACTGCCTTTTGCTCCTGAGGTAATGGACATGCACCTATCAACAGGCGATAATTTTCCAGTTGTGGCAGTTTTTCATTCAGTGGCTGGAAAACATGTGTCTCTGGGTTGAAATAACCAAGATAGTGAGCGTGGTTGCAAAGGAGAAGGCGGCCATCTGGCAGTTCCGTGATAAAGAGCATCCGATTGTGTATGAAGCCTTTGGTATTGGCTTGGGTATATTGGGTCGGGGTGTTTGAATGGTCATAACACAGCAATCCCTCCGGTGTACAAACCCACTTGCGTCCTTTTCGATCGGTCGTCCCCCGTGGAATGGATGTTTCTTTGTCTATACGTTGCATTTGGGGACGGGATGGTGCAACATAGTAAAGCCCGTTGGTCTGAGTACCTAACCAAATGCCACCTTGACGGTCAGTAATGGCACATGCCACTTTTGAATGTGCTCCAATGCTATCGGCTAACATCTGTATGTTATCGGCAGGATTTTCGTAGACCTCTTTGCCATTGGCCAATTGTTGCAACACATCATCTGTTTCTATCCGTTGTTTTACATCATACCGAAAAACAAGTGAATGAGCATCAAAAAGATATAGACGATAGAAGTCACGTAGCCATAACAATGAATCCCCTTGCCATCGATGAGCATAACCTCTGTATTGGGAGAGAGGGTACGCCAGACTGTAGTCACAGGCAATCTCCGTAAAAGATTTCCCATTAAACAAGCCGAACATTCCCTCACAATTGACGAGAATCTGTCCATTAGGCAGTTCTATTATTTGACGGACTTCATTTGTTTGCAACCCATCTTTCACTGTATAGTGACGCACTTGTTCGGAAACACCGAAAGCAAATGCATACCTATGGATGAAGAAACACAAAAACATCCACCATTTGACGTATCTGATGCCCATTATCTCTATCTATTTAATATGCAAAGATACTGATTTTTCCCAATTCATCGACCGTATGGAGTAAAAATCGTACCAAACAAGTGATGTAATTATCCCAAAGTGCGCTTTGGACAAATATTACATATATAATGGGATGATTGTTCATGAACTATAAATACTTTTCTTATAATTTTGTCACTGAAATCAAACAACGTGGTATTAAATAGTGGTATTATATATATGAGAACAAAGAACCTAACCTTCATGATTGTTATGCTAACCATTCTTGGAGTTCGCATACAAGCACAGAAAACTTTTAATCATCCTGGCAGTATCCTGTCGAAAAACGACTTGGAACGTATCAAACAGCATGTAAATGCTGGAGACGAGCCTTGGGCTTCATGCTGGAATGCATTTCAACAAGACAATTGCGCTAAACCTACCTATACCGCTAAAACCACAGCCGAGATTGGTGGAAGCGATGGGACACGGCAACGAGCTGCTACCGATGCATACGCTGCCATGCTGAATGCTATTGAATGGCATGTTACAGGAAATGTGACTTATGCCAATTGCGCCGCCCGTATTCTAACGGAATGGGGAAAGTCGTTGCAGACAGCCTCGGCAGAATTGTTCCAATATCCTTGTCGAGCCATGATAGTAGCCGCAGAGTTGCTGCGCAACCATGACGGAACGTTTTATGAGGGATGGGCAGAGGCTGACCGAACGACATTCTTGGAGAAGGTGCGCACGGTGATGGTGCCAGCCTGCCGCAAGTTCTGTACGTATCAAGGGACACATCCGTCGTGGTACACGCCCTGCGCTTTGGCCGTGCTGGTTGGCGGCGTGCTATTGGATGATGAGGCGATGTATCAAGAAGGTTATGACTTGATGATGGCTACGAACCACTGGGACACGATGTATGGAGGCAGTATAGAGCCGAGCGGACAGATGCGCGAGATGGGAAGGGACAATGTACACGGCGGACTAACCCTCGGCGACATCACACAAGCTTGTCTCGTGGCATGGAACCAAGGTGATGATATGTTTAGCGAAGGTGGCAACCGTCTGCTCAAAGGCATGGAATATTGGTGCCGCTACAACACTGGGCATACGGACACACCTTTCGAGCCACTGGACTGTTCGGGACTTGACAATGCCACAGGCTATTCCTTTTATTATATCTCTACCCACAACAATGGTTTTCGTCTGCAACCCGATGCTTGTGCCTTCGAAGCCGTCTATCACCATTATAAAGAGGTGAAGGGATTGGACGAAGCAGAGAACTTCCCTTACCTCGGCATCGCCGCCAAACTGGCACGTCCCGACAACCATGCCGACCAGATGCTGGGCTACGGCACACTGCTATTTACCATTGATGTCGGAACATCGCCATATATGACCGAGAAGCCTGCGAAACCCGAAGAGGTGAAAGCCGAGGCGGGCGTGGGCTGCATCTACCTCTCATGGAAGCACCCCGTACAGGAGGATGCCCGCGGCTTCAAGATTTACCGCTCCACCAACGGCACTTCGTTCTCGCTGTTGAAGACATGGGATTACTACACCAACAACGAGTACAAGGATGAGGCTGTGGAGACTGGCAAGACTTATTATTATAAGGTGCAGTTGCTGAACCATGCTGGTTCAAGCGAACTGAGCGAGATTGTGAGCGCGACGGCTATAGAGCCTTCCGACGAGTTGCCTCTCTCGTGGAACTTCACTGCCATCGGCACCAAGTTGGGCGGCGCACGTTATGCCGAGGCACAGGACACCTCGTTCATCGTTAGTGGAGCAGGAACGGACATTGGTGGAACTGCCGACAGCGAGGGTTTCCTCTATAAGAAGATTACTGGCGATGCCACGCTGACCGTACGCCTCGTCTCCACCATCGAGGATTTTTACAAAGTCGGCATACAGATGCGAGGAACACTGGCAGCGGGAGCCCAGCGCATAGGCATCACCCTCGGCGAGAAGGGCTGCCGTATGTTGCGTACCTGTGTCCGTTCCTCTGCAAGCGGCAACACCTCTTGGGTGAATGGCACCAACTACGGACGAGCCCCACTGTGGATGCGCATCAGCCGCGAAGGCAACAAGTTCACCACTTACCTCAGTCGTGACAGCATCACATGGCACCAGTTGACCACTGCCACCGTCTCGATGCCCAAGACCTACTACGTCGGCATGACCTCCTGTTCAGGTAGCACCACGACGACCTATGCGGCTATCTTCGACCATGTGCGGCTCGACGGCACCGTAGCCACACCGACCTCCAAACCCTCTGCCCCCACCGACTTCACCGCTATATGGAGCGACACCGACGAGGCAACTCTGACGTGGAGTTCGGTGGCAGACGCCGATAAGTTTAATGTTTATAGGAATGAAATAATTATAGCCTCAACCCGCGCCACCCATTATGTTGACACGGAGGCCACGGCTGGCACATACTCCTACTACGTCACCGCCTCTAACGTCAAAGGCGAGAGCAAGGCCAGCACTATACGGAAAGTGACCACCGACAAAGTAGTGAAGATTATCGGCACCATCATTGGCACCAGCGGTAGCTATGGCAGCAATTCCTCCCGCACTGGCAAAGCTGCCCTCGACGGTAACCTTAATACCTTTTATGATGCTGCCAATGCCTCTGGCGACTGGGTAGGCTACAATCTCGGCACTCGCCACACGGCACAGGTGGTCTATGTCAAGTACGCTCCCCGCTCAGGCTACCCCACTCGCATGACAGGCGGTAAGTTCCAAGTGGCAAACGAGGCAGACTTCTCCGATGCCGTCACCATCGCCACCGTCCCCGAAGCACCAGCAGAAGGCATCCTCACTAAACTCACCGCTCCGAGCAGTACAACCACGCGCTATCGTTACCTCCGCTACATCGGTCCCGACAACGGCAGTTGCAATGTCGCCGAAGTCCAGTTCTACGGGCAAAAAGTGGATGAAACGGAAATGGGAATAGAGGAAGTGAAAAAAGAAAGAGATAAAGGTGAAAAATGGGCTGGTGCAGTGTATGATATGAGCGGACGAAGGGTGCAGCTGCCAACAAGCGGAATGTACATTGTAAACTGTCGCAAGGTAATCATAAAATAAAACCGAGAATATGAAACGAATCCTATTACTACTGTTCGTACTCTGTGCAGAACAATTCTCAATTCTGAAATCGCAGACCATCTGCATCGAGACCCGTAGTACGCAACTCATTCTCAAGGTGAAGACCGACGGACGGCTCTACCAGACATGGCTCGGTTGCCGTCTGCAAACGGAGGAGGCCATTGGCGAGACCGACATGCCGCGCTCATCAAACACCAACATGCTGGGAAAAGGCTACGAGGTCTATCCCGTAATGGGTACCGAAGACCATTACGAGCCAGCTTTCGAGATACGCCACTCCGACGGCAACCCGACGAGCGTATTGAAGTATGTCCGTCACAAACAGGAAAACAACGAAACCACTATCGAGTTGAAAGATGACCTTTATCCCGTACACGTCGTGCTGCACTATGTCGCCTACCCCGAAGAAAACGTCATCAAACAATGGACAGACATCTACCACGACGAGAAGGGCGAGGTAAACATTTCCCGTTACGCCTCAGGCATACTCTACTTCGAGTGCCAAGACTACTACCTCATGCAGTTCGCCGATGACTGGGCGAAGGAGATGCAGATAAAGGAGACCAAATTGGAATATGGTAAAAAGATTCTGGATACACGTCTCGGCACACGCTCGGCCATGATTACCCCACCGTACTTCATGGTGGGCATGGACGAGCCTGTGGCCGAGAATCACGGCGAGGTGCTGATGGGTACCATCGCTTGGACAGGCAACTACCGCATGACGTTCGACATAGACCATAACAACTGCCTACGGGTCATCACCAGCATCAATCCCGACCAATCTCGCTACCTCTTGAAGCGTGGCGAGATGTTCCGCACACCTGAGTTCATTTGGACACTCTCGCACAGCAGAACTGCACAGGGTAGTCGCGACATGCAGCAGTGGGTTATGCACCATCATCTTTATAAGGGACAGGACGACCGTTGGACGTTGCTCAACAACTGGGAGAACATCTACTTCCGCTTCGACGAGGAGAAGCTGCAAACGCTTTTCGGCGAGGCGAAAGAACTGGGCGTAGACCTATTCCTCTTGGACGATGGCAGGTTTGGCAACAAATACCCGCGCAACAACGACCGCCAAGGACTTGGCGACTGGGAAGTCATGGAAAAGAAACTACCTAACGGCTTACCCTTTACGGTCAAGAAGTGCGAGGAGCAGGGCATCGGTTTCGGCATCTGGATAGAGCCAGAGATGGTGAATCCCAATAGCGAACTCTACGAGAATCACCACGACTGGGTCATCGAACTGCCAAACCGCAAGACGTACTATTCCCGCCATCAGCTCGTACTTGACCTAAGCAACCCGAAGGTGCAGGACTTTGTGTTTGGGGTGGTAGATGGGCTGATGACCGAGTGTCCCAGCATCAAGTACATGAAGTGGGATTGCAACTCGCCCATGACCAACGTCTATTCTGCCTACGAGGGCATGAACCAGGGCAACCTCTTCATCGACTATACCCGAAGACTCTACAAGGTGCTTGACCGCATCCAGCAAAAGTACCCCGGCCTCGTGATGATGCTCTTCTCCAGTGGCGGCGGGCGTTCAGACCTCGGTGCCTTGAAATACTTCACAGAGTTTTGGTGCTCTGATGATACCGACCCCATCGAGCGGCTCTTCATCCAGTGGGGCTTCAGCTATTTCATGCCCGCTAAGGCGATGTGTTCGCACGTCACCGATTGGGACAAGCGAGCCAGCATCAAGTTCCGCACCGATGTCTGTTTCCCTTACAAACTCGGCTTCGACCTTGACCTACAGAAACACTCCAATGCCGACCGCGACTATTGCCGCCAAGCTGTCCGAGAGTGGAATCGCCTAAAGCCGATACTCTTCTCGCCCAACCTCTATCGCCTCGTGTCACCCTACGATGGCAATCACTGTGTCCTTATGCGCATCAGCGACGACAAGAGCCATGCCCTCGTCTTCGCCTACGACCTTCACCCCCGCTTTCGTGAGCATATTGCCACTATCCACCTACAAGGTCTCGACCCTCAAGCCCGCTATCACATCCGCGAAATTCTCTGTGTCGATCCGAAGAAGCCCTTCATCGACCACACCTTCACTGGCGAATACCTTATGGCCGTCGGTTTGCGCATACTTACCGACAAGGATATGACCAGCCACATCTTTGAAATTACAAAAGAATAAACAGTATATTCCCTATGAAACGCTTCGTCTTTACACTTGCGCTCTTTTGCGCCAATCATTTATTGTCCATTATTCATTGTTCATTAGCGGCTGCACAAGCCCAAATAGTGCAGGAATACAAGATGTCCGGCCCCTACGAGGTGGTTGCCCGTGACGGACAGTACCGTAGTTCAAAGGCGGGTAGTGAGCGCGACATGAAAGCGGCACTCGACTTTGCACTGAAAGGAGAAACGGAAAATGCCTTGAAGATTGTCAATGCTTACGCCACGACCCTGCAACGGTTTGATGGTCATGACGCACCACTCTGTACCATCCAAGCCTATTGGTTAATAAGGGCTATGACCCTTTTGAAAAATGATGAATCCGTCGGTATGAAAGCCCCTCTACAGACAGGTTCCTCACTGTTCGATCTTCATTCCTCATTCATTAGACGCGCCATCCTTCCAACCATCGACCAGTTTGAGGCGAATAGCCCTTACGCCAACGGCAATTGGGGAGCCATCGTGAACAGATGCCGCATGGCTTGCGCCATTTTCCTCGAAGATTCAATACTCTATCGGAAAGCCGTGGATTATTACTTGAATGGCTACGACAACGGGGCATTGCCCTGGTACATCGGTGAGACGGGGCAATGTCAAGAGACGGGGCGCGACCAAGGACATGCGCAGTTGGGCTTGGAGGCGATGGCTGACATCTGCGAGTTGGCGTGGCAGCAAGGCGATGACCTTTGGAGCGCACTCGACAATCGACTGATGAAAGGTTTTGAATATTCCGCTCGCTACAACTTGGGGTACGATGTTCCCTTTGAGACATGGACCGACTGCACGGGACTGTATAACGACTGGAATGAGCCTGGAGAAATGGGGCGAGGAAAGCTGTGGGACATCTACCAAAAACCCTACAATCATTATGTGAAGGTGAAAGGGCTGTCAATGCCTTACACGGAAAAGGTATTGAACTTACAAGCAAAGGCGGAGCGAAAAGGTGAGAGCCGTGAAACACAAGCACCTGGCGTGAAGGAAGGGGTGAAATTGCACCAACTATTTACCTATCCCGCTCCTGATGGTGCTCCGTTGAAACACGACTACGATGTGTTCATCCAACCACGTGGAGGTAAGGAATGGACAAAGATTGACACCTATATGGCAAAAGTCAATGCCTCCATCGGTAATAAGAAACACGCCATCAGTGAAATCTCATACGCATTCTTCGACTTCACGGGGGATGTCTTCGTGCGAGTGGTTTGCAAAAACAAGAAGTTCAAGCAAGCCCGAATCCGTCCCGACTATCGCGGGACGATTGCAAACATACGGAATGACTCCACGGTACAATTCCTATTGTTCCAACCCGAAAACGTGAGTGTCGAGTTTGATGGTAACATCACCAATAACCTATTGCTTTTCACATCGAAGCCTACCGTCACGATGGAGGAAGCCAAAAAGCAAGCAAAGAAAGACAAACGGCAATTCGTTTATTATGCCCCTGGGTTCTACAGCGAAGACACGATTCGCATTGCTTCGAACACAACTGTCTATCTCGCTGGCGGTAGTTATTTCACTGGAACATTCGCCATTGAGGATGCTCATGACGTGAGCATCCTTGGGCGAGGCATTGCTCGCCCCGTCAGAGGTTACGAGGGGTGTCATATTTACCGTAGCCGAAACGTGTTGGTTGACGGATTAATCCTCAACACCTGCCCCGTGGGGGAATGTGATGGCGTGACCCTGCACGATGTGCGTAGCATCTCGCATCCAGGATGGGGCGACGGGCTGAATGTATTTGCATCCTCGAATGTGTTGTACGACCGCGTGTTCTGCCGTAATAGCGATGATTGCACCACCGCATACGCCACGCGCAAAGGCTTCAACGGTTCCACCCGTCATGTACGGATGCGTAACTCCATTCTTTGGGCAGACGTTGCGCATCCCATCTTCATTGGCATTCACGGCAATCCCGAAGTGGGTGACACCATTGAACACCTTGTATATGAGAACATAGACATACTGGGACAGGCTGAGCCACAAGTAGATTATCAAGGTTGTCTCGCCATCAATTGCGGTGATGGCAACGTGGTGCGTGACGTACTCTTTGACAACATCCGCATTGAGCAGATAGAAGACGGTTGCATCACGCAAATAAAGGTGGGCTACAACCAAAAATACTGCACGACTCCAGGCAAGGGTGTAGAGAACATCACATTCCGTAATGTCCGTTATCACGGCAGCACACCAAATCTCTCTATCATCAATGGCTACGACGCCAACCACTCCGTACGCAACGTAACCTTTGAAGGACTGAAAATCAACGGACAGGTCATCAGCGACGATATGGCCGACAAGCCACGTTGGTATGCTACTGCCGACTACGTACCTATGTATGTGGGCAACCATGCCAGCGGCGTAGTATTCAGCAAGGAAATCGGACAGTTCAATGTGAATCAACAATTGGCTTATTGTGGAACGCAGGTGGATCGTGCCTTGGAGGCTTTGCGCCCCTACGACTTCACGATGATGCCGAGGAATATATTGGAGGGACAGCAGAAATGGAATCTGCGCAAAGCCTGTGCGGAGGAATGGTGCTCGGGGTTCTGGCCAGGCATCCTATGGATGGACTACGACTACACCCGTAGCAAAGCCGTGATGAAAGCGGCAACGGGTTACACCCAAGCACTCAGTTTCCTGCCATCACAACGCATCTTCGACCATGACTTGGGCTTCATTACCATCAATTCGTTCCTGAAAGGATATGAACAGACAAAGGATGTGCGATACAAGCAACTCGCCCTGCAAGCAGCCGATACCCTTGCCACCTTATATAATCATAAGGTAGGCACAATGCTCAGTTGGCCACGCCATGTGAAAGACTATGGTGGGCACAACACCATCATGGATAACATGATGAACTTGGAACTGCTTTTCTGGGCGGCTCAAAATGGCGGTTCACAACGTTTGCACGACATTGCTGTCCGTCATGCTGAAACAACCATGCGCAACCATTTCCGTCCCGACGGCTCCTGTTATCATGTAGCGGTATATGACACGCTCGACGGGCATTTCATCAAGGGAGTCACTCACCAGGGATATGCCGATTACTCCATGTGGAGCCGTGGGCAGTCGTGGGCCATCTACGGTTATACCATGGCGTACCGATACACTCATGACCAGCGTTTCCTCGACTTCGCCCAAAAAGTCACGGAAATCTATTTGAAACGACTTCATGAGACCAGTGACGACATGATACCTCTTTGGGATATGGACATTCCTATTGGTGACACCCCATCCCTCAACCACAAAGACGCTTCTGCGGCTTGTGTCGTGGCGAGTGCCTTACTCGAACTATGCCAATATGTGAAAGACGGCGACTACTACCGTGAGCAAGCCGTCCAGATGCTTCGCGACCTGAGTACCGACCGTTACCAAAGCCTTAACAAAAATGTTTCCTTCCTGATGCACTCCACGGGTCATCATCCCGCAGGATCAGAGATAGATGCCAGCATCGTCTATGCCGACTACTATTATATAGAAGCATTACTCAAGTTAAAGAAATTACAACCATGAGACAAATCATACATCATTTGCCTTTTGCATAGTTGTTACTATGACTCTATAAGATAGCCTAAAGAATCCATTTCAATCTTCAACCTCTCCTAACAAAGTGGCTGATGTGGAGCGAGTAATCTTGACACGCACTATTTCGCCGGCATGGTGGCAGCCCTTGTCGAACACCACCATCTTCCCTTGCTCGGTACGCCCGCAAAGCTGGGCGCGGCTGCGTTTACTATATCCCTCAACCAACACATCAAACTCCTTCCCCTCATCACGCTTGTTGGCGATGGCAGACATCTCCGTCTGCAATTGGATGAGCTCATTAAGCCGTCTTATCTTCACCTCCTCAGGAACGTTGTCGGGGAGGTGCTTGGCAGCATACGTCCCCGGCCGCTCGCTATACTTGAACATGAACGCCGAGTCATATCCAACCTCACGCATCAAAGAAAGCGACAACTGATGGTCTTCTTCCGTTTCATCGTGGTAGCCCACGAAGACGTCAGTAGACAATCCGCAGCCCGGGATAATCCTACGGATGGCAGCCACCCGGTCGAGATACCATTCACGGGTGTATTTGCGGTTCATCAACTTCAATATCTTGTTAGACCCACTCTGCACAGGCAGGTGTATCTGCTTACACACATTGGGCATGTCTGCGATGACTTGCAACGTCTCGTCGCTCATATCCTTGGGGTGCGACGTGGTGAATCGCACTCGCATGTCTGGCACGGCTTCTGCCACGAGGCGCAGAAGTTGCGGGAAGGCTATGATATTGTTAGGGAGTTCAGGAGTTTCAAGGAGTTCAGGAGTACAGACATTAGCATTTTTAGTCATCTCACTATTGTCAGAACTCCTTGAACTTCTACACTCCTTAGTACCCCAAGAATAAGAGTTGACATTCTGCCCAAGGAGTGTCACCTCCTTGAATCCCTTTTCCTGTAAGTCGCGTACCTCGCGGAGGATGCTCCCCACGTCGCGGCTCCTCTCCCTTCCCCTCGTGTAAGGCACGATGCAATAATGGCAGAAATTGTTGCATCCACGCATGATGCTCACATAACCCCCGATGCGCGACGCGCCCATCCGCTGGGGCAGCACGTCGCGATACGTCTCCGTTGTGGACAGTTCGATGTTCATGGCTTTATGCCCTAACTCCGCTTGCGCTATCAAGTCGGGGAGGCTAAGATAAGCGTCGGGGCCTGCCACAAGGTCTGCGTGGTGGTTTTCCATCAAGTCATCCTTCACCCGTTCTGCCATACAACCCAAAACGCCAATAATCAATCTCCCCTTCTTCCGGCGTAGGGCATCCAACTCTTCCAGCCGGTGGTAAATCTTGTTCTCGGCATTCTCCCTGACGGAACAGGTATTCAAGAATATCGCGTCTGCCTCCTCTTGGCTTCCGCAGGTGTCATAGCCCGCCATTTTCATGATTGAGGCGACCACTTCAGAGTCTGCCACGTTCATCTGGCAACCGTATGTCTCGATGTATAGTCTTTTCATTCGATAAGTTACTTAATTCTTACTTTGTCAAGGAGATACCACAACAACAGTCCCGTGAGCAACCCCGCAATGGCATCTATGGCATAATGGGCCTGGATGTAAACCGTGGAGAAACACAACAAGACGAAGAAAGGCAACAGGAAGTAAAACAGCTTACGGCTTCCCGACTGCCAAGCAAGCATCATGCAGATGGTGGAAATGCCCACATGGGAACTGGGGAAAGCCGCCGTGGGTCGCTCCCCCGCCGCCTTGGCCCCCTCCACCAACTGGTAGAACAACCCATTGGTGTCGCCTGGCGACGGCAGACATTCGAGGTGTGTCTTGAAATAATCATGCACGTTGGGGAATATCCCTTGCGTGATGTTATCCAGTCCCACCGCCTTGAAATAGAAGGTAGGCCCTGTGACGGGCAAGAACACGAAGATGACATAATAGATGAAAAACGACGCGACGATGATAAACGTACATTTCTCAAACTCCTCATATCTGCCAAAGAAATAATACAAACAAACCACGGCTATCATCGGGTAATAGGAAGCATATCCCAAATCCATCAGTTCACTGAAAAACGCCGACGGGAACTCCTTACAGAAGACCAACGCTGGCTGGTAGCCGAATATCGATTGCTCCGCCGTGGCAAACATATAGTCAAGGTTCGGGAAGATGCGGTTCAAGTCGTAAGTGTCGGGGTACCACCACGACAGCAACGACATCTGCCCCACGATGCGGAACAGGAGGGTAAACCTGCACGGCACCAGGCGATAGGCAATCCACAAGCCTGCCATCACTGCCAACACACGCCCGCGCCCCTTCAACATCTCCATGGGATATTCCATCTCCGAATAGGCGAACAGTATCAACAACGAGGTGACGATGAGGTAGCCTAAAACCACCCATTCCAACGGCATCAACCCTCGCCTTGGATGCTTATCTATCGTAAATAAATCTTTGACAAACTGAATCATAACCAATTGTTTTCCTTGTACCAGGCGATGGTCAACTTCACTCCCCTCTCCAAGTCATAATGAGGATGGTAGCCTAACTCGTCCATCGTCGGCTCGATATTGCAACGCCAGTTGCGCTGTCTTAGGATATGGAACTTATCGTTATTGAGCGCGGAAACCTTTCCCGTGAGATGCCCGACGTACTCGCCGAGGAACGTTGCCATACGCAATACCCATATCGGCGCCTTGACGCGAACCCACCATGGTCGCCCCAACTCGTCGTGGATATAGTTGCTGAAGGCTGAAGACTGGTAAACCTTACCATCAGAGAGGAAGTACTTCCTGCCGCTCATGCCATGGTCGAAAGCGAGGAACACCACCTGCACCACGTCTTGCACATAGACAAACGTGATGTCTTGCCGACGGAATCCCACGGAGAAGTCCACATGCCCCGCGATGCTCTTCGCCATCATGAAATAGTCTTTCTCACGGGGACCATACACTCCCGTGGGCCTCAAGACGATATAAGGGAAATTGTTGCCGATGGAATCGAGGTATCTCTCCGCCTCCAACTTGCTCTTCCCGTATGCCGTATTGGGCTTGGGGATGTCATTCTCGGTGATCTCACGGTAAGGCTGTTTCTCGGCAATAGGGCCGAAGATGCTCAATGAGCTCAGGTAGACAAACCGCTTGATGGGCATCTGCAATTGCAGGATGGCATCCACCAGGTTCTTGGTGCCCTCGGTGTTCACCTTCTGGAAGTCCGCTGCACGAAGGCTCTTGGTGACTCCCGCCGCATGGACGATATAGTCAAAGGAATGCCCTGCCAACTGCCCAAGGAGTTTCTCCCTCGATGAGAGGTCTAACTCCAAGAAATGGATGCGCCCGTCATGCAGATACTCCCTCGAACTACTCTTCCTGACGGCAGCCCAAGTCTCCATCCCCCGTCGCAAAGCCTCCTCTACGATATAACTCCCAATAAATCCGCTGGCTCCCGTTATGAGTATCTTTGTCTGCAACACTTCGTCTCTTTCCTGTTCTTTTCGTTGGCAAAGTTACTTCATTTTTGTTGTAATTGCAAAATAATCGTAAAGAAACGCATGTTTCTCATTTTTATTTTGTTAATTTGCACAGACCTAAACCATAACAACTCAAACAATTCAACATCCATGGCAAAAGAGAAAAAAGGCGGCAAACGTTTATCCAAAAAACAACTATCGGAGCTGCTGGTGGCGTTATTCACATCACACCCAGGGGTAGAGTTATCAACCAAAGACATTTTCAGGCTTCTCAACCTTGATACGCACCCATTGAGGATGCTTGCCTTTGACATCATGGAAGAGATGGCATGGGATGACTTCCTTACCAAGGTTTCATACACCAAATACAAACTCAACGAGAGCGGGCAGGAACTGACTGGCACATTCGTCAGGAAGTCGAACGGGAAAAACTCATTTATCCCCGACGGCAGCGACAAGCCGATATTCGTATCAGAGCGCAATTCCATGTACGCCCTCAATGGCGACCGCGTGAAAGTGGTGATGATGGCACGGCGCATCAAGCATATTAAGGAGGCACGAGTCGTTGAGATTGTCCAACGCGCCAAGGACACGTTTGTAGGGAGGCTGCGCGTGGATAGCAACATCGCCTTCCTTGTCACGCAGGAGAACCTATTGATTCAAGACATCATCATTCCCAAGAGAAAGCTCAAGGGGGGCAAGACCGACGACAAAGCCGTCGTCAAAATCATACAATGGCCCGACGAGGACAACCGCAACATGATTGGCGAGGTGATAGACATCTTGGGACAGTCGGGCGATAACAACACCGAGATGCATGCCATCCTCGCGCAATATGGCTTGCCGTACAGATACCCCAAGGCGGTAGAGGATGCCGCCAATCAGATTTCGGGCGACATCACGGCGCAAGACCTGGCAGAACGGGAAGACTTCCGCGACGTGTGGACATGCACCATCGACCCCAAGGATGCCAAGGACTTCGACGACGCCCTCTCCATCCGCCGCCTTCCCAACAAGCTCTGGGAGGTGGGAGTACATATCGCCGACGTGTCACATTACGTGACAGAGGGGTCCATCATCGACAAGGAGGCACAGAAACGTGCCACGAGCATCTACCTCGTAGACCGCACCATCCCCATGTTGCCTGAGAGATTGTGCAACTTTGTGTGCTCTTTGCGTCCCGACGAGGATAAGCTCTCTTACAGCGTCATCTTCCATTTAGACGAAAATGCCATGGTGCGCCACCATCGCATCGTGCATACCGTCATCCGCAGCAACCGTCGCTATGCCTACGAGGAGGTGCAGCAACTGCTGGAGGAGAATGGCGTAGTGGAAGGCACGGGGCAACCGGCACCGCCCGCACCTACCGGCGGGTACCGGGGAGAGAATGCCGAACAGCTCATTACCCTCGACCGTCTTGCCAAATGCCTGCGCAGGGAGCGCTTCAAGAATGGCGCCATGAAGTTTGAGAGCGAGGAACTTCATTTCGATGTAGACGACAAGGGCAAGCCCACACGCTGCTTCTTCAAGCAGTCGAAAGATGCCAATAAGCTCATCGAGGAGTTTATGCTCCTCGCCAATCGCACCGTGGCGGAGGATGTGGGAAAGGTGAGAAAAGGGCAAAAGGCAAAGACTTTGCCGTACCGCATTCACGAGAACCCCGACCCCACCAAGCTGGAAGAGTTGCGCGCGTTTATCGTCAAGTTCGGCTATAAGCTGAAGACCGCCGGCACCAAGGGCGAGACCGCCCGCAGCCTCAATAAGTTGATGGACGATGCCGAGGGCAAGCGTGAGCAGAGGCTCATCCAGTCGGTAGCCCTCCGTGCCATGATGAAAGCCAAGTATTCCGTACATAACATTGGCCACTTCGGCCTCGCATTCGCCTACTACACACATTTCACCAGCCCCATCCGCCGCTATCCCGACACGATGGTGCATCGCTTGCTCACCCGTTACCAGCAAGGGGGGCGCAGTGCCAACGAGCGTTATTACGAAGAACAGTGCAAACACTCCAGCGACATGGAACAAATCGCCGCCAATGCCGAGCGCGACTCCATCAAGTATAAGATGGTGGAATTCATGGGCGAGCATATCGGAGAGGTGTACGATGCACACATCAGCGGCATCAAGAGCTTTGGCATCTACTGCGAGATCGATGAGAACCATTGCGAGGGGCTGGTCTCCCTGCGCGACCTGGGCAGTGACTACTATGACTTCGACGAGCGCAACTATTGTCTCGTTGGCCGCCGCCATCGCCATAAATACCAACTCGGCGACCCCATACGCATCAAGGTCGTGGCGGCAGATGCCGAAAGGCGGAGGCTCGACTTCGTCCCGGTATAACGCTTAATAGGCATCATGGATAAACTATGATACATTTCAGCCACAAGGAGGAGATATGGAATGCCTGGTCACACGCCGGGGGCATCGTGATGGGAGCCGTCTTCGGCACCATCTTCCTCGTGTGGTGCGTCAAGTCAGGGAGCGACTGGGCAACGGCAAGCGTCATCCTCTACCTCTTTGGCATGTTGATGTCGTACATCTCATCCACCGCCTACCACGCCCTGTCGGCGCGGTCTGCCTGGAAAGAAAGGTTGCGCAAATGGGACCATGCCGCCATCTACTGGCACATCGCCGGCTCATACTCGCCCATCACCCTCGTCGCTATGCGTGACCATGGGGCATGGGGATGGGCATTGTTTGTCTTTGTCTGGACAGCCGCCATCGTGGGAACCATCATGTCGTTTGTACGCTTGAAGGACCATAGCCATTTAGAGACCGTTTGCTTCTGCCTCATGGGGCTCTCCGTGCTTGCCGCCTTCAAGCCCTTATTGGATTGCGTGAGCACGGCGGCGGTGGCATGGATCATCGCCGAGGGGGTGTGCTATATCACGGGAGCGGTGTTCTATAGCCTCAACAAGCGGCGGTACATGCACACCGTCTTCCACTTCTTCGTCCTCGCCGGCAGCCTTTGCCACATCATCGCCGTATGGGATGTTCTCATGGATTACCTCGCATGAAGACCCTAACCAACAACTCCAAGTGCTTTAAGACATATCTCCCCATGAAAGACTTTGCCGCAATAGATTTCGAGACTGCCAATTTCCAACGAAGCTCCGTCTGCTCCGTGGGGGTCGTCGTTGTACGCAACGGCGAGATAGTGGACTCCTTCTATTCACTTATCCAACCCGAGCCAAACTTCTACACCTACTGGTGCTCGCAAATCAATGGGCTTTGCAACGAAGATACCGACGATGCCCCCGTCTTCCCATACGTCTGGGAACAGATCGAACCGCTCATTGAGGGCCTACCCCTCGTTGCCCACAACAAGGTTTTCGACGAGAATTGCCTCAAGGAAGTGTTCAAGGTCTACCAGATGGACTATCCCGACTACGTGTTCTACGATACGCTCCGCGCCGCCCGCCGCGTATTTCCCCATTTGGAAAACCACCAATTGCACACCGTCGCCGCAGCCTGTGGCTACCAAATGGAAAACCATCACCACGCACTCGCCGATGCCGAGGCTTGCGCCTGGATAGCAAGGGAAATCCTTTAAAAGGAGGAAGGATGAAGGTGGAGTTTTGAAGCGTTTCCCTCCTTCACCCATCAATACATAACAAAACTTCGTAATTCATAAGATTTACTTCAAACTTCATCATAACCATGAAATGTTTTCTCATAGTGAAAACGTCGTTTTCTACGGCAGAAAACAATATTTTCAGATACGGAAAACGTTTTCAATCCTACTCTTCACTGCCTGCCATCGGGGCATTCCCAAACAGGAAAGACTCCACATAACGGTCGAAAGTCACCTCCCAATCGTAACCATAGCTCCTCACCAACTGGCAGATCCACTGCTGCTGTTCGGGATTGAGCGGCCTGTCACCACGCTTGTACTCGTAGTACATCTTGGTGCCATGCAAATAGCGGGTGATGCTCTTGCGCATATCCGTGTAGTCATGCTTTAGCACCTTGTCGTATAGATGGCTGAACCCGTATGCCAATACGACAACCTTCTCCCCGTCAAACCAACGGCACTCGCTGCCTTTCTGTGCCTTGGGCATCACGCAGGGTGCCGCCTCCAAGCTTTCGGGAGCGCATGAACCCGCAAGAAACCGCAAACAATCCTGGTGGAGAGGACACCCGCCATTGGTGCAGAGAACGTACCAAGCGGGTACGGCAGAGAAGTCAAATTCCTCGCTGAGCGGTATGATTACCTTTTCGTTTTCCATTGTATCGTAAAAGTTTTAGACCTGAAATATGCTGGATTTCGACGGCAAAGATACAATAATAAATGTGGAAAACCAAACAATAGTGTATGAATCACGTACCCAAAATGATTTTACGTCAAGAGAACCATCGCTTCTGATGACGGTTAAAATTGGTTAAAAATAAGCCTCGTTATAATTTTACAATCATTTTAATTCGTACTTTTACAAATGCATTGTGGCAACTGTCACAGTCTATACGACAAAAGATGGTAGTATGGCTGCATTGCAGGACATTGCGGGAATAAAGAATTGTATCGAAATTCTGATGAGGTTTACATCCAAATAGTCGCCATCTTAAAGATGCATTACACCTCACGGGATTGGGATACGCCTGTATGGGCGTACCCTTTCCTTGTATATGTAATGCAGGCCTGTTTGGCGACGGCTCGGATGTAAGTATGCAAGGGACGAAGGGTGCGCTTTTTTTATGCCTGATAGAGAAAATCTAACAACCGTCAGACAAAAGAATGTATAAAATAACATGGGACAAAGAGACGGGCGGTGTGTTGCTACAGACCCGAATAGTTAACGGCACTCTTGGCGTATCTCCACGTCCAGTATTCTATGAAGAGCTGGACTTGCTGGGACTTGACAAACTGGAGTGGGAATATCCACATTGTCAAGAGCCTTTGTTATGGGCTGTTAACAAGCAATACTACTATCGTGGCGAGTTGGTGTTTGAAGCGAAGGGAGCTAACATTTACGATGCAGCCACTATAGTCTTTGCAGAGGGAAAGGGAGTCACCAAAGTCAAGCTAAAGCCAGTGGATATGGCCACAATGCTTAAGCGTAACAGAGAGAATATGTTTACTCTGGAGAGTGAAGCCATTGAGTTTATCTATGAGACATATAACCAATATGCAAAGGCGCGAAAAAGTACACAAAAGGTTGCATCCAACCAACTTGACTATGAGGCTCTTGCAAAACGTATAGAGGCAAAGCGGAAACAGAAGATGGCTATTGTCAAAGAAGATTGTGACTCTTTTGAGATTATGCCTCTTGACGTAGCAGAAGAGCAAGGACGAAAAGTTTATCAGACTACTAAGATTGACCGCTTTTTGGCTTCATTCTCTGGTGGTAAGGATTCACAGGTCGTTCTTGACTTATGTACAAGGGCTATGCCAAGTACTGAGTTTGAGGTAATATACAGTGATACTGGTTATGAGTTACCTCCTTCTCTTGAACTATATGAAGAAGTTCAGAGACTTTATCACGAACGTTTTCCTGACTTGCAATTCCGACTTGCAAGAAATCATGCGTCGGTATTGGAGTATTGGGACAA
>JAFRRN010000061.1 GCA_017428055.1 Prevotella sp.
GCCTGGCCACGATTCCGTTCGTCACGCCTGTATAATACAAGAATTTCGTGTCAAAGGGTCGATAATTGATGGGAACGATTTTATTCTCATCGACAAAAATACCCACATCTGCTTTTGCTTTAGCGATGCTCCAGTCCCTTGTGTCGGTGAGTCCATACTTTTCACGTAAATCTGGTTCGGACAATTTAATTAAATCACCTATACGTTTAAATACTTCCTCTTTTGTGTCGCAAATTAAAAAAGAGTCTTTTGTTGTGACAATACCTACTGAATTTTCTTTGAAAAGCTCGTTAATGGCAAACCCCTTGTTGTATTCCTCCTCCAATTCAAAGTCTTTCGGCACGAAGAAATACATGGGGGCTTTAGGTTTGATTTCTTTGTATGGTATGCTTTCGATGGTCGCTTGGTCGAGGCATTCATACTTATGCTCCCTTGTGCCATAGAGGTCTGCATGGTACACTCGCCCCAATTGCTCCTTTTCTTTCCTGCCAGTCTTGACAAAGAGGTTGATGCTTACCCCCTGCATGATGTCAAAGACATTCTCATCCTTGCTGCCGTCGGGGCATGTCTCGCGTTTCTTGCTATTGCCGTGCAGGTCAATGGTATAGATTTGGTCGAAGGTCTTTAGCAAGTTCCACCGCATTCCCCTAAACGTTGGGTTGTCCAAAAAGCCGTGTGGGTTGATGAAACCGATGACTCCCTCGCCGTTTCTCTCTATGTAGTCTTGTGCGAGACGGATGAATTTCACGTAGTCGTCATTGAGCCATTTGGGATTTCTCTCGTCGAGAGGCTGCTTTCCCCCTGGCTCTTTCTTGTAGTCAGACATGAGTTTCATGATCCATTCCCCCTTGTTTGCGCTTGCGCCATTGTACGGCGGATTGCCGATCATGACCATCACGGGCTTGTCCCTTTTGATGACATTCGCCTCGTTTGCCTCGTTGGAGAGCCAGCGGGCGAACAGTGTTCTTGGCTCGCGGTTACACTCTTCCAATGAGTTGGTGAGGTATATGCGTAGGCGGTTGGTGTTTTCCGCGTGTCGGTAGCCCGTCTCTTGCAGGAGCATGTCGAGCTTGAGGTGCGCCACGGCGTATGATGCCATGAGGATTTCGAACCCGTTGAGTCGTGGCAGGAGGTGTTTCTCCACGTATTGCTGCCAGATGCCCTGCTGGTCGCGGTATCGGTCGTACACCTGGTTGACCACCTCGGCGAGGAACGTACCCGTGCCCGTTGCGGGGTCGAGTATCTGTACGCGGTGGAAGAGCCGCTTGGCGTGTCGCATCCGGTCGGCGGTGCGGCGGTCGCGTGTCTGCTCTATGCTGACCTGTGTCTCCACCATGCTGCAGTCGGCGAGGCCCTCGTCGAGCCCGAACTCCCGTTGCAGCATCCCGTCCACGGCGCGTACGATGAAACTTACCACGGGCTGCGGCGTGTACCACACGCCCTTCGCGCGGCGCAGTCGTGGGTCGTACTGCGAGAGGAAGTCCTCATAGAAATGGATCATCGGGTCGTGGTGCAGCCTGTCCTTGCCGTAGCGTTGCATGATTTCCGCCACGTCGGCGGTGCGGAAGATGCCCACGAGGTCCTCCACCACCCACGTGATGCGCCCGTCGAGGTCGCTGCCGGCGATGTTGTTGAATATCTGGCGCAGGAAGGGATTGGTCTTTGGGATGAGCGTTGCCGCCTCCTGCCGCGAGAAGTCTTCGGGTGTGGGGTCGTGGAGGCGGGCGGCAAACATGCCGTAGGCGATGGTCTGGGCGTAGATGTCGGCGAAGTCGGCGGTGGACAGCTCGTGTATCAGCACGTCGCGGAACGCCTCGTACTGCCCTTGCAGGTTGTCGTTGTCGTAGTTCTCCTCGTCATCGGCGAGGGCGCGGTCTATGATGGCGGCGAGCAGACGCGCCTTGGCGGCCATGAGCGAGGCGAGCTGCGCGGCGGTGGTGACGGGCTGCGGGTCGGCTTGTGCGAAGCGTTTGATGGCGGACTGGAACCGCCCGGCATTCTCCTTGAGCGGCATCACCTTGTCGCCTTGCACCTCGCCGATGCGGATGTTCTCCACCCATTGCCCGTTGGCATAGAAGTGGAAGTCGAGGTAATCCGTGAAGATGACGCGGTCGAGTGATGCCTTGTAGCGGTCGAACTGCTCGCGGTGGAGGTGCGGGTTGCGGCCGTCGAGGTCCGCGTCGCCGATGTCCTTCGCCTCGATGTAGCACACGGGCTGGCCGTCTGTGCGCGTGATGATGTAGTCGGGTGCGCCGCAGCGCACCCGTTTCGGCTCGTTGGTGACCGCCATCTGCGGCAGCAACTCTTGCAGGAGTTGCTCTAAACAACCACGGTATGAATGTTCCGTGGCATTCCCCTGCATGTATTTCCTGCCGATGGCGGCAATGTATTCCTTCACGTCCATCGTCTGCTTTTCATTTCCAATTGGTTATTTCAATCCCCTTGATACGCTCAAAGTGTTTCTCGTTGGATGTAACAAGTGTCATTTTGTGATGCAAAGCAGTTGCTCCAATCAGTAGGTCAAATTGGTCAACACGAAGTCCCGTGTGTTCAAGTGAATGCCTAATTTCACCGTATTCACGATAGGATGTAAAGGCGGGTAATACTCTAAACAACTTTTGAACTTCATGTATATCATTCAGCTTGCGCTTTTTGTTGTCAGCTTTCGCTAAACCAAAATAAAGTTCAGCAATGGTAATCTCTGATATGAAACAGTTTTGTGTGCCAAACTTCAGTAGATTATCCCTCACATTTCCCTCATTGCGGAACATGGAAATACAAACGCAGGTGTCAAGCAAATACTTCGCCATCGTTTTACCAAGTGTCTACGGTCCTGCTATTCTCTACATTCTCTCGGCGTAACATGTCAGCATACTCTTCTGTAGGCATGTCTCCTCCCCAATCATTGGAGAAATGGGCGAAGATGTCTTTTGTCTCCGCTCTTGGCGTAACGGCTCTCTTCATAGACTTCACCAGTTTAGAAATGAGGTCTAATTTATCTTCGTTGGGTAATGACCCAAGTAAATCCATATAGATGTCGCTAATTTTTAATGTCTCAATCATCATTGTAAGTGTTTAACATTGATAGATTTGGGGTCTCTTAAAAGAAGTCAGAGTGCGTCCCTGTTTGCAGGGACAGGAGCGTGAGTTGCGTGTCATTTCGTGATGTCGCGTTTCTTGGTCTTTTTTTCTTTCTGTACCTTCACTGATGTCACCCCCACTAACATTTTGCAGGCCTGTCTCACTTTCGAGACAAGGCTCTCGTCGGGTACTTGTAAAATGAGTGTTGCCATATTATACGTTCTATTATGAATGATGTTGCAAATATACGAAATATTTTGGAATCCCATCACTTTACCTATCATAATTCGCTGAAAAAAGCGGACAAAAGGAGTGTCGGGAAAAATCGTGAAATAGGATGGCAGGAGACGGGTCTATCATCCGAAACCCTTGAAAAAACCGGTTATTTGGGGCGGAGATATGCGTTTAACATTTTTTGGGGGGCATCCGTCGGGCATGGATGCCGCATCCGTCAGTAGCGAATGCCGCCTTTGTGACCGGCGGATGCCGCCCAAAAAATGTTAAATCGACGTGTTTATGCAGGATTTATGCGCTTTATGGAGGGTGGAATTGATGGGATAATCGGTATATGATTGATAATCAACGACTTGCGAAAATCGCCAAAAACGGGCGTATTTTCGCCCAAATGCTGGGCGAAACAAAAAACGGGCCTTCATTTGAGCCCGTTTTGTGATAAATATTTGACAAAAGAGGGTAGGGTGGTTTATCCCAAAATGTTCTTTGGAACGGTCATCAATTACCGGTAGATGTCCGCCTTTTTCCATTCCACGACGTTGCCGAATGCCGATAGCTGCTTGAGATCCAGTTTCTTCTTGTCGCCAATGACGACCCAGATGCGGGCGTTGTTGGCGATGTTCTTGTCGTGAAACTGTTGCACGTCTTGTGGGGTAACGGTGGGAACGAGGCGGGTGAGCGGTTCGTTGGGGTCGGCGGTATAGCCCTGGTTGCGCTTGTCGGCGACGTAGGATGCCATGTCGCGGAACGTCGGGTAACCGTTTTGGATGTTATTGAGCAGCTCCTGGCGGGCAGCGGCGAGGTTTTCCTCTTTCATCGGAAGGTGGCGTAGGAGGGAGTCCACGACGCCACAGGCTTGCAGGGTCTTGTCTGCCTGTGTCCCCGTGGCGGTGACGTACGCCAATGGCTCATTGGGATATTTGGCAAGGGCGGGGATGCGGCTGATGCCCGAGGTGGAGTAGGCGAGCGACTGATACTCCCTGACGTTCTGGAATAGCACCGATGACATGCCGCCCCCGAAGTATTGCCCCCATACGCGCTCGACGGTTCGTTGGCCTTCCGTGGGCAAGGGCTGGGTAGTATCATAACTGACGACATAGCTCTGCCGCGACTTGGGTACGTTGTAGAAATAGACTGTGGGCTGGTCGTAGCGCAAGACGGGGCGGTGTACATCCGCCATGGCACGGCTGCATTGGTCGATGGGGAGCGTCTGACGTGCCCATTCGGCGACGGTCTCGATGGGCTGGCGACCGCAATAGAACAGTTCGCAGTCGTATGCCTGTAGCTCTTGGAAGGCTTGCATGAGGTCGTTGTCAGTGAGACTTTTCGTCTCTTTCACCGACAACTGGTTGAGAAAGGCGGAGCGGTTGCCATACAACACCTTCTCGATGGCTGGCTGGAGGACGTCATCCTTCTGCTTGCCGAACCCCTTGTGGTCAATGCTCAGCGCCGACTTCATCTCCTTGAGAGCCTCGGTGTCGCCCTTGGCGGCTTTGAGGAAATGCGCCAAGAGGCACAGGGCGGGCTTCAGCTGGCTGTCGCGTCCCTGCAAGTTGAACGTGAAGTACTGCCTGTCGGCATCGATGTCCATCGTCACGCCCATTTGTTGCCAAGCCTGTTCCATTTGTTGCTTCTTCAGCGAGTCGGTGCCTATTTGGCTGAGATAGCCCGCCAAGGCTTTCAGGCGTGGCGTGTGCATGGTTCCGTCCTTGTATCGGAGCGTAAAGGTGAAGATGTCGTTGATGGGGTTGCTATTATATAATAAGGTGGCATGAGGGGAGAGGGGCATCGTGGTGACGTCATGGTCGAAGTCGACGACGCGCACCGCCCGCTCCTGCACGGGGATTTGCGCAAGCTCTTTCGCCAAGGCTGACTGTGCGTCGGCATTCTTGGGCGTGATGGGCTTGTAACCGGGCTGGGAAAGTTTCTCCTTATTGGGCATCCCAAATTTTTTCTTGAATGTGACATAGTGGGCACCGTAATACTTCTTCGCCGCAGCGATGATGTCCTGCTTGGTGATATGGGCTATCCGCTGCACTTTGTTTAAGTGGTCTTGCCATGTCTTGCCCTTGGAAAACACCTCGATCATGCTCTCCGCCCGCGAGGAGAGCGACTCCATCTCGACCTCTGCCTCCATCATCATCTCTTGCTTGAGGGCTTCCACCAGCGCGTCGGGGAAGTCTCCGTCCATGACCCTTTGCAACTGCGACAGGCACAGGGCCTCGGCTTTCTTCAACTTACCAAACGGGATCTTCGGGACAATCAGCAACGCCGTGCCCGCCGCATCGTTGAGGCTGAGGCTTTGTGCCAATGCGAGGGAGATGGCGTGTTCGTTGACGAGCGAGTCTATCAGCCCCGCCTTGCCGTTGGAGAGGATCATATTGGCGAGGCACAGGGCATCATAGTCGGGCGCGAACTCCGTAGGGGCTTGGTAGACCAACGCCTCCATGCCGATGATGGGGATGGGAAGTTTCAACTCTTGGAATGTTCCGGCGGCGATGGTTGGCATGGGACTGGTTTGCCGTGTCGGCACGGGACCGGTCTGCACGCGCCCGAAGGTCTTTTCCAAAAGGGCGTTCAGCGAGTCGCTATACGTGATGTCGCCGCAGAGAATCAGTCCCATGTTGGAGGCGACGTAATATTTCTTGAAGAAGGCTTCCATCTCCGAGAGGCGCGGATTCTTCAGGCTCTCCGTCGAGCCGAGGATGGGATAGGCGTAGGGTTGGTCGTGGAAGAGGGTTTTCATGATGGTTTCCAAGACGTCGCCCATGCCGTCGGCGGAACGATTCTTCTCCTCGTACACGTTTTCCAACTCCCCCTGGAAGCCGCGAAACACGGGATGGATGAGCCTCTCGGAGTTCAAGATGCACCATTGCTCGATAAACTGCGGGAGGAAGGAATTGTGGTAATAGGTCATGTCGTAGCTCGTGGCGGCGTTCAGACCGCTGCCCCCGTAGCGGGAGATGAGGCGGTTGAACTCGTTGGGAATGGCGTAGTCGGCGGCGCGAAGGCTCAACTCGTTGATATGCTTCTGGATGGTGGCGCGGCTCTCCACGTTGGTCGTCTTCGCCAATAGGTCGTATTGGGCGGAGATGGAGTCGAGCCAGGGCTTTTCTGCCGAATAGTCGATGGTGCCGAGGCGGTCGGTACCCTTGAACATGATGTGTTCAAAATAGTGGGCGATGCCCGTGTTGGGGCTGTCTTTGCCGCCCGCCTTGATGACTACCGCGCCAAAGACCTTGGGCTGGGTGTGGTCTTCGTTGAGCCAGACGGTCATGCCGTTGCCCAGCACCAGTTCTTTCACTTGCAATTCCTGTGGCACTTGTGCCATCATGTTGATGGCGACGAACAAGGCGGACATGCTTGTAATGATTCGTTTCATATTGATAAGAGTATGGTTTATTCAACGTTTTTATTCTTGCGAAGTGGGTAAAAATGCCCGTAGGTGAGCATTCGCCAAAGCCATTCAAAGGGAGCAAAGCGGAAATGTCTTAACCAAAGATGGCTGGTGATCATCTGGAAAAGGAAGACGGCGACGGCAACCACCTCAATCTGGACAAGCCCCAACGAGGTGCCGAGGCCAAGGCCGATGCCGTAAAAGAGGAACACGCCAATGAACGACTGGCAGAGGTAATTGGTGAGAGCCATGCGACCCGTGGTGGCGAACAGCTGAAAAGCCTTCGCTCGTTGACATCGTTGGTAGGCAAGGCAACAGGCTATGATGTAGCAGAATGCCATAGGAATGACACTCAGGGCATAGAGCAGGGAGTGGACGGTAAGCCCCCAGAGATGATGAACAGTCCCAACACCTTGGGCAGACGATGCCCGGAGACAAATTCCCATATCCGCTCGTAAGCCCCTTGGACGAGGAAGGCGAACATCTCGGGATAGGATTCGGCATTGCGAAGCCATGAGGCAAAGTTCTCTTCGTTGATGCCATTCGCAGTTGCTTGTCTCCACCAGGCATCGTAAAAGGGACGGGCGAAATCCACGCCGCCAAACTCGGTGACGGCATCGAGTGCCACAGGACAGAAAATGAGACATGTAGCAATAAAGCACCACGTATCGCTGACGGGCTGCGGTAGGACCATCCGCAACAAATTCATGATGATACAAATTATCCTTTCCTTCTTTTTCTGCCAAGTCAATCACTCTTTCCGATTACGTCTGCAAAATTATCCATATTTTTCATAATAACCAAATTCATATTCTTTCTTTAACCTTTACCAAGCCCGTTTGATGTATCAGAAGGTAATTTGGGATGTTTTTCACATAATATGTATTAAGATTTATAGATATTTAACAAATTATCTTATGATAAACAAACACAACAAGCAAAAGGTTCGTCGCTATAGCTCCACATCCTCGATAACCCTTGGGAATAATCTTTTTTGCCCCCCCGTCTCCGCTTTCGGTTTCGCTACCCTCATTTTTGACGGCTATCGCCTGTTCAAAAATTCGGGTTGCAAGCACCGCGAAACAAGCGGAGGCGGCGAGTCGAAGGGGGCAAAAAAGATGAGTTACCTTTAAAGGCATGGATTTCTGAAAACGAACTAACACACCTAATTTTTGGGTGTGTCGTTTTTCGGTAAAAGGTCAAGAATACACGACCGCCAATATAAATTGAGGCGGCAGGAAGAAATCTAAAGTCACATAAAACCAAAACACACTATACGTAAAAGGCACACACTAACACATAATCTAAAGTCATGTTGCCTAACGGTATTGTGCCTTTGCCCTAACGGGCAATTGCCTAACCGGCGAATTTTTTACACACTGAATGCTCTTGCGGCATTCAGAGAAGAGTGTAAAAAATCAATTCCGTCTTCCATACTTCCAGACGGATGTCTAAAGACAAGCTGTTGATAGGGGGACTTGCGTCCGTTGTACCTAACTGGATGACGATGAAAAACGACCGGGGGATAAACCCCACGGACTGATTTTTCACGTATTTACAGCACACTTCAATGAGTACAAACGAAAAGTCCATCCGTCATGATGGCAGATGGACTTAACAAACAAATAATTATGGATGACTTCTATTTCATGGCACTTCTTCTAAAGAGAAAAAAAGACCTAAAGAAACAAAACAAAGAAATGGACGAAGAGGAAAGAACTTTTTGGAAACGTCTGTGGCTACTTCTTGATTAAACCTAAAGCTATGGCTATGCGAACGCCGGATTCACCTAAGCGTTCAATATGTCCTAAAACCATATTCCACCAATATGCATCATTCTCCTTGCGAAGATGTTCAATATCCTCTTTCAACCGTTCAATCTCCTTTTCTTGCTTTGAATTGAGTGTCCTAGATTTCTCAACGTCCGCAATCTCCTTAAAAATACGGTTATCATAAATGATGTCCCTATTCTTAACAGATTTAAGAGAACCATCTGACATGGGAACATCCGTGGTTTTGCCAAGCCATTCCTGATAAGCAGATTCATCCTTAAACTTCAAAGAATTAAGTGCGGTAACAAAGAACTCATTCTCCGTTTCCTGTTTCTTCTTTGCAGTATCGGCTTGAATATTATCCGCACGAAGTCCACGCAAAGCATCCTCGGTCTTGCCCTCGGCATTCTGCTTATAAGTACGTGATTTCAACTCACCTATCTGCGCATTCATGTAAGGATCATAAAGTCTTATTTGCTCATAAGTCAAAAGCTTTAAGGCATTCTCCTTTTCAGTCTGTGCTTCTTTTAACTTGCGTTCATAAGTCATGGTGTCACCTTCCTCTTTAGCCTTATAGGCATCGGCATACGCCTTATAAGCTTGACCATCCAAGACCTTAAACTCCAACGCGATGCGTTCGTTCTTAAACTTCAAGTCAAGGGCAGTAAGTCCATCTTGATGTTCGGCGACATTTGCTTCAGCACGTAACCGGCGCAACTGGTCATTATAAAAGCCAATAAGCTGTTTAGCTTCCACTCCTGCCTTACGGGCATCCGCAATGGATTTCATACCAGCTGCAAGGGAAGAGAACAAACCAATGAAACTCCTCGTGCCAATATCAGCGGCAGACATATCGGCATGAGGGGCAACGGCAGGAACGGGAGAGGGAGTGGAAACTCCTGACGCGCTCATGTTGGTCGCTTGCGAGCCGCTAACCTGCTGGGCGGCTGCAAATGGGTTAATGCCGGCAGACTGAAGCCGTTGCATCTGCTGAGCGGCGGAGTTCCACTCACGAGCCTTTTGCGCCTCGGCGCTGTTAAACGCGTTAGTCTCACGGGCGAAGTCCAAGTCCTGCTGGTGCATCTGCCTGTTCAACTCGTTCGTCTCACGCTGCATGGCTATATTCTGCTGGTTAATCTTATTAGCATTGGAACGGTTAAGGAAACCACCAATGAAACTTAACACACCATTAGCACCTTCGGCAATAGCACTCCAAGGAGTTTGACACTTAAAGGCAGGACGGTAGGGCAAGCCTACCGTCAAACCATTGAAACTACTTCTTCGAACCATCTCCAATTCCTACTTGGTTTACTAACTGCAGCTTAACAGAATCCAACTCGCTACCGTACTGGGAGTAACGGGAAACGATGGTTGCGAAACCCTCCTCAATGGACTGGGGGGAAGAGGACTGGGGAACTTCGGAGAGATACTTCTGAACATACTCCTTAATCTCTTGCGACGCTTTCTTATCAACAAGGACTTGCAAGCCATTAGAGGGGAAACCCGACAACGGACTTGGAGCGAAAATAACACGCTCCAAGTCATCATTGGCACTCTCCAAGGTGGTTGTATCATACGGCATGGTCTCCCGTGGCTGGGAGAGGACAGAATCATCATAACAAGGCAATCTCTTTACAATATAACTCTTTTTCATGACTAATGGGCATTAAGTCCATACGTGGACATGTTGGAAACTTTATGGCTAACGAAGTGGACGGTATGGATAAGGGGGTCAGTCTGCCAAGGATTCTCCGAATTGTAGGTAAGACCATCCTCATCCTCATCGGCAGAGGAACCAAGGTACTTGACGAGCATGATACTATCAAGCATATTGGGATTAATGAGATACGTCGGCAAGTTATTATTACGGACAACACGCTGCGTACACCAGTTCTTCCAGTTGGTGAGCAAGCCGCCGCTGATGCGGTCATGCTTACACTTCAACTCCATATAACGGTACTGCCATCCAAGGATGGTGGAATTCAACACGGCATCCTGAGTGAAGTCACCTTGGTAGGCAAACAAGGGTTGCATTCCTAGACGGTCAAACTCTGGACGAGGATAATCAACAGGTAGAGAGTAAGTGTTAATCTTATCAATACCAACAGAGGAATAATCACTCTCGGGAACACATGAATATATACCCATAATAATGCCATGGCAGTCAGCCTTATAACTAATCTGACGGGAATCCATATAACCAACACCGCGTCCACCAACTTGGCCAAGCGTCTGAACGGTATCGTCAGGACGAGTGCCAGCGGTAGTGGCAACAACATCCTGCACCTGGATGACACCATGGTTACTGCCAAGGTAACGTACCTTGCCACTAATGCCAGTAGGCATAGGAACACCAAAATGGGCAAGCTGCTGCTTGTCAATCTGCTTACCAGCACGGCGCGTAATCTCCAAGAGCTTCTCCAAGGCGAACATGGAACGGAACGTGGCAGTATTAACAGATCGATTTGTGTCAGTAGAGGTAGATCCCGCAAGTCCAACATTAGTATAAGCAACAGATGAACTATCATTGGCATTACTTAACTGACCATCAAACTTACGAGCAGAAACCAAATAGTCTGTTAACCAATTAGAAACATCATTCAACTCAATACCAGCAAGAAAACCAATAGACGTACTCTGTACCAAAGGCGTAATATGGTTATTGGTGTAAAAGTCCTTTTTCCATGGACGGTAATGCAGTTGGCACATACGAGCGATACGCTGCTTATCTGTGATATAATCCTGACCGCAATACCTATCAATATTGTATGCGGATACAATATTCTCCTCACGGTCGGAAAGACGGTAGAAATCATAATAGATTTTCTGATACGCCTGCAACAATGTAGGGTTAATAGAAAAGTTGAAAGTGGATGATACAAGCTTCGGAAGTGTCTCCGAACCATAACCGAGCAAGTCAAATAGACGGGTAGCAGAGCCATGAGCATCACAGCCAAATACATCAAAATTACCATATTGCCCAAGAGCTTCCATCAATAATGAAAGCTGGACCATGGGGTAATGGCTCATTGAATCTTTACCGGATACATCATTAAAAAAGTCAGAGTTGAAATCGTCAACGCCGTAGAAAAGGTTCTCAAAGGGCGTGAACAACTGGTTCATGGGAACGAAGAAAAAATCAACATGCTCAGTAAGGCGCGTAAAAGCGGGAGAGGTCATGTCCTGCAAACGCGAGAACATCTCGGGCTTAATCTTGACACTCTCGCCAGGCGAAAGGAAATCATAATACACTGGCAACAGCTGGCCAACAGAGGAAGTGAACTTCAGCTGATGCGAAAGGTCAAAGCCATTGTACGAGAGATTCGCACGAGGCTCTTGCATCTTGTGAATACTAGACATAATAAAGAAATTAAGTTAATAATACTCGGAGTTAACCTCCGAAAGAACTAAATCGTTTAGCTTTCGTGACTTGTCGTATTGATAGAACAAATCCGAATAATAGGAATGTTTGCGCAAATTGTCGGCAAACATGTTAGGGTCATGGCTGAAAGAATTGCATTCAGCCATACAATCGTCAAGGAAAGGCGAAAGAACATCGCCCTTATAGTAATCGACAATATTGTCATAAAAGCCATTGAAATAGTCGGAAGGCAATGAAACCAACTCATGAGCAGACCTCAATCGTTGCGAAGCCATAGCAACATAAGTATCATAAAGAAATAAGCCAAAAGCAAAACCATCGTCATTGAAATACTTGAAATACTTTTTAGCGCGTCTAAAGGGAGCGAGAAAACCATCCATCGTGTTATGCTCCATGAACACGGAAAAGCGGTCACGCAAACCGAAGAGATTCATTTCGTACTCCTCTTTGAAAGACTCAGGTCGCTCAAAATAAACTCCAACCTCATTTCGAGACAGCCGACTAAATCCCGAACACTTAGGAAGGTAGTGATGGACAACATATTGGGGATAAGGAATGGGACTGTCATCCACTGTTCCATCATGTCTAACTCGTCTCTGATTAAACGTGAATACTCCTCGTCTGACGTTTTCAAAGAAAACTTCCTCTTGGAACTCTCCAAAGTTAAATCCAAGCAATTTCGAATGGCTGTGCCTTGGAGCAAACGACTTCTCTCTAAAAAGAGCCGGTAGACACGTATTGCTATTGACATACGATGCAACATAAGCAGATGCTGCTTTCGCGACTTGACAATATCGCCGCGTAAAATCACTATTTGCATACGGCCAACTCTTAACAATGGCATCTTTAACCAGCTCGTGAGAGGACGCGTCACACCAAATGAGGGCGTGAAAATGCGGACGGTGCGTGACGGGTCCATACTCGGAACACTGAAAGTAACTAATCTTTCCATGATATCCTATCCTAAATAAGTTAATATGTAAACGTTTCATGAAATCTGCAAAGTCCTTGTGATGAACAACGCCAACCTTATAAAATGATTCGTTGCAGTATTTATCTTGTACGTACTGCAACTTACCGACACGATACTCCTTATCGTTGATGGCTTGCAAGACACGGGGAGATGAAGTCATCTGCCTTGGCAAATCCATAAACGTAGTCCAAGGCATACGCGTTTTTAACGTTATATCATACGTGGAAATACGGTTATAGAAATCGTCAGAATAGTCGATATCGTTTATAGGCTGATAACCAAGAAAGAGACGCTCATCGGTTATCTTGTCGTGATAGCTATCGGAATGGCGGTTATATACAAGTCGATAAGACTTATCACGCCATACAGGGATGTTGGCGCGTAATTTTCCATCCTTGTCATAAAGGAAAACAACATCATCGGACTTATATATATACGGAATAAAATCATTTTTATATGTCAAAGTCACGAATAAACATATTTGATTAGACTGGGCACATCGGCGCAACATAGCCGCGCGCCGCTGTGCCTTTTCCTGCAAACAGGCAGGACAACGACCGCAATTGACTAAAATACGATAACCAATATACTTGTTATATATATAATGCTTATCTATACACATATAACTCAATTTGACTTCATACCAAGGCTAAAGGCAATGTCCGCAGACAAGTAGCCAAGCCATACGGACAATGCCAACACAAAACAAATGATTACTATTATTAGAACAGACTTCTTCATAATTTATATAGATTTAATTACAAATTCAACTCGATAATCTTACCAACACAATCCACAGGACAAACAAAAGATGCAACGGTATTAGCATTCATCTTAATGATAACATCCAAGCACTTTTCATCGGACTTGGAGTTATGAATGCCAATGACAATAGTTTTAACTAAATGTGCCATATTTTTTATTTATGATAAATGAATTAGAAAAGATGTCACAAATATAAACATAAAACGCACAACATTCACATAATATGTATTATGATAAATTATGGTTTGTAAAATCAATTATTACCAAAAATAAGGGTTGTAAGGATGAAAAACGATAAAAAAGTAGTAATTTTGCAGCGAAATAAAAGAAAGCCCCCTATTGAATGAATCATGTTAGAGGGCGTTATAGGATAAGATAAAGGAATAACATTAGTTTTATAAATGAAAGTTTTAAAATTTGGCGGTACTTCTGTTGGCTCGGTTCAAAGCATATTGAACTTAAAGAGAATTGTTGAAGAAGCCGCGAGCAAGCAAAGCATCATCGTCGTTGTAAGTGCCTTGGGCGGAATCACGGACAAACTACTATCTACATCGGAATTGGCACGGCAAGGCGACGAATCATGGAAAAACGAATTTGAAAGCATGGTCAAACGCCATCATGAGATGGTAGACGAGGTAATCAAAGACAGCAAGAAAAATGAATTGTTGTCAACGATTGACATGTTGTTTGACCAGTTGCATAGCATTTTCTATGGTGTCTTCCTAATACATGACTTGAGCCAGAAGACGATGGATACCATCGTGAGTTATGGCGAGCGATTGAGTTCGTATATCGTAACGGCATTGATTGATGGTGCTGTTCGTAAGAACGCCCGCGACTTCATCCGTACGGAGCGCAAGAATGGCAAGAATACGCTTGATAGCGAACTCACCTACCAACTTGTCAGGGAGGCATTCGCAGAGTTGCCAAACATTTCTGTCGTCCCAGGCTTTATCAGCAGGGACCGCGATACGAATGAGACAACAAACCTTGGTCGTGGCGGAAGTGACTACACAGCCGCCATTATAGCCGCCGCATTGGACGCGGACATCCTGGAGATCTGGACGGATGTGGACGGTTTCATGACCGCCGACCCCCGCATCATCAAGACTGCATACACCATCAATGAGTTGAGTTATGTAGAGGCGATGGAGCTTTGCAACTTCGGCGCGAAGGTGATTTATCCCCCTACCATCTACCCTGTCTGCGTCAAGAACATCCCCATCATGGTGAAAAACACCTTTAACCCTGAGGGAACGGGGACAATCATCAAAGACAAGATAGACAACGACCGCAAGCCCATCAAGGGAATCTCCAGTATCAGCGGTACAACGCTGATCACCGTGACGGGTCTTTCGATGGTGGGTGTGATTGGTGTGAACCGTCGAATATTCACCAAACTGGCAGATAATGGCATCTCCGTGTTCCTTGTGTCACAAGCATCGTCTGAGAACTCGACCTCCATTGGCGTGAGGGATGAAGATGCCGATGAGGCCATCAAGGTGCTTAACGGGGAGTTTGCCAAGGAGATAGAGACGGGAGCCATGTTCCCGATGATGGCAGAGAGCGGTCTTGCCACAATTGCCATCGTGGGTGAGAACATGAAACACACGCCCGGCATTGCCGGTAAGTTGTTTGGCACGTTGGGGCGCAGCGGTATCAGCGTCATCGCCTGTGCGCAAGGAGCGTCGGAGACGAATATCTCTTTCGTGGTGGATGGGCGGTTTCTCCGTAAGTCACTTAATGTCTTGCATGACTCCTTCTTCCTTTCCGAGTACAAGGTACTCAACCTTTTCATTTGCGGAGTCGGCACCGTCGGCAGCAAGTTGGTGGAGCAAATCCGCTCCCAATACGAAGAGCTGAAGCAACACAGTCGCCTCAAGCTGAATGTCGTGGGCATCGCCACGTCACATCATGGCATTTTCTCACGCGACGGCATCAACCTCGACAACTATCGTGAAGAGCTTGAAAAGTCAACATGCGATGTGGAGAAGTTGCGCAACACCATCATTAGCATGAACATCTTTAACAGCGTCTTCGTGGACTGCACCGCCAGCAAGGAGATTTCCGCATTGTACCAGACATTCCTCGAACATAACATCAGCGTGATTGCCGCCAACAAGATAGCCGCGTCCTCCGCATACGACGAATATTTGAAGCTCAAGCAGACGGCTCTCCAACGTGGCGTAAAATTCCGTTTCGAGACAAACGTGGGTGCCGGACTGCCCATCATCGGCACGATCAACGACCTTCGCAATTCGGGTGATAAGATTCTGAAGATTGAGGCGGTATTGAGTGGCACCCTCAATTTCATCTTCAACGTTCTCTCCTCCACTACCCCATTCTCCGCTGCCGTCCGCATGGCGAAAGAGGAAGGGTATAGCGAGCCAGACCCACGCATCGACCTCAGTGGCACGGATGTCATCCGTAAGCTCGTTATCCTGACCCGCGAGGCGGGCTATCAAGTGGAGCAAGCCGACGTGGAGAAGCACCTATTTGTGCCTGACTCCTATTTCAAAGGCTCGTTGGACGACTTCTGGAAGAACCTCCCCCAATTGGATGCTGACTTCAACCAACGCTTGGAGAAGTTGAATGCCGACCATAAACGCTGGCGTTTTGTCGCCAAGATGGAGAATGGCAAGACCAGCGTTGCCCTGCAAGAGATAGAGATGGGGCATCCTTTCTATAACCTCCAAGGGAGCAACAACATCGTGATGCTCACCACCGAGCGTTACAAGGAGTTCCCAATGCTCATCCAGGGCTATGGCGCAGGGGCAAGCGTCACGGCAGCGGGCGTGTTTGCCAATATCATGTCAATAGCGAACATCTAACCATTTGCCCATGAAACACATTATTATATTAGGAGACGGGATGGCAGACCACCCAGTTGAGCGGTTGGGGGGCAAGACACCGTTGCAATATGCCCATACTCCCTATATGGATCGATTGGCAAAAGATGGTCGTTGCGGACGCTTGATAACCGTGCCAGAGGGGTTTCCGCCAGGGTCGGAAGTGGCAAACACCGCCATTCTCGGCTATGACCTCAACCAAGTGTACGAGGGTCGCGGGCCACTTGAGGCGGCATCCATCGGCTATGAGATGGCTTCCGACGACCTCGCCCTGCGTTGCAATATCATCTCCATGAAGGACGGAAAGATCATCACCCACAATGGCGGCAACCTCCAGACGGAAGAAGCCCGCCTGCTCATTGACTATTTGAACGAACACTTGGGCAATGACAGGGTGCGTTTCATCGCCGGCATCCAATACCGACATCTGCTTATCATCAAGGGGGGCAATAAAAACATCGTATGCGCCCCACCCCACGACCA
>JAFRRN010000062.1 GCA_017428055.1 Prevotella sp.
GAAGATTGTTGTGGTTACCCATCACTTGCCTACACGACAGGTGGTGGCACCACAGCATCTGGATTCGCTCATCAATAGTGCCTTCGCTACAGAGTTGGGCGATTTAATAGTCAACAGCCGTATTGATGTATGGATATATGGTCATTCCCATACCAATATAGATGCTACCATTGACAAGACGAAAATCGTCAGCAACCAGATGGGGTATGTCTTCCAAGATGAGCATCTTTCAAACGGCTTTGATGCAGGGAAGTACGTTGAACTATAAAAAGTTAAGAGCATGAAACAAAAATATAACAAACCGATATTGTTGATTATACCAGACATACATGGGCGTTTGTTCTGGATATCGGCCACAAAGAAGTATCCTGACTTGCCTGTGATTTTCCTTGGAGACTATCTGGATCCATATACATATTATGAGGAAATCCTGCCAAGTGAGGCTCTTGCGAATTTCAAGGAAATCCTGGATTTCAAGAAAGCCAACATGGAAAGGGTTACTCTGCTTTTGGGTAATCACGACATCCATTATTTTGACAAGGACATGAACAACAGCCGTAAAGACAAAGAACGTTATGAAGAGATTCATCAAGTCTTTATTGAGAACTTGTCTTTGTTCAAACTGGCGATGACGATAAGAACCGCAGGGAAAGATTTCCTCTTCACTCATGCCGGTGTAGATATCAATTGGTTAAGGTATAGAATGCCAGAAGTCAACCCGAATGATGTGCATGACATCTGCAAATCTCTCAATGACAAATTGATGACAGAAGAGAAGCTTTATGATTTTGTTTTCAATGGCCTGATGGATGTGTCTGCATCGCGCTGGGGCTATGCTCGATATCCCTCACCAGTGTGGACAGATGAAACGGACCATCAATACATGAGAGAGCGATTGCCCAATGTCTATCAAGTCTTTGGGCATACCCAACAGGAATCGGAACCTGTCATCACAGAGCAATATGCATGCTTAGATTGTCGCAGGGCCTTCCTGATAACAAACAAAGGCAATATTATAGAAGCATGAATCTATCGGTTTATTCTTACAAGAAAAAAGTAAGGAATAACATTACTCACGCAAAAATAATTGCGTGAGTTTTTACTTCTTGAAGCTATACATTTGCGTTTCAATATAACAGTTTATTATCAAACTATTATTCGTATATTTGCAGCACAAAAGTTCAATAATAAACTATTATGGATAACATTTACATGCTTGCCGATACCATCATCTTTAATGGAATCGGTGGTAACTTGAAAGCTGTCTGGCTGAGACAGAATATCACCCAGCAGAGTCTTGCAGATGCTGCTGGAGTGTCTCTTTCTTCTTTGAAGAAAATAGAGAAGGGGGGAAATCGGTTCGTTTGATTCTCTATTAAGAGTACTGCGTACCTTGGGAAAACTTGACGTGCTTCAGCCTTTGGTGGAAGAAGAACAACTGAGTCCGAGCGAATACTATGAACTCGTACATTCAATCAAGTCAAGACGTCAACGAAAACGAGCATCCAGAATGTATAAGTCAAGTTGAAAAATCTTCACCCAATACCACAAAAATCACATTGTGGAAAATCTTGCGTAAACAAAGAGTAGTCTGGATGCTTTTGCGAGACCTTACCAATGAATAGTCTGAAGGTTTTATCTCAAAAATGCTTTTTTTCAACAAAAGTGCCTTCGAAAGAGTAAATGCAAATGTAAACAACCATTGAAATACATTGATATACAGTTGTTTATTCTCGAATTTTGCGTAAACAATGCGTAAACATCGCGTAAACAATGCGTAAACAGAGCAAATAAAACAAAGATTTGGTTATTATTCCACGAATAAATAAGTAAAAACAAGTAGTCTGTGGGTTTTATAAATGTGGACAAATAGGCAAAAATCATGTCTGCGTAAACAATGCGTAAACATTTTATTTCAGTTAGGGGTATTTTTATAAGATTCTGTGAAAATCACAAAAGTATAAGTTTTTGAAAATCAATATAGTTACATGTCATAGAGTATCATAAAAATCGTTATTTGCGGCTCATAATCTGGAGGTCGTAGGTTCAAGCCCTACCTGGTCCACACTGAAAATCAAGCACTTACGAGTTTCTCGCAAGTGCTTTTTTCATGTCTGCGTAAACATTTTATGGTTCAGTCGATAATTAGTGGGGGTAAGCATGGATCGCAGATAGTCTGTACATGAAGAATCTGATGTTCCCCAAACCTCAGAACTATGTTTTGAAAACTTTGCTCTTTGTACATCTTTCGTAATCGAAAGGTCGCCACTAACGGGTCAGAATGGAGTAAAGCGAGGTACCATGCAAACGCTCGAAAGATAGGCTTTGTATCTTTGCACGTGCATTGAGGGTTTTCAGTATCTGCTCAAGGTTTATAGCAGAAACATGGTGACACTCGTCGGCAATCACCATACGATAATCCTTGACGAAAGGCTTAACTGCGTTGTCAGATACAGACGACCGCATCAAGGCTACATCTATGATGCCATGAAGTTTGCCGACTCACATGAGAACTGGTGTACATAGTCCAAGCGTCAGTTTTTTCCTCAATGCTTTCCGGTTTGTAGAGATGTCCTTTGCCTTCATAGCTTGCGGCGATATTTTACGCTTGCCCCTTTGATGCATAGCCTTACTTGGCCTTCCAAGGCGGTGAGATGATGCGTTGAGCAACGGATTGTCATGTCGATTTCCTGTGTCAGCACACATCCCTCGCCTTGTGTACCCTCATAGTTGTTTTCCTCGCTGTATACCTCCGACGTATATTTTTCGATGTTTGTCCGCTTGGCTGCGCTTACAATTTTGTAGTTGTGTTCCAACGCCATTTTGAGGAAGATGTAATTCCTCTTCGATAGGTATAATGCCTCTTCATAGCTTTTGACCATGTCGATGATGGTTACTTTTACGAAATATGTTTCCATAAGTTGTCGGTTGGTTTGGTTATCTGGCGCAAAGGTAAGTTCGGCATGTACCATATAGTGATACAATCTCCAGTAAAATGCGTTGAAAGTCATATTCTTATCATCTTTTATTATTTGGTCGTCAAAAACAAGAAACTTCAAAATCGCCAGTTATTCATCTATGTATATGTATTATGACAATCAAGGCAAAAGTTGTTGTTAAAACGCAGAATCATCATCTTTTACTTATGGAGGAACTATTTGTATTCCTTTTGTAATAGATGATGCTTTATGAAAGGTATCATATTCCCTTTCGGCCGGTTGTTTACGTATCGAAAACAATTTGTTTATCATGCTTAAACAAATTGTTTTTGTATCGGAAACAAAATGTTTAGGGTAGCTTTTTCAGGCATAAACAAGTCCTTTGCCAAGTACTTACGTATGATTTTTAGGCAGTTATGATTAGTTTTGGGGGGTGGTTTGGGTGTCGCAAACGAACATTCTAAGGCATGGATTAGCAAAAATGTTTATACTAAAGTTTTGTTACTAAAATGGTTTTTTGTATTTTTGTGCCAAACTTACAACAGTAACTTTAGGACATTTCTAATAAGAGAACACATTGAAAGGGAAAGAGTTGACACCGATGATGCGGCAGTTTTTCTCGTTGAAGGAGAAGCATCCCGATGCGATACTGCTGTTTCGCTGCGGTGACTTTTACGAGACCTATTGCGAGGATGCCGTCACGGCGGCTGCCATCCTCGGCATTACCTTGACAAAGCGCAACAATGGTGCGGGGGTGAAAGGCGACGAGATGGCGGGATTTCCCCATCATGCCCTTGACACCTATCTGCCCAAGCTCATCCGTGCGGGCAAGCGGGTGGCAATCTGCGACCAGTTGGAAGACCCCAAGCTGACGAAGAAGCTTGTCAAGCGGGGCATCACGGAATTGGTCACGCCGGGTGTTGCCCTCAATGACAATGTGCTGAACTACAAGGAAAACAACTTTCTCGCTGCCGTGCATTTTGGCAAGACGGCCTGTGGCGTGTCGTTTTTGGACATTTCCACGGGCGAGTTTCTCACGGGCGAGGGCTCTTACGACTACGTCGATAAGCTCTTGGGCAACTTCCAGCCCAAGGAAGTGTTGTATGACCGTAGCAAGAAACATCAGTTTGAACAATATTTCACCAACCGCTATTGTGTCTTTGAACTCGATGACTGGGTGTTTACCGAGCAGAGTGCGCGGCAGAAACTGCTCAAACATTTCGGCACGAAGTCGTTGAAAGGCTTTGGCGTAGACCATCTGCGCAATGGCGTGATTGCCGCTGGTGCCATCTTACAATACCTCGAACTGACGCAACACATCCACATTGGCCATATCACGGCGTTGGCTCGGATAGAGGAGGAGCGGTATGTGAGGCTCGACAAGTTCACCATCCGCTCGTTGGAACTGCTGCAACCCATGCAGGAGGATGGCTCGTCGCTGTTGCAAGTCATCGACCGCACCGTCACCCCCATGGGTGGTAGGTTGTTGAGACGGTGGCTCTTGTTCCCGTTGAAAGACGAGAAACCAATCAACCAACGATTGGACGTGGTAGACTATTTCTTCCGCGAACCCGATTTCAGGCAGTGCATCGACGACCATTTGCACCGCATTGGCGACCTGGAGCGTATCATCTCCAAGGTGGCGGTGGGCAGGGTGTCTCCCCGTGAGGTGGTGCAGTTGAAACTCGCCTTGCAAGCCATCGTCCCCATCAAGACCGCCTGTCTCTATGCCGACAACGACACATTGAAAAGGGTAGGGGAGCAATTGAACCTCTGTGAGAGCCTCTGCGACCGCATCCAACGGGAGATCCAGCCCGACCCGCCCATCTTATTGAGCAAGGGGTCTGTCATTGCCGATGGCTACAACGCCGAGTTGGATGAGCTTCGCAATATCTCCAACAATGGCCGCAACTACCTTTTGCAGATACAGGAGCGCGAGAGCGAGCAGACGGGTATCGCCTCGTTGAAGGTGGGATACAATAATGTCTTCGGCTATTATTTGGAAGTGCGTAACACCTACAAGGACAAAGTTCCCGCCGAATGGGTGCGTAAGCAAACCCTTGCGCAAGCTGAGCGTTATATTACCCAAGAGTTGAAGGAATACGAGGAAAAGATCCTCGGTGCCGACGAGCGCATCCAGTCATTGGAAGAGCGACTATTCAATGAGTTGGTGGTGGCGATGCAGGAGTTCATCCCCCAAATCCAAATCAATGCCAACGTGATTGCGCAGATGGACTGCTTGCTTTCGTTTGCCAAGACAGCCGAAGAGCATCATTATGTGAGGCCCGTCGTTGCCGATGATGACTACCTGGAAATCCGGCAGGGGCGGCATCCCGTGATTGAGACGCAATTGCCTTTGGGCGATAGATACATTCCCAACGACATCACGTTGGACATTGAGAAACAACAAATCATCATCATCACTGGTCCTAACATGGCGGGAAAGAGTGCCTTGTTAAGGCAGACGGCACTCATCGTGCTGCTTGCGCAAGTGGGTTGCTTCGTGCCTGCGGAGAGTGCGAGAATAGGGTTGGTAGACAAGATCTTCACCCGTGTGGGAGCTTCCGACAACATCTCGTTGGGCGAGTCCACCTTCATGGTGGAGATGACCGAGGCGGCGAATATCCTCAACAACGTGTCGCCTCGCTCGTTGGTGTTGTTTGACGAGTTAGGGAGGGGCACCTCCACCTACGATGGCATTTCTATCGCCTGGGCAATCGTGGAATATCTGCATGAGCAGCCCAAGGCTCGTGCGCGGACATTGTTTGCCACCCATTACCATGAACTCAACGAGATGGAAAAGTCATTCTCGCGCATCAAGAACTATAACGTGAGCGTGAAGGAGGCAGATGGCAAGGTGATATTCCTCCGTAAGTTGGAACGGGGCGGCAGCGAGCATTCCTTTGGCATACACGTGGCTGACATCGCGGGGATGCCGAAGAGCATCGTCAAGCGCGCCAATACCATCCTCCACCAATTAGAAGGGAAGGATGATGGGAAAGGCTTGCGCCAGTCATCTGTGAAAAACATTCCCGATGCCGACAGCCGCGATGGGGTCCAATTGTCTTTCTTCCAATTGGATGACCCCGTGCTTTGCCAGATCCGTGACGAGATACTTGGTCTTGACATCAACAACTTGACACCCATCGAGGCGTTGAACAAGTTGAATGACATCAAGAGGATCGTGGGAAAGTGATGGAATTGTTTTGTGTCAATACCATGGAGTTATCCCTATAGGAAATAGATGATGAGCAAGAAGCAGAGGATCCACGCCAATACGACGAGCTGGGTGAATCGGTCGCGTAGGATGACTTTGGTGGGGTCGCCGCTCTTCTTGTCCACCACTGCCAATTGGATGTAGCGTAGGAGTCCCACCAAGACGAAGACGGTGGTGAGGTAGAGATAGTCGGTGTGGAATTGGGCTTTGACTTCGGGCGACACCGTGTACATCACATAGCATACCAAGGTGACAGATGCCGTGATGGTGATGGCTTGGTTGATGAAGGTGAAGTTATAGCGGATGGTGTTCCTGCGCGGTGCCTCGCCCGTCTCTTGCATCCGTATCACGTCGTCGCGCCGCTTGGCAAAGGAGAGGAAGAGCGTGAGGAGAAAGGTCATTAGCACAATCCAATTACTCAACGTGATGTTTGCGGCGATGCCTCCCGCCAATATCCTAAGCACGAATCCGAATGCTATGACGCATACGTCGATGATGGCGTGGTCTTTCAACTCGGCGCAATAGGCGAGATTGAGCAGCCAATAGAAAAGGATGACCGCACCCACTTGCCATCTGTTCTCAGTAAGGAACAGAATACAAATTGCCGACAGGATGAACATCAGTGCCATCAGCATGTATGCCTGAGATACGCTAATAGCCCCTGAGGCGATGGGGCGTTTGCACTTGACGGGGTGTCGGCGGTCTGCCTCCACGTCTACCAAGTCGTTGAAGCAATAGATGGACGAGGCGGCAAAGCAATAGGCGAGGAACGTGATGATGCCCGCCGTGAGTTTCTGCCCGTCAAAGAGGTTGCCACTGAAGAAGATGGGAATCAAGACAAACGTGTTCTTGATCCATTGCTTGGGACGTATCAGCTTGAACAATGCTTTCATGTCTATATGTTTTTTGTTTTGTCGATGATTAAGGATTGCAATGGCGACAATGCCCGGTGCAGAAGCCAAGCCAAGGGAATGGTGCCTATGGTGACGAGGATGACCGTTGGCCAATATCCCAATCGGTAGGGCTGGATGTATGCGAGGACGAAATGCACGTGGATAAGGTATATTTCCAAACTGATTGTTCCTATGAATCGAAGGAATGCGTTAAGCCTTTTGGGGGCATGGTTGAGAAGATGGCAGAGCAGGAGAATGCCTGTCGTGGTGAGGGGGATGTACAGCATCCGCTCGATGAACAATGGGAATTGCCCATGTTTCATTTGCTCAAGATAGATACATGTGCCAAATGCCATCAAGAAGATAAGTATGACCATCCACCATGCCTGTCGGTCAAGGGATTGTCGATTCATGACCCATTTCCCCATATTGATGCCAATGAAGAAGATGGGTATGCGACTCCAGAATATTTCCAGATGCCCCACCGTTCCATTGATGGGAGTTACCAGTTCCACCATTACGCACCACACGATTGCCACCACAGGCAACCAACGATAGGTCGGACACTTCCCGATGAGTTTCATGTAAAGGGGTGCGATGGTGTATAGCATCATGATGGTGGGAATGTACCAGAAATGGAGTTCACAATTGAACCAAAAGTCCCAGTTGATGAGGATGTCTCCCAATAGGTCTCCGATGTTTCCGCCCTTGGGGAAGCGGGGAATATAATAGAGGCATGAGATAATGAGCCATGCTGGATAGACTCGCACATAGCGGCGGATGAAATACTGTGCCAATGATGGTCGTTTGCTCCATGAAAACCATAACCCGACACCACTGAGGAAAAGGAACATGTCCACACCCACGTTGCCGCACCGCCGCAAGCCAAAGAACATGTCATTTCGTGACAACCATACGTGAAACAGAATGATGAAGAGCATTGCCAACCCCATCAATTCGCCACGATAGCGACTGATGGTTGCCAGTTGGATGTCGGGGAACGGTCTGCTCATGCCTTGTCTTGTGTAGGGTTGGGGATGCGTTTCATGAGTTCGTTGAACAGCCAGGCGAGGCAGATGGAGGTGATGATGTACAGCAATAGCCCTGTGTACATGTCGCCCTTTCGACTAATGGGTATGAATATCTTACGTGTGATGGGGTGGCATACGAAGAGAGCCGCCGAGATGCTGCCCATCCATTGCAGGAAATGGAAGATTTTTTGTAGGAGGAGTTTTGGAGTTTCACGAAGTTCTGGAGTACAGACATTAGTTTTTTTTGTCAGAGGACTATTGTCTGAACTCCTTGAACTCCTATACTCCTTGGACTCCTTTAAATTTATTAGCTTGATGATGCAGATGCTGGTAAACACCACTGCCAACGGAACGAATGTCCAATAGAGGTATCCATTGCTGAAGTAATAGACCATGAAAATGCTTGGCAACACGACGATGGCACAAAGGCGATAGGTGAACGGCTCGCCATATCGTGCGGTGAGTAAGCCCATGCCAAAGGGTAACATTCCCCCGATGAAATTGTAATGCCAGCGATTGAGGGCATCCCCTTCGGGGTCACATGCCAACAGGATGAGTTCACAGACGGCGATGAAGGCGACGGTGACACCCCAATGTCGGCGGTAAAGGAACAGTCGGTAGATGATGTAGAACTGCATCATCAATCCAAAGAACCAATACGGTCCAGGCCAGATGATTTTATCGGGATTGGGCAAGATGTTGTTGAACATCAGCAGTTGCGATACAATGTCCATCACTTGGTAATGGTGTCTGCCAGGGGTAATAGCATCAACCATGGTGAATGCCACGAATCCCACAATCATCATCTTGAAGAGCTTGAGGTAATGGTAACGGATAAAACCCCAAATCCTGCGCAATTGGATCTGAATGATCTCGGTAGGAGAATTGATGCTGGCCGCCACATCGGGTTTATGTTCATATTTCAACACCAACCCATAAGCACTGAGGAAGAGGAAGATGGGAACACCATAATGACCGAAAAATGACAATAGGTGCATGGGCAGGAGCCAGTCGGGATGCGTCAAGGCTTGGTTGATCGCGTCAACCCTGTCTTGGAAATATTGGTATTCGTTTTCTTTCACGATAGGACCAAGCCAGTGGCAGTAGTTATGGAGGAAGATGCCAATGATGGCCAAGCCCCGCAGGGCATTACATTCGGCACGTGATAAGATGGGTGTGGACATGTTATGGATGTTGAACGTTCATTTTCAGACTGTCATAATCAGCGGTGCCTTTCAAGATACGAGGGCGGTTCTCGTTGTATTGAGGTGAAAGGACATCATACTCAGCATGGTAGTCGGGCGAGCAGATACCCGCTAAATATAATAAGGTGTGGGCAATGGCATCGGTCATCAGCCGTCGGTCTTTGGCTTCCACCACTTGATGGAACACCTCTGGGTGGCGGGCGGCATATTTGGGCGAGCACCAGATCCAGAATGGGATGGCAAACTCAAACCGTGCCATGTCGTAGTCAATCTTCATGGCATGGTTTCGGCAGATGAATCCCCGCTTGCCCTCAAAACATTCCTCGCCATGGTCGGGCATGTAGATGACGATGGCGTCCTCATGCTCAAACCGCGCCATGATTTGGTCTACGATGGAGTCGTTGTAATGCACGGCATTGTCATAGTCTGCCAAAACCTTGCGCTTGTTGCCTGTCAGTTCGGGGCGCAATTCGCGATAGTCTTGTGCCTTGAAAGGCTTTTGGTTTTTGGGGTATCGCAATTGATAAGCCACATGTTGTCCCATCAGATGGAAGATAATCAGGTTTCGGGAACTATCCGATATATTGATTTGTTGGGCTTGGCGCATCTTGTCGTATTCTGTCAGCAACCCTTCATCGAGGGGGAATACTTGTTCGTTGCGCAGGTCGAACTGCGCTTGGCTCAATCTTGGGTCATTGAGGAAGAAGCCGCCGCTGAAGTCATACACCGCTTCTTTAGCCTTGGGGAGGAATTGGTTGGTGAGGAATGTCACTTGATAACCAGCCTTGCGGAACAATTCGGGGAACAATGGATAGTCGCACCATTCCCCCGCTTGTCCTACAACGTGCATTGAAAAGACGCTCTTGAAGACAAAGCTCGTCAAGTTCCATGTTGCCACCACATCGGAATATTTGGTTAGGTATCCCGTCTTTTCGCGTTCCACTTGCCGTGGCGTGGTGGGCATCATGTAGCCATACTGCTGGGAATGGTGAGGACCAAGGCTCTCGCCAATGATGAAGATGATGTTAGGCGAGCGGAAGGAGCAACTGTCTACTTGAACTTTGTCAATCGCCTCTATCAGTTGGCTGATTTGCTTGGATGCCAAAGAATTGGCATAAATACTGAAAGCCAATCGGCTGATGGGGGTATAGAGTTGTGCATGGTCCTTGGCAGTAAGGGCATGTTCCACCTCGCCGATATTATTGCCTGTCATCAATTGCCATGTTGCCGCCTTGTTGTGGACGGAGGTGATGATGCTCCAGATGAGCAGGGAGAGGCAAGCAAAACCAAGAAGTGGATTGAATATCATAGAAGCCATAGGAATCATAGGATGTCTATCATTTCTCGATTTGATAATCCATGATAATCCATGTGCCAGCATGATTATGATTATCCACCCCACGGGTCCCAACAACACATCCGTTGTGAGATGGGTTTGCAAAAACTCCTTTGCCTCATGTGAATTGGTCTCACCAACTAAGAGCAGCATGGTGGGCGTAAGCGTGGAGTCAAATTTCACGAAGCAATATACATCGATGATTGCTACCACATAAAGCACCACACAGAGCAACAGCCTCACCCACTTACGAACCTTCTTGGGAAGGAGGGCAAGAATTGTACAGACCACATATAAGTCCAAGAACAATTCCAGATATAAGTTCCCATAGACATGCGCGTCTTTGGTCGTAGGCAAGGTGGCGTATGCACATATAATCCCTAATGTGTACATGAACACAAAGAACAAGGCGTTCAATTGGATTGGCAATGCCACCCTGCCAAGGATCTTCCCAAGGGAACTAATGAATCGCATGGAATCTATCCATCAGAACTTATACACGGAGAAAGTCCTTGCTGGAACGGTCAGCTTAACGGTGTTTTTGTTGATAGAGACGGATGGCGTGGATTCCATGGGCACGATGACCTGTGGATTTTTAATCGTGTTGCAAGCCATCGGGTTGTCGCTATGCAGGGTAGTCTGTTGAACCTTGCTGACATCGGGCAGGGCTTTCGCTCCCTTGAACGTAATCTGGACATCTTGTGCCTTTTCGCCAATGTTCACAATCTTCACAATATATTGTTTCGTGTTCTTGTCATAAACAGCAGAGGCGCAAAGTCCGTCTTGTCCTGTCACGGGCTTCTTGTTCTCGGTCAACGACAATACGTTGGTACCAGGATTGCAAGCAAACATCTGTTGCACGTAGTAGTTGGGTGTGCGAACAGTAGAGAGGTTGTCCATCCAGATGAGGTCGGGACGCCATTGCCAACCTTCCTCATGGGCAAACAGAGGAGCGTATGTCGCCATGTGTACGATATCGGCGTTGCGCTCAAAACCTGTCATGGCCGCTGCCTCATAGAGTGCTCCTTCAAATATGTTCTTTCCTTCGGGAACGGGCAAGGCGGGTTGTGTCACATGGCAAGCATATTCGCCGGCGAATACTTTTGGTCCCTTGCGGTTGTAGTTGTCATAACGTGTCACATTCTCCAAGAACCATTGTTGGTTACGATAGTAATGCTCGTCCACCAAGTCGGCTTTCAGCTTCGTCATCTGTTCCCATCCGTATGTAAATTGCTTGCCATCCTTGTCATCAGGGCTTGGACCTGACGAGCCAACAATCTTCATCTTGGGATATTTGGCACGGATGGCTTGCATGAATTTCTCCAAGCGTTCGGGATAGAGCGGTCCCCATTGCTCATTGCCAACGCCAATCTGCTGGAGGTTGAAAGGTTCGGGATGCCCCATGTCAGCACGTAACTTGCCCCATTTGGTGTCTATACCGCCATTGGCAAACTCGATCAGGTCGAGTGCATCGTCAATGTAGGGTTGTAGGTTGTCAACAGCCACATGCACACGGTCAGCATCCTTGTCGCTGTTTTGGTATTGACAAGAAAGACCCACATTGAGGATGGGGAGAGCCTGTGCGCCAATCTCCTCTGAAAGCAGGAAGAACTCATAGAAACCAAGTCCGTATGTCTGGTAGTAGTTGGGGAACAAGCGATGTGGGAATGTGTAGTTCCAACGATTCTCGTTTAATGGACGATTCTCGGCGGGGCCAACGGAGTTCTTCCATTGGTAGCGTGAGGCAAGGTCTGTTCCCTCCACGATGCAACCGCCAGGGAAACGGAACACGCCGGGGTGCAAGTCCTTCAGGTCTTTTACCAGGTCGGCACGCAATAGCCCTTTCCAAGCATCGGCAGGGAAGAGGCTTACGTGGTCGAGGTCAACGGCATTCCGCCCTTCGAGATACACGCGAAGAAACCCTTTAGCGTCGGTCTTGGGAGAGGTGATGGTAGCGGTGTAGCGTTGCCATTCATTGCCATTGATGGCAACGCTTTGGCGAGCTAACACCTCATTGTCGGAGTCAATCAGTTCCACGCGGATCTTGCCGTTGGCATTGCCACGTGTACGGGCATAAACAGAGAAATCATAATTCATGCCCTTTTTCAATCCCATGCCAAAGAAACCATGGTTCTCGATTCCCGTGCGTTTCTCATGGTGCATGGGGTCGCTCAAGGTGACATAGTGGGGATTGCGGTCGAAGGCGGGGTTGGCATCGTTCACTTGGACGTTGCCAAAGGTGTTCCATCCCATCAGCCGTTGGGGAAACTCAAACGAGCGGTTTTCCACCATCTCGGCATACAAGCCACCGTCGGCACCGAAGTTGATGTCCTCAAAAAAGATTCCGTACATGGTGGGCTGTATCTCCGCACCGAGTTTCGTGTTCACGGTAAACTGGTGTTGCGCATTCGCCGTCGTGGCAAATGCCATCGTCGCCAAAGCAAGCGATACAAAGGCTTTCATTCTCATTTTATGGGTTGTTATTGATAAAAGATTTGATATTCCTATTTCACGATGGGTATGAGCCAGAACTTGAAGAGCTTGTCACTTGAAAGGACGCGGTAGGGCGGCAAGGCGCGGGCATCGCGGTTCCAGCTGTTGATGCCGCCAACGCCAGTCTGTTCAAGGTCGAGCGATAATTCCGTGTATTTCGACTTCGGCACTTGTGGTGAGTGGCGTTGCTCTTTGTCGTCGCCATCGTCGAGGTCGGCGATATTGTAGTGCAAGGCACTTGCCACGAAAGGCTCGTGTGCTTGTATTCTCAACCCTCGGCTGCCATTGGTCTGTTCCCACCAGCGGATGTCGCTCTTCGTTCCTGTCTCTTGCGGACGGATATATGGGAAGAATTGTTCGTCGGCTGTTTGGTGATAAATGCCGATGTTTTGAGAGAGTTTGCGGTCAGAGTAGTTTTCGATAGGGCCACGGCCATAGAAATCACTCTTGTCCATATTATAAGGCAGGTCGACTATCATGCCAAAGCGGAACATCTCCTTTGCCTTCATGTTCTCACTGGGGGTGAGTTTCTCAAATACGTGAATGGCGCCAGCATCGGTGACCACATAGGAGAGAGACAGTTTGGATTCTACACTTGGCATGTCGTATTCAGCCTTAACGGTCACGGTATTGGCCTTTTTGTCTTTCGTGGCTGTTAAGGAGGTTAGTTTCATTTCGGGGTTCTTCCATGCCTTATAGCTCTTATGGATGCCTGCACCCATGTCGTTGTCGGTGGGTGCGCGCCAGAAGTTTGGTCTTACCGTTCCGCCTTCGCCCAATAGTTCATTGCCCAAAACAGTATAGTTCTTAATCAATCCCGTTGCCTTGTCAAAACGAATATTCATGTTATCGCTCATGACGATGATTTCATCGGATTTCTTTTTGTTTTCCAACTTGATTTTTGACGTAATCGCCTGGGCGGGATTCTCAAAGTCGCAACAATGATGCTTCCCGTTGGCGACGACGAATTGGTTGTAGGCAACTGTTTGTCCAACATTCATCAAGGGCTCTGCGGTCTTCAACTTGAAGTCGATGTTGAGCAACACCTCTGCTGCCTCGGCTATGCCGTCGAGCTTATAGGGTAATGTGTAAACGGCGGTTTGTTGGGGCGCGATGTCCAAGTCGGCAATCTCCCCGTTTTGGATGGCCTTGCCGTCAGCCAGCAATGTCCAGACGAGCTTGTAATTCTTCAGGTCGCGGAAGAAATACTCGTTCAACACCTGAATTTTTCCTGCCTTTAAGTCGATAGCCGTTGCCCAGATGTTTTGGTATTCATGGGCAATCTCATAGGCGTGGGGGTTGAGCTGGCGGTCGGGACCAATGACTCCGTTACAGTTAAAGTTGTTATCGGAGGGGTCGTAATTGTTGTAGTCGCCGCCATAAGTATAGTCGATTTTGTTGAGCTCGGTATAAGGCGTTTTCTCTGTAATCTTCAAGCTCATGGGCTTGACGGGATGGCGGTGCAATGCTTGGTCTACGAAGTCCCAGATGTAACCACCTTGGAACTTGGGATATTTGCGCACCAAGTCCCAATAGTCCTTGATGACACCCGACGAGTTACCCATCGTATGGTCGTACTCGCATTGGATGAGCGGCTTGGTGAAGTTGGGGTCGGTGGCATAGCTCTCGCAACTCCATGTGGGATAATACATCGGGCAGAAGATGTCGGTGTTCCTACCATTGCGCCCTGCTTGCTCCCATTGGCATGGGCGGCTCTTGTCGGCAGCCTTCACCCAGTCGTATGCCGCCTCGAAGTTGGGGCCGTTGACCGTCTCGTTACCGAGTGACCACACCACGATGGAGGGGTGGTTGAAATAGGTAGTTACGTTATGCTGGTTGCGCTCAAGGATTTGCTTGGCGAATTGTTCCTTCTTCGCCTCGCTGTCATCATGATAGCCAAAGCCGTGGCTTTCTTGGTTTGCCTCGGCGGTGACATAGAGTCCGTACTCGTCGCATAGGTCATACCACACGGGGTCGTCGGGGTAGTGGCACGTACGCACGGCATTGATGTTGAGGCGTTTCATGATTTGTATGTCCTGGATCATGCGCTCGCGGCTCACCACATAGCCACCGTCGGGGTCCATCTCGTGGCGGTCGGCTCCCTTGATATACACGGGCTGGCCGTTGACGAGGAATTGTGAGTCCTTGATTTCCACCTTGCGGAATCCCACTTTTTGCGGTATCACCTCGATGATGTTGCCCTTACGGTCTTTCACCGTGGCAATGAGGGTGAAGAGGTAGGGCGTCTCTGCCGTCCACTTCTTGACGTTGCGAATGGTGAATTTAGCATCACCTTCGGCCAGCTTGCGGAAGTCTGCGTTTGACTTGATGATTTCCACGCCATTGGCATTCAGGAGTTTGTATTCGATAATGGGGTTGCCTTTCACTGTGGCATGAATGTTGAGGATGCCGTCTTGGTAGTTGTTCTCTAAGTCTGGCGTGATGCGAATGTCCGTCAGGCCCGTCTCCTTGTCGCGGGCGAAGAGGTAACTGTCGCGGGCAACACCCGACAAACGCCAGAAGTCTTGGTCCTCACACCATGAGCCATCGCACCAGCGGAAGGTCTGGAAGGCAAAGAGGTTCTCGCCCGGATGCACGAAGTCGGTCACGTCAAACTCCGCGGCGACCTTGCTATCCTCGGTATATCCCACAAACTGCCCGTTGACATAGAGGTAGATGTTGGATGTCACGGAGCCGAAATGTGCTATCACCTGCTTGCCGTCCCAATCGGCAGGGAGCGTAATGGTGCGGCGGTACGACCCCACGTGGTTGTCCTTTACCGGCACGGCGGGCGGCTTTTGGTCGAAATGTCCGCGCCAGGCGAATCCGGCGTTCACATACTCAGGGTCGCCATATCCATTCAATTCCCACATCCCCGGCACCTTCATCGTCTTCCACGACGAGTCGTTGAGGTCGGCTGAGAAGAAGTCGGTGGGACGCTGGTCGGCGTTCTCTACCCATTTGAATTTCCAGTCGCCGTGCAACGAGATGAAATTGCTCGACTTGGACATGTCGTTAGCGAGGGCCTTTTCCGCGCTCTCGTAAGCGAAATACGTGGTGTGCATCGGAAAGCGGTTCAACTCATTCACCTGTAAGTCGTGCCATTCCTCAAACGTGGGCTCGGCAATGCGCGTTACCACGGGCGTGGAACTTTTACTGCTCTTGTAATACTTGTAATTTCTCCGCGCGGCATGGGCTTGAAGGGAAGCCGCCAAGACGCAGGCGGTAAGGAATAATACTTTTTTCATGAAATAATTATTTGCGTTTCTTTTTCATCATGTTCACTTGCGTTTGCAAATATACATAAATTTCCCGACAATATCAAGCAAGGGGGATAAAAATGTCATCTGCGCCACCATTCTGCCCCATCCGTCGCGAGTACCACAACGTGGTAGCCTCCCTACCACGCTTTGGTAGCCTCGGTACCAAACCGTGGTACTCCCAGTACCACACATTGGTCTGCAATCTGGTATCATCGAACATAGACCTTTGACCATTGGTCAAAGGCCAACGCCAACGGTTCTCAGCCAAACAATCTTCATTCTTTAATCCAAAAGTTTGGATAATTGCATAAAAATTCGGATATTTGCAAGAAATTTTAAAAATATACCTAAAGATGATAGAAATATTCAACAAAGTTTACTATGTTGGCGTAAACGACCGTAACAAGAACCTCTTTGAGGGGCTGTGGCCATTGCCGAATGGCGTTTCCTATAACTCTTATCTCATCAATGATGACTTGGTGTGCCTGATTGACACCGTGGAGGTGGACTTCTTCACCCAATATTTAGAGAACATACACGAGGTGATAGGCGACCGACCCATCGACTATCTCGTCATCAATCACATGGAACCCGACCACAGCGGCTCATTGGCCCTGGTGAAGAAATATTATCCCAACATCAAGATCATCGGCAACAAGAAGACCTTTGGCATGATGCAGGGCTTCTACGGCATTGGCGACGGGCTGTTGGAGGTGAAGAACGGCGACACGTTGGAGCTGGGACACCACACCCTCAACTTCGTCCTCACGCCGATGGTGCATTGGCCGGAGACGATGGTGACGCTCGACGTGGTGAACAATATCCTCTTCTCGGGCGACGCATTCGGTTGTTTTGGCGCATTGAACGGCGGCATCATCGACAATGAAATCAATTGCGACACGTTCTGGTTGGAGATGGTGCGCTACTATTCCAACATCGTGGGCAAGTACGGCGTGCCCGTACAAGGCGCGTTGAAGAAGCTGGCGGGCGCGAAAATCGACTACATCTGCGCCACGCACGGTCCCGTGTGGCACGAGTATATTGACAAGGTGATCGGGATGTACGACAAGATGAGCAAGTACGAGACCGAGCCGGGACTTGTGATTTGCTATGGCACGATGTACGGCAACACCGAGCGCATGGCGGAGGTGATTGCCCGCGCCGCCTCACAGGCGGGTGTGAAAGACATCGTGATGTACAACGTCTCCAAGACCCACCACTCCTATATCTTGCGCGATATATTCCGTTACAACGGCTTGATTGTCGGTGCGCCGACATACAACACGGGTCTTTACCACGAGATGGACGTGCTATTGTCCGAGATTGCGGGCAAGGACATCAAGAACCACTTATTGGGATGGTTTGGCAGTTACGGCTGGGCAAGCAAGGCGGTGGAGAAGATCAAGGAATGGAATGACACCCGTCTGCATTTCGAACCTGTCGGTGAGCCCGTGGAGATGAAACAGGCACTCTCCGCCGAGAGCAAGGCGGCTTGCGAGGCATTGGGCAAGGCGATGGCGGAACGCATATTGAATTGATGGCTATCTGTCCCAAAATAAGGGTTGGCTTGTTGCCACGCATCGTCTTGGCAATCATCTTGGGCATTGTCTTCGGTCAAGTGCTTTCCTTGCCGTGGGTGAAGGTGTTCACCACTTTCAATGCCATCTTCAGCCAATTCCTGGGATTCATGATTCCCTTGATTATCATAGGATTGGTCGCTCCTGCCATTGCCGACATTGGCAGGGCGGCGGGGCGGTTGCTCTTGATGACGGTTGCCATCGCCTATCTCGACACCATCTTGTCCGGCATCCTTGCATACGGAACAGGCTCTTGGCTCTTTCCTGCGATGGTGGAAGGAACGTCGCGTATGGTGAAGGTGGAAGAGGCGATAACGATAGCCCCATATTTCTCCATCCAGATACCATCCATCATTGACGTAATGAGTGGGTTGGTACTCTCGTTCATGATGGGGTTGGCGATAGCATACGCCAACCTCACGACGCTGAAGGGTGCCTTTAGTGAGTTTAGGCAAGCCATTACCATGGTCATTTCCAAGGCGATTATCCCCTTGTTGCCGCTCTACATCTTCGGTATCTTCCTCCAAATGACCTATACGGGACAGGCTTACCGCATCATGTTGGTGTTTATCCAAATCATCTGTGTCATCTTTGTCCTCCACCTATTTATATTATTATACCAGTTTTGCATAGCGGGAGGCATCGTGAAGAGGAATCCCCTCAAGCTCTTGTTGAACATGTTGCCCGCTTATCTCACGGCTTTAGGCACGTCCTCGTCGGCTGCGACCATCCCCGTGACGTTGAGGCAATCCATCAAGAACGGCGTGTCGGAGGAGATTGCGGGGTTCACTGTCCCCCTCTGTGCCACTATCCACATGTCGGGCTCGGCAATGAAGATTACGGCGTGTGCCTTGACCATTTGCCTCATGGAGGGCATCCCCCACGGCTTTACCGTGTTTATGGGCTTCATCTTGATGCTGGGAATCGTGATGGTGGCGGCACCCGGTGTGCCGGGCGGTGCCATCATGGCGGCGTTGGCACCGTTGTCAAGCATCCTCGGCTTCGGCTCGGAGGAGCAGGCATTGATGATTGCCCTTTACATTGCCATGGACTCTTTCGGCACCGCTTGCAATGTCACGGGCGACGGGGCCATTGCCCTTGTGGTGGACCAGTTTACTCAGATGAAGAAAAGGAAGTAGAATCATTGCCCTTGTGGTGAATCGGCTTTTATCATAATTCAACTTTCGCAAGTAGATGAACTTCCCCCAGAAGGCTATTGTCTGAACTCCTTGCAGCTCCTAAACTCCTTGAGCTCCTAAAAGTTGAACGCTTGTGAAACTTCTATTAGTCCTTTTTCTTCGCATCTAAATGGTAAGCGAAACTGATTCCGACATAGTGATGATGGAAGTCCTGCCAAGTGGAAGAGTGCTGGTATGCAGTCTGATTGCTCCAGAATTCGTCCTCGTTGTTGAGTATGTCTTCAAACTTCAAAGTGAGTCGGGCCTTGTTCTTGAGGATTTTCCAAGTAATATTGGCATCCCAGAGCAACATGTTCTTGTTCATCGACTGGGCAGCGTAGCCACGGCGGGTTGTCTCGGTGATTGTTGACTCGAACACGAAGTTTCTCCAAGTCGCCTCAGCTTCAAGGCCGAAGTTGTTGTCCCAAAGCGTAGTGTTCTGCTCGGGCGAGGCGGTATAACGGATACGGTCGGCCTCAATTTCTGCAAACACAGAGGCTTTGAGCCAGTTTCTGTCGAAAGAAAATGTGAGCTTGTCCTTGGGGTAGAAGTTGTTTTGCCGATTCAAGATGCGTTCGGGTTGAGTAGGTAACAGTGTCAGGTAACCATAGCGTTGTTCGGTTTTAAGACGAAACTCGTTTTCCAAACGGAACATATCGCCCAGTCCTTGGTCGTAGTTCAGGCGGAAGTTCCAGGTGTGGCTCCCCCGAATGTTTTCGGGTCGGCTGACATAGACGGCTGTCGCCGGGTCGTATCTGAGTGCAGTCGTGAGGTCGTGGTCGATGTCCTGATAACCGATGCTGGCACTGAATGAGGTCTGGCTTCGGGCAAGTACCATGTTGTATGTTAGCTTGACGTCGTGGATGTGCGAGTCTCGCAAGTCGGGGTTACCCTCGGTGATGAAAAGTGGGTTCGTAAGGTCGCGGTAGCCGATAGTCTCAATGATTTTTGGCTGCGAGGTACGGAAGCTGTAGTTCAGTTCTAAGCCGATTGTCTTGCTGATTTTCCAAATGGCACGGAGCGAAGGGTCGATGAGAAAACTGTGGCGCATGGCGGCAGTGTCGAGCATTCCGCGCTGGTAGTCTTGGCTTTCGCGCAGCCATTTCGCCGTAAGGCTGGGCATCAACTGAATGGGGGCAAGATTAATGGTGGAGCCAAATTTCAGGCTGTGTGTCTGATTGCTGTAGTGGTCGCTATAGCTGTTGGCCATGTCCACCAGTCCATCGGTCAGGAAATCTTGGTCTGTGCGATTCCTGTCGGTCTGGAACATGTATTGCACCTGAATCATCATTTTCTTGGTGAGCCATCGGGCGTGATGCAACTCAGCGCCCATTGAGAACTGGCTGCTTGGCGAGGTGGAGTACTGGTTTAACTGTGAAGAAAGGATAGACGAAGTATGCGAGGTAATGGTGCGGTCGTTCCATCGTTCTGACTTGCTGTCGGTATAGTTCAACGTGATGCTGGCACCGAGTGCCCCGTCTTTGATGTAATGCTCCCAGCCAGCCTTCGTATAGAGATGGGTTGCGTGACCTTCGCTCCTTGAATTGATATATTGTGAGAGCGTGGGCTGATAGTTGCCCATGACAGTCTGTTCTTCCTGCTCTGTTTCCTCTCTGCCATGAGAGCGGGTACGCTTGTAATCGACGCTGGCAGTAAGGGAGAAAGTGTTCAGTGAGTCTTTTGCCCATCGTAGGTCAGCATTGATGGTGGGGCTTAACTCATGGTTACGGTTATACGAAGTGCTGGAAATGCGACTGGCAGCGGTATTCGGAAAGAAATTCTCCGTCTCGGTGTGCGACGTGCGCCAATTGTCGTCATGCGCCAGTCCGCCACTGAAACTGTATTGGCTTTTCAGCTCCTGTGTGCCAGACTGCTGTTTCCATTTGTGCTGATAGCCAGCCGATGCTCCTTGCTCTTGTCCAAAGCCATTGCCCCACATACTCATGCTCCGCCCCATGTAATGGCGATGACGCTTGCCCAAATTATTGGCATCGGCAAAGACCAGTACGGGGTCGGTCTTCGACAAACGGTTCATTGTCAGTTCGCCCTCATAGTAGTCGGGGGTCTGGTAGCCTGCCTTCACGTCGCCATACCATCGGTCGAGGAATCCGGGCTTGATATTGAGGTCAAGTACCATGTCTTGGGTACCGTCGTCCTTGCCAGTGCGCTCGCTGAATTCCGAAGCCTTGTTATAAGCCTTGATGTCCTGCACAGCCTCGGCGGGCAACTGTTTCATCAGCGCATCACCGCCCAACATACTCTCGCCGTCCATCGTCAGGCGGATGGGCTTGCCGTTCCACGACATCTTTCCCTCTTGGTCAACTTCCACGCCAGGCAACTTCCTGATGAGTTCGTCGAGTCTCGCTCCCTCCTGCAAGTGGAAAGCCTCGGGGTGGAAGACAATCGTATCGCCTCGCACGGTGAAGCGTCGTGCCCGGCCTGTCACCTCCACCATCTTCAGCATCTGCGGCGACATCTTCAGTTCTATCGTCCCGATGTCGAGCGTGTCTTTGCGGCTGTCGCTGAAGGCAAGCACGGGCTTCGTCTTGTTGTAATATCCCAGCATCGATACCTCTATGTTCCCTCGTCCGTCGGCAAAGAAAGTGAAAACCCCCAAAGAGTCGGCCTTGCTGTTCATTATCGAATAGCCGTAGTCGCCCATCCTTTGGGTGTATTTCACCGAGGCTTCTGCCAGCGGTTCCTTCGTATCAGAATCTACCACGCGGCCACGGATGATGTCAGCATTGACAGTTTGTGTTCCCAGTATGAATGTGAGCAGTGCTGTGATGATGGCTTTCTTGTTCATTGTTACGATTTCTATTGTTGGTACTTACTATTATTATATACACCATTCATGCGGAAATGTGACATTCAAGGGCGTTAATTCTTCTTAATTGGACAAAGAAATGGCGTAAGTCTGATTCTGCATCGGTTTCTGAGGCATCGCCAAACGCCTTACGCCCAGATACAAGTATCAGCCCACGCCATCTTGCGTGAGCATCAACTTCTATCATCCTTGGGCGTTCCTTGTTTGGCGAATTTCAGAAACCAAGAATCAAAAAGTCAACGCTTCCTTATGTCGTTTTATGTCTGTCGGTCTAATTTCCGGGCAAAGCTCGCCGCCTGGTAACTTTTCCGCTCATGTTGTGATCTCGTTAGTGAATGTTTAACTCTTTTCTTTTGTTGTTTTAACGGGTGCAAAGATACGAAATCTTTTGAAATATTGTTCGTTTTGCCACACCTATATATTATGTATTATTGGAGAAAAAAGGGCGGGAAAGACACGATTCTGCCTTCCCCGCCGTAGTTGTAGTTGTAGTTTCGATGCTTACCACGGGACGTATATCGAAGAACCGTAGGCCACATGCTATCTGTTCCTCAAGCGTTGATACTTGACTGATGGCTGTCATGTTGAACACATACTTCAGCATGGGTTGGTAGAATCCCATACCAGTCATAGTATCGTGGGTGCCGGGGATGCTCAACTTGCACACCTTTGTATCGTCTTTCACCATGCCCAGCCAGTCGGTGGCGGGTGAGGGCAGGTCGTAAGCAATAAAGATGGTGTCCTGGTAATCTTCTGAGAAGATGAACGGTGAGTCGAGGGAGGTGTTTTCATCATAGACTTTCGCCAAGTCCTCTTCCTCGCAACTGTTCATTGTAGTCATGGCCATTATGGCCATAACTATATATAAGAGATTTCTTTTCATAAGTTATTGATTCATCATTTATAATAAAACGCCAAAAATTACTCTGCGCCGCCGCCGAGGGCAATGTAGAGGGCGATGACGGCCTGGGCACCCTTGTACATGTTGGCTGCCTCGTTGAGTTGGGCGCTGAGCAGATTCTCCTGGGCGGTGAGAACCTCGATGTAGCCGGCCTTGCCATTGTCCATCAGTTCGTGGGTGCCGGCGTAGGCATCATAGAGCACCTCCACCTGACGACGGTAGTAGGCGTGTTTCTCACGGGCTGCTTGACAATCGGCCAGTGCCTCGTTCACCTGATTACCGGCATCAATGACGGTCTGCACGTATTTTTTCTGTAGGTCTTCCTGCGTCAACTGCGAGATTTTCAAGTTGGCTTTCAGCCTGCCACGGGCGAAGATGGGCTGGGTGAGCTGGCCGACGGCATTGAGGAGCAGCTTGGCGGGGTTGACGGTGCCGGCACTACCGTTGTTCCATCCCAATGTGCCGTTGAGCGTGATGCTGGGGAAGAAGGCGGAACGTGCGGCCTGCATGTTGTAGAAAGCCTCCTCCATCTGGTGGTTGGCCATACGGATGTCGGGGCGCAGCTCGAGCATCGAGGCGGGTACGCCGACTTTCAGGAACCGTGTGTCGAACATGCGCTGGCCAGTGTCGCCCTGTGCATCTGGGTGATGCAGGGCGGCACTGCCCCATTTCGCACGGTTGACGTGCTGTGGCGTGATGCCCAAGAGTCGGCAGAGGGCGTTCTCGGTAGCTTGGATGTTGCGACGTGTATCGACCATTTGTGTCTTCACGTTGAGGTATGAAGACTCCATCTGGTTGACGGCGGTCGAGTATGCCTTGCCGTTCTCCCAAAGCGATTTCTGCGTTTCTAAGGAGGTGTTCCAAAGACTGTCGGTCAGGGTCAGGATGTCCAACTGGTGGTCGAGCAATTGCAACATGTAGTATTGCTGGGCAATGGTGCTGATGAGGTTGGTGCGCACGGCCTCCTCGCCCATCTGAGCCTGTAGCAGCACAGCCTTTGCGGCGCGTTTCTTGTTGGTGATGGAGCCGAACACATCGACATCCATCGACAGTTGCAGTGGTAGACTATAGGTCTTTGTAGTCATGTCGTTGAATCTGGAGATCTGGCCCTGCGGGGAGAAGTAGAGCGATGGCAGGTAGGCCATCTTGGCAGCTTTCAGCGATGCCTCGCTCTTCTCCACGGCGATGCGGGCAGAGTTCAGGTCGGTGTTGTTCTCCAGCACCTGCTCGATGAGCTGTTGCAGCAGGGGGTCGGTGAAGAACTCGCGCCACGACATCTGTGCCAGGGATGCACCCCCTACGCCCCCCGATGGGTCTTCTACACCAAACAGGGCATTTGTATCACCCCCAGGGGATGATAGGGGGGCTTCGTATTTGTCATATATGCCGCAGCCCGTAAGCGTGAGCGTAGCGGCAATGATTGGAATGATATACTTTCTCATTGTTATGATAACATTTTGTTTAAACTTGTTTCATTTCTATATCCTCAGACCGAAGAAGGTGCGGATTCGCCATTTGATGTTATGGATGGCGAGGCTTTCCTCGTGGCCGATGTTGGTGAAGTTGAACACCATCGAAAGACCGAGAAACTTGTTGCCCCATTGGCGTACCACAGCTCCGCGCCCCGTAATGATAACCTCCGGGAAATGATAGTGTAGGGGTACGTGCATGTCGCCGAAAGTGATAGACGAGTTGCTATAGACGATGAACGTAGGCAGGGCCGATATGTGCAGCAGCCAGCCTTGGCTTGGGACATAGTTATACCCATAGCCTGCGCCGAGTCCGATGTTCGTCATCTTCAGCTGCATTTCCGGTTCCCAGTCGAGAGTGGCATGCTGCCCTTGTCCCGACGCAGCCAAGAGAAAACTTCCGGCAGATTGTCGCTGGATATAGCTCTGCGAGAATGCGGCGGGATAGGAGAAGCGACGGCTGTTGAAGACATAGAAGGCATTCAGGTTCAGCGTCTTCACCTTCAGCAGACCGTCGGAAAGTTCGATGCGCTCCATTCCCTCATGGTCGTGCCAGCCGGTGAAGTTGTGCGCGTCTTGGTAGATGACATCGAAGCCGAAGCGGCGGCCGTAGCTGTTGAAGTTCAACTCGAAGTCGCGGTACTTTCCCATCATCTTGGCAGGATTGAGCGCGGTACTGAGTGAAAAGCCCAGGTAGCTCAAGCGCAGGCTGACCGTCGATTTGTAGTCTGCCTTCATTTCCGAATTGAAATGAGAGTCCTGGTCGATGCCCTCGGCCTCAATCTTTGCCCCTGACACATTCATCCGGGCCGTGACAGTCCACTTCGTTGAAGGTCGCATAATATACGCCGTATCTACATCCCCCTTACGATAGTTCACGGTCAATATGCTGTCAACACGATGAAGAATGCCCTGCGCCGATATGGGCAGACACAAACTGTTCATCACAGTGAGCAGCATGATTGATAATTGACGATTCATAGACCGTAGTGAAAGAGTTGGCATCCGTGGTGACTTCTTGCGTGGGGCGAATTGTCAAATGACCTGTTTTTATTCATCCCAAACAGATTGGCCAGGTTTTGACAGGAGATCGTCAAAGTCAGATACATCATCATCGTCATTTGGGTTTCCAGAATTACCTCCGTCACCGACAGGCAAGGTTACTGAATTATCCAAGAGAGGCAGATTTTCTTTTATTTCCAGATATGCCATTTCTGGTTGCAAATATGTTTTTTTCATTTTCGTCCTAAATTTTTGTGGGGGGCAAACCGCAGGGTATGCCCCCACTTTCTATTGTTTATTTTACAATGAGTTTTTTACCGTTGGCGATGTAAATACCCTTCGTCGGATGATCTACCCGACGTCCCTGTAGGTCATGGAAGGGGTCTGCGCTTGTTTTGGAATCGTCGATGGATTGGATGCCGGTAGTTTCATCAACGAAGAATCCACAATACTCATGAGCATTAGCCACACGATCCTCAACGGACAGATAGACGCGGCCAGCACCGAGCAATCCGCCTGTCCACCTGTAGAAACCTATACCTTTGCTCCTGTCAGCTAAAACGTAGATGGTGGTATTGCCCTTGACACCAGATGTCGTATCATCGCTTATGAGGAGCTTGTTGCCATCTGGCTTTGCAACATTTGTGGTTCTCGTCAAGGTGTATTGTCCTGGATTACCATGTAGCAGATATGGCTCTCCTCCCTTGAGTTCACTTACGGCTTCAAGTTTTGCCTTGCTTTGAGTTTCTTCAGCCTGCACGTCTTTCACGATATATGCTTTAATGTTGTCGTCCTCGTCGGAGGGCAGGGTCACATCATAGGCACTTACGATGGTAGCCCACATGGTCTCGCCAATCGTAATGCTGTATTCATCGGCCTGTACCAGACGATATAGACGGGGCAAGGTTGCCTTGTCGGATTCCGGCTCGAAGCCTCCGAACGATGTTGACATTGTGCCCTTCTCATAGCGGATGACGTTTTTGGCTGTGACAGTCTTGCCGTCTTTCTCGCGGTCGGCAAAGTTGAACTGTATCTTTACGCTGTCATTCTTTTCTGCCAGGAAGGTAAACGACACCAGACAGCTGTCGCTGACGGCTTCGCGTGTTCCCGTCTTCAAGCTGGCTCCGCTGCTGCCCATGCCGGGTATCATGCTGGAGCTGCCGTTATCGTTATCGGAAACGTAGAGATAGGTCATTATGTAGTCGGCTGTCCTACCCGTCTGTAGCAGTCGGTTGTCGTCGGCCTGCTCCAGCGTCAATATAAGGGCATCATCGGGCACCTCGGTTATCTTGCCGTCGTCATCGATGGTGATATCGCTGGCATTACCGCCGCCTCCGAACATCGATGCCATCGGGTTGCTGCTGTCGCTGCCGCTGTTGGAACCTGCCTTTCTGTTGAGCACCTTTGACTTGTCGCCTATCGTAGCCACGATGAGCAGCTTGTCATCAGGCTTCAACTGGCTGGCATCTGTCACTAACTCATAGTTACCTACCATTGTACCTGAAGGCAGCACTTTCCGGTCTCTCACATCAAGGTTGAACTTACGCTTCATCTTAATGGTGTCTCCGGCTTGGAGTAGAACGGGGGCGTTGACCGTCACCGTAATGATGCCAGACTTCTTGGGAGTCAGCAGACTGTCGGCACCATCAACCACCCAACTGGCTACATCAGTATCGCTCAATTTTATCGAGGTTTTGGGCAGCGTGTTGTCCGCTGCGTTCGTGTTTGTAACCAGCTCACCGCCAAACAAATCGGTGATGCTGAAGAGCTCGTCAGTTTGTTTCGTCTGACCAAAGTACAGGGTGATGTCCTCGGTGATAAGGTTGCGCTTGTGCTCACTCATATAGTTGACACGTGGCATCTTAGCCGTTTTCTCCTTGTTGCCACCACCAAACATCGACATCATGTCGTTGTTTTCAGAATAATCTAACGGACCATACACCGTCACCCAGTCGCCTACGCTGAGAGAGTCTGCGGTAATGTCAACCAGCACGTTATCCAACAACACGCCACGGCCATTGATGACGGACAGCGAGTCGCGGTTGACACCATTGTCGCTGATGGCGTAGGTCACGGTGCCTGGCTCCTGTTCGCCCATGAACATGCTCAGCATCGAACTCATGTCAAAGCCTCCCATGTCCATGCCTTCCATCATTCCCGACATCATAGACATCATGTCTTCCATACCTTCCATACCCGCCATGACTCCGCCGACGCTCGACACGATGCCCTTGACGAAGTAGCCGACACCATTGGCAGTCTCTTCTTCATGACCTTCTGCCTTGGCATAGGCTATGGCCTCAGCGACAGAGAAAGGATGATTCCGCCCACCAGCAGCCTCGCTGTCATCGATTCGCAGGATATACGATGTCAGGTAATCGTCGTAGGCTTCTGTTGCTGCAACTTGGGCGTAGATGCGCACCGTGCCGCGCTTCTTGGGTGTCACGACACCTGTTGTTGCATTTACTTCGGCTAACTCCGTATTACCGCTATAATAGGTAATTGAACCAGCTCCCGCTTCATCTACTGTTGCCACGGGCGACTCAAAATCATTAGGATTCTGGACATCGGCCTCATAGTCATGGCCAGGGAAATATAGTGTGGGATCGGGCAATGTGGTCTCTACCTTCTTGAAGAAAGCCATCTTCGTGGCGGCGATTTCTTTGTTGACATAAGTATCCCCCGTCTCGGTATTTACAGAATCCGCCATCAATTCCCATGTACTGCCGCCCATCATAGACTGTATGCCGCTGGCAACCTTCAGACCGACGTGGTAGTCTTTGAATTCGTCTGGTCCCGTTTCTACATGTTCCATGAACAGCAGACTTTTGTCCATTTCAAACTTTCTTTTCCATGCATCGTTGCTGCTGACATAGCCAATGCGAAGGTTTTGGTCAGAATTGAACAGATGATGTCCTTTGCTCGCTGTCTTGAACGCATACTTGCCGTCCGTGCGGTCAGCCGTCCATACGATGGTGTCGCCAACTTCGCTGGTGATGCGGTCCAACTCTTCCTTAAGCGTCACCTTCAAGGCAGGAGGTGAAGCCTTACTTACCGTGTTTTCTCCTTCATACTCAGGATTATTACGCATAGCATTGGCAGTGGTCATATCGACAATGACCACTACATCGTTCGTTTGAAGTGTACTGGGGTCTTGCACTTGCTTCCATTTTGTGAATGTTGTTTGTGCTGTAGCACTTTCCATCCCTGCCATCAACAAGCATGGCAGAAGTAATAATCTAAAAAAACAAATCCTTCTCATGAGTTTTATTGTTTTCGGTTTGTATATTATGCTTTTATTTCTTCACTTGCAACTTCGGCGTGAGCCGCTTCTAACTTTCCACCCTGGTACTTCTCGTGCAGTTTCTGGAACACGATGAAGAAGGCGGGAACGACGAAGAGCAGGGCGATGGTGCCGACGGTCATACCGCCGATGACACCGAGGGCAAGGGCACGGTTGCCGTTGGCACCGGCACCACCCGCGATGACGAGCGGTATCATGCCGATAATCATCGTGGCCACTGTCATCAGGATGGGGCGCAGACGCTCTTGACAGGCGGCGAATGCCGCGTCGCGGATGCTCATGCCTTGGGCACGGCGCTCGCTGGCGAACTCAGTAATCAGGATGGCCGTCTTCGAGAGCAGTCCTATCAGCATGATGACACCTGTCTGCAGATAGATGTTGTTGTCCATGCCCGGCAGGTGAACCAGTGAGCCGAGATAGGCGAAGATGAAGGCACCCATCAATCCGAAGGGTACGGAGAACAACACTGCCCACGGCGTGAACCAAGAATTATAGAGCGAGGCCAGGATGAGATAGATGAGGATGACACATATTATATATATAAGGGCGGTGGTGTTTGAGCCGGCCGCTTCCTCCACCTCGCGCGACATGGCACTGTACTCGTATGTGTAGCCTTTGGGCATCTCCTGCTCAAACACTTCTTTGATGATTTCGTGAACCTCACCCTCGCTGCTGCCGTTGGAGGCCATGATGTTACAGGTGATGCTCTGGAACAGGTTGAAATGCTCGATGTTCGACGGACCGACAATCTCCTTCAGCGAGACGAACTCGGCGAGCGGAGCCATCTTTCCGCCCTTCACCTTGACGAAGATGTTGTTCAGCGACGACGGGTCGAGACGGTATTCAGGCGAGGCGGCAGCCATGATGCGGTAGACCTTACCGAACTGGTTGAAATTGCCGATGTACGAACCGCCGCAGAAGGAGCCGAGCGTGCTGAGCACCGTCTTGGGCGACACGCCGGCACGGTCGCATTGGGTGGCATCGACTTCAACTTGATACTTTGGGTAACGCTCTGAGTAAGACGACATGGCCATACTGATTTCTGGTCGTTCCGACAGTTTGTTCAGGAAATTCTGGGTATGCTTGGCAAACTCCGATAGGTTGCCGTCAGAGGGATCCTGCACCACGAGGCTCACGCTGTTGCTCGAACCGTAACCCGGCACCTGCGGCAACTGGAAGGGCAGCACCTGCACGTTCTTGATGTCCTTGCAGGCAAAGTAGATACGACCGATGACAAGGTCAATGAGATGATTCATGCCGGGGCGGTCGTCCCAGTGTTTTAGGCGGACAACGAGCGTGGCAAAGTTGGAGCCATTGCCCGAAATCAGGCCGTAGCCGCAGGCCGTGGCGAAACTCTCCAGTTCGGGGATCTCCTTCACCTTTGCCTCCACTTGCTTCGTCAGCTCTTGTGTCTGCTTCAGCGTATAGCCCTCCGGCGCACGAATCTCAGCAAGGAATACACCCTGGTCTTCCTGCGGCACGAGACCCGAAGGCAGGTTCTTCATGAAGAACATGAGCAGCACGACGGCGACCGCCAACAAGCTCCATGCCAAGACGGGACGCTTGATGAATTTCTGCACGCTCTTGCTATACTTGCGGAAGATGGCGTTGTAACTGGCGGTATAAGCCTTCTTCGTGTAATAGGTCAGCGTATTCTTCTTGTCTCCCTTCTCCGACATTTTCAGCATGATGGCGCAGAGTGCGGGACAGAGCGTCAGGGCAGACACGCACGACAGGCCGACCGACGAGGCGATGGTCACGCCAAACTGGGTGAAGAACGTACCCGACGTGCCACCCATGAAGGTCACAGGGATAAACACGGCCATAAATACCAAGGTACACGAGATGACGGCTACCGACACCTCGCTCATGGCTTGACGGGTGGCTTCGCGGGCGTCGCTGATGCCGCCCTCCATCTTCGCCATGACCGCCTCGACCACCACGATGGCATCATCCACCACCGTACCGATGGCCAGCACGAGCGCGAACAGCGTCAGGATATTCAATGAGAATCCTGCCAGCGCAACGATGGCAAACGTACCCAACAGCGACACGATGATAGATATCGAAGGAATGATTGTTGCCTTGATGTTCTGCAGGAAGAAGAAGACCACGAGAATCACCAGGATAATGGCGATGATGAGCGTCTCGACCACGTTGTGGATGGCCGCAAAGAGGAAGTCGTCGGAAGTCTGCAGGGTGACGAACTCCAGTCCTGCGGGCATCGTTGGCTTCATGTCCTCACACATCTTCGTGATGCGGGCATTCACTTCCGTCGCATTGGCTTCCGGTGCCTGGAACACCATGAGCAGCGTACCGGGCTGGCCGTTGATGTTCGACAGGAAGCTGTAGCTCTGGGCTCCTATCTCCACCTCGGCCACATCGCCTAAGTGCAGCAGATGGCCGCCATCGCTCGTCTTCAAGACGATGTCGTTAAACTCCTCGACGGTCTTCAGCGTACCCTTGTACTCCATCGAGTATTGGTACTTGTTCTCCGACTGCTCGCCTAAGGAACCCGTCGAGGTAACGAAACTCTGGCCGCTGATGGCAGCGAAGACTTCGTTTGGCTCCAAGCCGTACTGGGCCATCACGTCGGGCTTCAGCCAGATGCGCAGGGCGTAGGTGTTGCCTAATGCCGTCACGTCGCCCACGCCGGTGATACGCATCAGTCGCGGCTTGATGTTGATGTCCACGTAGTTCGAGATGAAGTCGTCGTCATACTTGCCGTCGGTACTTCTCACTGCAAGGATGCGCAGGATGTTGCTCTGTAGCTTCATCACTTGGACGCCCACCTTCGTTACGTCGGCGGGCAGCAAGGCCAAAGCCCTCGACACGCGGTTCTGCACGTTCACCGCCGCCATGTCGGGGTCGGTGCCCTGTTCGAAAAAGACCGAGATGCTCACATTGCCCGATGACGATGCCTTCGAGGTGATGTAGGTCATGCCGGGCACGCCGTTGATATTCTCCTCCAACGGCTGGATGACCGACTTCATGATCGTGTTCGCGTCGGCACCCGTATAGGTGGTTACCACCATCACCTGTGGTGGGGCAATGCTGGGATATTGTTCGATGGACAACGACTTCATGCAGATGAAGCCTACCATCGCAATGACAATCGAGATGGCACACGCCATCACGTAGCGGTTGATGAAAATATTGTTTTTCATATTTTCGGATTTTTCGTTCTTTTCGTTATTTCGATTTAACGTTATCACGCTATCACGCTATAACGAAATTATTTATCTTCACTCTTCGGTTCCTCTGGAAACAGCACCTGCTGCCCTTCTTGTACGTTATTCGCTCCGATGGTCACGATCTTGTCGCCTACGTTGAGACCGCTGGTGACGATGAAATCCTTACCATTGCCGATGTCCACCGTTGTCACCTCGACGGCTGTTGCCGTGCTGTCGGCCTTCACCTTAAACACCTGCTGCTTGTCCTGAAGCTTCACCACAGCAACCTGAGGTATCACCATCACGTCCTTCTCGCTCATTGGCAATACCACTGTACCCTGGATGCCTGAGAACAAGTGGCCGTCAGGGTTGGGGAACGTTGCCTTTACGCCCAATGAACCGGTGGCAGCATCTACCACGCCGGTCAGACTGGTAACGCGCCCTTTGTGCGAATATTCCGTACCGTTTTTCATCACGAACGTCACTGGCGGCAGTTCGGCCATGTATCTGGCCTTATCAGCCTGAGTCGCACCAGACGAGACCGATTCTTCGATCAGTGCCTCCGTCACAGAGAACTCGGCGTCCATATTCGTATTGCCGCTCACCATCGTCAGCTGTGTTCCCGGCGACACCAGGTCGCCGTTGCGAACGGGAATCTCGCCGATGGCACCCGTCACGGGTGCCGTGATGGTGCAGAATCCGAGGTTCACCTTCGAGCGGTTCACTTGGGCACGGGCCTGGGCCACCGAGGCCTTGGCCTGCTTATAGGAGTTCTCAGAATTGCTGAGCATATAACTGCTCACGATGTTCTTCTCAAACAGGTTCTTGTTCGACTCATACTCCAGCTTGGCACTGTTCTCCTGTGCCAGGGCTGCCTGCAGGTTGGCCTGTGCTGCCTCCAACTCCAACCGGGCGTTGCGGGAGTCGATGACGAAGAGCACCTGTCCCTTCTTCACCTGCTGACCCTCAGTCACGCAAATCTTCGTCAACTGGCCGCTCACCTGAGGTGTAATCGTCACATCCGACTTACCTTTCAGCTTGGCACTGAACTTCAACGGAACAGTGATGTCCTGTTTCTTCACTATCATCGTTTCGAACGATGACTTCGTTTCCTTGGGCATGTCGATTCCGCATGATGCTAATCCTGCGACTGCACTAAGCATCAATGCCCATTTAAAAGTCTTCATTACCATTTTTAGTTTTTTTTATTGTTGATGATTATTGTTGTTGTTCTATTTTTTCACGTGCACTCAGATTGTCAGTGAATTTCTGGGTCATCTCCTTGCTATACTTCTCCAAAAGAGATGAGAAGTAGATGATGAACAGGATGGCAACGAGGGCAAACATACCGAGCCAAGTGGACCCGGGAATAGCATAATCGACGAAGTAACTGACAAAGACTGCGGTGATGAGAATGCGCAGCACACCGTAGGCTGTCAGCCTGACACGCCAGCGTGAGCCGCTATCCCATAATTTGTTGACCTCTGGGCTGTCGGCACCTGCCCGTATCAGCATCCAAAGGAAGGGAGAGCATAAGATAAGGGCGATGAGAGCCGTCACGGGGTGAACCCATTTTGCTGATACCATGCCAGCAATGATCGGCTCGCCGTAATAGAGCATGATGGCCATGATGGCTATACAGAGTACGCTGTTAATCAACATGATGAAGATGAAACGCTTGAAGCAGCTGTTCCACATCTGCTGTAGCTCGCTGGGAACTTTCTCGTCGCTCTCATCCGTATTGCGCTCCAGCCTGGCAATCCACTTGGCTGGGAGAACCCGCGAAAGTGCGTTGTAGGCAGGCTCTGCCAGGCGAATCATGTAGGGCGTGGTGAACGTCGTGAAGACGGACACGGCCACGACGATGGGATAAAGGAAGTCGCCAGTGACACCGAGTGATGTGCCGAGGGTGGCCAGGATGAAAGCGAACTCGCCAATCTGTGTCAGCGAGAACGAGCACTGCATGGAGGTCTTCAGCGACTGGCCTGAGAGCAGAAAGCCGCAGGTACTCAGGATGGTCTGACCCAGTATGACGGCTGCGATGATGCTGATGATGGGCACAATATACTCGATGATGAGTGCCACATCGACCATCATGCCAACTGACACGAAGAAGATGGCACCGAAGAGGTTCTTGACCGGGGCAACCAAATGCTCTATTTCCTCTGCCTCGACGGTCTCTGCCAGGATGCTGCCCATGACGAAGGCGCCGAAGGCTGCGGAGAAGCCCGCCTCGGAGGCCGCCACTACCATGCCGAAGCAGAGGGCGAGCGAAATGATGAGCAGGGTCTCGTCGTTCATCAGCGGCTTCAACTTACGCAATGCCATGGGGATAAAATAAAGTCCTACGGTGAACCAGAGCACGAGATAAAGGCCCAGCGTCAGGATGGCATTGAGCATTTGAGAGCCTTCAAACTCCTTGCTGACGGCCATGGTGGAGAGCATCACCATGAGTACGATGGCTAAGATATCCTCAATGATTAACACACTGAGCACGAGGCCGGCAAAGCGCTTCTGGCGAAGCCCCATGTCGTCGAAGGCCTTGAAAATGATGGTTGTCGATGACATGGCGAGCATGCCGCCCAGGAAAATGCAGTCCATATCGCTCCATCCGAAGAGTTCGCCCGTGCATGCACCGACGTACATCATGGCCAAGATGATGGCCAAAGCGGCAATGATAGGCGCAGCACCCATCTTCAGTATTTTCTTGAATGAGAATTCCAGGCCAAGTGCGAAGAGCAGGAATATCACACCTATTTCACTCCACACGTGTACGCCGTGCATGTCTGTCACGCTGGGCATATAGGGCATATTTGGCGAGGCGAGGAATCCCGCGACGATATAACCAAGCACGATAGGTTGTTTTAGACTCTTGAAAAAGAGCGTCATGACACCTGCGCAAATCAAGATGAGCGCAAGGTCGGCAATCAATGGTTCAAGATGTGACATAAGATGTTTAATTATTGATGCTTTTGAAAAATGTTCATGTTTCGCAAGTTCCTAACTTGCCAGTTTTAACTGATAAATGTTGAAGAAATGACCAAGTTTGTCCGACCGATTCACGAGCAGGTCGAGGATTTGTCCATCGTCGATATGGAAGCACTCTGTGCTTTCGCGGACAATCTTGAGTGTCATATACCAGATTCTCTCAATGAGAGTAAGATCCACTCTATTCATGGCTGCATCCTTGAAGAGTCTGCTTACTCTGTTATAACCATAATAAAAACACTTTTAAGTTTCCGATTGCAAATGTAACGATTATTTCTTAATTCCCAAAGAAAGACAAAAACAAAATTAATCATACAGAGAATAGTGTGTGTAAAAGGTGAACATTGAGATAATCCACAAAGTATGTGTAAAAGCATGGGATTACTACACCAAGAACCCGATATTTGGTGATTCCGAACCACATGAATTGGCGTGAATAGCTTGGCGAAGGATTTGTTTACCCTTTGTGGAGGTGCCATAAACAGTTTGTTTGCGTATGGAAAACAATTTGTTTACCATCCGAAAACAAACTGTTTGCCATACGTAAACAAATGAAAAGAGGCCTTTTTCATCAGAATATCTGCCTATTATATTATAAGGAATTCAAGGAGTTAAGAAGGAGCAAATCATTCCATGCCGCAGTTAATCAAAACATTAAAACTCCTTAATTTTCATGGTACTTAGCACGTATTCATGAGAAAAGTGTTAATTTTGCACGATTTAAATGATTGTGATTAAATTAATATAGGTAAGAAAGAATGGATCAAGTAAGTTATGCCTTGGGTCTTGGCATCGGTCGCCAATTGTGTGACATGGGTGCAAAGACCCTCAATATTGACGACTTTGCGCAGGCTATCAAGGATGTTATCGCGGGGGTGAAACCCCGTTTGGGCGAAAGCGAGGCGCAAGCCATTGTGCAAAGGTTTTTCCAAGAGCAGGAGAAGAAGCAGCGTGCCAATGCCGCCGAGAGGTTCAAGGCCAATAAGGAGAAGGGAGAGAAATATCTCTCGGAGAACGCCGCCAAGGCGGGTGTCCACACATTGCCCAGCGGTTTGCAGTACCAAATATTGAAGGAAGGCAACGGGAAGTCGCCAAAAAGTACCGACCAGGTGAAGTGCCACTATGAGGGTATGTTGGTAGACGGGACGCTGTTCGACAGCTCCATCCAGCGTGGTGAGCCCGCCACATTCCCCCTGAATGGGGTGATTGCGGGTTGGACGGAAGGCTTGCAACTGATGAAAGAGGGTGCCAAATATCGTTTCTTCATCCCTTATCATTTAGGTTATGGCGAGCGAGGTGCGGGTCAGTCCATCCCCCCGTTCTCTGCCCTTGTCTTCGATGTGGAATTGATAGAAGTCATATAAGAACAATAACAAATAACAAAAAACAACAGAAATGAAAAAATTAACTTTTGTGGCAGCCATGGTCATTGCCGTCGCTGCATTCACGGGTTGTGGCAACCCAACGCCAAAAGCCAGTTTGAAGAGTGACATTGACTCCATGAGCTATGCCATAGGACAAACCCAAAGCCAAGGCCTCAAAGACTTCCTTGTGCAGCGCATGGACATCGACACAGCTTACATGAGTGAATTCATCAAGGGTCTTAACGACGGAGCCAATGCGGGCGACGACAAGAAGAAGGCCGCTTACTATGCCGGTATCCAGATTGGCCAGCAGATTTCCACCCAGATGGTGAAGGGCATCAACCGCGAGATTTTCGGTAAGGACACCACCAAGACCATTTCCATGAAGAACTTTATGGCAGGTTTCGTGGCTGGTACCACTGGCAAGAGCCAGAAGATGACCATGCAAGAGGCACAGACCGTGGCCCAGGTCAAGTCGCAGGAGATCAAGACCAAGAACATGGAAAAGGAATTTGGCCCCAACAAGCTTGCCGGCGAGAAGTTCATGGCGGAGAATGGCAAGAAGCCTGATGTGAAGACCATGCCCGTGGAAATCCAACAGCCCGACGGCAAAGTCCTCAAGTCGTTTATACAATATAAGGTCATCAAGGAAGGTAATGGTGCTTTGCCAAAAGACACCTCGATGGTGAAGGTACACTATGAGGGTAAGATGATTGACGGTACGGTGTTCGACAGCTCCTATCAGCGTGGCGCTCCCGTCACGCTTCGTGCTAACCAGGTTATCAAGGGCTTCACCCAAGCCTTGACCCACATGCCAGTTGGTTCTACGTGGGAGGTTTACATTCCCCAGGAATTGGCATACGCAGACCGTGAGCAAGGGCAGATTAAGCCTTTCTCCCCGCTGATTTTCAAGATAGAACTGATTTCCCTCGGTGCTAAATAATCCAAATCCATGAAGAAGATTGTTGTTTTGAGCATCGCCATTCTTGCCAGTGCCTCGTTCAGTACGGCAAGTGCAGGAAAGAAAAAAGACAAGAAACAGAAACAAGAGGAGGTGGTCGTGGTGGCAGAAAACGAGCCTGTCATCTTGGCAACACCTTCCGATTCGATGAGCTACGCGGCTGGCAAGACCGCCACGCAAGGGCTGATCCCATACCTCCAGCAGCAACTGAACGTTGATACTGCCTATATGGAAGACTTCGCCAAGGGCTTTGAAGAGGCATACGCGAAGATTGAAGACCCCAAATACGTGGCTTACATCGCTGGTTCGCAGATTGCCCAGATGGCTAAGCAGCGTATCTTCCCTTCCATGAAGGGTAATTTCGAAGGCTCTGACATCGCCCTCTCGGAGGACTTGTTCAGCAAGGGATTCATCTCTTCGTTGAAGAAAGACAATAGCATCTATCCTGACTCTGTTGCCAACAAGCTCTTCAATGACCGCGTGGAAGCCATTAAGAAGGCGCAACAAGCCGAGTATATCGAGCAAAACAAGGCTTGGCTCGCAGACAACGCTACCAAGGAAGGTGTGCAGACAACGGCCAGTGGCTTGCAATACAAGGTCATCACCATGGGTACTGGCGAGAAGCCGAAGGCAACCGACAAGGTGGTGGTGAAATACGAGGGCAAGATGATTGACGGCACCGTGTTTGACAGTTCTTATAAGCGCAACCCACAAACCAGCTCGTTCCGTTGCGACCAAGTCATCAAGGGATGGACAGAAGCACTCACGATGATGCCAGTAGGCAGCAAGTGGGAACTCTACATTCCTGAGAATTTGGCATACGGAGAGCGTCAGGCAGGGCAGATTAAGCCCTATTCCACATTGATTTTCACGGTGGAACTGGAGAGCATCGAGGCAGAACCCGCCAAGGCGGAGACCAAACCCGCAGCCAAGAAGCCTGCTGCAAAGAAGTAAGAAAACAAATAGACATTTGGAGGGAAATATCCCCTTTTACATGACAAAATGCACGGAAGATGAAATTTTTCCGTGCATTTTGTTGTTTATATCGTGAAATTTGCCTACTTTTGCTTTGATAAAAACATGATATAATAAGTGAAATGGAAAAAATCGATAAACTTGACAAAAAGATCTTGAGCATTCTTTCCAAGAATGCACGAATCCCGTTTAAGGACGTGGCGGCGGAATGTGGCGTGTCACGTGCCGCCATCCACCAACGTGTGCAACACCTCATGGAGGATGGCGTGATTACGGGAAGTGGCTTCGATGTCAGCCCCAAGAGCCTGGGTTATAGCACCTGCACCTACGTCGGGCTGAACTTGGAACGTGGCAGCATGTACAAGAATGTGGTGAAACGGCTGATTGACATCCCCGAAATCGTGGAATGCCACTTCACCACGGGGCCCTATACGATGCTCCTCAAACTCTATGCCCGGGACAATGAACAGCTGATGGACCTTCTTAATAACAAACTCCAAGGAATCCCGGGAGTGGTTTCCACAGAGACACTTATCTCTCTGGAACAGAGCATCAAGCGAGAAATACCTGTACATACCGACGATTGAAGACGAAGAGGGACATGCAGACAGACTTTAACCTACAAACACATCTCGACGAGATATATAGTCATTTCCCCGAAGCCACACACCAGCCTATCATTGGCATTACCGCCAACTTCACGGGAGAGGATGCAACTCTGCGCGACAGGTATTACATGCAGGTGGTAAAGGCGGGGGGAACGCCTATCATCATCCCGCCCATCAATGACAAGGATGCCATCATCAACACCTTGGAGCATATTGATGGGCTGTTGCTTTCAGGAGGAGGTGACTACAACCCGCTATGGGCAGGGGAGGAACCCATGCCTCATCTTCGTGGCATTAATTCCAACCGCGACTTGCCGGAGTTGCTCATCACGCAATTGGCATTCAATCGGCAAATCCCCATCTTGGGCATCTGCCGAGGCATACAGACGCTTGCCATTACCCTTGGTGGGCATGTGACGCAACATATCCAAGAGAAGAAAGCGGAACCTGTTGCCAAGAGTGGAAGAGGAAGCAGGAGTAACAATAAGGACGCGTCTGCCACCACGCCCTCTCCCTTGCTCAAGCATAGCCAGGAAGCCGACCGCAACGAGCCTTCACATAGCGTGAATATCGTGGAGGGGTCTATCTTGCATAAGATTTACGGGTGTGAGAAGATCTTTGTCAATTCATTCCACCACCAAGCGGTAGACAAGACGGGTGACCGCTTTACCGTCACTGCCACGTCGCCCGATGGTGTCATTGAAGCAATGGAGAGCAGCGAGCATAAGCCCATCCTCGGTGTGCAATGGCATCCCGAGTGGCTGGAGGAGGAAGGGTTGAGGCTCTTCACATGGCTGATAGAACAAGCCAACAACTTCCATGTTGCCACTCGCTTGCACAAACGCATCCTCACGCTTGACACCCATTGCGACACACCCATGTTCTTCTCGCAAGACATACACTTCGACCATCGCGACTCGCGCATCCTCGTAGACCTTCATAAGATGACCGAAGGACAACAAGATGCGACCATCATGGTGGCATATCTGCCGCAGCCCAAGCTCGGTGAGACTTTCTCATCGAAAGTTCCTTTCAAGGTGGACGGCCCCTTGGCTTACGCCAACCTGATATTCGACAAGATAGAAAGCATCGTTAAGCAGAACAGTCAGTTCGTGAGCCTTGCGCGTACTGCCGCTGACCTCTATGAGGACAAGCGTAAGGGGCGCAAGAGTATCATGTTTGGTATCGAGAACGGGCTGGCGTTGCAGCACGATTTGCAAAACATCAAACATTTCGCACAGCGTGGCGTGGTGTATATCACCTTGTGCCACAATGGCGACAACGACATCTGCGACTCCGCCAAGGGGTGTGACACCAATAACGGATTGAGCCAGTTTGGCGAGAAAGTCATCAAGGAAATGAACAATTGCGGCATCATGGTTGACCTCAGCCATGCCAATGAGAAGAGCTTCTATGATGCCATTGAGGTGAGCAAAATGCCCATCGTGTGCAGCCATTCCAGTTGCAGGGCATTGTGCGACCATCCCAGAAACCTTACCGATGACCAACTATGGGCACTTGCCAGTCACGGGGGCGTGGCGCATATCACGCTCTACAGTGGATTCCTGCGCTCTTCGGGAGAGGCTTCCATCATGGATGCCATTGCCCATTTGGAACATGCCATTGAGGTGATGGGCATTGACCATGTGGGGTTAGGCACAGATTTCGATGGCGATGGGGGCGTGCGTGGCATTGCCAACTCCTCTGAATTGCTGAATTTCACGCTCCATCTGTTGCGCCGCAAATATAGTGAGCGCGATATCCAAAAGATATGGGGAGGTAATTGGTTGCGTGTGATGACCAAGATACAAAACGCAAAACGAACATAATGAAAAACAAAAAAACAAACATGAGAATAGCCATCGGCATAGCCGTAATCCTGTTGGCAATCTGCATCAAGCCCATGTTGAGGGCTTTCCATGCCCTTCGTGAAACCTCCGAGGTAGAAGAGATGGTGAAAGTTGACCCCGTCGGTCCCTCGTTCGATGCTGATTCAGCATACGCTTTCACGCAGACGCAATGCGACTTCGGTCCCCGCGCAATGAACACGGAGGGGCATGAACGGTGCTTGGAATGGATTATCGGGAAGTTTAAGGAATATGGTTGTGAGATCCATACGCAACGTGCAGACCTCACGGGATATGATGGCACCATCCTTAAAAGCACCAACGTTTTGGCGAGGCACAAGCCTGAACTGACCACCCGCGTCCTTCTTTGCGCCCATTGGGACAGCCGCCCTTGGGCAGACAACGACCCTGACTCTGCCAATTGGCACAAGCCCATCCTCGCTGCCAACGATGCGGCGAGCGGCGTAGCCGTCATGATGGAGGTGGCGCGACTCCTCCAACAAAACGACTCGTTGCCCTTGGGTGTGGATTTCGTTTGTTTCGATGCTGAGGACTGGGGAACGCCGCAATGGTCAGACGTGCAGACGGAAGGCAACACCTGGGCTCTGGGCTCACAATATTTTGCCGAGAACTTACCCCAAGGGTATGAGGTGCGCTATGGCATCTTGCTTGACATGGTGGGCGGACAGGGTGCAAAGTTCTATCGGGAGGGGCTGTCGAGACGTTACGCCAATGCCATCGTCAAGAAAGTATGGCGGGCTGCAAGGCAAGCGGGATATGACAGCTATTTCCCAAAGCGTGATGGTTTTAACATCACTGACGACCATGTACCCTTGAATCAGAAAGCCAACATCCCCACCATCGACATCATTCCTTACTATCCAAACTGTCCGCAAAGTTCATTTGGTCCTACATGGCACACGACGAATGATGACATGGCGCACATTGACAAGAACACTTTGAAAGCAGTGGGGCAAACCATCATCCAAGTATTATTCACGGAAATGGAATAGTATTTATATCATTTGGCCTATGAAGAGAATGGCTGTTTTTTACATGTTCCTATGGATGGGAATCATGGGCGTTAAGGCGCAAGGGTACCATTATGATAACTTTGAGACTGCCACGCAAGCCGTGGAGAACATGTGTGTGGGATGGAACATCGGCAATACCATGGAAAGCAACTCAGGGGACACGCTCAATATGTGGATAGAGCATTGGACTGACCGCACCCCCGCCGCATACGAGAAAGCCTGGGGACAGCCTGTCATCGCGCCAGAGCTTATCAAACTTTTCAAGAATGCGGGATTCAACGCCCTCCGCCTACCCGTGACATGGTATCCTCACATGGAGGCGAAGTTCAATTTCTCGACGTGGGAAAACAGCTATTGGTATCCATCTCAAGACGGCATCGGTACGAAAGTGAACGCCACTTGGATGAAACGGGTGCATGAGGTGGTGGACTACATCATCGACGAGGGCATGTATTGCATCCTCAACGTACACCATGACACGGGTGATAGCAACACGGCATGGCTCCGTGCGGATGAGAATGTCTATGCCAAACAGAAGGATCGCTTCGAGGCATTGTGGACACAAATAGCCGAGGAGTTCCGCGACTATGGCGACCACCTGCTCTTTGAGGGCTACAATGAGATGCTCGACTCGTATGGCTCATGGTGCTTTGCCTCATTTGCCACGTCAAGTAGGTACAATGCGTCGGTTGCCACATCTGCCTATAATGCCATCAATGGCTATGCGCAGAGCTTCGTCAATGCTGTCCGTGCCACGGGAGGAAACAACCTCTACCGCAACCTCATCGTCAATACATACGGTGCTTGTAATGGTAGCGGGACATGGAACTCTCACCTGTTGGACCCACTCAAGCAGATGAAGTTGCCCACCGATGAGGTGCAAGGACACATCGCCTTTGAGGTACATTGCTATCCCGACATCAGCAACCTGTCCACCGCAAAGAGTGAATTGAATACTACCATCAGAAATCTCAAGACCTATCTTGTGGCAAAAGGCGCACCCGTCATCATCGGAGAGTGGGGGGCAAGCAACGGGGATGCGTATAGCAATAACCGCAGCAATATGCTTAACTTTGCCAAGTATTTCGTCCAGCAGACCAAGGTCAACGGCATGGGGGCTTTCTATTGGATGGGGCTTTGCGACGGTGACAACCGCAGCGTCCCCCAATTCAACCAGCAAGACCTCGTGGATGCCATCATCACTGGCTATTATGGCGACGGAGGATATGACAATGGCGTGAAACATGTCGTCATAACTGAAACGGCCGAGAGACATTATTATGACATCAATGGTCGCCGTATCAGCCAACCCATACCGGGACAAGTAGTCGTCTTGCACACCAACGATGCAAATGGATCCGTGAAGATCATCAAGAAACGGTGATTCATCACAGTGCGTTTGCCACAGACTATTTGATGACACACGAGGAAGCGTCGATCTTTACCTATCCTTTCACTTGGGACTTCGAGAAGGAGTGTCCCTTCTTAACAGACTCTTCAATGATTATCAGTTCAAGATGAGTACACACATCGTGTCCGCATGGGGCTTGTCAAAATGTTTTCCCATTGTGAAAATGGTGTTTTCTGCCGCAGAAAACACCATTTTCCGATATGGAAAACGATTGAAAAATGCAAAGAGAAGCCAAGATTCGGGTACGAATCGTCCAAATCAAAGGGTGTTTATGTCATGAGGATTATCGCATACGGTTTAGGAAACGACCTACAAATAAATGGGTCAATGTGTTTTTTCCATGGAATAGCGAATGTCATACCGATAATTCTTTGTACTTTTGCACTTTGTAGATAATAGTTTGATTATGGTATTGAATTATATTTGGGTAGCTTTTTTCTTGATTGCGTTCATCATTGCCGTGGTGAAATTGGTGTTTATGGGTGATGTAGACGTGTTTCCTGCGATGATGAACTCCACGTTTGAGACATCGAAGACGGCGTTTGAGATTTCCCTTGGGTTGACGGGAGTGTTGTCGTTGTGGCTCGGCATCATGAAGGTTGGCGAGAAAGGAGGCGTGGTGAATGTGTTGGCACGGGTATTGTCGCCTGTGTTCACCAAGCTCTTTCCAGACATCCCCAAGGGGCATCCCGTTACGGGAAGCATCTTCATGAACATCGCCGCCAACATGTTGGGGCTTGACAATGCTGCCACCCCGATGGGCCTGAAGGCGATGGAACAGATGCAGGAGTTGAATCCCAAGAAGGATACAGCTACCAATCCGATGATTATGTTCTTGGTTTTGAACACGTCGGGGCTGACATTGATTCCCGTGAGCATCATGGTGTATCGGGCGCAATTGGGAGCAGCCAACCCCACCGACATTTTCATTCCCATCCTTCTGGCAACGTTTTTCTCGACATTGACGGGCATCATCGTGACTTCCCTTTACCAACGCATCAACCTCTTGAACCGCACGATGCTGCTTACCCTTGGCGGGATGTGTGCATTGGTGGCGGCAGTGGTCTGGGGTTTCGGGCAGATGGATAAGGAACAAATGAACGTGGTGAGTACGTCTGTTGCCAATATCCTCTTGATGACGATTATCATTGCGTTTATCTTGGCGGGAGTAAGGAAGAAAGTTAATGTGTATGATGCGTTCATTGAGGGAGCGAAAGACGGGTTCTCCACGGCTGTCCGAATCATTCCCTATTTAGTTGCCATCCTCGTGGGCATAGGCATCTTTCGTGCATCAGGGGCGATGGACATGCTCATCGATGGCATCAAGTGGGTTGTGGAGGCGTGTGGTGGCAACACCGACTTTGTGGGAGCGTTGCCGACGGCATTGATGAAACCGCTCTCCGGCAGTGGCGCCCGTGGGATGATGGTAGATGCCATGACCACATACGGGGCAGACAGTTTCCCCGGGATATTGAGTTGTATCTTCCAAGGATCGACAGACACGACGTTTTACATCATTGCTGTTTACTTTGGTTCTGTGGCAGTGAAGCACACTCGCCATGCCGTGACATGTGGCTTGTTGGCAGACTTGGCAGGCGTGATAGCGGCAACGGCGATAGCATATTTGTTCTTCGGATAAGAAAAATGGGAGGGAAAAACCATGGCAAATCTCAAATCACTCGCAAAAGACACTGCCATCTATGGATTGAGCAGCATCGTTGGTAGGTTTTTGAATTACCTGCTCGTACCCCTTTACACCATCAAGATGCCTGCGGCAGAGGGCGAATATGGTGTCATCACCAATGTATATGCTTACGTGGCATTGTTGTTGGTCATCCTTACATACGGTATGGAGACCACGTTCTTCCGCTATGCCAACAAACAAGGGGAGAATGCGGAAAAGGTGTATGGCACGACGCTTTGGTCTGTTGGGGTTACTTCCGTCTTGTTTGTCATATTGGTCATGACGTTCCTCCAGCCCATCAGCGACCTCCTGCAATACCACGACCACCCCGAATATATCGCTTGCATGTTTACCTGTGTGGCGATAGACGCTTTCCAGTGCATTCCCTTTGCCTACTTGCGTTTTCAGAAACGCCCCATCAAGTTTGCCGCCCTCAAGTTGTTGTTCATCTTTATGAATATCGCGCTTAATTGCATTTATTACATCGGCATGGGTGGCAAGGATGCCGGCACGGCATTTTACATTAACCTGATATGTACGAGCGTTATCACTTTCTTCTTTTGGAAGGAACTCAAAGGGCTATGGTATGGATTTGACAGAAACCTGCTCAAGCGGATGCTTTCATACAGTTGGCCCATCTTGATATTGGGAATAGCGGGCGTGTTGAACCAGTCTGCCGATAAGATGCTGTTCCCTTATTTATATAAAGGTGTAGACATGAAAGAGCAGTTGGCGGTTTATGGTGCGGTGTTTAAGATTGCCATGATCATGGCGATGATAACCCAAGCCTTCCGTTTTGCCTACGAGCCGATTGTGTTTAGCAAGGCACAAGACCGCGACTCCAAGGAATACTATGCCGTGGCGATGAAGTATTTTATCATCTTCACGTTGCTGGCGTTCCTCGCCGTGGTGGGATATATGAACTTGATTCGCAATCTCATCGGCAGTGACTATTGGACGGGGTTGTATGTGGTGCCTATCGTCATGGCTGCCGAAATCATGATGGGCATCTATTTCAACCTGTCGTTTTGGTATAAGCTCATCGACAAGACCATCTGGGGAGCCATCTTCTCTGGCATAGGATGCGCCGTGTTGCTTGCCGTCAACTTCATCTTCGTTCCGCGATATGGTTATGTGGCATGTGCATGGGGAGGCTTTGCGGGCTATGCCACGGCAATGGTGTTGTCGTATATCGTGGGACAAAGGGAGAACCCCATCCAATATCCCTTGCGTGACATTGGCGTTTACGTGGCAGTTGCGGTACTCTTGTTCTTGTGCATGGATGAGGTGAACCGTACCCTTCCCGCATGTGGAGCCATCGTCATCAACACCTTGTTGTTGCTCGCCTTCGTCGCCTTGGTGGTCAAGAGAGACTTCCCTTTGGAGAATTTGCCCGTCATTGGGAAACGTTTTAGAAGACAATAAACACATTATTTATATGAAGAGACTATATTTATTCGCATTATCGTTGTTTGCCCTGCAAACCTCGTATGCCGATGAGGGTATGTGGACGATTTACAATCTTCCCCCTGCCGTGTATGACATCATGCAGCAAGAGGGCTTTGAGATGAGCTACAACGACCTGTATTATGGCGACCATGCCTTGAAGAATGCCGTGGTGAACTTCTCTGGTTATTGTTCGGGCGTGGTGGTATCGCCCAATGGCTTGGTGTTCACCAATCACCATTGCGGCTTTGAGGCGATACGCTCCCATTCCACGGTGGAACATGACTATATGCTCAATGGCTTCTATGCCAAGACATACGAGGAGGAATTGCCCAATGAGAACATGTTTGTCGCATTCATGGTGGACCAGGTAGATGTCACGAAACGCTTGGAGACGCTTGGCTACTATGACATGAATGCCGACGCGGGGGAAATGTTAGTTGACTCTTTGCAGAATGCTATGACGGAAGACATCAAGAAGCAAGACTCCACTTTGTATGTGTCGATAGACCCATTCTATGAGGGCAATAAGTTTTATGCCACGACTTACCAGATGTTCCCCGACCTTCGCTTGGTGTTTACCATACCCAAGTCGATGGGGAAGTTTGGTGGGGAGACAGACAACTGGATGTGGCCGCGGCAGACTTGCGACTTCTCCGTGTTCCGCATCTATGCCGACCCGCTGACGAATGGGCCAGCCGAATATAGCGAAGAGAATGTGCCATACCATCCCAAGCGCTGGGCGCAGGTGAGTATGCAGGGCTACAAGGAGGGCGACTACGCCATGACGATAGGCTATCCGGGTAGCACGAGCCGCTATCTGTCGAGTTATGGCATCCGTGAGATGCGTGATGCCGACAATGCCACCCGCGCACAGGTGCGTGGTGTGAAGCAAGACATCATGATTCGCCACATGCGTGCGGATGAGGCTGTTCGCATCAAGTACGACTCGAAATATGCCCAAAGCAGCAACTATTGGAAAAACTCCATCGGCATGAACAAGTGTATAGACTCCATAGGGATCATCAACCAAAAGAAAGCGTATGAGGACCGAATACAGGCATGGCAGGACAGCACGGGCTTTTTGCGTGACTCACTGGATTTCAAGCGGCTTGCCAAGTACTATGGAGACCGCTTTGACGACCGCAGGGCTTTTATGTATTGGGCGGAGACGTTCATCCGCACCAATGAGTTCACCACCCGTGCGCGCCGCTTGAATGCGGGGATGGAGGTGAAAGGGCCAGAAGACAAGCCCAAGAAGCAATACATGGAGTTTGAGGACAATGGCGATGAGTGGGATGAGGCTTTAGATAAGGAGGTGTTTGCTGCCTTGCTTAAGAATTACAAGGAGCATGTCTCCGAGAAATACCTCCCCGCTTTCTATAAGACCATCAGCAAGAAATTTGGCAACGACTACACCAAATATGTGGACTATCTTTACAAGAAGTCATTCATCATGAAGAAAGGTAAGAGGATTTATTTCAACAAGAAAAGTTACCTAAAAGACCCTGGTGTTAAATATGGTCTCGACTTAATGGAGAACATGGCGGTAATTCGCGAGGGCTTGCTTGCTACGTATGATAGTGTGGATGCGCAGGAACGATACCTCTGTGCCGCCAAATTGCGGATGGAGCAAGACCTACCGCACTATAGCGATGCCAACTTTACCATGCGCTTGAGCTATGGACAGGTGGGAGGATTTGAACTGGCAGGCAATCCCTCTGGCTATTACACTACGGCAGAGAGTATTGTAGACAAGATGAAGAAGGCCGACCAAAACGTGGAATACTTTGCCGAACCCATCATGCACGAGTTGATGTCGGCAAAGGATTTTGGTCCTTATACGGACAAGACAACGGGGAAGATGCAACTCTGTTTCCTCACCAACAATGACATCACGGGTGGAAACAGTGGCTCGCCGATGTTTGACGGCAAGGGACAATTGATTGGTTTGGCATTCGATGGCAACTGGGATAGCCTGTCGAGCGATATCAACTTCGACAGTCGCTTGGCTCGTTGCATCGGTGTAGACATCCGCTTTGTCTTATATATGATGGACAAATGGGGGAAAGCTGACCGCTTGTTGGACGAGATTGGCGCAAAGTAATATCGGTGTCTGGGATTCATTTAGAATAAGTCCAAATCATGAAACGTTATTATTGTTTTCTCACTTGGGTTTTTATAACCATGATGTCGTTTCCTTTCACCTCATGTAGTAATGAGGATGACGATGACAAGGACTCACTGATTGGTGTATGGGTATCCGAAGATTCTTTGCCAATGTATTATGATGAAGAATTAAAAGGTCATGTCAAAGCCTTTTTCCTATTCATGGAAGATGGTTCACTGATAGAAAAAGATGTTATAACTGAGATAGGAAGTGGTGAAACTTATACTGAGACATCTACATACGGAAGATGGGAAGCAACAGGCAATCATTTGAAAATAATTACAAGTTTTGTAGAGCCAAACGATAACCCGAAAGAAAATGCAGATGTGACAGATTGCACATATATGTTTGACAATGGCAAGTTGATACTTTCATATCAAGATGAAGATACAGGTGAAATGAAGTCAATCACCTTTGTTCGTGGTCAGATGCCCGAACTTTATTAAAAATGAAGAATGAAGAACAATTTGGCAGAGAACATATAGCGCGAGCCTATTCTTCATCCCTCATTTTATCAAATGGTAAATGCCCCCAGGTAAAGGCTTGACTACTCCTTTCATCTCAAGGCTGAAGAGAATGGCGGTTAGGTTGCCGATGGGGATATTGTTCCTGACAGAGAGCATGTTGATTTGTAAGTCGTTGGTAAGCGAGAGCGTATCAACGACTTTCTTTTCATCGGGTGTCAAGTTGGGAAACAATTGTCGCTCTATTCCCTTGTCGTAAGCTTCATGCAGCATCATGTCATCTTCCCACCCCATCGCTTTCACGAAGTCATGGGCATTGGTGATGAGCGATGCCAGTTGGTCACGAATGGCATTGTTGCACCCCTCACTGTAAGTGGCACCAATTGCACCAGGGAAGGCAAATGCGTCACGGTTGTAATCGCGAGCCAACTTGGTGGTAATGAGTCCTCCGCCGTGTGATGCACTCTCCACCAAGATGGTGGCATCGGCGATGCCCGCCACGATGCGGTTGCGACGCACGAAATTCACCTTGTCGGCATTGGTGTTAGTGAGGAACTCCGTAAGTAATCCCCCTTGCCCCAGCATCTTGTCGGCGGTGGGTTTATGGCGTGGCGGATAGAGATAGTCCATGCCATGCGCCAATACCCCCACGGTCTCGTAGCCATTCTGCAAAGCATAGTGGTGTGCGCGGATGTCTACGCCATACGCCAACCCACTCACGATGAGCACTTGGGGGCATAACTGCCGCAACTCTTGTATGAAACGGCGGATGAGGTCTTGTCCATACGTGGTGCAATGGCGTGTGCCGACGATGCTGATGATTTTGGCTTGGTTGAGGTCTGCCGTGCCTTTGTAGAACAACATCAATGGCGCATCGTCACATTCTTTCAGGCGTTGGGGATAACGGGCATCATGGAGGCAGAGGGGCGTGATACCATTGGCGATGTCATATTCATATTCGGCGACCGCTCTACTGGTGGCTTCTTTGGTGTCCTTGAAGGCTTCAATCAGTTTTGGTGACGCATGGGGGATAATAGCACGGATGTCATTCTTGTGCGCCATCACCTCCGTTGCCGACCCGCATCGGCGATACAACTCGAGCATTCCTGCAAGGTTGAAATAATTGATGCGAGTGAGAATGATGGTGTTAATGATTTCTTGTTGGTCCATTAGGGTGTGTTTTTCATCTTTCGTCTATATTTATGTTGTCTCCCTTCCATCTGTCAGAAGGGCTTTTTCCAAAAGGTCGCTGTCGCATAACCGCCCGTTGACAAGACATACCAGTTCCACCGTGGCACGGAAACAGAGCTGTTCATCGTCTGCCCGGAAGAGGTCTTGTTGGAAGATATACTTGATACCCTCCTTGTGCCAAGCTAATCGGGAAATAAATATGTCATCGCAACGGAGAGGAATCTTGTACTGCAACTTCATGCGAGCAACCACGGGGTCGATGCCTTGGGCATGAAGCTCTGCGAAACTCAACCCCCGTTCCTTGATGAAAAGATGCCTTGTATGTTCCGTGTAATGTAGGTAATTGGCATTGTTCACAATGCCTTGGATGTCGCATTCATAGTCGCGCACTTCCATCGTTGTCTCGAAAACGTATTCCATAGCCGATTATGTTTACGGCACAAAGATACGGAAAAACATTGACATAAACCCCATATTTTGGAGAATAATGGCGATTTTACGATGATAGCTGTTGAATTGGGATTGTAGTTCTAATTCCATAAGTAAGATATGGTTGTATTTGATGATGCAAAGATGGCATTTTATATTTGTTAAGGAATTCCTTTCTTCTATGTGCCTATGTGGGTATAAAAACCAACGAAGGTGAGTCATACATGTTAACTCACCCTCGTTTTGGGATTTTGGGCTGTCGGTTATGCCCAGCCCAAGGGTTTGTTCACGCGATTTACTTCACCACAACTTTCTTGCCGTTAATGATGTAAACGCCCTTTTGCAGACGGTCTGCTTGGTTGATCTTCACGCCGTTGATGTTGTAAATCTCGGCATTCTCCAAGTCGGAGGCGATGGTGTTGATGCCTGTGAGAACGCTGGAGTCAACGAAGGTGATGTCTACTTCGAGGACGACAGCCTTGTCGTTATAGACGATACCCCACTTGGCAACGTATGTGTCGCCCACCTTGAAGTTGGTGTCGTGTGCGCCAGAATAGTCGAAGATACCCGATGCGGGGTCGTTCAGTTTGAGGCAGAAACCTGTTGTGGCAGTACCCCAACCCTCTGCATCGCCGTCGATGTTGCGCCAACCATCTGTGGTGTTCGGCACGAAGTTGCCCGTGGTGACATTCACGATGTAGGTTTCTGCATCGTCGATGTTGTCGATACCCAGAGCCTCGCAAACCTCGTTCACGTTGAAGGTAGGTGCTACGCCTTCCTCATCGTATGCTGTCTCGGCAGCTTCCATGTGTTGGATGACGATGGTCTTGACGATTTCGGGCTTGTAGACAGGCTCCACATACTCGGTGAAGAGGACATTGATGGTGTAGACAACGGTCTTCTCGTTGGCTTGCAATGCCCATTTAGCCGTGAATGTCTCGCCGACGGCGGGAACGTTGGCGTTGTCCATGTCGCAGATGTCAAACTGTCCTTCTGGCAAGGCTTGGAAGAATTTGACGCAGACAGACGCATTGTCGCCCCAGAATTGGGCATCGCCATCGCGGTTGAACCATCCATCGTAAGGAGCATAGTCAGCTATCAGTTCGTCATTGGTCACGTTCTTGATAAACAATTGTGCATCCGTAATATTCTCAACGCCAAGGAACGCAAGTGCCTCAGTGAAGTCTACAGTGCCACGCTGTGCAGCGTAACCCTGTCCCACCATGCGCTCGATGTCGATGGCCAGTTCAAGGACGTTCGGGTCGGCAGCCTCCTCGATGAACCAGATAGCACGGTCGCCCACTTTCTCCACGCTCTTGTCAGAATAACAAGCTGCGCCCACTTCCGTTCCGTCGGTACCGATGAATCCCTTGATTTGGCCAAGTGTGTATTCGCCATTGCCAAGGTTGTTGACGGTGATGACGAGCTTGTTGTCTGCCAAAGCGGACATCGTCCAGTTGTTGGTGCCGGCGAGACCAACAAAGAGAGTTCCATCTGTGATGTAATATCCACCCTCTGTGGGTACGAATGACATGGGTTGTGGCTCCTCTGCCAAGCGCACACCGTTGCCATTCTCACCATCATCATAGAGTGAGAGATAGAGACCACTCTCTTTCTGCTTGAAGGTATAGAACTTGTCTGCGTCAGGCTGGGTGGCAGAATTGTTGTATGCGGCGGTGGCGGCGGCAAGTGCGTCGATGGCTGCTTGCAGTTCCTCTGCCGTGGCATCAGCCTTGTCGTCAACATCCTGTGCGGCATAGACGGCATTCATGTATTCCTCCAAGGCACTCTCGGGGATGGCAAAGAGGCCTTCGCCTACACCTTCGCGAGCCTCGATGGTGGCATTGGCAGCAGCGATGGCTTGCTCTAACTCGGCGCGAACAACGTCAACGTCGGTAACTGCCTGGATGTCCACACGGTCGATGAAGAGGTGCTGTGCGCTGCCTGAACCCACATTCTGACCTTGATAACCCAAGGAGATGACACCCGTCGTTGCCTCGGGGAGTGTGAAGGTAATCACTTCATTCGTCCATTGGCCTACGGCGTATGCCTTGGCAGGAGCCAAGTATTCCGTACCGTCGCCAGCGATGAAACCAATTAAGCTCTTCACGGGAACGCTTGCGCCACCTACTGAATTGTAGATAGGTACAGTCATGACATAGCTGCCAGCTGGCAAGGTCACCTTTTGTGTGTATTGCGTCGTGGCACTCCACACGGCAACGATACCGAGGGCATTGCCTTCGGCTGCACCCTCTGGATTGGTAGCGGGAGCGAGATAGCCCTTACCGCCGAGCCATACGTTCTCGTCAGCACCATAAGCGAAAACGCCCGAGGCACGGGCATCGCCATTCTCCACGGCAATGTCCCAACCTTCCACCTCTTGCATCTGGCTGAAAGTCGTACCATTGGCTTCCATGTCCTTGGCGTAGGTACAGATACCATTGCTGATAGGTGTACTTTCTGAGAAGTCAAGGTTGGTTGCCTCGTAGACTTTTTCATACATCACATTCTTGAAGGAGAGCCAACTGATGTTATTGTCTTCAGCAACGTTGAACTTGATTTCCATCTTTCCGTCCTCGCCAACGACACCTTCGGCGGTGAAGTTGCCGATGAAGAATTGCGATTCCCCAACTTGTGAGCCGATGACATCGACAGCCTCACCATCGTTTACTTGTAGGTTGATACCTGTTACAGGTGCGGCATAGCCATTCTTGGCACGTACACGAACCCATGCGGACACGTTGTATTTACCGGCGGGGATGTTCTCCAATGTGGCGGTGTGTGTCTTGGCGGCTAATGAGTTGGCATCACCCGTCCAATACTCGAAGAATGGTACGAGGAAGTTTGTGCCGTCGCTGACACCTTCCACAGACCAAGTGTTGATGTATAGGTCGGTGTCATAATTGCTTGTGCCCCAAGCACTGAGCAGTAGATCGTCAACGTCGTTGGCAGCATGCCACCCCATGAGGCTCTTGGGATTCTCAATAGCGGTGGTGAGAGTGCCTTCGTTGTATTGTGCAAGATAACCATCGGCAAGGGCCTTGTATGCGTCGTATGCCTCTTGGGTATAGACGTTGGTCTCAGCCATAATCTCATACATGGCATCGATGGCGGGCTTGTTGTTGACATCCAACTTGGCTTTGTTGATGGCATCTGTGAGAGTGGCAATAGCTGCTTGGTAAGCTTCTTCCGTACCCTCTATCGTCTCGGTCTCTGCCAAAGCGTTTTCAAGTATTACTTGTGAGGCAGTGCTAACATCCACATTGTTTTTCAATACTTGTGCCTCTGTACGGAGTTCTTCCACTTGTGCAATAAGACCTCCAAACTTCAATTCGTCGAGATTGGCTTCCGTGCCATAATACATGATGGTGAAATTGTCCCAGATAGCCCAAGTATTAGTACGTGTACCCTTGACGCCTACGGTCAATGTTCCGTCTGTCACTTCCACATAGATGGGGTTGACATTGTATTTGCCAGCCGTGAAACTTGCAGACAATGTAGACATGTTGGTGCCACGGTCGCTGCTGTCCATGGAATTGAATAGGGAAGTCTCGTCGTTGGCAAACACAACGGGATAGTCAACACCGTCGTAGGCGTTGGTGTAGTCTGTCAGCGCGGCCTGTGCCGTCACCTTGTAAATACCATTGGGGGCTTCGGCGGATTGAGAAATGGTGAATGCTGATTGCCACGACTCGGCGCAGTTGTTGATGTTGTTTCCGCCAGAGAGGTTGGAGTTGGCGGCATCTACCGTCCACTTGCTGGAATAGCGGTTGTTGCGTCCGAAGTTGGCATCGTCGATGAGGAATGTCGCATTCAGCGGACTTTCCTGAGTGGCATTGGCAAGGTTAGCCTTGGCATCATCAAGGGAGACAATGGTCCATTGCACGTTGGCGGCGGTGCCGTCGGTCTCGGTCTTCCCAAGGATTGTGCTTGAGCCGTCCCATCCATAATAGATTCCTTCCTCGACATTTTGGAAGGTGTAATAGTCTCCATCCTGTGCAATGTTGATGGCAACGGGTGCTCCATTGTCCATGTAGTCGCCATTGAAGTAGTACTGAGTGCCGCCATTGTTCACTTGGGTCTCGATGTTGTACGTGCCGTCGGGTAGCGGAACGAGTTTCAGGAACTCTGGGTTGTCAACCAAGGATGCCCTCGTTCCCCAATCGTTTCCTGCACTCCAGTATTTGCCAGTAGCCACGTTCTGCACGAGATACTTGGCGTATGGGAACTCGTAGAATGCCGAAAGAGCCTCTGCCGGGTCGAAGTCGCCCATCTCTTGGATGAGGAACTGGTTGCCGTCATCGAGCGTCGTCCATCCATTGATGACCAAACCCGGTGTATAGCCGCCGCTGACGTTAAGGACAAGTTCGCCAAAGAAAATCTCAAAGAGGTTGTCTCCCAACTCTGACAATGTGATTGGTTCGGGATTCTCATTCGTGGCAATGCCCTGTGAGTTGATGAAAGCCTTTGCCTCTATGCTGTAGAGGTAGAGTTGGTCTTTGTAGGTGAGAAGGGCAAAGTCGGAAGGCTCATACCCCTTGATGGTGGCAACAAGCGTGTTGTCGTTCACGCCCAACGAGCCACGCTTGGTGGTCAGGCGATAAGCCTTCGTGTTGCTCAGTTCTGACAAGGTGGTCACATAGACGGGTGCAACGTAGTTCTCGTCAACTTCCACTGTCACGGTGAACGAACTTACATTCATCCACGGACTGCCGGCTACAACATTAAATACCGCCGAAGTGGATGAAAGGCCCGTGACGGCAACGGTCGTGGGATTTGCCGCATCGGTAGAGATGGCGATGGCATCCTGTCCGTTTGGTGTAACGTTGACCTCGGTGGTTGCCCCCGTGTACGCCTCAAAGCTGTAGCCAGTGATTAGATAACCGCCTTGTACAGATAAGGTGTAAGTGTCTGTGGCAAAACGAATGGCAGCGTCGATGACGATGTCATTTTTGGTACATTGTAGGGACAACACCTGGTCGTTGGCAGTCCAGAGGTTTCCATACTGCGACGATTCCGATACCGTGATGGCTTGGGTTCCCCCTCGATAGAAGGTACCAGTCTCCGCACTGATAACGTAGTCAGTCGCCCATGCTCCCGTGATTGCGCAAAGGGAACAAATGAGAAATAGAATTTTCTTCATGCGATAATATTTTAAGTTAGTAATTAGGAAAAAATATAATCATTGCATTTGTCATGTCATTGTAATGTGGCACGAAGTAGTGCCATAGGTTGTTGATTGTTAGGTAAATTGATAGTTATTATATATAATGTTCACAAAGTTCAACATTTTTTTTGAAATGGGCAAATAATTTCACTTAAATTTAGGGTTGTTGCCCCTTCGGGGTACTCGTTTTCAGGTATTCATAGCCAATACGGCATCGTAAACACTCTTTTTTGTCACAATATTCTTTCTTCAATTGGATGAGCGATTGCGAGTCTCCTGCGTTTTGTACGGATAGTCCACATTCGCTCCACATCTTCACGATATGGTTGTTTTCCGCTGGCAGTAGTTCCAGGAAGTCAAAGGCGCGGTCGCAAAGTTGGTCGTCCATCTTGTGTCGTCCGTAAGCGAAGAGGGCAGGGATGAGTGTGTTGATGATTAGTAAGTCCAAGGAATGGGTGGAAAGTCGTTTGGTGTTCTTGTCGGTGGTAGAGCCAAAACCATAGTGTGTTTCCCAATAAGGGGTGACATGAGTTTGCAAGGCTGCCTCTGCTTCCTTGATGGTCTTGCATTCCAAGAGTTGGCTAAGCTCTGCCTTTCGGGAGAAATAGAGGTTGGCGAGTTGGGAAATGCGGATGTGTGGGAAGTTCTGCGGGCGCAGCCTGAGAAATCGCCATCGCTTGAAATCCATCGGTTTCATCGAGAATTTATGGGCGAGATAAAGGTATTCATTGCGCAATTTGGCGAAGTATCCTTCATTCAATGCCAAGGCTTGGTAACGCTCGGGGATGCTTTCCAGTTCCAATAGTCCTGCTTGTCCCATGAAGATGGCCTCTATCTGGAAAAGATTGTCGCGGTGATGGGCGACATGCTGGAGGGGGATGTGCGTCGCCCAAAGCTCAAAGGCATCGCCATTGATGCCAAACCCATAGTTACGGGCGAGGGTGATAAACAAAGCCTTTTCCCAAGAGCCGTCGCATTGTTTCACCCTTTGGTATATCGTTTGTGTCTTATGCTCTAATCGTTCTGTCTGCAAGGCACTCATCCAAGAGTGGACAACCAGCCTCGGCAGGGAGGGTATGATTTTGTAGCAAGGGGGATAATGGTCGATGGAGATGAGTTCTTGGTAGTTTTGGGTGATGTTGTCAGGGATGTCCAATTGCATCTGTGGCAAGGCTTCACCCTTGGAAGTCCTCACCTCCATGTCGATGATGCCGCAGACATGTAGCACCACATTGTCGTATGCCCTGTCCTTTTGGTGTCCATGGACGTACCAGTCGCTTGCCTTTTCGTGTATTTCCACGTTGCCCACCCATAGGGTGTTGCCTATTTTCACCTTGGCATTAAAGAAGTCTGGACCGGCATTCCTGTTGTGTAGGCCGGGGTCGATTACCTCTATAGCCTCGCCATGGGTTGTGGAGAGGGGTCGTAATGGAAACAGCTTGTGTTTCCAGACATAGTGAATGAGTTGTTCCATAGTATGAAGGTTAGAGGGCGGAGACGCGGTTCCGCCCGTGGTTTATAGGGGCAGGTAATGTTGCCCTGCCCCTAACTAATAAGGTGAGATGTTGTTTAATTGTTCTAATTGTGTTTCGTTGGCATCTTCCTTAAATGCCTTGATGAGTTGTTCCATCGTAATGGGAGTGGTGGGATGGAGGCTTGGGGATGCAAGGTAATCCATCAAAGACTGGCGGAAAGCCCGACCCTCCACGTATTTATCGCATTCATCGAGGTCAGTGGTACATACCAACAGGCTACCTTTTCCCACTTTGAACTCCATCAGGATGCCCAATTTATGGTTGCGCTCGATGTTGTCTATCACTTGGATGATGGGGCGATAGCCGTATGGGAGGTTGTCAAGGATCAAGGGGCGGCTGTTCTTCAGGATGGCAAACCATTGCCAGTTGGTGTGCTCCTCGGTGGGGAAGCCTTGTAAAGCGGGGTGTTCGGGTTGGCAGAGGATGCCCATTGTCCCCGGCGACACCGTCTTTTTGTTGTTCTCACAGATGGTCTTGAACATACGGTAGTTCCAATAGTCGGTTTGGAATAGAGGCTCGACGGCGTGGAATGTCGTGTCATTGGCTATCGTCCACAACACCCGTGCGCCCTTTTGTAGTTTCTTCACAATGCGGTCAGTCATTTCGCGGGTTACAATAGTTTTCTTGTTTGTCGTTATCTGTTTCCCGTCGTTATTGGGATAAACCCATATTGGGTAGTTATTGCCTATGGCTTGCCCTGCCATTCTCACTGTCAGTTGGGCTTGGATGGGGCAGTGTTGTAGGTTGCTATTGGTTGGAAGGGTGGGGCAGGGGAGGCTGGCTTGCCCCACGTTCATGAGTCCTTTTTCATCGTTGTTGATGACAAACGTGCCTACTTGCGTCTTTTCCTCACCGTCTTGGTTGTAGGTGATGGCATACTCAACCTGTTTGCCCTTCAACGACTCCTCTCCATAGTTGGCTACAAAGACATCACATTTGATGGTCTCCCCTTCGGTGTAACAATGTTTTTCTAATCCGAGCATCGCCACCACGGGGGAGCAGAAGGCACGCCATTGTTGTGGCAAGACGAACCCCTTGTTCACCATAAAAGCGTCGAGCATCCCCACGTAAGCAGAGCCTTGGCCGGGATAATCTTGTAAGTCCAACAACTGGAATCCTGCCATGTTCTTGGTGCGTAGGTCCATCTCGATGTCCGCCTTGTATAGCTGTGCCGCCCATAGTCCCGAGGCGCGGTTGAAGTCTGGCAGTTGGTCAATCATCCCTGCCCTCGTTATCCTGTCCTTGAACACTTCCATGTTGTAGGGGTATAGCACTCCCTTATATCGGGGGATTTCTTGGTCGAAGTCGGGAATATGCTGAAACTGTCCCGTCTCGTGGCTGATGATGGGCACTGTAGCAGGGTCGCAAGCCTCGTCGAAGTTCATCAGGGTATTGGGATAGCTATGGTTGATGAGGCCACCGTCGGCTGCATCGGCGAAAGAGAACGACCCGCGGGTATGTGTGTTATAGCTGCCCCAAGCCTCCCCGCCGATGCGGCAGGTGGTGAAATAGTCCATCCCGGGCTTGATGCCTTGATAGCCTAAATAATAATTGGAGCCGAAAGTGTATAGCTTGGTGGGGTCGATTTGGCGGAATTGGTCTACAAACTCCTTCATCTTGTCGATGTTTCCCCAAAGCTCATTACCCAAGGCAAACATCACAAACGACGGATGATGGCCGTAAGTGTGGATGATGTCCATGCCTTCTTGGAGCAAATAACTCATCAAGGTGGTGTCCTCTGCCTTGAAGTCGCCCCAAAACGGCAGCTCTGGTTGTAGGTAAATACCCATCTCGTCGGCAACTTGGAATGCCGCCTCGGGCGGGCACCACGAATGGAAACGCACATGGTTGATGCCCCATTCCTTGCATGTGCCAAGGTATTTGCGCCATGATTCCGTATCCATCGGCACGTGTCCCGTCAATGGGAAGACGCAAGCATCGTGCTTGCCACGCAGGAAAGTCTTGTTGCCATTGATATAAAAATGGTGTTCATCGGACGTGAACTCCCGCATCCCGAAGGTTGTTGAATACAAGTCTTGCCCTTCTATCTCCACCTCCAACGTGTATCGGTCGGGGTGGAACTCGCTCCATAGGCGGAGGTCTTTGATGGGAAGGTCACACTCCTTTTCATAAAACTCCTCGCCCGTGTTGTCGAAGTCCTTGCCCGTGAGGTCGAGATAGCTGATTTTTCCGTTCCATCCGAGCGGGATAGCGCGTACCAGAATCTTGGCTTTAGGGTCTAATTCGCCACAGATGTATAGTTGTAAGTGGGCCTTGCTCTCCTTGATGTTGGGCGTGATGTTAGCCGCACTTGTCCGCAGAGGCTCCAACGCCACCAATGAAATATCGCCGATGATGCCGTTCCAGTTGGTCTGCGTGTCCTCCGTCAGGGCATGGCTGCTGGCATAGAGTTGCTCGGGAAGGCGACCGCCGTTGTCCACCATGATGGTCAACGTATGCCTCCCCGGTGTCAGATACCCGTCTAAATGGTATTCTTGGGGTGTGGAAATGTTGTTTAATGACCAAATCTGCAAGCCGTCCACATACACGGTGGCTGGCTTCGTGCGCTCTAATCTGAGCCGAACCAACTTGTCTTTCCAGTCCTTGGGTATATCCACCGTGCGACTATACCATGCCTTCCCCTTGTAGCTATATAGTCGGGTGAGGTGAGTTGTCTCACTTGTTGCCGTGTTCTCAACGCCTTTTTTGTTTGTATCGGTTGTTCCTGGTAGAATGACCGTCTCGTTAAATGTGGTAGGATAAGTATCTCCCAATGCGAATTGCCACTCCCCCGACAGGTCTATCCGTGGTCGATATTCATTTGCATGGATATTGATGACGGAAAGCATCAGTAGATGCACGCACAATAGATTACGCCATTTCTTCATATATTGCCTTGATAAAATTCCTGATTTCATACCAATTAGGTTTGCCCTCCCGGTCAACGGGCAACAAGAGCGTTGTCTCATTCATCTTCTCCAATGTCCACTTGTCGAGAAATTGGTATCTGATTCCTTCTTTCCTAAATAAGGAAACAAAGAAAAGGGCGATATACCTATCCATCTCAAACAAAGGGTAGAATACATTTACGTCGTCGGAAGCCCAAAAGGGATTCTCTTGGTAGAAAGCCGAACCGATAGATCCATTGTAGCAAACAGTAATGGTGTTAGCATCGTGTAAATGCTCGGAGTTGCCGATATGGGCAGTAATGCCATTGTTGAAGGCGGAAGCTCCGATATAGTTGATGTTCCCTTCTTTCATGTTTGCCTTCGTCAACCTTTCCCCCTTTTCTATCCTGAATAGCCTTTGGTATTCAAAAGGCTTCCAAGTAGAAGTGTCAATTGTCTCGGTGTCTTTACGGATGGTCACTAACTTCCTATATTCTTCGGGAATAGTCTCATTATATAGCACCATGCCCAATACCTTTTCCTTGAAGTCTTTCTCGTCAATCCCCTTTTTGTAAAGGATGTAATGAAGAACACTTCTGACGAAGTCGGCTTGTGAAACCTCCAAAGGGGCAAGCGGTTCTTTGTACCGTATGGCCTGGCGGGGGTCAATCCATTGGATGGTATCGTTGCCAGACTGCTTCCTGATAACCTCCATCCAGTAGTCTTCTATCTCCTCCCAACGGTTTTTGGTGTCTTGCCTACCTTGGTTTTTTACGGTTTCAAGCCCGTCTTCCTCGATATGACAGGCGAAGATGCTTTTGCCGTTTTGAGGAACACCAGCCGTAAAAACGAAGATGGATGTTGTCATGCCAATGCCTTGGAAGGTGTCTTTAGGCAGCTTGATGATTTGCTCCAATCTGTTCTTTTTCAACAACTTCTTGGTTGTTGACGGGTTTTTCTCCAATTTGTTGTCTGGCAAGATGAATGCGCATGATGTTCCTATGCCTACGTTCTCTAACACATTTCGCACGATGTCAAGGCATCCGTATTTGTTTTCAAAGGGGGGATTCATCAGTACTTTCGTGATGGGTTTCGACCGAATCCATCTGCCAGCCTCATCTGTGCGTGAGTCGAGCAAGGTCAAGTTGGTCTTCCCGTCCTTATGGATGAGCATGTTCGCGCAAGCCAAGGCATAAATCTCCTTGTCAAACTCGATGCCAAACAACTGGTTGTCCTTGATTTCGTTCGCCTGTTTGGTTCGGACTCCTCCCGTTTCCTTGATCATATTGCACATCGCCTTGACAAGAAACGAGCCAGAACCACATGCCGCGTCAAGCACGACGGAGTTCCTGTCCACGTCGATGAGCCTATACATAAACGAGGTGATATGGTCTGGGGTGAAAACTTGGCCTTGTTCCGATTTGCCTTTATACCTCGTAAACTCATTGAAGAATATCGCCATCACGTCCTCTCCGTTCCAAAAGTCGGAATTGAGATTGTCGGAAATCTTAGATACATAGTCGATAAAGTCATTGATGGATTGTTGGCGGGGAGTCGTGTTGACTTGGATATTTGAATAGGTATCAATCAATATTTGCAATTTAGCATTCTTTTCCAAGTCTTCTTGCAGGGAATTGGCCAATGTCGTCTTGATGGATGCTTGGAAAAGTTCCCATTTCATGTCATGTATCAACATGGCACCGAATCGCTTGGCAACCAATGTGCATGACGTGAAGATCATGCGATGGTAGAGGTTTTTGATGCCAAAGTCGAAATGCAGGGCATCGTTTATCTTTTTGGTTAATTGATAAATGGTCTTTTTGTCAATGGTGTTTTGATAGAACAGCCCAAAATACGCTTCTTTGTTTAACAGCTCGTTGCCAACGGAAACCTTCTCATTCTCTTTATAAACCTCGATGTCTTCTCCATTATATAATATGCCTACAACGTGGGCGTATTTCTTTTTGCAAATCCCGCAATTCTTCAATAACTCTTGGCGATCTCGTTCTCCCAAAGGATGGTTTTCGGCCTTTGTCTCCAAAATCAATGCCGTGAAGTTAGTCTCATGGGGCAAATACCATCCATCGGGTTTGTCATTGATACCCTTGAAACCTAATTGGTTGAAAGTCGTTATTTGCCCTACGCCGGCGCGGGCAGTCTCTGTATCTTCCAATCCTAATATCCGTTTGGCTTGGTCTCTTACTTGGTCTTCAGTAAGATAGCATTTGCTTTGCATTCTTGACACGTGATTTGAGGTTAGATTTTTCTATTGTGCAAAGTTACGAATTTTTTTGTAAACTTTCATTGATGATTGAAAAAAGATGTTCTCCTTATTTGAACTTCTCTTGTTATCAAGGAAAGGATGATAGTTGATTACGTTCAAAAAATTTGACAAAATCATGTCTGGATTTTTTCTTGAAATAGAATTGGGCGGGATGGATTTGGCATTGGATGGAGGGCGAAAAATGGGTGTTTTTCGGCAAATATATGCTTTTAACATTTTTTCTGTGGCATTTATCGGCGATAGATGTATGGGTTATTGGTCGTGGATGGGGTGTTTGTCGGGTGCGGAGGTATCAGAAATAATGTTAAAATGGGGCATTCGTGGGCGGTGAAAAATGCTCTCTTTTGCTATGTGGTTGGTATTCAATGAGATACGAAAAGCGGAAAAAAGCCCGTATTTTCGACCAAAAGGCTTGTTGGTTGAAAATACGGGAGTTATGGAGGGGGTGTTTTGTCATTTATCTTGACAAAATGCGCAGGGAGTTAAGCACCGCCAAGAGAGCCACGCCCGTATCGGCGAAGACGGCTTCCCATAGGTTGGCAAGCCCGAGGATGCCGAGGATCATCACCGCCACCTTGATGCCTATGGCGAGCGAGATGTTCTGTTTCACGATGCGCCGTGTGCGTTGGCCGATGCCGATGGCCTCCGCCACCTTGGATGGCTGGTCGGTCTGGATGACCACGTCCGCCGTCTCTATCGCCATGTCCGCGCCCAATGCGCCCATGGCAAGCCCCACATCGCTGAGGGCGAGGACGGGTGCGTCGTTGATGCCGTCGCCAATGAATGCCACCTTTCGCCCTTGTGTCTTGAGCCGTTGGATGTGTTCCACCTTGCCTTGTGGCAAGAGGTCGCCGTGCGCCTCGTCCACCTGCAACTCGTTCCCCACCTTGTCCACCAATGCCTGTTTGTCGCCCGAGAGGATTTCCGTCCGCATACCCATGTCCTTGAGGTTGCCGACGGCAAGCCTTGCCTCGTCTTTCAACGTGTCAGAAAGGAGGATATGCCCTATATATTTTCCATCTTTGGCACAAGCCACGATGGTTTCTGGGATGTCTTTCAGCTGTGATGGATAGCTTATTTGTTCGCGGTCTAACAGGCGGAGCGTACCGACGAGCCATTTCTCTTTGTCTATTTCGGCAGATATTCCATATCCTTGGATGGATGTAGAATGTTGGATGGATGGGCTTTTTGCGGGCGGAAATGCTGATACGCCCCTACGATACATTTCACTGATAATTGCCTTTGCGATGGGGTGATTGCTCGTTTTCTCGATGGCAACCACCTTGTGGAGGTCATCTTCTGATAGCCCCTCGACGTGCGTCACAGCGAACTGTCCCGTGGTGAGCGTCCCCGTCTTGTCGAAGACCACCGTGTCTATCGTGGTGATGGCATCCAGCCCGTTACCTCCCTTAAAGAGGATGCCGCGCCTCGAGGCGGCGCCGATGCCCCCGAAATAGGTGAGTGGCACGCTGATGACCAAGGCGCAAGGACAAGAGATGACCAAGAGGACGAGTGCGCTATGCAGCCATTGGGAGAAGTGGAACTCGAAAGCGGGATGGAATAACGACCATATCCACGGCACCAACACTACCAACGCCGCCAAGGCGATGACGATGGGCGTGTAGACATGGGCGAAGCGATGGATGAACAACTCGGTGGGTGCCTTGCGCTCCACGGCATCTTCCACCATCTTTAAGACACGTGAGATGGCCGACTCGCTTGCGGGACGTGACACCTGGAGGCGCACGATGCTGCCGTCAGGAATCATCCCCGCCAATACTTCCTCGCCTTTGGCGATTGTGCGAGGGATGGACTCGCCCGTCAGTGCCGCCGTGTTGAAGGTGGTTTCCTCGGTGCATAGGATGCCATCGAGGGGAACCCTCTCACCCGCTTTTATCTCGATGAAATCGCCTGTTTTGACCTCTTCGGGACTCTTTTCCACCCAATGTGTGTTGCCTTGGCTGTCGGTCACTTTCACCCTTGCCATGTCCGGTCGTAGGGCGATGAGGCTCTTGATGCTGTCACGCGCCTTGTCGGCGGCTCGTTCCTGCAACATCTCGCCGATGCAATAGAGCAGCATGACCGCCACCGCCTCGGGGTATTCGCCGATGCAGAAGGCACCAATAGAGGCGATACCCATCAACATAAATTCACTGAACACGTCGCCATGGCCCGCCTCCTCCACGGCTTCATGGATGACATTGATGCCTACGGGCAGGAAAGCCGCCACATACCAAGCCAATTGCACCCAATGCGACTGGAACCAACCGATGTGCAGGCCATTGAGAATGAGTCCTGAAATGAGCAGGATTGCCGACAGGGCGATTTGCCAAAGATGTGTTCCCTCGTCGTGGTGATGTTCATGTTCGTGCATATTGTTCCCTTTTTTGATGATGTTGCAAAAGTACCGTAAATCCATTGCAACTCGGTTGCAAACATTCAAAATGCCCGTGAAATAAGTGGAATGGTACTTTTTTAACACAAAATTATACTCTAAAAACCTTTATTTAAAAAAATTATGTTATATTTGCAACCTAATTATTACTATTTCATTACGCAATTTCTAACAATCAATATAATAACTAAAATCTTAAAGTGTATGAATTACCGCTTTTTTGAACTGACCAAGAAAAGCTTTTTAGGCATTTGCTTGGCGGTGGTTTGTGGTGGATTCACCTCCTGTAAAGATGACTACGACCTGGACGAAGAGGGCAATTACCCGAGTTGGTTGGGCAGTAGCATCTATGAACAGTTGAAGAATCCCAACCAAGAAGTACTCACGGGTACTTTCGACAACTACGTGCGGCTCATCGAAGACTTGGGTTATGCAGAGACCATGGCAAAGACGGGTTCAAAGACCATCTTCCCCGCCAATGACGAGGCGTTTGCCCGGTTCTACGCAAGCAACTCATGGGGTGTGTCAAAGTACGAAGACTTGACGGAGGCAATGAAGAAGCAACTCCTCTATTCTTCGATGCTTGACAATGCTATCCTTGTGGAGATGTTGTCGAATGTGTCACTCAACGGTGTCACACCCGGTGTTGCGCTGAAGCACAGCACGGGCGTAGACGTGATTGACACCATCACCTACATCCGGGGAGGGCTGCCATCCACGTTGGAGCAGTTGCCCGCCAACAACTCCTATTGGGACAAGTTCATCCAGAATGGCATCCACATGGTGATGGATGCCACCAGCCCCATGATGGTCCATTTCACCGCCGAGCAGATGACAAACAACGACATCACCACTCGCGGGGAGGACAGCGACTTCGAGGTGATTACGGGTTCGCCGTACAGCGATGATGACAATTCCGCCTACATCTTCCGCACCAAGATTATCAAGCCTGACGTGACGTGCCAGAATGGTTATATTCACCAGCTGGAAGAAGTACTCGTTCCGCCAGGCAACTTGGCTGAGTTGATTCGCACCAATGGCGAGAGTAATTATTTCAGTAGGATGCTCGACCGCTTCTCCGCACCGTTCTACAACTCCCGCGTGACCAACAACTACAATGACTATGCGCAGTTGTATGGCCTCGCACTCATCGACTCGGTCTATGAGAAGAGGTATTTCAGCAGCCGCTCGCAGGGTGCCTCCCTCAGCATTGACCCCAACGGTGCCAATGTGCAGTATCTGTTGAACTACGACCCAGGTTGGAACACATACACCAACGGACAGACCGGCTCCAATGCCCTGAGTGACTTGGCAGCCATCTTCGTGCCGACGGATGAGGCGATGAAGCAATATTTCCTGCCGGGAGGTAGTGGCGCGTTCTTGATAGACCAATTCGGTAAGCTTGACAACACAGAGGAGAACCTCAACGAGAACATCGACTCTATCCCCATCAACATCGTGCAGGCCTTCCTCAACAACTTGATGAAGAGTTCGTTTGTGGGTACCGTACCGAGCAAGTTTGGCGACGTGATGGACGATGCCTCCGACCCGATGGGGCTCTCGACGGATGTGTTGAACAAGAATGCCGATGGAACCTACGACGTGAAGATTGCCAACAATGGCGTGGCTTACATGCTCAACACCGTGTTTGCGCCCAACCGCTACATCGCCGTTTCCGCTCCCGCCTTGTTGAGTGACAACATGAAAGTGTTTAACCAAGCCATCAACGATGGTAACGGAGGCTCCTCGCCCCTGGGCTTAAACCTCAATTACTATGCCTATCTGCTTGCCATGAGTGCCAATTACGCATTCTTCATCCCCACGGACGATGCCTTCAAGAACTACTATGTTGACCCCGCTTACCTGAAGCATGACCAGCCGCGTGCGCTGAAGTTCTATTATGTGAAACAAAGCCCATACGTGAAATGCTCGCAATGGATGTATAATCCCACCACGGGCGAGGTGGGCGACTCCCTTGGAGAGGTGACAACCGCCAACTTCCGCACACAGCTCATCGACATCCTCAATTATCATACCGTGGTGTTGGGCGAGGGTGAGAAGATGGGTACCAACTCTTATTACAAGACCAAGCATGGTGGTGAGCTCTTCTTTGGCGACGGCAGGGTGTCGAGTGGCGGTCAGATTGATAATGGACTTCCCATCTCGTTTGTCACGAAGACCTATAACCAGAAGAACGGAACGGCATACGCCATCAATCATGTGATACAAGCCCCGCAAAGTTCCGTGTATTCCGTGCTGAATGAGAGTAGCCAGTTCTCGGAATTCATGGACGTTTGCAACTTCATCAGTAGCGATGTGGGCGATACGTTGATGGGCTTTGCCAGCGACCGCCTGTCGGAAATCAACCAGGTGACCAAGAAGAAGCGTATGGATGCTTACCATGTCTTTGCCGCCAAGAATGGCTTGACCGATAACATTAATTATTTTAATACATATAATTATACGGTCTACGCACCCGACAACGACGCGATGGCTCTTGCCTACAGTCGTGGGTTGCCCCGTTGGGATGATGTGTATGCCATCTACAGCCAATGGGCTGACGCCGAGGATAGTGAGGAGAGGCAAGCCGCACGCGACAAGGCACTGGCGATGATAGAGGAGATTAACAGCTTCATCCGCTACCATTTCCAGGACAATTCGGTGTATATCGACCGCGTGGTAGAGGGTGGCGAGTTTGCCACAGCCAACTCCGACACGCTCGGTATACGTGAGAAATTGTATGTCAGTGGTGGGAATGGAATCCTCACGGTGAAAGACAAACGTGGCAATACGATTGATATCAGTGCATCGGGAACCAAGCTTGCCAACAAGATGACACGCGATTATGTGTTCAACCAGATTGCCACACGCGCCTCATCCATCTCTGCCTCCTCGTTTGCCGTCGTTCACCAGATTAGCTCTCCCTTAAACCCCCATGCCGATAGCGACCGCTATGATGCCCTTTGGACGGGTGCTAACGCCAAGCGCAAGCTCGCCGCGTTCAGGAAGAAGTTTGACTCGATGTTGTACAAACGCTATTAGAATCAATACCTTTTGAATATGAAAACAATCAAGATAAAACACCTCTTGCTGTCCATCTGCTGCCTGTTGAGCACGGCGGCGATGGCACAGACGCGCATCTCGGGAACGGTCAACGCTCCCGATGGCCCCGTGATGATGTGTAATGTGGTGGAGATCGACGCCAACAACCGTAACGTCTCTTATTCACAGACCGACATCAATGGTAACTTCTCCATGGAAATCGTCAACACGAAGAACAAGTTGAGGATTTCATACATTGGATACAAGACCGTTACCGTACCCATTGGCGACCAGACGATATTCAACATCGAGTTGCAAGACGAGAACACCCTGACGGAAGTGGTGGTGAAAGCCAAGAAGAACTTCCGCTCCGGCGGTCTTGTCATCCCCGAGAATGAGGTCTCCGTTGCCAAGCAGACATTCGACATGAACGAAGTGGAAGGTCTTTCCTTCACCTCTGCCGACGAGGCGTTGCAGGGAAAGATTGCCGGTTTGGACATCGTGGCAAACTCCGGTAACCTTGGTTCGGGAACCTCCATGCGCTTGCGTGGTGTGACTTCCATCAATGGGTCTGCCGAGCCGCTGATTGTTGTCGATGGCAACATCTTCGATAACCCGGACGAGTCGTTCGACTTCACCTCCGCCAATGAGGAAACCTATGCCTCCTTGCTTTCCATCAACCCCTCCGATATTGAGAAAATCGACGTGTTGAAGGATGCCGCCGCCACCGCCATCTGGGGGTCGCGCGGTGCCAATGGTGTGATTTCGATTACCACCAAGCGTGGTAGCCGTGGTAAGACCCGCGTGGATTATTCACTGCGTGTGCAAGCCAACTGGCAGCCGAAGGGTTACAACTTGTTGAATGGTGACGACTATACGATGATGCTCAAGGAGATGTATTACAACCCCTCACAGAGTGCCACCGCCACCACCAACATCAACGAGATCAACTACAACCGCTCGTGGGCGGAGTTTGAGAACTGGAACAACAATACCGACTGGGTGAAAGCAGTCCAGCAGACGGGATGGAGCCAATACCACTATGTGACCATCACGGGTGGTGGCGAGAAGGCCAACTTCCGTATCTCTGCCGGTTATGACCGCCAGAACGGTACCATCATCAAGCAGACGCTCGACCGCTTTTCCACGAAGTTGGCACTTGACTACTTCGTGAGCGACCGCATCACGTTCAAGACGACGTTCCCGCTGACCTATACCAACAACCACATGAACTACGATAACGACATCCTCGGACGCGCACAGAAGATGTCTCCGAACATGAGCGTATATCGTCAGAACGCGCAGGGCGAGGACACAGGCGAGTTCTATGCGATGTTGCCCGTGGGTGCTGATGGTGCGGGGTCAACCGTTGCTGGCACTTCATCCAAGCAATTGGAGTCTATCCGTAACTTGGGCAACCCCGTTGCCATCGCCAACCTGGCATGGAAGGATGAGAAGACTTATCGTATCTCCCCCGAGTTCCGCCTCGACTATTACCTTTTAGGAAAAGATGACAGCAGGACTCGCCTCGACTATTCAGGCTTGGTATATATCGACATCTATTCGATGAGCCGCCCAACCTATTGGCCGGGGGCTTTGGACACCAAGGGATGGCTGGATGGTAACTATAACCTCAGCACAGGTTATGATTATAACTCCTTGGCATTCACCACTCGCCACACATTGACCTTCACCCCGCATTTCAAGAATGAGGACTGGTATCTCACCATGTTGGCACGGGGCGAGATGACTTCCGGCAACAACAACAGCCAGAGTGTGTCGAACAGAAACAATCCCAATGGCGTGACCTCGCCTACCGTGGATGGTGACTTGAGCGGCATGAGCTCGGGCAACGGACAATGGCGGTCGATGTCAGGTATCTATCAAGGACACCTTTCGTTCAAGAACCGTTACGCCGTGGACTTCTCCATGCGCGTGGATGGTACCACCAAGTTTGGCGATAGCCGCAAGTGGGGATGGTTCCCCGGCGTCTCCGCCCGTTGGAACATCTCCGATGAGCCTTGGATGAAATGGTCTGACAAGTGGCTCTCCATGCTCTCCTTCCGCCCCTCATGGGGTATCGTGGGAAGGCAGCCCGGCTCGGAGTACCTGCAATATGCCAAGTATAACTCCTCGGGCTACTATGGCAACAGTAGCGCACCCGTCACCTACCTTGAGGGCTTGCAGTTGAACAAGCTACAGTGGGAACGCACCATGTCATATAACATCGGTGGCGACTTTGGTTTCTTCGATGACTTGATCACGGGTGACTTCAACTATTACTTCAAGCGTACCAAGAACCTGTTGATGTCGGGAGTGCGCATTCCCTCTACCACGGGATTCTCCTCCTTGGCATGGACCAACGTGGGTGAGATGACCAACAAGGGATGGGAGCTGAACATCAGTGGCAACCGTTTCCTCAAGATAGGCAAGTTCTCGATGAGTGCCAATGTGAACATTTGCCAAAACTTCAACGAGATTGTACAGATGGATGAGAGCGTGCTGGAGTCAATCAATTCCGAGTGGGCTTACAACAACCGCGGTACCTACCTGAACCGCATCCAGACGGGTAACCCATTGGGATCTATCTATGGACTTCGGTATAAGGGCGTGTACCAGTACTCTTACGAATGGCTCATCAACCAGCGCGACAGCCACGGATGGACTTCCGACCAGTTCCGCGACTACATCAACAATTTCCTCGCCGAAGGGAAGACTGCACCTGTCGCCATCGACAACGAGGGGCATGTGCTCATGGACTCCAAGGGCAATCCCATCCAGCAAGTATATAATTATGTGGATGGCAGCTCGTCGTATAAGTTCCAAGGTGGTGATGCCATCTATGAGGATGTCAACAACGACGGGCAAATCAATGCCCTCGACATCGTGTACCTTGGCAACTCCAACCCGAAGGTCAGCGGTGGTTTCGGCGTGAGCTTCTTCTACGGCAACTGGTCGTTGAAGACGAGCTTCACCTACCGTGCGGGCGTGAAGATTGTGAACTCTGCCAAGATGAGCTTGGAGGAAATGTTCAATGCCTACAACCAAAGCTCAGCCGTGAACTGGCGCTGGCGCAAGAATGGCGATGTGACGACTATCCCACGTGCCATGTACGATACGGGTTATAACTGGCTCGGCAGCGACCGTTATGTGGAGGATGCCTCCTTCGTGCGTATGAGCTACGTGCAGTTGGTGTACAACTTCAACAAGAAACTCTTGCAGAAGATGGGTCTCAACCGCCTCCAACTCAGTGTCTCCGGGCAGAACCTGCTGGTGTTCAGCAAGTATAGCGGCACCGACCCCGAGCACTCCGCCGGTGCGTGGGGCATTGCCTATGACTCATCTCAGACGCCGCGAAGCAAGTCGGTTACGATGAACTTTATTATCGGATTCTAAACTTACGAAGGATATGAAACAGTATAATATATATAAGGTGTATGTGATGGCGGCAGTCTTGGCGTTGGGGTTGACCTCGTGCAATGACTTCCTGACCATCTATCCCACGGACAAGACCATCGCCGAGGACTTCTGGAAGACGAAGGAGGATGTGCAGGGAATGGTGAATGGCGTGTATAAAAGCATGGCAAGCTATGACAACCAGGACCGCGCCATCATCTGGGGTGCTTTCCGCTCGGATGAGTTGGTCAAGTACAGTGACTATTCCAGCACGTCACTCGACAACATCAATGCGGTGAACTTACTGCCCTCCAACGGCTATAACAATTGGGCATCGTTCTATTCCACCATTAACCGATGCAACATCGTGCTGGCACATGCCGCCGATGTGATGGAAGTGGACCCGGGATTCACGAAGGGCGACTGTGATGCCGTACGCGCCCAGATGTTGGCGATGCGCAGCTTGTGCTACTTTTATTTGGTACGTGCCTTCCGCGACGTGCCTTATATAACCCAGTCGTTTGAGGACGACGACCAGGACATGCTCGTGGCGCAGTCCTCTCCCGATAGCGTGTTGCAGTTCTGCATCAACGACTTGGTGGAGGCTGAGACATACGTCATGAAGAATGGCGGATATGGCGAGGCTGACTGGCGCAACTGGGGGTTCTTCACCCGTGATGCCGTTTGGGCACTCTTGTCAGACATCTACCTCTGGCGGGCATCCATGACACACAGCCAGGCCGACTACCAGAAGTGCATCGAGTATGCCGACAAGGTGATTGACTCCAAGGATGCCTATTACAAGACGACCAACATCGACCTCGTTGGCGGCAGCACCGAGAAGGACATCTACCACCTCTATCGGGGAACGATGGCATTCAATTATAACTTTGTCATTGGCAACAGCCGTGAGAGCATTCTCGAATGGCAATACTATAGTGCGGATGACGGATTCAACCATGCCCTTGAGAATGCCTATTACCGTTCGGGAAACAAGGATAATTATAAGTCGTCAAGTATGTTGATGGCATCACCCATCTTCAACTATGTGGGTACCAACACCAATACCTTGCAAGGGCAGAAAGTGTATGAGACCACATCCGACCTCCGCTATTGGAACAACACATACGGTGTACACAACGAGGAAGCTACACAATTGGAAATCCGTAAGATGGTGGGACTGTCCTCTATCATCAGCACCTCGCAAACAGCGGGTGCGAAGAAGGGCGACATCACCGAGTCGACGGTGGGTGCTTATACGAGCTACGACCAAAACTGGATTGTGTACCGTTTGACCGATGTCATGCTGATGAAGGCAGAGGCATTGGTTCAGACAGCCGCCTCTGATAGTGACAACGTGACGCTCAACAAGGTGTTTGACCTCGTGCAGACCGTCAACAAGCGTTCCATCTCCGAGGATGGCATCACAAAGGGCGACACGCTGAATCCCTCCTCGTTCCGTAGCAAGGAGGACTTTGAGCTTCTCGTCCTTGCCGAGCGCGAGCGTGAGTTATGCTATGAGGGAAAGCGTTGGTTTGACTTGGTACGCTATTGCTACCGCCACATGGAAGGTGTTGACATCACCACCAAGTTGGCTGACACCAAGACTTGGCCCGCCCTTTACGGCTCGATGCTTAAGCTTGTCGTCAGGAAATACATGAGTGGTGGCGATGCCGTCACGTACAAGATGAAAGGCGAGCCTTATCTCTATTGGCCTGTTTATGAGAGTGAAATTAAAGTGAATAAACTCTTAAAACAGAATCCTGTGTATGAACAAGAAGAGACAACCAGTAAGAAGTAGTGGTATGAAAACGATGAATAATTATAAACGCCAACTTCAGAGGTTCGCATGGACCCTCTTGTTGCCGCTGGCATGGATGCTGGGCAGTTGCTCTGAGGATATTGACGAGTCAAACTTGTACACCTTTACGGGTGAGACGATAGAGGACTTCCTTGTCAACCGGTCTGACGAGTTCAGCGATTTCAATTACATTCTGACACGGGTGGGGTACGACAAGATCCTCTCCGCGTATGGCATGTACACCTGTTTCGCGCCCACCAATGCCGCCATACAGGAATATATTGATAGTTTATACAACGACCAGGCCTCAGACGTGGCACACAATGGCATGACTTCCCAAGGCATCGAGGGGCTTACTGACTCCCTTTGCAACGACATCGCCCTCTTCCATCTCGCCAATACGGAGGTGATGGCGGTGGACATGACCAATGGCATGACCATCAACACCATGCTCGGACGTGACATCAATGCAGCCATTGACTCCATTACGGGTTTGACGGTGCTGAATGCTTATTCCACGATAACCAGTATGGACAACGAGTTGGAAAATGGCGTGTTGCATGTTGTCAACCATGCCATCCGTCGTTCCAACCGCATGATTGCGGGAGAGTTGGCGCAGCATGACGACTTTCAACTGTTTACCCAGGCACTCATGGTGACGGGGCTTGCCGACTCGTTGACGGCGTTGGTAAGGACTGGCATAGAGGAGATTACCAACAACACTGCCAAATGGTATGTGCCAGAGGAGTGCAAGGTTGGCTTTACCGTCTTTGCCGAGAGTGATGAGACGTTAAGCGCCAACGGCATCAACAACATTGAGGACATGGCGAAGTATGCCAATGAGGTGTATGCCAATTGTGCCGATGCGGGCACTGGTTGGTATGACTATTACCGCAACCATAACATTGTGGTGAGTACGGGTACGGACTACACCAATCCCAACAACTGCTTGAACATGTTTGTCCGCTATCACATCCTGAAGTTCCGCGCCTCATACGACAAGTTGCTCTATAGCTTCAATGAGGTTTCCAAGGTTTCGCTGGTGGAATATTACGAGACGATGCTGCCCTTTACTTTGGTGAAGGTGATTCGCGTTAGCGGTAAGAGACTACTCAACCGTTGGGTGACCAACACGTCGCTTACCGACCGTATCGCCGAGATGGGTACTGCCAGCATCCAGACGGTGATGCGCGAGGGCATTGAGATTAAGAACACCAACATCCAGGCATTGAATGGATATATCCATCCCATCACAGGCATGTTGGCATACGATTACGACGTACCCCATGGCGTACTGAATGAGCGTATGCGTTTCGACGACACCTCTTTCCTTTGGGAGATGATGTCTAACTCACATCGCGGTGCCACATATGCGGAGATCAAGGCATGGAATGGTGGCATTTCGGGTTCTGAGGGTTCTCTCTCTGGCGATTATATCCGTTATCCGTCCAATTTCTTTGAGAACATGAGGGTATACAATGGCAATAATACCCACGTGATGTATCTTTCTGGGTCTAACAATGGTTGGAGTAACTACCAAGGTGACGAGTTCAATTGCATGGGTGCATACGACTTTGCGTTCCGTTTGCCACCAGTGCCAGATGGCACGTATGAGCTCCGCATGGGATATACGGGTAATGGAAACCGTGGTATGGTGCAGTTCTACCTCGGCAGGAACTCTACCCTGACATCCATGAAGGCACTCGACATCCCGTTGGATATGCGCAAGGTGCCAGTGGACAATGCCGACGGCTCGCCTGATACCAATTCAGGAACGGGCTGGTGTCTCTACACCAAGACCGATGACATGGGCGTGGAGAGCGATGCCAACATGCACAATCTTGGATGGATGCGCGGACCGCTCTATTACACGGTAGGCAAGGGAGGAACCTTGGCACGTGCCAATGCACAGGACTTGCGCCGTATCATTGCCAAGATGCAGTTTGAGCAAGGTGAGTATTGGTTGAGGTTCAAGACGGTGTTGCCCGACAATACCACCACGGAGTTCCACCTCGATTACATCGAGTTCTGTCCAGAGAATGTCTATAACAACAACCAGTATGTGGAAGACATGTATTAAACCTAATAGTATATCATCATGAAAAGAAATCATATATTTAGAATGGCAAGGGTCATGACGGCAGCACTCACCGTGGGTGTCCTCACGTTGGCTTGTTCTGACTGGGATGACCATTATGATGCAGATATCACCGCCACGGGTACAGCCTCGTCGAACCTATGGGAGAATATCTCGTCGAATGCGGAGTTGAGCCAGTTTACCGCCCTCTTGCAGAAGACGGGTTATGACAAAGTGCTTGCCGAGTCGCAGACTTACACGGTGTGGGCACCGAAGGACAACACCTTCGATTACAATTATTACAACTCAATAAGCACCGACAAGCTATTGAGGGAGTTTGTCCTAAACCATATCTCGCGTTACAACTATGCCGTTGCCGACGAGAAGACACCAACCATTTACATGCTCAACGAGAAGGCGATGAACTTCACCTCGGGACAGATTGGCGGGGTTAGCATCGCCAAGACCCTCGGTACGAGCAATGGCGTGTTGCAGATGTTGGACGGGAAGTTGCCCTTTTTGTACAATATCTATGAGTCTTTGGAGCCAGGTGACTTTGCCATCGACTCCATCAGCAATTACTATCATAGTTATGACATCAAGGTGTTGAACACGGCGAAGAGTGTACAGGGACCGGTTGTTGACGGACAGATTACGTATCTCGACTCTGTCTTTGACGAGTCGAACCGTCTCTATCCTCTCTACTATGCTTACATCAACCGCGAGGATAGCAACTACACGATGATTGTCCCCACCAATGAGGCATGGACGAAAGCCAAGGAGACCGTCAGCAAGTATTTTAATTATGTAGATAAGTTTACTTTCTTGGAGAATACAGGTACTGGAACTTATAGGAAAGAAACACCTGTGGAGATAGATGCAACCTACTTACGTGACTCCATGATTAATTATATGGTAATGAAAGACCTGTTCTACAACAACAACCTCTATGACAATGAGGCTCTCAACACATTGCAGACAGGGCAAACATTGCGTGTAGACTCTCTCGTGGGTACCAGTTATGCCCTCTCAGGACGGTCAACGGTGTATAGTGAAGATGCAGCTAATTTGTTCGAAGGAGCTGTAAGGGTTGACAAGAGTAATGGTGCCATCTTCGTAACCGATAGCTTGCGTATGCGTACATGGACTTCATGGAATCCACCTATCAAGGTGGAAGGGGAGAATACCAGCTATATGCAGTCACAAAATGTGTTTAATAGTACGGCAACGGCAACATACGTGACGACTGGAACACAGAACCCTGCCGTCAAAGGTAAACTCTCTGGCAACGGGTATATGTTGGTGACACCAAATACTACTTCCACCAACCCTGATATATATATTTATATCCCCCATGTGCGTTCTGCCGTATATAATATCTATTGTGTAATTGTTCCAGAGCATATAACTAATACCTATTTGTCTGAAGATGAGGTAAAGAAGAACCGCATAAAAGCGAGGATAGGGTATAATGAAACTTCGGGCTCCATTAAAGATTATGCAATGGCAGGATTTGTAGAAAATGATCCCACCAAGATAGACACGGTCTTTGTCGGTGAGTTTGAATTCCCTATTGCTTACGAGGGTACGGGAGAGTATTATCCATACATCCGTTTGCAAAGCCAAGTGAGCAGTTCACTTACTAATACCCATACAAGAACGATACGTCTTGACTGCTTGTTGCTCATCCCAAAGGAGTTGGACGAATATCGGAAGGCACATCCCGATTACAAGTATTATGAAGGAAGCGGTTACTCTTACTATTAATTTGTATCACTCTAAATACAGACTCAAATGAAAAGACTATATATTCTTTCGATTAGTACCCTTCTGGTGCTCGGGCTTTGCCAACCGATGTTGGCACAAGACGACGATGATGTTGTCTATGCCGATGGGGCAGTGACAACAACTACCGTCAAGAAGAAGGCACCCGCCAAGAGGCCACAATATCCCACCATGGATGTGAAAGGTGTCGTCATTGACGCTGTGACCAAGACGCCGCTCGCCGGTATCCAGATCCAGACGCTCAATGACCGCAACTATGCCGCCATGACCAATGAGAAGGGCGAGTTTACCATTGCGGTACCCACATTCGCCACATCCCTCTATGTCCATGCCCCCCGCTACATGAGCCAGCAGGTGGGGATAGGCAAGGGCGACCGTCCCTTGACCATCACGATGATAGCCGATAAGTTCAAGTCGATGTACGAAGATGGTACCGACATCACTGCATCGTCTAAGGCCACCCTCTCCACCACCATGGCACAAAGTGTGGAAACGGAGATAGAGAACAACCTCGGTGCCGATGTAAGGACTGTTACCCGCTCGGGCGGTCCTGGCTATGGAGGCATCATGTTTATCCGTGGCTTGAACTCGTTGAATGCCAATGCGCAGCCGTTGGTGGTCATCGATGGCGTCATCCACGACATGCAGGAGATGCGCAATACGCTTCATATTGGCGACTATACCAACCTGTTGCTCAACATCAACCCCGATGACATCGAGCAAGTGCAGATTCTCAAGAATGCCACCTCCATCTATGGGGCCAAGGGTGCCAATGGCGTGGTGATGATTACCACCAAGCGTGGTCATAGCATGGCGACGCGCATCAACGCCAACGTGGGTGTTGGCGTGGTGCTGAAAGGCAAGTTGCCCGAAGTGATGAATGCCTCCCAATATCGCCTGTATGCCTCTGAGATGCTGGGAAGCTATCCTGAAATCAACAACTTCACGGGAACGCTTAAATTCTTGGTCGACGACCAGTCGAAGTATTACTACAACCAGTTCCACAATGAGACTGATTGGAGTAAGGAAGTATATCGCACCGCACTGACCCAGAATTACAACATCAATGTGCAGGGTGGTGACGACGTGGGTATGTACAACCTTTCCCTCGGCTACACCGATGGGCAGAGCACGGCAAAGGATAACGGCTTTAACCGCTTGAATGTGCGGTTCAACACCGACATCAATGTCATCAGCAAGTTGAATACCCGTTTCGACATGTCGTACACGAAGATCAACCGCAACGTGTTCGACAATGGCGCACCCGAAGACTTTGGGGCAGGGACGGTGACATCCCCCACTTTTCTGGCATTGATCAAGTCGCCGTTCCTCAATCCATATACCTATAATAATGTGACGAGGCAGTTGTCTTCCACCCTCTATGATGCCGATGACTTCCTTACCGACCTTGACCAAGACCTCTCCTTGGCGAACCCCACTGCCCTCTTGGCGAATGGAAATGCCATTAACAAGAACCGCGTGGAGACCACCAACTTCAATGCCGTGATAGCACCGTCGTTCCAGTTTAACAAGGCGTTGAAGCTGTCGGAGACGTTCAGCTACACCCTCGACCGCATATCGCAGCGTTACTACCGTCCCAAGAACGGTGTGCCATCGTTCCTCGTGGAAGGCATCGGGCGTGTGCAGAGTGCCGCTTGGTCAATGTTTGCCAAGGAGACGAGCGTGATGAGCGACACCCGTTTGCAATTCACCAAGCAGTTCGCCTCTCATTTCCTCGATGTATATGGTGGCTTCCGCTATCTGTCGTTTAACTATGATGACAACGAGCCGAAGGGTGAATATGCCATCGGTGGTGGTAACGACAAGCAGCCAAACATCTCCACGTCCATGGATTACAAGTCTGTAACAGGTACCAACGATGTCTGGAAGAGCATGTCATGGTATGCCAATGTGGACTATAATTACCGTAACCGCTATTTCCTCCAGCTCTCGGCTGCCATGGAAAGCAGTAGCCGCTTTGGCGAAAACTCCAGTGGCCTTGACCTGTTGGGCGTGAAATGGGGCTTGTTCCCCAGCGTGCAAGTTGGTTGGGCACTCACCAATGAGGCTTGGTTCCCCAAGACAGATGCCATCAATTACCTTTTGTTGAAAGCCGGGTATGACATCACGGGCAATGATGACATCAGCAACTATGCCGCTCGAACGTCGTTTGGCGTCATGAAATTCCTGTACGGAGGGTCGGGGTCCGGTTCGACCGCAGCCCAGTTAAACAACATCGGAAACGACGAGATTACCTACGAGAAGACGGGCAAGTTCAATATCGGCTTGAAGTCGTATTGGCTCAAAAACCGCTTGGGTGTGAACTTCGATTACTATCTGAGCCATACATCCAACCTCCTTACGTTGAAGAGCTTTGACAATCCTGTTGCCGGCATCAACAACTACTGGAGCAATGGCGGCTCACTCAACAATACGGGCTTTGAGTTGACAGTCACAGGAAAACCTGTTGTCAGCAAGGATTTCAACGTGGAGATTGGTGCCAGCATGGGACACTATGTGAACAAAGTGAAGACCCTGCCCAATGACGACCATATCTACGTCAAAGGCAACAATCAAGCACAGGGCTTTACCTCCTCCGTCTATGGCACGGACAACGTGGCAACCATCATCGGCGAGGCCGTGGGTAGCTTCTATGGCTACAAGGTGGTGAAGGATGCCACAAGCCCCGAGGGCGTGTTCACATCATCAGCAGCCGCCGCACAGGCCAACCTTTACCTTGTGGATGCCACAGGTAAGGCACAATACTTCAAGGCGGGCGACATGCACTTTGCCGACCTCAACGGCGATGGCATCATCGGAGAGGAAGATAAGACCATCATTGGTAACCCCAACCCCGACATCTATGGCAACATCTTCGCCAACGTCAACTGGAAGAACTTCACACTTGCCCTTGGTTTCAACTATTCTTTGGGTAACGATGTGTTCAACTACCAGCGTAGCGTGTTGGAGGGTGGCAAGAACTTCTACAACCAAACCGTTGCCGTGGTGAACCGCTGGCGTTATGAGGGACAGGTCACAGCCATTCCACAAATCAGCTACGACGATGCCATGGGCAATAGCCGCTTCAGCGACCGATGGATTGAGGATGGCAGTTACCTACGTCTCAAGACGCTCCGCCTCTCCTACAAGGTGCCAGTGAGCCTGTCTTGGTTGCAGGGACTCTCCGTATGGGCAGAGGCTACCAACCTCTTCACCATCTCCCATTACCTCGGCAGCGACCCAGAGTTCTCTGTTTCCAACTCCGTGCTCTATCAGGGCATCGATGCCGGCAATGTGGCACAGAGCCGCGCTTTCGCATTTGGATTGAAGATTAATCTTTAAAATATTGACACTCATGAAACAGAAATATTTTTTCATTGTAGCATTATTCGCCATGGTTTTAGGGGTGACAACATCCTGCGATGACATGCTCGAAACAGAGTCTGACCGTCAGATCTTCGACCCAGCACTCGACCAGAAGACAGACTCCATGTTCTTCACCCTCGGCATCCTCAAAGGAGTTCAGCAAGCCATCGACCAGTATGTCTTGGTCAATGAGATGCGTGGAGACCTCACGGCAACCAATACCTACACGGAAACCGACTTGCAGGAGCTTGCCAACTTCTCCGCCAAGGTGACCAACAAGTATGATTCCGCCTACATCTACTATCGCATCATCAACAACTGCAACTACTTCATCGCACATCGAGACACGTCGTTGCGCACGGGTAGCCGCAATGTGAGTATGCCCGAGTATGTGCAGGCGCATTCCATCCGTGCATGGGCTTACATGCAGTTGGCGAAGACTTACGGCTCCGTGCCGTTCTATACAGAGCCAGTGACGAACATCTCCGAAGCCAATGCCGTGCGCGAGCATAAGGACTTGGTGGGCATCCGCGATGCCTTGGTGGCAGACATGGAGAAATACAGTGGATATGGTGTGCCGACATACGGTTCCATCTCTGCGGGTTCCACCAATTCGGGTTCTTCCAAGACGGTAACGTCATCCAAGATGATGTTCCCCATCGACGTGGTATTGGGCGACCTCTACCTTGAGACGGGCGAATATGAGAAAGCCGCCAAGCATTACTTCAGCTACCTCGTGGCACAGCGTCGCAGGGCTTACGAGTTCTTCCTAACGCCTTATACAAACACATCGTCGCGGCAGATGCAAAACCTACCTAACGACATGCCACGTAGCTTCAGCGGCGATGGCTTCTGGGAGGACATCTTTACCAGCACATCGGACATCGTGACATATGTACCAATGGCGGTCAACCGCCTGAGGGGTACGGTGACAGACCTGCCACGCCTCTTCGGCTATGACTATTATTCCACCGAGGCATCGTCATCAAGGTCTACCGTCATGTATCTGTTGGAACGCCAAATCGACGGCTCTGAGCCATACAACAACTTGGCAAGCGCACAGACCTATTTCTATGTGCCAACCTCTGCCACTACCGACAACATCGTCAAGACGACGGATGCCGTTGGGGACTTGCGGCGACTGGCTACATTCCAATATGTCACCAAGAACGACTCATCGTTCAATGTGATGGTGAAATACAATAATGCCAACATTCCCGTCTGCCGTTATACCACGGTTTACTTACGCTTGGCAGAGGCCATCAACCGCATGGGCTATCCCGATGCCGCCTTTGCTATTTTGAAGGATGGCATCAACCGCGACCTGTCTACTGATACCACTTACATCAAGGCAGAGACCCAGCAGATGCTTCGTACCACAATCCCGTTCTTCTCCACGGAGAACATCGAGATCTTTGCCGATAACGTGGGCATCCACTCTTACGGTAGCGGCCATACACAGGGAACGTTCACGCCGTACCAAATGGACACCATCGTGGGAATGAAGATCAAGGAGTTGCAAACGTTGTATGGCATCACTCCCTTGTACACCAAGGCTGATACTATCAACGCTGTGGAAGACTTGATTTGCGACGAGTATGCGTTGGAGTTGGCATTTGAGGGTTATCGCTTCGGCGACCTTTGCCGTTTGGCTCGCCATAAAAATAACCCTGGCGCATTCGACCCCAACTATGGTGCAAACTTCGGTGGTACATGGTTAAGTCGTAAGCTGGCATTCAAGCATCCTGTGGTTGACTTGAGCCAGGAGGCCAATTGGTATCTTCCCTTCAGCAAGTAAAGGGTATTGACTCAAGTGAAATGAAGTATCGTCTGACAGAAGGATTCCCCTGTCAGACGATACTTTTTTAATTATTTGTATCCGATAAAAATGCCGATGGCATTATATATAGGGTAGCCAGCCATACAGCCATGCCGATAGGTATGGCTGTATGGCTTGGATAATGGTGCGGAAGGGATGCGTGCCTTTAGGTACGCGACACAAGGGAGTATATGTTTCTTAAAATTTCCATCGGCATTGTAGGTCGATATCCGCTTTCCAGTGATGGGCAATCGCTTGCAAGGCCGTGCCGATGGTGTCGCGGTCAAAATAGCGGGTATATCCCATTTTGGCAATCACCATCCAATGGGCATTGATGTCGTGTCGGACGAGAAGGCTTCCATGGATGCCCTTTCCGTAAAACATCGTGGATGAGAAGGTGTAGAGCGGCGCCCGCTCATAGGCATAGATCCTGCTGTTGTAGTCATCGGTATGGAAATAACCCATGGCGGCATGTACTTGTATTTGTCTCCTTTGGTAAGACACTTGCTCACTCACCATCCACCCCATACTCTTGTTTTTATAATGCGTATATGCCACGTCACCGACGGTCTTAATCGTCCATGGCGACTCCGCAAAGCTTAGATAAACCCGCGCCTTGTGTTCTTTCTTGTAGATGAGAGCGGTCTTGTCGTCGTTGTCTTTCTCGCGCATCTTCAATCGGTATCGCGCAAAAGCCCTGAAAGACCCCCATCTATAGGTGGCGGAAACGCCATGGTCGAAGGAATGTGATGACGTGAAGGCTTGGTATTTCGCCCAAGGGAAATAGGCGATGTCGCTATAAGCACGTAGTTGGAACCGCCCATAGGGATGCCAGTCTGCCCCGATATAGATGCCGCTCTCATTCTGTACGCTCCCTCCCTCGCTGAAACTGTTGCCGTGCAAGGCATGGTAACGGTAGGGATAGAATCGCTGGACGGCTTGGAGTGTCAACTTGGAAAAAGCTTTCCAACTTATCGTGTTGATGGTGGCGAGGGCATGGCTGTCTCCCGTTGCGGTCTCGCCCTTGAGAGAAAGGCGTTTCAAGGTAAAGCCGTAGTCGACGCTGGCATTCCAGAACCGCCTCCCCGCAGCGTCGTATTGCCGATACGCCTGGCTCGTCTTGGGTACAAGTTCCCGGTCAAACCAGTCGTATACGCCTGTCACACCCACATGGAAAGCCTTGTTTCGATAGCCTACATGCCCCCCAATCATCCCCTCCGCGGCATTGTGCTTCTTTCCCATTTCGCCTTTCGTGCGGTGGTAGCCCGTCTTGACGATGGTGGCGATGGTGGTGCTGTCGCTGTTGAGCGTGGCATCGATAGGTCGATAGGAGATGAATGCCGTAGCATCTATGTGCGAGGACAGGCGCACCGTGGCAGCCGCCCCTTGTAGATACGAACTTTCTATTTGCGAGGAATGGGGGCGGATGAGGCTTGCCGAGCGCTTGATGGTGGTCAGGGTGTTGTTCTTTCCCATGGTGAAAGCCCCGTTGATGACGAGGCCCATGCCCATGTTCATGCGGTATCTGCCAAGGGCGAGCGATTTCACGCGTCCCCAATTCTTCACTTGTGCATAGAATGAATAGAAGTCATAGCCCCACTTGTTACGATTGGCAAAGAATGGCTCCCCCGCATCCTGCGCCCCGATGAGCCCCACCTTGATGTTTTTGTCCCATTGCAGGGCAAACCTGAACGAATGTTTGTAGGGATAGCCCAGGTAGCCTTCGTGGTCTCCTGCGCGTCGGTAGAGTGGGAGGTGGGCATTCATGATTAGTTCGGAAGTGAAAGGGGAATGAAAAGGACGATAGCCCATTGCCGCAAGTGAATCTTGGTAATGTCCCTTTAACTCTCCTTTAACTTCCCTTCCATTCCCTTTAACTCCCCTTAAAACATCCACTACGACAAACTGCATCAGCAATTGCCGCTCGGCATATCCCAACGACTCGACCATGGCCAATTCCCCCACGCTCCTCATCGGGCCATAGCGGTAAAGGTATTCACAGATCTCCTCCACCTGCCCGTCTGTCAGGAATGGCAGTTGCTCCAAGTCCTCACGGGTGGCTTCGTTGAGGTCTATCGGATGTTCTGCCAACTCACTTAACAGCTCATACATATCGGCAAAGCCCTCTTCATCATCCTCGTCGAGAAAGCCCATCTCCGCCAATTCCTCTTCCCACGGGTGTGTCTCTTGCGCCCATGCCATGCCATGCCACAAACATAAAATGCCAATCAATGCCTTTTTCATAGTAGTGATACTGGTAACAAGTGCAAAATAAGGCAAAAAAATCCATTTCTCCAAAAAGAGTATTAAATAATTTCCCGTTATCCGAAATAATCCTTACTTTTGCAAAAATGAAGAATGAAGAATGAAGCATGAAGAATCGGCTAACGCCATTGGCAATGAAGAATGTAGAATGAAGGATGGTCTTGCAACATGGGTTTCCAAGCAGGTGGTTCTTTGTCTTTCATCCTTCATCTTTCATCTTACGTTCTGCCTTCTTTGTTCCCTCTATGCTTCAGCACAAGTCAACCCCGAGGACAGACAAGTGGACATGGACAATCCCACGTTCTCGCCCATGGTCAAGGTGGGGAAGGCTCTCTACGAGGGCGACAGCATACCCTACGTGGAACTGAATAATGTCTATGTATATACCAAGCCAACATTCAAGAGTGCCAAGCAACAGAAGGCCTACAACCGCTTGGTGTACAACGTGAAGAAGGTATTGCCCATCGCCAAGGAATGCAACACCATCATCATCGAGACATACGAGTACCTTCAGACGTTGCCCAACAAGAAAGCAAAGGACGAACACCTCAAACTCGTAGAGCAAAGCATCAAGAAGGAATACACGCCAAGGATGAAGAAACTCACCTATTCACAGGGCAAGCTGCTCATCAAACTGGTGTACCGCGAATGCAACTCTTCATCCTATAACCTCATCCAGGCTTTCCTCGGACCCATACGCGCCGGCTTCTGGCAAGCCTTCGCCTGGGCGTATGGTGCCAGCCTCACCAAGAAATACGACCCCGAAGGCGTTGACAAAGCCACCGAGCGCGTCGTGCTGATGGTGGAGTCGGGACAACTCTAAACAATGTCTTTTTGTCAATTTTTTATCACAAAATGAGCCTCCGTGGCTGCGTTATTTGCCAACAGACCCGACCTTGGGCGAAAATAACCCCATTTTTTCGTGTTTTTCTAATCCGCTGAATACCAACGACTTGCGTTTTATGGTCTGCATCCGCCTTCAGTAAATGCGGCATTTTAACATTTTTTCTGTGGCATTTATCGGGCATAAATGCCACATCTAAAGGTGACGGATGCGGCATCTATCACCGACGGATGCCGCCCAAAAAATGTTAAATCGCCATTTCCGCCTTAAATTACTGGATTTTCCAGAACCTCCAGACATCTCATCCGCCCCCGAAACACCTATTTCACACCTTCTCCCGAATACCGTTTTGTCAATATCTTTCATCGGAATTTCGTGGCACAGAGGTGGTCGCCTTACGGCGAGAAATTATGCAAAATCCTTTTCAAAATTTCATAAAAATCCCTTTTCCATGCTTGTCCTTGTAGGGTTCGTCTTCATATACGTTGCATAGATGGGGTCGCCTTACGGTGAGAAATGATGCAAAATCCTTCTCAAAATGATTCAAAAATCCTTTTGCCTTCCATGGTCTCGGATGATTCCGATACCAATTTTGAAAGATTTTGAATTCCATTTTGTAAAATTTCTGCGCGTAGCGCACCCCAAAAATCCCAATCATCGTTTTCATTCTCCCATCTTTTTAGTAACTTTGCAAACATGAGGAAAGTGATGGTAACGATATTTGCGACATTGGTGCTGTGGTCATGCGGTGGCGACGGGGAGGCGATGCGGGAGCGGCTGGCATACGTGAGCCGGTGCAACCGCGCCGACACGGTGTTCACAGAGGCGTGGCTGCCCACGGTGGACTCGTTGGTCCGCTTCTTTGACCGCCACGGCAACGCCAACGAGCGGATGATGGCGCATTACCTACAAGGACGCGTTCACCACGACATGGGCGAGGCACCGATTGCCTTGGAGTGCTACCAAAAGGCGACGGAAATGGCGGACACCACCCGCAACGACTGCGACTACAAGACCCTTGCAACCACTTATTCGCAATCCGCTTCGCTATTTCATCAAACGGGATTGTTCCAATATGAATTGTCAGCCAAACAATGTGCATCAAGATATTTCCAACAGGCTAAAGACACCGTTAACTCCATTTTTTGTTATGAGTTGACTTTCTCTCCCTATTATCGCATGAATAAAATCGATAGTGCCGTGAATGTCCTTCTCAATGCAAGGGAGAAATACCTGGAACATGGACTTAACGAGAGGGCGGCCTTGACCGCAAGCGGATTGGTCTATATCTACTTGAAAGACTCATTGAACACATTGAAAGCCAAGCATTTCATGGATATATATGAGAAAGAGTCTGGCATGTTTGACGAATTTTGCAACCTTCCTGCCCACCAGTACCAGTACTATGGCTATAAGGGGTGGTATTTTGAACAGAAGGGCCAAACGGATTCAGCTGAATATTATTTTCGTAAGACCTTGCAAGGGGAGAGAGCCTTGTCCCCGTTTGTGATAGCCTATCATGGCCTATTGAATATATACCAGAAGAGAAAGGATGCCGATTCGGTCGCCAAGTACGCAGAGTTGTATTGTACATACAACGACTCCACGTTCCTCAACAGGAACACGGAAGAGATGGCAAGGATGGAATCCCTCTATAACTATACACGTCACCAACAGGATGCCGTCAGGCAAAAAGCGCAAGCCACAAAGGCAACTTTCCGCACATGGGCAGTCACTTCCCTTCTTGCCCTGTGGATTGTGGTGAGTGCGCTGGCTTTCTATTTCTATAGGTCGAGGAAAAAAGCCGCGTTTAAAAGGATTTGGGAAGACTACGTAAGGGCGAAGGGGCTTTACGAAGACAAGGAAGAGGAATTGGCTTTCTACCAACAATCCGTTGGTGAATTGATCAAAATAAAACAAGATGCCATGGACAGGCTTAAAGAGGACAGTTCCATGAAAGCGGCTGAATATGAACAGTTGAAGGAAGCTGCGGAACGTTCCAAGGACGAATTGTCCAGATTTCTCGAGTCAAAGAATGAAGAAATAGCGGAGTTAAGAGAAAGGATAACATTGCTCAGTTCGCAAAAGGACTTGTCACGGTTATTTGCTAAATATGATGACTTGTTAGCTATGCCAACAGTCATAAAGTTCCATGCTTTCGGACAAAACATGGATGTGGAGATTTATAATACAGACTGGGATGATTTAAAAAGGGGGATAAAATCATGCTACTCCCGGTTTGTTGAATCCCTCGAAAAGACATGTGGGCAAGATTCCCAAACGGAACATGCAGGATTGTTGATGTTTCTCCAATTTAGGACAGATGAGATTGCAAACATTCTCGAAACGAGCAAGCAACGAGTGACAAACATCAAGAGCAGACTGAACCGTGCGATGTTCGAGGACAGCAGCGCACGTTCATATTATTCGAACTTGTCACATCGCTATCACCTTAAATAAGAAATAACAATAAATGTCCTTAAAGTGTACAAAAGGTGTATTTTTTTCTTGGTGCGTTATTGTCAATTGAAAACCAAGGATTTAAGTTGGCTAAAACAATTATTAACAGGAGGAAGGTGTATTTTGGTGTACTTTTAAACCGTTAAATGTTTGTACTGTTTGGATTATCTTCATAATTTTGTGTGGTTTAAACATAAAAATATTATGGGTAAAAAATTATTTGCAATCTTTTCTGTACTATTCATCTTTAGTTTCGTACAGACAGCGGTATTGGCCGATGGTGAGCCAATCATGTTGGGGGTGACCATTGATGACCCAGAGCAAAATTTTCCATCTTATCCAAAGACCCCCATTGTTCCACCTTCTGTCTCTCTCGACGACCACACATTGTATTTTGCAACTCCTTGTGACGGCTGTACGCTGAACATCGTGGACGGTAACGGCGTGGTGGTCTATACTATCGTGATTCCCACGGGGACGACATCCTTGGTGCTTCCTGCAACCCTCTCTGGCGAGTACGGGCTGCAAATCATCAGCGGCATCTATCTTTTCTTCGGCACGATTGACTTGCCATAGATACTTACAGACACATTATATAATGTCCCGGCGGGAGGCATGTCCGAAAGCGATTGGCAAGACATGCCTCCCCTTATCTTAACAAGGAATGAAATAGTCTAATATTTCTTTTGGCACTATTCCCCTTTTTATGTATATTTGCGACAGAAACGGATTATTAACACATTTAATAATTGAGACAATGGATAGAATCAAGAAACCATTTATAATCATGCTCACATTGCTGCTTATCCTGTGCTTTGTGGAATGCGACAGTAACGATTCCGCCAATAACCCTTTGATTGATAATTTGAGGTTGGAAGGTTCATGGAATCTATATAAGTCATACGGCGGTTTCAGCCAACCTATGATTTATGACGAGGGCACACTTTCTCTCACTTTCTACCATGGCAACACTTTGAGCGTCTCTTCCGACAATAAAGATCACACACCTTTTCTTCCCATAGGAGAGTATACTTATTTTTGCCAACAAAAAACTAACACTATCGTTATCAACAAAGTATCCTATCAATTCTTCATTGAAGATAAAACCCTAACGATACATGAGGACTTAACGGCCGATGGAAAAGCATTTGTTTTCAAACTTAAAAACTAAATAATATCATGAGGAAACCATTTTTAATATTGTTAATGCTCATATATAGGCTGGTGATATTTGCCCAAGGCTATTGCGCTACATTACCAACCACTGATGTCACAAATTTAAACCTATTACAAAGTCATTACTCGGCTAAATCAAAATTATCACGAACAGACGGAAATAGTTATTACTTTCTAAAACTATATTTTCACGTGTTGAGAAAAACAGACGGAACACGAGGTCTATCACTATCTAATGTTCGATATTCATTTGAGATATTGAATGGAGATTTCAATCCTCATCATATATTCTTTGTCTGGGATGGTTATATTGATTATATAGATGACTCTTATCTATTTAACACATTAAGTAGTAGTATCTTTTCAATCAATAATCATCAAGATGGCATCGATATTTACTTATATGGAGATAATACAAGTGGTGAAGGGCTAGCAAATGGAGTAGGCAATTCTGCTGAACTATATGTTAGTGGTAAATATTGGGATTATCCGTATCAAACATTGGCTAATACACACGTTATATCCCACGAAATGGGACATGTACTTTTTTTATACCACACGCATCATGGAACATATAATGAAGGCGGAAACGACAACCCCTGTGCGGAACTTGTCAATGGCAGCAACTCAAATATTTGTGGAGATTATATTGAAGATACACCTGCAGATCCTCATTTGCAATTTAATGTTAACCCAACGACATACCAATGGAATGATTCTGGTTATGATTCAAATGGTGATCCCTACGCCCCAGACGTTCGACAAATCATGTCGTATACAAATATAAATTGTATGCAATACTTTTCAGTAGGGCAAGGAGATAGAATGAGAGCAGCTATTGAAACACTGCAATATTTACAAAATGTTAGGACACAATGCATCATTTCTGGGGATTCAATACTTTATGATAATTACAAAAATTACAAAATAATAGGATTATCTGACAGTTTGTCGGTTTCTTGGTCTCTCTCTGGTGACAATGCCTCCAATTTCATCTTGCAAAACGACACTCCATCCTTGAATCAATGTAGGATTACAAAAGTTGAAGGGGCGAACTTCACAGGCTCAACCAGCCTTACCCTCACCGCCCATGTCCTATACAACGGAACAACCATTAAGACCTTGACTAAGCAGATCATTGCCCCTTACATCAGCGGTCCGCTTGTCCCGTGTGGGTTTACGGCGTACACAGTGGAGTCACGCCCCGCGAACAGCACGGTGGAATGGTCGTCGAGCGGGGTAAACATGGGATATGACACTGACCCTTCCGGACTCATGCCGGATGACTCCACTGCATACGTCATCATCAACAACGATTACGAGACCATCCGTGGCATGTTAACGGCTACGGTGAAAGTCAACGGAAACGAGGTGGGGACGCTGACGAAGCAAGTGGACACGGGCGGGGACTTCTCCGCCACTTGGTACCAGGGAACCAATTCCACCCCAGCGAACCTCCCCAACCATGCGATTATTGAACTCACGGGAGGCGGTCACATATACATGCAATCAAACGACTTCATAGGTGCTAATGTTACCCATTCAAGTAGTGGAATCTTGGTACAAAATTGGTCGCACGTCGGCAACACCATTTCATTCTCCCCCTTATTCCCAGCATTTTTGGGAGGAATAATAAGGATAGAAGGGATTGTGCCGAACAACTGCAAGAAGTTTGACATCCGTTTTACAAAGATAGACCCAATATCCCCTTTCCTCTTGTCCATTAGTCAGTCTGGGCAAACATGCTTGTTTTCCCTTGATGTGGAACAAAACATCAAAGATGTGGAGTGTGAGGCTGTCGATATCCCGTCAAATTGGCAATTGGCAATCTCGGAGGGCGAGACGGGAAAAGTCGTGTATGAAGCGGTGGTGTCAAGCCGTGAAATATCCGTCAATACAGATGGTTGGCGAACGGGAGTGTATTTAGGCACAGCCTTGGTTGAAGGGAGGCATGTGACATGCAAGTTTGTGGTGTCAAAATGAAAAGTGGTTTTCTCCACTTTGAAATGTTTAAGCACACATATATTTCTTTTGGCACTAATCCCTTTTTTATATATATTTGCGACAGAAACGGATTATTAACACTTTAACGATGATGAAAATGAAAAGGATTTCTTATTTGCTCTTTTTGCCCATTCTTATTTTTTCGATAATAGGAGTTGTCGGGTGTAGTAATGATGATGATGTTTCTTGTATCACGGGAACTATATACATACCTGACCAAGAAGAACGATGTGTTTTCATAGGAGATTTACACATGCCTAACGGGGTAGACAAATATAGCTATATGGAAACTGTCGTTGTGGAAAAAGATGATTTTCCCCTCCAAAAATACCAGACAGGGGACGTTATTGATTTCAATATAGTGGAAGTCAAGTCTGAATATCCCCCAGAGCCAATTGGATATTTATGAAAGGAAAAACATCCCTGTTTTTCATAGAAATGGTTGCCATGCTGACAATGGCCTTGGCTGCATGTAGCAGTAATGACTATGAATCTTCGACAGACCCCAGATTAAGGATTTTGGGAACTTGGAAAAAAGTCGTGAGTTATGGATGGCATGTATCAGAAGAGAGCATTTTCTATACATTCTCGTCCGATGGTAAAGTATGTAGAGAAGAAAAACAAGAAATGGATGGTGTCGTTGAGAAAGGGATGACATTTGAATTTGATGATGAATGGACTTATGATGAGAAAACAGATGAAATCACTGGAATAATATATATAACATACCCACATAAAGACAATGATTCTACCTACAGGGCTAAATTTGAATGTATATTGGGTAAGAACGAAATGCGATTGTATGGTGCCTCTGTATATAATGAATGGAACATACATGTTTTTGAAAGACAATAATTATATATTTTAGATATCATGAAGAAATCCATATTTTTTCAAGTATTCTTTGTTTCGTCTGTCCGATGGTTTTTTCACAGACGGAAGCTCAAGTCCTTTTTACATGCGACAAAACCATCCCATCTTATTATGTTCTTTCTGATAAGGGAAATGCCTTTTGTCGGAATGATAAAGTTGATGATGTAACAAACAAGCATATCAATTATTTCTATATTTGTAAAGTAAACGGATTATTAACACTTTAATGATGATGAAAATGAAAAAGATTTCTTATTTGCTCATTTTGCCCATTCTTGTTTTTTCGATAATAGGAGTTGTCGGGTGTAATAATGACGGTGAAGATGACATGCAGGATGATGTCTTGAACTTTACGAATCAGTACGGCATTATTCATAATTCAGACCTCATAGGGTATTGGACTCTTACAGTCATCAGCCATACCGCCATAGATAGGGTATTTAACCTCACTGGGTTGCCCAACGATTTGGCAGTCGAAAACACCAAGGTTCTTTTCTCTGGACAGGCGACAAGAGGCAACACCAGTGGGCAAGCATATGAAATGGAACTATCCTTTGTGGAGAAGATAGACGAGGTGTATTTCCCGTCAAGTGAATCGATGGACGCTCTAAAGGATTTCTTTGTGAAGACATTCCCCCCAAACTCCAATGCGTTCTATTGCAATTGGGGCAAGGATACATGTTGTGTTATAAACAGCGAGGATGATTTCCGTTCCATTTGTACTGGCATCACTGACTTGCCCTCAATAGACTTTGACAGTAGCACTTTGATTGTTGGCGTGACATGGCTGAAGTCTGGTAATTCCGTGCAAGGTCATACAATAGATCTTATGAACGGGGAGCTGACCCTCCGTCTTCAGGTGGTCGATGACGGTTATGATGCTCACGGTTGTAGCATTGACGACAATGTCTATTGGGGTGTTTACCCAAAACTTCCATCGAAACATATCAACATTAAGAGATAAGTAAATGAATCGCATACTATTAATGATATTTTTAAATTGCCTAACATTGGCTATTTATGCGAATGGTGCAAAGTTTGTAAAAAGAGGCAACAGCCTTTATCAAGTCCATGATAAGGGGAAGACAGTTATCAATGAACATGTCGTGACAGTAAAGCTTAAAAATGGCGTGTTAAGTTTACCTGATTCCTTGACTGTTATTAGGAAAAATCAGTTAGGATATATAGACATATCTGTTCCGAGTGAAATGGATGTGATAGAATTCTATTCAAAACTAAAAGGAAGCGACCTATTTGAAGTCGTGAAATTAAATGATTTTGGTGAGGGATGTATGATTCCCAATGATACACATGAGTCGATTCAATGGTATTTGAATAATATCAACGTGTTTGACGCATGGAATATTACGACGGGAAATGCCAATGTAAAGGTTGCAGTTCTTGATACTGAAATAAATTGGCAACATCCTGACCTTGGAATGGGGAATGATAATTATAAGAATATAGATGAATCGCTTGGGTATAACTATCTCTACAATTCACAGAATGTTGTGCAACCTCATTTCCACGGAACAGCCTCTGCTGGAATTATTGGGGCAAAAACAAACAATAATTTGGGAGTGTCAGGCATTTGTGGTGGTAACAATTCACAAGGAGTAACGATTATTCCATATTGTATTGGAGGAAATAATAATATAATGGATTTTTCTGTAGTGGATGATGCCATTATAAATGCGACTAATAAGGGTGCAAAAATAATTCAAATGAGCTTTAAAAGTTTTAATTCCAATTATCCAGATATTAACGCTGCTATAGACTATGCATATAATAATGGTGTTACCCTAATAGCAGCGTCAGGCAATGACTCGCTAACGAACTGGATTGGATACCCCGCTTCAAATCCCAAAGTTATTGCAGTTGGAGCAAGTGATAAAAACGATAATAGATGTATTTTTTCTAATTGTGGAACTGGGATAGACCTTGTCGCTCCAGGCGATTCTATTTATACCATCCATTTACAAGAAGGATATGGTTATCGGGGTGGTACTTCTTTTTCGGCTCCAATGGTTTCTGGAGTTGTGGCTTTGATGCTCTCCATTAATCCAAACTTAACTCCAAGTCAAATACGTTCCATTCTAATCAATACTGCGACAAAGCCTAATACGTATACTTATGACAATGATGGATGGAATAATGAAGTAGGCTATGGCGTTGTCAATGCTTTCGCAGCAGTTATGGAAGTTGCGTTAAGGATTGTAGGTGCAAGCACCATTTATGAAGGTAGCACTTTTTCTGTTGAAAACACATGTGAGGGCATGTCGGTCGCATGGTCTCTCTCCGGTCTCAACTCTTCTTGCTTCATTTTGGAGGAGGATGTTCCTTCCGCCAACCGATGTCGCCTCTCTCGTATTGACGGCGCAGAGTTCATCGGTTCCGCCAGCCTTACGCTGACCGCCCATATAATATACAACGGAGATACAATAAAAACGTTGACCAAGCAGCTGGCCGCCCCCTACATCGACGGTCCTACCGTTCCCTGCGACCATGCCGTCTACTCTGTGGTGTCGCGCCCCGAGAACAGCACGGTGGCATGGGAGACCAATGGGCATGGCTTGGGATATGACCTCGACCCCAACGGCTTGCTCCCCGAGGACACCACCGCCCATGTCATCATCCCCTCGGACGGCGAGGACATCTGGGGTACGCTGACGGCGAATGTCATCGTGGACGGCGACACGGTGGGTGTGTTGAGCAAGTACATCGACACAAGCGGCGGTTTCTTCGGCACTTGGTACCAGGAGCCGACGGCACTCGACTCGACCAACGCCGTGCCACAAGGTTTTGCCCACATGTCGTTACTGGGGATGGTGTCAAACCGCAAGGTCTATCTGGTGTCGGATGACTTCATTGACGCGACCATCACACATTCGCAGAACGGTGTCCTGATTCGGAATTGGAGTAACAGCAATGGGGTGATATCGTTTACCCCATGGGCTTCCATAGGCAACGGTCTCGGGATGGTAACCGTCAATGGCAGCTACCCCAACAGTTGTAAGCATTTCCGGTTTTTCCTTACGTTACCACAGCAACCATTGCCTCCACTCCTCCTTTCCGCCAGCCCGTCGGGAGGGGCTTGGCAGTTTGCCCTCAGCGAGAGGGAAGGGGTGGAGCGTTCCGACGACTCGCGGACGGCACTACCTACCGACTGGCATCTGACCGTCATCAAGAGCGACACGGGCAGGACGGTCTACGACGGGCATGTGTCCGGCACATCGGCTACGGTCAGCACCGTTGGCTGGTTGCCTGGCGTGTATGTCGCCGTGGCATTTGTCGACGGGCAATACATTTCCAGCAAGTTTGTGGTCTCCAAGTAAGCCCCAGTCGTCATGGTCAATCCATTTATCTCCAAAAAATCTACGACCTGCAAGGGCGCAGGGTGCAGACTCCGCAGCATGGCGGCTTATATATCCAAGGCGGCAAGAAGTTAATTTATAAATAGCTCAAAAGGCAACATAAACTATATTATGGGGGTGTGTCAAAATGCAATTTGGCGACACGATAACTTTTAATCTGTAAGTTATGTATCCTTTAATAGCAAAGAAAAGACCATTTTTGAACTTGATTTAGGGTTCAGAAATGGTCTTTTCCTATTAGAAAGTTTCAA
>JAFRRN010000063.1 GCA_017428055.1 Prevotella sp.
CAAGCCGTTCACACCACCGCCAGAGACTGAAAGTGAAACATAGGGGGTATATGCGATTTGCCAATCTCAACAACACGTCAAACCATATAGATTTGATGAGACTTTGCGTGTCCTGAATCAAAAATATTTAGGACACTATTGGTTTTGGAACGAAAAATTATGGAATAATGAATGACATTATGGCCAAAACTCGCTACCTTTGCACCATCATATCACAAGGGTAAGTTCAAAAGATAAGATACGATGCGCCAAACTTTAAAAGTTTATTATTAAGTTGTATGATTATCATGATTGATGCCTCCTCTTCACTTTTTCATTTTTTTATTTTATAACATGACCCTCCACGTTTTCAACCCCCAGCACGACATGGCACTTGCCGCCAACCAATGGCAGTTCACCGCTCCCAAGGCGGGCAGGCAACTCGCCGAGGAATTGGATTGGTTGCCGTCGTTGTGGGCGGAGGAGGGTGATGCCGTCCTTATCCATGACCTTCTACGGGTGCAAACGGCCATCCAAGGCTTGATGCCTTTAGCAAGGGATGTTCTATTTCTAACGCCCAACCAGTTGGCAGGGCATGATATTACAGCCGTGAAGCCGTGGGGATGGGACCGTTCCATCGCGCATGACCTCCGTCGCTGGGGCGTTCCCTCACATGTCTTGCCAACAGACGACACCCTCGATGCCATCCGCGAGATGAGCCACCGCCGTTGGGCTTCCGGGCATCTGTTGCCCATGTTGAGGTCAATAGGGGCTACCGTCGTTGGAGAGTCCACCTATCATGAGACTTTACCCACATGGCACTCGCCCGTGGTGCTCAAGTCGCCGTGGAGTTGTAGCGGTCGCGGGGTGCGTTATGCGTTAGATGCTGCGCAATGGGAGCGTCAACAGACATGGGCTTCGCAGGTTATCCACAGGCAGGGCGGTATCATGTTGGAGCCATATTATCGCAAGGTGTGCGACTTCGCCATGGAGTTTGATAGTACAGAAGAGGGTGTTGTTTATCGTGGACTCTCCCTATTCCACACTCATCATGGTGGGTACACGGGCAATATCATCGCCTCGGAGCGGTGGAAGCTCGACCAACTCTCCCGCTACGTGTCTTCAAACTTGTTGGAAAAAATAAAATGTGACATTTGTGAGTATATTTTGGCATTTCTCCGTCCTATATATAAAGGCCCTTTTGGAGTTGACATGATGGTGGTGGAGGATGAGGGGAAATACCTATTACACCCGTGTGTCGAGCTCAACTTGAGAATGACCATGGGGCATGTCGCCCTGTCATTGGCTGAACGAGCCACAAAAATGCCAAGCCTGATGGCGATAGAATACAATGGACATTATACATTCAATAACTATTTAATAACTAATGACAATGACAAGAAAATCATTTTTGATTGGGATGTGCATCGTCCCAATGATGTCGCTGGCGCAGAATTATAAGTCGTCGGCATGGTGCCCAGACAATGGCGACGGCACCTACACCAACCCAGTCATCAACGCAGACTACAGCGACCCCGACGTAATCGCCGTCGGGGAGGACTATTATCTCACCGCAAGCTCATTCGCGAGTATGCCAGGGTTGCCCATCTTGCACAGCAAGGACATGGTGAACTGGCAGATTATCAACTATGCCCTGCAAAGCCAGTTCCCTGACTCGGAAGTGCCGCAACATGGAAACGGTGTGTGGGCACCGTGCATCCGCTACCATAACGGAGAGTTTTACATCTATTGGGGCGACCCCGACAATGGCGTGATGATGGTCAAGACCAAAGACCCGTATGGTAAATGGGACGCACCCGTGTGTGTCATCCCCGGCAAGGGTATGATTGATACCACGCCGCTATGGGATGACGATGGCAGATGCTATCTCGCTAACGGATGGGCGGGCAGCCGTTCGGGATTCAATAGCGTGCTGACGGTGCGCGAGTTGTCGGCAGACGGCACCCGTGCCATCGGCAATCCCGTGATAGTGTTCGATGGAAACAACACCAACCACACCGCAGAAGGTCCCAAGTTCTACAAGCGCGACGGCTGGTATTGGATCATGTGTCCCGCCGGCGGCGTGGAGACGGGCTGGCAATTGGCGATGCGCAGCAAGTCGCCCTACGGTCCATACGAGTGCAAGACAGTGATGGCACAAGGCAACACCGCCATCAACGGTCCCCATCAGGGTGGATGGGTGCATACCGCATTTGGCGAGGACTGGTTCATGCACTTCCAAGACAAGGGATGCTATGGGCGTGTGGTTCACTTACAGCCCGTCACTTGGAAGGACAACTGGCCTGTCATGGGCGCAGTACCCAAGAAGGGATATTGCGGTGAGCCCGTACTCACCCATGCCAAACCCAAGACCGCTGCTCCTGTAGCTATCTGCAACCCCGTGGAGAGCGACGAGTTCAACACCACCCAACTCGGCTTGCAATGGCAGTGGGCTGGCGACTACAACCAAGTATATGGTATGCCTACGGCAGATGGCTTCTTCCGTCTCTATTGCTATAAGTTGGGTACGAAGAACGTGCCTGTGAACCTTTGGAGTGACCCCGCTATGCTCCTCCAGAAGACACCCGCTGACGAGTTTACCGCCTCCGCCAAGGTGCGCTTTGCCGCCAAGGCCGAACAACAGTACGGTGGCATCATCATGATGGGCATGGACTATTCGGCACTTGTGGTGAAAAGGGTAGGGGATGGCTTTGAGTTGCAGCAACTCACCTGCAAAGGTGCCGACAAGGGAAAAGCCGAGACAGCCACCACCCTCGCCACATTCAAGCCTACGGAGGTGGACAAGATACAATATGCCCCCGCTATCTACGAGGACATCTACCTGCGGATGAAGGTGAAGGACGGCAAATGCCGCTTTGCCTATAGCTCCAACGGCAAGTCTTACAAGGAGGTGGGCGAAGAGTTCACCATGCGCGAGGGTAAGTGGATAGGTGCCAAGATTGGCCTCGTGGCGGCGCAGCCCATCGACATCAAGGGCAACAAGGGCTTCTTAGACGTGGACTGGTTCCGCGTTGGAAAATGAGAAAAGTGTCAAGGCGCATTCTGGTAATATGATTACCACATACTGGTAATGACGTTACCACATACTGGTAATGACGTTACCACATACTGGTAATGACGTTACCACATACTGGTAATGGTGTTACCATACGCTGGTATGTTAACTATGTTCCGGTAATGTGTCTCTTTCTTGTTAATCATTTGTGTGGATGATTCGTTATCCCCCTGTTAATTTAGAGCTTCAGATTTTGATGTCTAAAGTACAAAAAAACATCCAAAGTCGCAACTATTTCGTTGCATCTTTGTGGCTATTTTGTCCTGACTTCGGGAAAAAATTTGTTAAATCCCGTAACTGCCTGATAATCAGATATGCGTTTTCTGGCTTGGGTGACTCGGAAAATTGCACGCGAAATAGAACGCCGTACCCCCCTACG
>JAFRRN010000064.1 GCA_017428055.1 Prevotella sp.
ACATCCCCGTCTCCGTCCACCAACTTTTTCACCATCTCGTCTACATCCTTGCACACATCCACACGGAGAGAGACGCCGATGGCTTGCGCAAACTTCTCGCATAGCATGTATTGCAGGCCCATTTTGTAGCCACGATGGTCGTAATAAGAGTCTGGTCCGGTAAGGGTAAGCATAATCAACTCACCATTACTCTGGATATCCCCCAACCTGAAAGCATCCCCAAGAGTGCTGTCCACCACCTCCTTGGAGGGGGGTTCTTTCCCTACAGGAGTACCCCAAGGTGTTGTTTCTGCTTGGCCATTACTGGTGCATCCTAATATGGATGCAAAGAAAGGCAACAACAAAAAAAGGTGTTTTGTCCGCATAAAAAAAATGATAACGGGCACAAAAGTACAACATTTCTTGCTAATTAGCATAAAAAAACGTATTTTTGCATCGTTTTTTTAAGAAAATTAGTGTTTTATGTTACGTATTGCCGTACAGTCTAAAGGCCGCCTTTACGAGGACACCATGAATCTCTTGGCAGAGGCGGACATCAAAGTGAGTTCTTTTAGACGCACACTCCTTGTGCAATCCTCCAACTTTCCCATTGAGATATTATACCTACGCGACGACGACATTCCACAAAGCGTCGCTTCAGGCGTGGCAGACCTTGGCATTGTGGGCGAGAACGAGTTTGTAGAAAAGGGCGAAGAGGCAGATGTTCTCTTACGTCTCGGATTTAGCAAATGCCGCCTGTCGCTCGCCATTCCCAAGGAACACGACTATCAAGGGGTGGAGTGGTTCAACGGGAAGAAGATCGCCACCTCCTACCCCAACATCCTCCGCACATTCCTTGAGAGCAAGGGCATTACGGCAGACATCCACGAAATCACGGGGAGTGTGGAGATAAGCCCTGGGATTGGTTTGGCAGATGCCATCTTCGACATCGTGAGTTCGGGTAGCACGTTGGTCAGCAACAACCTCCGGGAGGTGGAGACGGTGATGAATAGCGAGGCTTTGCTCATCGGCTATCCCTTGATGGACGACGACAAGAGTGAAATCCTCCAAGAGATGCTCTTCCGCATCGATGCCGTCAGACAGGCAGAAGACAAGAAGTATGTACGTATGAATGTACCGAGGCAACGCCTCGATGACATCATCAAAGTATTGCCAGGCCTGAAAAGCCCCACCATCATCCCCTTGGCCGACGATGACTGGTGTTCCGTCCATACGGTGTTGGGGCAAAAGCAATTCTGGGAAATTATCGGCAAGCTTAAGGAGATGGGTGCCCAAGGCATCTTGGTCACTCCCATCGAGAAAATGATTTTATAAGCCACATGAAGATATACTCCTATCCTGAGAGAGAGCAATGGGCGGAGATCATCGCCCGTCCCCACCTCGATGTGTCACAACTGAATGCAACCGTTGCATCGGTGCTTGACGATATACGTACACAAGGCGACGCTGCCATATATAAATATGAGGAAAAATTTGACCACGTATCTTTGCAAAGCCTTCGTGTTTCACAAGAGGAACTGGAAGAGGCAAACCGCCTTATTTCGCAAGAACTGAAAGATGCCTTGATATTGGCACATGCCAATATCGCCAAGTTCCATGCCTCACAAAAGTTTGAGGGCGAAAAAGTGGAGACGTGCCAAGGAGTCACCTGTTGGCAGAAAAGCATCCCCATCGAGAAGGTGGGTCTCTATATCCCCGGCGGTACCGCTCCCCTATTCTCCACGGTATTGATGTTGGCAACGCCCGCCAAGATTGCCGGATGCAAGGATATTGTGTTATGCACCCCACCCAACCGCAAGGGGAAGGTACACCCAGCCATCTTGGTTGCCGCCCAAATCGCCGGTGTGGACATGATATACAAATGTGGCGGTGTGCAAGCCATCGGTGCGATGGCATACGGCACGGAGACCGTTCCCAAGGTCTATAAGATATTCGGGCCAGGCAACCAATATGTGATGGCTGCCAAGCAACAAGTGAGCTTGCATGATGTCGCCATCGACATGCCCGCCGGTCCATCGGAGGTGTGCGTGATAGCCGATGCGGAGAGCAACGCGGAATTTGTGGCTGCCGACCTTTTGAGCCAAGCGGAGCATGGTATCGACTCACAATGTATATTGATTACCACGTCTGAAACGACATTGCATAACGTGGTGAAGGAAATAAACCGACAATTGCCCATGCTTTCGCGCAAGGACATTGCCCAACAATCACTTGATAATAGCCACCTCGTCCTCGTCAGGGATATGGAGGAGGCAATGGCATTAAGCAACGCATACGCACCCGAGCATTTAATCCTTGCCACATCCAATTGGGAAGAGTTGACTGACAAGGTCGTCAATGCCGGGAGCGTGTTCCTTGGAATGTACGCATGTGAGAGCGCGGGCGACTATGCCAGCGGCACCAACCACACCCTTCCCACCCATGGATATGCACTTGCCTATAACGGGGTGAACCTTGATAGTTACCATCGCAAGGTGACATTCCAGCATCTCAACGAAGAAGGCATCAAGTCGATTGGCAAGGCGGTGGAAACCATGGCGGAGGCAGAATGCCTCGATGCCCACAAGAACGCCATGACGGTAAGGATGAAACATCTCAAATTGACTTAAAAACAACGGCATGAAATCATTAAAGGAATTAGTAAGACCTAACATCTGGAAACTCGCCCCTTATAGTTCGGCACGGAATGAGTATAGCGGAAAGGAGGCGCACGTGTTCCTCGATGCCAACGAGAATCCTTACAATAAGCCCCTCAACCGTTATCCAGACCCTTTGCAACAGGTACTCAAGCAAAAGATTTCCAGCGTCAAGGGCGTTCCCGCCGAACAGATATTCCTCGGCAACGGTAGCGATGAGCCTATCGACCTGGCCTATCGCTGTTTCTGTCGCCCGGGGAGAGACAACGTGGTTGCCATCGAACCCACGTATGGGATGTACAAGGTATGCGCCGACATTAACGACACGGAATACCGTCCTGTCTTGTTGGATGACAATTACCAGATGTCTGCCGACAAACTATTGAATGCTTGTGACAACAATACGAAGTTGGTATGGATTTGCTCGCCCAACAATCCCACGGGAAACAGTCTCGACCATGGTGAGATCATCAAGGTATTGACATGTTTTGAGGGGATTGTCATCATCGACGAGGCATATAGCGACTTCTCTTCCCAAAAGCCTTTGCGCGAGGAATTGCAAAAATACCCCAACATGATTGTGCTCAATACCATGAGCAAGGCATGGGGATGCGCCGCCATCCGTTTAGGCATGGCTTTCGCGCGGAAGGAAATCATAGACATCTTCAACAAGGTGAAATATCCATACAACATCAATTACCTCACCCAACAAAAAGCCATCGAGGCTCTCGACGACCCCTACGCCGTGGAGAAATGGGTGAGCCTGTTGCTGTTGGAGCGCAGCCGCCTCATCAACGCCTTCAAGGTATTGCCCATCTGCGAGAAGGTCTACCCCACGGATGCCAACTTCTTCCTTGCCAAGATGACCAATGCGAAGGTGATTTATGACTACCTCGTGGAACGTGGCATCATCGTGCGCAACCGTACTTTGGTGAGCCTTTGCCAAAACTGCCTTCGCGTCACCATCGGCACCAAGGGCGAGAACAACGAGCTGTTGGCGGCATTAAGACAATATCAATAACAACATTATATCAACAACTTAACAACTCAAAACCTATGACATTTCTAATGATTCTCCAGCTACTCATCGTATTGCTGGCTCTTTGGGTGGGTTCAAGGTACGGAAGCCTTGCCCTTGGTGCCATCTCAGGCATCGGTCTCGCCCTTCTTGTTTTCGGTTTCGGACTGAAACCTGGCACTCCTCCCACGGACGTTATCTACATCATCATCGCCGCCGTTACCTGTGCGGGCGTATTGCAAGCATCGGGCGGTATGGACTGGATGATTCAGATTGCGGAGAAGATGCTACGCAAGCATCCAGACCGTATCACGTTCCTTGCTCCCCTTACCACGTTCTTCCTGACGGTTCTCGTGGGAACGGGACACGTCGTCTACACCCTCATGCCCATCATCTGCGACATCGCATTGAAGAAGGGCATCCGTCCCGAGCGTCCCTGTGGTGTGGCTTCCATCGCCTCTCAGGTAGGTATCACCTGTTCGCCCATTGCCGCCGCCGTCGTGGCATTCTCTGCCATCTCGGCTACCAACGGCTTCCATGTGAACAACCTACAAATCATCATGGTTACCATCCCTGCTTGCGTATGCGGATTGATGGCTGCCGCCGCCGCTTCTTACAAGCGTGGACTCGACCTCGACAAAGACCCGCAATTCCAAGAGCGATTGAAAGACCCCGTACAATATCAGTACATTTATGGTAGTTCTGCCACCACCCTCGACAAAAAGATTTCGCAAGATAGCAAGAACGCCGTTTACATATTCCTCGCTGCATTGGCTATCATCGTGATGTTCTCCATCGTACAGATGTTCGGTGGCAACTTATTACCTTCTTACGACACCATCCAAGCCGTGAAAGGCGGACCAACCGAAATCACCATCGCCGCTGGGCAGAACGTGACACAGACCGCACAACAATTGGCAAAGGCGGGCGTAGTGGTAGCCGGCGTGACGGAAAAGGTCTCCAAGCCCTTGGCAATGAACCTCGTCATCCAGATCATCATGATTTCCGCCGCCGCCCTCATGATCATCTTCTGCAAGGCAAAGCCCAAGAAGGCCGTGAGTGGAGCCGTTTGGCAAAGTGGTATGGTAGCCGTCGTTGCCATCTACGGTATCGCTTGGTTGGCAGACACCTATTTCGGAAACTACATGAAGGAAATGCAACTCATGCTTACCGACCTCGTGTCAGCCCATCCGTGGACCATCGCCATCGCCTTCTTCCTCGTTTCGGTGCTTATCAACTCACAGGGTGCCGTGGTGGTTGCCATGCTCCCGTTGGCTTATACGCTGAACATCGAGGGTTGGATCCTGTTGGGTGTATTGCCATCGGTATATGGCTACTTCTTCATCCCCAACTATCCATCGGACATCGCCACGGTCAACTTCGACCGCTCGGGCACTACCGTCATCGGCAAATACCTGCTCAACCACTCATTCATGATGCCCGGACTCATCTCCGTCATCATAAGCACCATCGTTGCCTACGCCTTGTCGTATCTATGCCATAGCGCGGGAATGTTTTAAGCAGATGTAAAAACTTAGAATTGTCTCAAGCTTTACATATTTATCCGTGTAGTCATATCGTTGGTATGGCTACACGGATAAATATGTTAGGGGCATGAAAAAGGAAAGTCAGATAACTATACATATTTTTCAAGGCCAATCTCCACGCCTTCTTCCTTCATGGAGTTGATAATCTGGTTTCGACCAGCATCCCATGTATTGATTTTGAAGTGATCGGTGTTGATGAAATTGAGATATGATTGCAAAACCCATAGCTAACTTTGACGCTCTCTGACCATACCTATAAAATCAGAAAGACACATAATGTTCTCATGAAATTCAGGTAAGAACAAGGATTTATTGTCTCTCGGGACAACCAATGTCAAATGCTCGTCTTTCATTTCCTGAAGCTGATTACGAGTAACACCACGTTGAAGGGTAAAAAGATGTTTTTTGGGTATTCTATTTGCTTCGTTAAGAACCTGTCGCCATCTGTCTTTGCATGTAGTCTTGGCTCCAAGCATCGTCAGTTTGTCAGAAGGAAACATCAAATTATGATAGCTTTCACCATCAGGAAATATAAAGTCTGGCTTTTTTCTATTCTCCGTTATAACTTGTTCTTCAAACTTCAAGTCAGAAGCAACGAAGATTTCCGCTAAATGATGTTCCAAGGATTTTCCTGCTCTTGACTTTCTTCGATTAAGGATAGTATTCGAGAATTCAACAAGACTCTGACAATTATCGAATGGTCTTGTGAAAATTGGTCGATATATCTTTTCTTCCAAACCACGGAATAACTGGTATTCAGCATCAATCCATTTTAAAATAATCTTATCAGCATCTTTTGAAACTTGTAGCTTGTTATAACCATTTGCTTCTATTACGCATTGACGTACAAACGAGGCCATCTCTACGGTATCTGGGAAAACATGGTGCGCGTTAATAAAAGCCAAGAAATCATTCTTCAATTTTTGGTCGGGAGTTATTATAATTGATTTGTCTATTACTTGATTGCCTTTTGTCACATCAAGACTAAATGTATACATAAAATTTTCTATATTGTCTTGATTTGACAAAACATAAGCAAAATACTCTCCCTCCCGATTTCGTGTCATAATCTGAAGGCTACCTATATAGTCGTCTCGAAGGAATTCAAAGCCTCTCCCAAATCGTGTAAGTCTGTATTCATTTCTAGTTCCGACTCCGTAGAAAATGGCGCGACTTTGTGTTTTAATCTGCCCTTTTTGCCAATCTACTTCTATAAAGTTTTCCTTATTTGAGCCTCTTATGCCAGGTTCATCAAAATACATTTTATAACATGGCTTTGCGAAAGTGAAACCATATTGGTGACTACCTGTCTCACCTACATCATTTGGTGTGATGTAGTGGCAATAGGCGTATTCTGAATCACTAACTAATTGGATGGCATCTTGCAAATTCTCTTCAATCATAACTAAACACCCAGACTATTTATTATGTTTTCAGATACAGCAGTAATCAATGGAACAATAACGGAGTTTCCACATTGCCTGTAAGCCTGTACATCAGAAACTCTATCTATCCTATATTCATCAGGATAACCCATGAGGCGAGCACATTCACGTGGTGAAAGCTTTCGAGGATTCTTACCATCACCCTGTGGAATCAGTATCTCCGAACCATCCTTGTAATATCTTGCGCTCAACGTTCTGCTAATGCCATTAAGGTCAACAAGTCCGAAACCAAATCCATTGCCCTTTGCACGATGCTTTTCAGCATAATTCTGAAGGTATGTCCATAGTTTATCACTCAATGTGTATTTAGGGTCAACGTTTGGATCAAGAATTTCCTTGATACTACGTGTTGGCTCATGTTGCTCAGGAAATGAAAATTGCTCTTCGCCATGATAACGCTCTTTGTCAAAGCCCACAATCATTATACGCTCTCTATGTTGGGGAACGTAGGTTTGGCCATCCATCACCTGGTAGTGAAGAGAATAGTTTAATTCCTCCAACGTTTCTCGAATAACACGAAATGTATTGCCTTTATCATGCGAAGTCAGGTTCTTTACATTTTCCAGATAAAAGGCTTTGGGGCGATGACGGCTGATAATATCTGCCACATCAAAGAATAAAGTGCCTTGTGTCTTATCTTTGAATCCTGTCTCACGCCCAAGACTTTTCTTTTTTGAAACACCCGCAATAGAAAATGGCTGACAAGGGAATCCAGCGCAAAGAACATCAAAATGCTCTGGAATGTACGATTTAGTTAATTCTTTTGTGATATCTCCAAATGGCATTTCACCAAAATTGGCAAAGTAGGTTTTTTGAGCGTATGAGTTCCATTCTGACGAAAAGACACATTTCCCTCCTTGGGCTTGCATGGCCAAACGAAAGCCACCAATGCCAGCAAACAAGTCAATGAAAGTGAACTTTGGATTTTTAGGTGCAGGAAATGGAACATTGTAAAAATCTGCAAAAAAATCACTCTCCAAAGGATTCTCTGCCGCGAATGTCACCTCTTCATCACTAACATTCTGCCACAAAGAATTATATTTATCGTGCTGACGCTTATATTCTATGTAATCGCGGATTGCCGTCAGTACCATATAGCGGAATCTTTTCGATTCAAGGTCGTATTTGTCATCAAAGTTGTGCAGGTAATGGCTCAACAATGCTATTTGAGTCTCATACGACACAGATCCATAGATTTTTATGCCGTCATCTGCAACTTCCTCTGGAAGTTTAGAAAGGTTAATGTCTTCTAATTTCATTTCAACCCTGCATGAGTTAGTTTAAGATAGCACTGTATGATGCTCATCATTTCAGAATGCAAAGTTACTATATATTTTTGAATTAAACAAAATACCATGAATCATCTTATGCCACTTTGCCACATTAAGGTGGGGTGAATAAAAACAGAATAATTGTTTAACTGTTTTTTGTCGTTTGTTTTTCATTGAAAAAGGCAACCATTTCATGAAAAGTGTCAACGAAATCAGTAAAACGTCAACTTTTTCTGTATACTGCTGTCAACCACTTCAAGAAAAGGCAGACACAGTTCTACCTTAATGTATCAAAGTGGCGTTTTCGCTTATATGTTAAGAAACTCTAAACCGATGAAACAATCTAATAAATAATTTGGTTTATATTATAAACTTATTTATCTTTGCGCCGTGATACGTACACAAGTGGCGTTTTCTTCGTCTTCTGCAGGGGCGAGGGCAATGCCAAAAGACAATTAAATGATTCTCTAACAATTAAAGGTAATATCTATTAATACATAAATTCGAGTGGAAGCTGTTCCGTAGAAATCGATTCTTTCGGATTCTCACCCTCAGCAGAGGGCTACAGCTCGCGATAGTGTTCGTTTATCCGCTCATTGGCTTAT
>JAFRRN010000065.1 GCA_017428055.1 Prevotella sp.
AATTAGGAGATTTTTTAAGGAGTTCAGGAGTTCAAGGAGTTCAGACATTAGCTTTATTGCTACAAGTTTATTGTTAGCAGGACTATTGTCTGAACTCCTGAACTCCTGAACTCCTGAACTCCTTAATTCAGACATTTCAAAGTAAGCACCACATATTCCGAGTGGGTGCCAATGCGGAACTTTCCGCCCCAGATACCTATGCCACTGCTTACATAATAATGTGTCTTTCCCTTTTGTAAAGGACCAAAAGCGTCCTCATACATCATGTCCTCTATCCAACTGATGGGCCACACCTGCCCATAATGCGTATGGCCGCTGAACTGGAAGTCGATGCCCAATTGTTGTGCCTCTTCCAAATGGTAGGGCTGATGGTCAAGGAGGATGGTGAAATGCGACAAGTCAGCATCGTTCACTAATTGCGCCAAGGGCTTGCGTCGCATGTTGGTACGGTCATCGCGTCCGATGAGTGTGATGCCATTGGGCAGGGTCACACACGTATCACGCAACAGATGGATGCCGCTCTCGCGGATGAATTGTTCCGACTTGGGCTCGCCCGCATAATAGTCATGGTTGCCAAGGCACGCATAAACGGGCGCATTCACCTTGCTGAATACTTCCGCCATGTTCTCCTCAAGGATTGGCTTTAAGCTAATGTCAACGATGTCGCCCGCTATCAATACCATGTCTGCTTGCTCCTTATTGATCATCTCCACCCATTTCTCGAAGTCGGCCCTTGTATTGTGATACCCCAAGTGAAGGTCGCTAATCAACACCATCTTGACGGGTCTCGCCAAGGGTTTCGCGGTATCGATAACAAGCGGTTGCCTCACCTTATTATAATAATGTATGTTCCCATATACGAATAAAGCCAACATGATGCCCACCACAGACAGGCTTCCCACGGCGGAATGGCGCAGGAACGACGACGGCACGAGATGCAACAGATGTCCCAAGTCAAGCGCCAGGAACAACATTGCCAAGTAAAGCATCACGATAATCGACGATGTGCCGATGGCATACAACACCCGTGCCACGGACAGGGGGTATCGCTCAAGGCCGAAAGAGAAATTATGAAACAGCGTCCCGAAACATATTAACATCAGAAGGATGACGATAACCTTATAGACATTCGCCAACGGCAAGATGCGCCAAACATGCCATCCGATGTAACAGCAACCCACCAAGGGGAGCAACATAAAAACAAAAAACCAGATTTTCATGGGTGCAAACTTACGACAATTTCATGGAATTAAAGAAGGCATAGTAGTAAAAAATCTTTAATAATACGGCATATTCATGGCTTTTTATGCGGAAAAACACTATTTTTGTCGTACATAATCAACCTTCAAGAAATATGACAAAACGATTTTTCTTCATCATCGCATTCATGGCACTGGCAATTCCCGCCATCCCACAGACCGTGTTCACCCATCCCTGGCAAGGGAAGAAGGTAGCCTATTTGGGCGACTCCATCACCGACCCACGCAACAGCGGGTCGAAGAAGAAATACTGGGGATTCCTCCAGGACTGGCTCGACATCACGCCCTTCGTCTATGGCATCAGCGGCAGGCAATGGAATGACATCCCCAACCAAGCCGACAAGCTCCACCAAGAGCATGGAGACGACGTGGATGCCATCATCATCTTCTGCGGCACAAACGACTTCAACAGCTCCGTTCCCGTCGGCGAATGGTACACGGAAAGCTACGAACAGGTGTATGCTGCCCGTGGTGGACAGGTGAAAAGCTTGCAAACAAGGAAGATGCGCAAGCCCATCATGGCCGACTCCACCTATCGCGGACGCATCAACAAGGCGTTGAATCACGTGAAAAAGCTCTATCCCACCAAGCAAATCGTGTTGCTCACACCACTGCATAGAGGCTATTTCGGTCCCAATGACAAGAACGTGCAGCCCACGGAAGCCTACCAGAACAAATGCGGCGAATACGTGGATGCCTACGTGCAGAGCCTCAAGGAGGCGGGCAACCTATGGGCTGTGCCCGTCATCGACTGGAACGCCACGAGCGGTCTCTATCCCCTATTGGACGAACATCTACAGTATTTCGCCAAGCCCGATACCGACCAACTCCACCCCAACGACAAGGGGCATGAGCGCATGGCACGTACCCTCTTCTACCAATTGCTGTCATTGCCCGCCACCTTTTAATCTATAAAGATGAACAACTTTATCGTCCCGCCCCAGAAAGACCGGCAAATGAAAATATGGCTCTATGCTGTCATCGTTGCCGTTGTGCTGACTTACGCCCGCCCGTTCATCTTTGCCAGCGACTCAAGCAATGTCATCATGATAGGCTTGAGGAAGCTCTTTGACACAGAATGGCTCATTTCCGTCATCCATATAGCCTATTGGATTCTGTTTATATGGATTATCGGGCAGCTGATCATGAGCTTTCCCTCCTCGATGAAATGGACGAAAGGCTCTCTGTGGGTGGTGTTGGCGGCTTACGTGATGCGCATCCTCTTCGGTTACATCATCCCCCAGCCTGAGTTAGGTTCACCATCCTTAGCTACTTATACACTCGTATCAAGCACCATATCGATGGTTTACACGGCAGCCTTTCTCATCTTCGGTTTCCTGCTTGTCCGCAACCACGGCGGTAGGCTGCGCACTCTCGGCATCGCCATTGCCGTGTGGCAGATTACCCCTTTCCTCATCTCCCTGATTCACCTCGCCTTCCACCCCGTGTCAACGGTATGGTATCTATCCCTCATCGCCGCGCAAATGGGCCTTACCATTTGGACTTTCACCATGATGCGGCGCGTCTATGTACCGATGTGGAATTGACTTTCAAAGAAAAAACCCTTGCGTCTATCCTCCCGACAGTCGCAAGGGTTCCAGTGATATGTCTAACAAACAATATCCGATATTATATCAGCCCCGTCATTTCAGTGCCTTGATGGCAAGTTTGAGATAGCCAATATGGCTCTTGCCAAGCTCACTGTTCATGTCACATTTATTGATCATGGCATTCAACTCGCCAATAAGGTGCTGGCGAAGGTCTTGATTGTCCTTGATCCTTGGGGCAATGTAGGCGCACAGGGAATAGATGGTCATGGCAAGGGTGCCCCCCTCTCTCGTCTGCGTGTAGCCTTTGAGGAACTCTGTTTTCAACGCATCAAAAGCCATGAGCATCTGTGTCTCGTTCTCGAAGTTGTCAAACTTGCCAGCCAATCCCATGTGATAAACCCGATTGGCGATCTGTTCCGACGAGAGGTCGTCGTCTTGTTTGCCGTCGGATGACGGCTTTGTCTTTCCCAAGTATGAATCAATCAAGTCCTGTGGTATAGGGCTATACGTGACGACGAGTTTCCCACGGATCTTTCCCGACAGCAATACTTGCTTGGGGTCATCGTTCCACTCGATGGCATAGGCATACCGATGGCTGCGCGAGGCATCGTCAGGGTCGATGAGGCAAAGCAATTGCCAACTCTCGACATCGTTCATCCCGATGTAAACGGAGTTCTGGCGGTCGGTCCCCACCAACAGTTCACGGCCATTGGTGGGAATGCCATGCCCCCCGTTGTGGGTAAGGATGCTATACACATTCGCATTGTCACGGTCTTTCTCAAAAGCCGCAAGCACCTCGTCAATCAGTTTGCGGTCTTTTTTCTTGATGGTAAAGGAATAGACTTCCGACTTGGAAACAAAGGGGAGCGACTCATTGCTGACGTCGCGTTCCAAGGAAATGGTCTTTGTCACGCTCACCTTTTTCGATGAGATGAACTTGTCGAAGGCTCTCTTCACATTCTCCTGCGCCGTCGCCGTCAAGGCAAAGAGGCTGGCGAGCAACATGAGGGTTATGGCTTTCTGTTTCATAATGGGTTGGTATTAAATCGTTTGCACAGGTTTTTCTGCTTTCTCCATCTCCCCTTTCGGGTAGACACGGAGGAGGATCTGTCGCACTTGCTGCCAGTTGTTGTATACCTCCTGCCGCAACCGGCTCTGCCTGAGCGAAGCCTGTTCCAACTCGTCGGCCAATCGGGCATAGACAATGTCGCGGTGTTGGTTCACTTGGTCGATGAGCCTTTGCTCTTCTGGGGTATATTTCTCATAGTCTATGGGGTTGTGGGCAACATCTTCTTCGCCTTGTTGAACGGCTCCTGTGACAGGCAGAGGCTTTCCCCATCCAACAACAATTATTTCATCCTCACTTCCCGTTATAGGTTTCTCGTCTCCTGCCTTACTTTTTTCCAGAACATTAGACTGGCTGTAAGACCGATTGTGTGTTTTCCTCTTGGAATGTATCTTGTGCCTTTCCGTGCCGCTTACCGCCGACGGGAGCGTTTGGGGAACAACTTCCGCGACAGGCTTTGACACCTCTCTTAGCTCAGGACTGGCTGGGGTGTCCTGCTGCGCCGCATACTGTTTTTCCGTGGGATGCTGCCAAAGGGCAAATGTCATCAACCCGATAGCGACAACGGCAGCTGCCGCATACCAACGCCACACGGCACTCCCCCTCCCTCGGCGATTCCCCTCGTCGATGCGCTCCATCACATTTCGCCTCAGCGAGGCGGGGGCATGGAGCTGTACTCTCGGTTTCAGTTCATTCATATCTTGTCTGCCTATTTCATGTTTCATTCATCATCAAAAGTCATTTGGGCGTATTCCTTGCGCAACTTGGCTATCGCATAACGGCAGCGACTTTTCACCGTGTTGTCAGAGAGTCCCAAGATGGCGGCAATCTCCACAAACGACAGGCCATCGGTAAACCGCATCTTGACCACCGTTGCTTGTTCCTCGGGCAAACTCGCCACCAACCTCTCGATGCGCAGATATTCCCTGACGCCCTCGTCCATGTCGCCCTGCGCCTCGTCGGTTTCAGTAAGCAGGGCAGCGTATGAGAGGGGAAGCATCGTGCGGTGTTGCCGCTGTCGATGGAGCGACACGCACCTGTTATACACCACCCGATAGAGCCACGCCTTCAGGTTATCTCTCCGTACACGGGTTCGCTCGCCATAGAGTGCCACGAAAGCATCTTGCACCACGTCTTGCGCCTGGCTATAGTCACCCAACCGAAAGAAAGCAAACTGATAGAGTTTGTCTTGATATTCGTCGATGATTTGTTCCAGTTCGCTGATGTCAATGCCTCGTCTCACGCTTCCATTCTTGGTGTTACATCTATATAACGCAGAAGAACGCAAATCGGTTTATTTTTTTAAGGAAAATTATTAAAAACCGACATCCGAAAGCCCAAGGAGGGCTTGGAAAAAACGATGAAACGTTCTGACAAAACGACGCTCGCAAAAAGTCATGAAATAGGTTCGCGAGAGATAGGTAGGCACTGCGGTCAACCTAAAAAATCCGGTTTTTCCAGGCGAATATATCCATTTAACATTTTTTGGGCGGCATCCGTGGGCAGCGGATGCCACATTTATCGTCCTTGGATGTGGCATTTGTCGGGCGCGGATGCCGCCCAAAATATGTTAAAATGGGGCATTCATCCCTGGTTTCCATACGGGTGTCTTTGTAAGACCTTGATGACCAACGGCTTACAAAACCACCAAAAAACCGCGTTTTTCCATCCAAAACGGATGTCGTTGCGAAAAGTGGCACGGATTTGCGGCTGTTTTGTGATTAATAATTGACAAACTGGGTGGAAAAATAAAAACTTTTAATCCTTTTTCATCTTGTCTCATTTTTTTATTGTATCTTTGCATACCATAACAAAAACCCAAGACTTTCGTGGTTTCATCTATCATCAACAATAGAGGGGGAGTCTTTTCAATATATCATTAGGGCATTATTTACAGTTAGGGAGAAAACGACATGAAGAAACTATTAGCAATAGGGCTGCTGTTAAGCGCAGCTATGCCAATGACGGCTGAGGATTATAAGATGGTGATTCCAGAATACAAGATGGCACCCGAGATTCCCGCCCCAGGCTTGCAGAAAGGTTTATTAGACACCCCACCATCACAAGGAGGAGACGTTTCAATGATGGAAATGGCTGGACAGGGAGGTCACTCGCTTGCCATTTCAGACGGCGCGACCAATGTCAAGCCCAACTACAAGTTCCTAGACGACATCTCATGGGCGGGCATACCTGTCTTCGTGGCGGGCATCATCGCAAAAGGAGAAAAGCAAGCGTTTCGGCAAGACTACCGCAACTCGCACGTCAACACCCGCTTGGTGACGGAATTTAAGACGAGCGTCGATGACTACCTGCAATTCTTCTCGCCAGCATTGACCCTCGGACTGAAAGTGGGAGGCGTGGAAGGACGTAGCGACTGGCTGCGCCTGATGAGCTCTGCCGCCTTGTCGTATGGCATCATGGCAGGTTTTGTCAACGGCATCAAGTACACCGCCAGCGAGATGCGCCCCGACGGCTCCACCCGCAACTCGTGGCCGTCGGGCCATACGGCGACGGCTTTCGTCGGTGCCACCATCCTCCATAAGGAATATGGACTGACCCGCTCGCCGTGGTACTCCGTGGCGGGCTACGGTGCCGCCACGGCAACGGGCGTCATGCGTGTGCTGAACAACCGCCACTGGGTAAGCGACGTGCTCTCCGGGGCGGGCATCGGTATCATGTCGGGTGAGTTGGCTTACGCCTTGAGTGACCTCATCTTCAAGGATAAGCACCTCCTTCGCGGCAACTTAAGCGACTATCCCGACCTCAACCGTGCCCACCCGTCGTTCTTCGACGTGTCAATGGGTATCGGCTTTGGGTCGCGCAACATCGAGTTTTCGGGAGAAGACATGGAATATGGCACCGATGACGACATCAAGTTGAAGTTCCGTGCCTCCACCGTGGTGCAAGCCGAGGGAGCCTATTTCATCAACAAGTTCGTGGGATTAGGCGGCCGCTTGCGCGTGCGCACGTCGCCCATCAACGGATGGAGCAACTTCATGAAGGTTGCCGACAACAATGTAAACGACCTCATCGAGGATTTTAAAAGTTATACCACCGACCCTTATTTCGAGGGTGTAGACTTTGGCGACGGCATTGAGGACATCATCCAGACGAAGGAGTTTAGCATCGAGAGCGACCACCTGACAGAGTTCGCCGGCGATGTGGGCCTCTATTTCAACATCCCGTTAAGCAATCGACTCTCCCTGGGGACCAAGGCACTCATCGGTCGCAGCATCATGCAGTCGTTGGAGATCGATGCCCATTTCACGGGAATGGAGAAGGACTTTAACTATAGCATGGTAATCGACAACAGCGAATTGGTAGACCTGAGTTTAAATAGCCTCAAGAACACTGGCAACTCATACGACATTGAGTGGGACTACATCTCGCTGAAAGGAAACAACTCCACCAAATACGGCACGGGCGTGTCGTTGACTTACGCCTACCATGGCAACTTCTGCTGGAAAGTGTTTTGCGACTTCGACCATACCCGCAAGACCTATACCATGACTTACGACCCCGACCGTTATGAATTTTCAGCCATGCCGAAGGAGGAGGGGTTCGCGAATCTCATCGGCATCCCTACAGACCCGTATGTCTACGAGATCAAGAAGAACATGAACACGTGGGTGTTGGGTGCATCGTTTAGCGTATCATTTTAATATATATAAATAGGTGAAAAGATTATTTTACTCCATCTCCCTCTTACTATTCATTGCATCCAACGCCGCCGCACAGGCATACAACGGGATGCACAAGTACGATGGTCAGCATAAGAACGAACTGACTTCCTACCTCATGGGTGGACACAATATCGTGTCAAGTGCCTTCGGGGGAGTGGAAGTATCTTACAAACGCCATTTCACAGACCGTTGGCATGTGGGAGTCGATGCACAGGTGCAGTTTGGCAAGCAACTATTCTCCAACGACATCCAAGGTGGCTACCGTCTGCCCATAGGTTGGAGCAACTTCTATTTCGATGGTAAGTTCATGTACAACCGCTACCACCGCTGGCACACCAACGAGACCATCGGCAACCTTTCGCTGACGTGGGAGACACCCTATGTCTATCTGCGTATCGGCGAATCGCTCATCACTTATCACACGCTGCACTTCCGCTATACCGAGCCGCTGACCTTCACCTTCGGCTTTGGTGTCAACATCCGTCCACGCTCGAATCCGTGGAACATCGGACTCTTCTTCCGTAATTACGACGACTTCTACTATGAGAACTGGAATATCAATTGGGGATTGAACTTCTATGCCCCACTGATGAAGGACATGCAACTCTTCGGTGAGTTCAACATCCGACCCGCCGGCAGCATGAGCCAACTGGCAAGTAAATATGAGACATCTGGAAAGTTAGGAATCAAATACGTTTGGTAAAAATGAGAAAGCTACATTATTATATATCACTGGCAATCGTTGTTGTCTTTTTTTTCAACTCGTGTGAGAAGGTGAGTCCCATCGGCGTGCTCGTTTCGGGTACGGGCGTGGAGGATCGTGTGAAGATGTCATACCTGTATTTCAAACAGCACAAGCGCGAACTCAATGGATTCATATCCGAAGGTGACGAATACACATTCCTCGTGGGTGCCGATAGCCACATGACAACCGACACCATGCGAATGGCAGAGATGTTTCAGATAGGCATAGACAACCATGACCTGCTTTATGCCCACTTGGGCGACATCGCCGACACCAAGGCAGAATACTATATCCACCTTGAGAACACCATCATGGATGCCAAGAAATACTATGCTGACAAGAATTACCAAGAGTATACACTCATAGATGAAAACGATGATGAGCTTACATACTATGCAGATACACTTAACGAGCAATATTATTTTGACATCGATGATATACCCCTGCCCTTCTACCCCGTGGTGGGAAACCACGACATCACCCATAACGGCTGGGCACTCTGGTCAAACATCTTCCATTCCTCTTTCTATGATTTTTATGTCTATATTGGTGTGATGGATGAACAATTAGTGTTCGACCACTTTATCTTCCTTGACACAGCCAATGGCACACTCGGGAAAGAACAGGTGAGCCTGATTGAGGAGGGTGTTCTTGACGACAAGAACGCTGAGCAGTATGGCTTGCATACCCGCCACACATTCGTATTCAGCCACACCAATATCTTCCGCCCCTCATCATTGCAGTTCGCCTCAACCTTCGCCCGCGAGGAGACATTCTTCCTGCTGAACCAGTTTGCCGAATGGAAAGCCTCCATCGTATTCTGCGGGCATGTGCACAAGTGGGATGACCATGAGGTGGGCGGTGTCCGTTACATCACGCTCGACTCGATGAGCGAACGCAACAGCCCCGACCCAGGAGACTACCTCGTGCGCGTGCATGTCAAGAAGGACGGCACCATCTCCATAGAGAATGTCCACATGAATTACACACCTAACAAATAATAGCACACATCACAACCACAACAACGCTGTAAATATCATGATAACAGAAATTACATCGTTGTCTCAGCCAGGCGTGGAGGTGTTTGGCAACTTGACCGAAGCACAACTGCGAAACAAGTTGGAACCCGAGAAAGGGGTGTTTATCGCGGAGAGTCCCAAAGTGATCCATGTTGCCTTGGACGCAGGCTATGAGCCTATCGCTCTCCTCTGCGAGCGCAAGCATATCGAAGGCGATGCCGCTGACATCATCCGGCGATGCGGAGACATTCCCATCTATACGGGTGAAAGGACATTGCTTGCCTCATTGACGGGCTATGCCCTCACACGAGGGGTGCTATGCGCGATGCGCCGACCACTGCCCAAAACCATCAATGAGGTGTGTGCGGACGCCCGTCGAATCGTTGTCATCGATGGCGTGGTGGACACCACCAACATCGGGGCCATATTCCGCTCGGCGGCAGCCTTGGGCATGGATGCCGTCTTGCTCACCCCCAACTCTTGCGACCCATTGAACCGCCGTGCCGTCAGGGTGTCAATGGGGTCTGTGTTCTTAGTGCCTTGGACATGGATTGACACGCCCCTCGGTTACCTACGGGAACTGGGATTCCGCACGGCGGCGATGGCACTCAGCGACGACTCCATCCCGATAGACGACCCGTCATTGATGTCAGAACCTAAGCTGGCAATTATCATGGGAACGGAAGGCGACGGCCTCCCATGTCAGACTATTGCCGATGCCGACTATGTTGTGCGCATTCCCATGATGCACGGCGTTGACTCTCTCAACGTCGCGGCAGCGGCGGCGGTAGCATTTTGGCAATTAAAATGACATATTATTGGCAATAATAGGATTTTTTTGTATTTTTGCATCGTTTTTATAAAAATGTACAAGATTCATGAAACCTTGCGCCATATTGTTGTTGCATTGCCCTGACAAACCAGGGATAATCTCTGAGGTAACGAAATTCGTCACCGACAATAAGGGGAACATCGTCAATCTCGACCAATATGTAGACCGCGAAGACGGCATGTTCTTTATGCGTATTGAATGGGAATTGGAGAAATTCCTCATCCCCCGGGAGAAGATTTTTGACTACATAGACACCCTCTATGCCCTGCGATACCACATGACGTTCAATCTCTACTTCACCGACGAGCGTCCAAGGATGGCTATCTTCGTGAGCAAGATGAGCCATTGCCTGTATGACTTATTGGCAAGGTACAAGGCCGGCGAATGGAATGTAGACATCCCCTGCATCGTGAGCAACCACGAAGACCTGCGATATGTTGCCGACCAATTCAATATACCCTATTATGTATGGTCGATTAAGAAAGACCATTCCAACAAGGAAGAGGTGGAAAAGGCCGAGATGGAGTTGCTGAAGGAAAAGAAAATCACGTTTATCGTGTTGGCTCGTTACATGCAAATCATCAGTGACAACATGATCAAGGCTTACCCCCACCACATTATTAATATACACCACTCATTCCTTCCTGCCTTCATTGGGGCGAAGCCCTATCACCAAGCATGGGAACGTGGCGTGAAGATCATCGGTGCTACCAGCCATTACGTGACGGCAGACCTCGACGCGGGTCCCATCATCGAGCAAGACATCGCCCGCATCACACACAAGGACACGCCACAAAGCCTTGTGCTTAAAGGAAAGGACTTGGAGAAGATTGTCCTTTCAAGGGCTGTCACCAAGCACATTGAGCGGAAAATCCTCACATATCACAACAAGACCATTATATTCAGTTGATGAAAGTCGCCATCGTCAAATACAATGCCGGTAACATCTACTCCGTCGTGAACGCCTTGAACAGGTTAGGGGTCAATCCCATCATCACCGATGATGCGGAGACACTCTTGGCGGCTGACAAGGTGTTGTTCCCAGGACAAGGTGAGGCAGGTACGACCATGCAATATATCCGCGAGCACCATCTTGATGCCATTATCAAGAGCCTACGCCAACCAGTATTGGGTATCTGCGTGGGACAACAACTGCTTTGCCGCCATTCAGAAGAGGGGGACACCGAGTGCATCGGCATCTTCCCAATTGACGTAAAACGCTTCTGTCCACAACGTCATGAGGATAAGGTGCCGGCGATGGGATGGAACGACTTGCATATCAACCCCTCAACCCAGGGGATATTCAAGGGCCTTGGCGAACATCCATACGTCTATTTCGTACATAGTTACTATGTGCCTGTATGCGAATGGACAATAGCCACAGCCGACTATATCCTTCCCTACTCTGCCGCGTTGCGGAAAGATAACTTTTGGGCTACCCAGTTCCATCCCGAAAAGAGTGGCGACGTGGGTGAGCGAATCCTCAAAAACTTCTTGGACCTATGATAGAATTGATACCAGCCATCGACCTGATAGACGGTAAGTGTGTCCGGCTGACGAAAGGGGACTACAACCAAAAGAAAGTCTACAACGACAACCCCGTGGAAGTAGCAAAAGGCTTTGAGAAGATGGGGCTGCGACGGTTGCACGTGGTGGACTTGGACGGTGCCAAATCAAAGCACATTGTCAATGTGGATGTCTTGAAAGCCATCACGACGGAGACCAACTTAATAGTAGATTTTGGAGGGGGTATCAAGACCCATGAAGACATAGAGAAAGCATTTGCCCATGGCGCAACGATGGTGACTGTGGGAAGTGTTGCCGTAACCCATCCAAGCCAATTCCTTGGATGGCTTGAACGATATGGAGCAGACAGGCTGATATTAGGTGCCGATGTCAGAAACGGGAAGGTTTCCATCAATGGATGGATGGAAGACTCGCAAGAGGACTTGCTTTCGTTCCTGAAGAAATATATCGACCAAGGCGTGACAAACGTCTTATGTACGGAAATTTCCAAGGACGGGACGATGCAAGGCCCTGCCACAACCCTATACAAAGACATCATGGAAGAATATCCTCACATTCACCTGATAGCGAGTGGAGGTGTCTCATCAAATGGGGACATCCTTGCATTAGACAGTGCCGGCATACCCGCAGTGGTCTTTGGCAAGGCTTTCTACGAGGGAAAGATAGACATAGAAGCATTAAGAAACCTATAAAGACAATCATATATTGAAAGGACTCGCAAAACGTATCATACCCTGTCTCGATGTGAAAGACGGAGAGACGGTGAAAGGAACCAACTTCGTGAACTTGCGGAAAGCTGGCGACCCTGTGGAATTAGGCAAGGCATACAGCGATGCGGGGGCTGACGAACTGGTATTCCTCGACATCACAGCCAGTTTTGAGGGGCGCAAGACTTTCACGGAGATGGTGACGCGCGTAGCCAAGGAGATCAACATCCCATTTACCGTAGGTGGTGGCATCAATGCCCTGGACGACGTAGAGCGGCTGTTGTACGCAGGTGCCGACAAGGTGAGTGTCAACTCTGCCGCCATCCGCCGTCCACAGCTCATCAACGAGATTACCAATAAGTTTGGGTCCCAGGTCTGCGTTTGTGCCATCGACGCCCATCTTGATGACGACGGGTGGCATTGTTATGTCAAAGGAGGACGTGAACGCGTGGAGCTGGGTCTATTCGATTGGGCAAAGGAGGCAGAACAGAGGGGTGCTGGCGAGATTTTGTTTACAAGCATGAACCATGATGGCGTGAAAAACGGTTACGCCAATGAGGCACTGGCACAATTGGCAGACAGCCTCTCCATCCCTATCATTGCCAGTGGTGGAGCTGGGAAGAAAGAACACTTCCGCGATGCCTTTATCCTTGGCAAGGCCGATGCAGCCTTGGCGGCGAGCGTTTTCCACTTTGGTGAGATTCCCATTCCCGAATTGAAAGATTACCTCCGAGGCGAGGGTATCAACGTAAGATAAATCACGGAAGAGAAAATGACAATTGATTTCGACAAATTAGGAGGACTTGTCCCGGCCATCATACAAGATGCGAAAACAAAGAACGTGCTGATGCTGGGATTCATGAATGAAGAGGCATATCAGAAGACCATTGACACGGGAAAGGTGACGTTCTGGAGTCGCACACGCAATTGCCTGTGGACGAAGGGCGAGACATCGGGAAATTACCTTAATCTCGTCAGCATCCAAAATGACTGTGACAATGACACGTTGTTGGTGAAAGTGAATCCCATCGGTCCCACATGCCATACGGGAACTGATACCTGTTGGGGTGAGAGCAATGATACCAATCCCCTACTTTTCCTGACAGAACTACAAGACTTCATTGAGAAACGTCACGAAGAAATGCCCGAAGGTTCCTATACAACCAAATTGTTCAAAGACGGCATAAACAAGATGGCGCAGAAAGTGGGCGAGGAAGCTTTGGAAACCGTCATTGAGGCCACCAATGGTAGTAACGAACAATTAGTCTATGAAGCATCCGATATGATGTATCACCTCTTCGTTTTGCTCACCAGCAAAGGATTGAGGATAGAAGATATCGCTAAAGAATTACAAAAACGCCACGACCCACATTGGGACCAACAACGGCGGTTGAAAAAAGCCATGGGAAAATAAAGACACCATTATGTTGATAGATTATAAGAAAGCGAACATTTACCAAGCCGATGTCTTGATTTTGAAAGATGTGGACTTCCATGCAGAGGAAGGAGAGCTGGTTTATATAATTGGTAAGGTGGGCTCGGGAAAGAGTTCCTTGTTAAAGACCATGTATTGCGAACTGGACCTTTATCCTGACGAGACTGAGAAGGCTGAAGTATTGGGGCGCAACCTCTTGGATTTGCGCCGTAAGGAAATACCCGCATTGAGGAAAGAGATGGGCATCATCTTTCAAGACTTCCAATTACTCCACGACCGTAGCGTGTACAACAATTTGAGGTTTGTATTGCGAGCCACAGGATGGAAGAAGAAAGCCGACATCAACCAACGCATCGACGAAGTGCTGGAGGCTGTTGACATGTCTGACAAGAAGGACAAGATGCCCAATGAGCTATCTGGTGGTGAACAACAACGGGTGGCTATTGCCAGGGCATTGTTGAACACCCCGAAAGTCATCGTCGCCGACGAGCCAACGGGCAACCTTGACCCCGAAACGGCAAGCAGCATCGTCAAACTCCTGCAAGACATCACCAAGAAAGGTACAGCCGTGGTGATGTCTACCCACAACATCCCCATCATCGACCAATATCCCGGCACCGTGTACCGTTGCAAGGATGGGAAGATGGCTGACATCACGATGGAATACAACAAGATGGATAAGAAAGAACTTGAAGAGGAACAAAAGGATTAAAAAGATAAGAATATGAAAGTAATGAAATTTGGAGGGACTTCTGTTGGCACCCCACAACGCATGAAGAATGTCGCCTCATTAATCACAGAATCGGAAGAACCCACATTCGTCGTCCTTTCCGCCATGAGCGGCACCACCAACTTGCTCGTCGAGATATCCGACTATCTCTACAAGAAGAACCCGGAGGGTGCAAATGAGATCATCAACACCATGGAAAAGAAATACATCGGACATGTGGACGAGCTCTTTTCCACAGAGGAATACAAACAAAAGATGCGTGACTTCCTCTCGTCCGAATTTGATTATCTCCGCTCATTCACCAAGGATATCTTCACAAGCTACGAGGAGAAGAGCATCGTGGCACAAGGTGAAATCATCAGCACCAACATGATGGCATTCTATCTCCAGGAGAAAGGCATCAGCACATGCCTTCTCTCTGCCCTCGACTTCATGCGGACAGACAAAAACTCCGAGCCCGACCCACAATATATCAGAAACAAGCTCATCGCCATCTTGCAGGAGAACGAAGGCTACCAGATCTATCTCACACAAGGATTCATCTGCCGCAATGCGTATGGAGAGATTGACAACCTCCAACGAGGCGGGTCCGACTATACCGCATCCTTGATAGGAGCAGCCATCGACGCAGAGGAAATCCAGATATGGACAGACATCGACGGGATGCACAACAACGACCCAAGGGTAGTGGACAAGACCGATGCCGTCCGCCAACTCAATTTTGAGGAAGCGGCAGAGCTTGCTTACTTTGGCGCGAAGATCCTTCATCCAACGTGCATCCAACCCGCCAAATACGCAGGCATCCCCGTCAGGCTCAAGAACACGATGGAGCCCAAGGCAGAGGGAACCATCGTGGATAATGTCATCGTAAGGGGGAAAATCAAAGCCGTCGCCGCCAAGGACAACATCACCGCCATCAAGATTAAGTCGTCACGCATGTTGCTTGCCACAGGATTCCTACGTAAGGTATTCGAGATCTTCGAGAGTTACCAAACGCCCATCGACATGATTGCCACCTCAGAGGTTGGTGTTTCCATGAGCATAGATAATGATGCCCACCTGAACGACATCGTAAACGAACTCAAAAAATACGGAACGGTGACCGTAGACAGCGACATGACCATCATCTGTGTCGTGGGAGACCTTGACTGGAGCAACCTCGGGTTCGAGACGTTGGCAACAGAGGCGATGAAGAACATCCCCGTCCGAATGATATCATACGGAGGGAGCAATTACAACATATCGTTCCTCATCAAGGGCTGTGATAAGAAACGTGCCCTACAGAACCTAAGCGACATGCTGTTCAACGGGAAGAAATAAAAACAATAGCAACACGACACAACATGATAAAAGGAACATTCCCCATCGAACAATTCCAACGTGTCCAGACACCTTTTTATTATTATGACACCGATTTGCTGCGTGACACCTTACGTGCTATCAACAAGGAAACGGAACGCCATGAGGGATTCTCCGTGCATTATGCCGTCAAGGCAAATGCCAACCCCAAGGTGCTAAACGTCATCTGCCAAGCTGGCCTGGGAGCCGATTGCGTCAGTGGCGGCGAGATTGAGGCCGCCCTCAAGGCAGGCTTCCCCTCCAATAAGATTGTCTATGCCGGCGTAGGGAAAAGTGATTGGGAGATTAACTTAGGGATCGACAAGGACATCTTCTGTTTCAACGTGGAAAGCATATCCGAGCTGGAAGTCATTGACGAACTGGCAGGAAAAAGGGGGAAGGTAGCAAACGTCTGTTTCCGCATCAACCCCAACGTGGGAGCCCATACCCATGCCAACATCACCACCGGGCTTGCAGAGAACAAGTTTGGCATTGCCATGAACGACATGGAAGATGTCATCCATGAATCTGCCAAGATGAAAAACGTGAGATTCATTGGCCTTCACTTCCATATCGGCTCCCAAATCCTTGACATGGGAGACTTCGAGGCACTATGCAATCGTATCAACAACCTACAAGACCAACTGGAACGCCATCGCATTAAGGTGGAGAACATCAACGTTGGTGGTGGATTAGGGATAAGCTATGGCCATCCCAACCACCTGCCTATCCCTGACTTCAAGGCCTATTTTGACACCTACGCCAAGAAGCTACGACTACGGCATGGGCAGAAACTGCACTTTGAATTGGGCAGGGCTGTAGTGGCGCAATGTGGCTCGTTGATAACAAAGGTGCTATATGTCAAGACAGGGGCGTTCAAACAATTTGCCATCGTCGACGCGGGAATGACCGACCTCATCCGTCCCGCCTTGTATAATGCCTACCATCGTATCGAGAACATCAGTAGCGACGAGCCTGAAGAGGCATACGACGTGGTAGGACCCATCTGCGAGTCGAGTGACGTATTCGGCAAAGCCATCGACCTGAACAAATGCCACCGTGGCGACCTCATCGCCTTGCGGAGCGCAGGGGCATACGGCGAGATTATGGCGAGCCAATACAATTGCAGGAAACTGCCTATCGGTTACATCAAGGAAGAATTATAATAATAACAAATGCTGTTCGACCCCATATCCGTCATCGTATGCTGCACCGTGGTACTCCTATCCGTTGCCAGCGTGTTCATGAATCCTTTTTATAGGGCAAGAAACCTCTTTGACGGCATCCGCCAGCAAGACGGAGAGGCAGAGGGGGAGCATATTTCTGTGGAATCGAATAAGGCCAAGTGGCCACGGATCTCCGTGGTCATCACCGCCCATGACAACGCCTCCCAATTGGAACAGCACCTTCCCACCTTGCTCTCACAAGACTACCCGGGGATATTCGAGGTCATCGTCGTGGCGGAAAAGGGCGACAGTGCCACGGAGGACACTCTCAAACGCTACCTCAACAACCGCCTCCTTTACTACACGTTCATACCCGACTCATCACGATACATGAGCAGGAAAAAACTTGCCGTAACCCTCGGCGTGAAAGCATCCCGTTATGAGTGGGTCATGTTGACAGACGCGAGCAGCACACCCTTATCCGACACTTGGCTCAAGACTTTCGCACGAGACATGAACGATGGGAATACGTTGGTCATGGGATATAGCAACTATGGGAACGACACCCCATCTTTCTACCGATTTGAACAGTTGAGGACAGCATGTTACGTGCTACAAGATGCGAAGAAAGGCATTGCGTACAGAAATAACTCCAAGAACATCGCGTTTCGCAAGGCCGACTTCATCGGGCGTGATGGCTATCGCGGAAACCTCCAGCATATCCGCGGCGAATACGATTTCATCATCAACAAATATGCGGAAAGAGACCGCACCGCCGTGGAGACAGACATCAACTCATGGATCATCGACGAGAGCCCCACGAAGAAAGTATGGCACCAAAGCCATGCCAACCTCATCTACATGCGCAAATATCTCAGACATGGCAAGTGGTTACGATTCCTTCAAAACACTGACACGCTCCTCCTCCATGCCAATTACATCTTGACATTGTCGACATTGGCATGGTCTGTCATCACGTCAAGATGGATAATGACCGGCGTGGCGTTGCTGGCACTCCTTTTCACAATCATCACCAGGTGGAAGATTGCCGGGAATGTCCTCAAAAGGGCAGACATCCCACTATCCCCCTGGAAAACGATTTGGTACGAAGTCAGGGCGTTCTGGCAAAACGCCAAATATCATTACTGGTATCTCAAGGCAGACAAGAGCGAATTTTCAAGCCATAAGATATGAGGGTGCAATTGTACATGTCTGAAAAGACACACGACATAGGGGTCAATAGGGAACTGCTCGCTGCCATCACCCGGCAATGCCAACAGCGCCAAGACATTATCCTAACGGATGAGAACCCTGACATCGTACACCTGTTTGGCTCATGGGAGAAGAGCGTTTCCATCCTCGCCAACCAACTATACAAGAAGACCATCCCATACGTCTATTCACCCTTAGGGGGACTTCTGCCCTGGCACACCGCCCACCATGCCCATAAAATAGGGCTGTCAGCACAGAAGAAAATCGCCGCCCGGGCATCTACCATCCATGCTCGCAGCCCCTTGGAAAGGAATTTCCTCATGGAAGGCAAGTGGAACAAGGAGGTGGTAGTCATCAAAAACTCCGCCATCACCAACGAAATCCAAGAAAAAGAGATGGTAGACGACATCATCAAACTCTACAACGAGATTATCGCCAGCTATCTATTCAAGACCCGAGAAGACATCCGGGAAAAGGTGCTAAACCTTGAGGAGGAGGACGAGAACATACGATACGTATTCGAAAAGATACTCCTCGCCCATCACGAGATGCACCGAGGAAACATGTCGCAAGAGTCCCTGAATGGCCTCGCACAAGCCATGACCGCCGTCGATTACGACGAGGACAAGATGGCTGCCCTGCTCCATCAACACAAGCTCGACAAGTTCCTAGGCCGCCTGGAACAGGTCATGATGGAGAAATCGACTCTCACGGAGGGTTTCACTACCCTTCCCCCTATACAAGACAAGATAACGGAACAGATGAAAGAATCCATCACCCACTACCAACAACCCGCGATAACAACAGACTGACCATGGCAAGATACGACATCAAGGGCGACATGCGATACCTGCAACTGCTGTCGCATTCATTCCCAACCATCGCCGAGGCGAGCAAAGAAATCATCAACCTACAATCCATCCTCTGCCTACCCAAGGGAACGGAGCATTTCCTCGCTGACCTACACGGCGAATATGAGGCGTTCCAACATGTATTGAAGAATGCCTCCGGCAACATCAAGCGCAAGGTGGGAGAGCTGTTTGGCAACACACAGCGTGAGATTGAAAAGCGCGAGCTATGCACGCTCATCTATTACCCCGAACAGAAACTGGAACTGGTGAAGTCGAAAGAGGAGGACATCAACGACTGGTACCACATCACCATACACCAATTGGTGAGTGTCTGCCGCGACGTGTCGAGCAAATACACAAGGTCGAAGGTCAGGAAAGCACTACCCGAAGACTTCAGCTACATCATAGAGGAGCTATTGCACGAGCGCACCGATGACGCAAACAAGGCGGCATACGTGAATGTCATCATCGACACCATCATCAGCACAGGACGGGCAGACGACTTCATCATCGCCATCTGCAACGTCATCCAACGGCTCGCCATTGACCAACTACACATCCTCGGCGACATCTACGACCGAGGCCCTGGCGCACACCTCATCCTCGACATGATGAGGCGGTACAACAGCTGGGACATCACCTGGGGCAACCACGACATCCTGTGGATGGGGGCTTGCGCTGGCAACAAGGCTTGCATCTGCAACGTCATCCGCCTGTCACTGCGCTACGCTAACCTCATGACTCTCGAAGACGGCTATGGCATCAACCTCGTACCCCTGGCGACATTCGCCATGGAGACGTATGGCGACGACCCATGCGAGGAGTTCCAGCCCAGCATGAGCGGCGGTGCAACGAAGATGGACGAGAAGACCGTGCGTCTCACTGCCTTGATGCACAAGGCCATCTCCGTTATCCAATTTAAGGAGGAGGCGAAAATCTACGAACGACATCCCGAATGGGAGATGAAGGACAGGGAACTATTCAACGCTATCGACTACGAACAAGGGACTATCCTGCTCAATGGGAAAGAATACAAATTGATAAGCAACCATTTCCCCACGGTCAACCCGAGCCATCCCAACGAACTCACCATGGAAGAAAAGGAACTGATGGACAAGCTATCCCACTCTTTCCTCGTAAGCGAGAAACTGCACAAGCATGTCAAGATGCTGCTCCAACATGGATGCATGTACTCCATCTACAACAAGAACCTGCTCTTCCACGCCTCAGTACCCATCAACCCCGACGGCTCCCTGCGCGAGATAGAGATATATCCCGGTAGGAAATATGCGGGCAAAGACCTCATGCACAACATTGGCATGATGATACGCTCTGCCTTCCAGAACGATACCGAGGAGCAAGAGCGCAAATATGCCATCGACTATTTCCTCTACCTTTGGTGCGGCAAGGACAGTCCTCTGTTCGACAAATCGAAGATGGCGACATTCGAGCGATATTTCCTCAAGGAGAAAGAAACACACACAGAGGAAAAAGGCAATTACTTCAAGTATCGAGACAACGCGGAGACCGTGGACAAGATTCTCGATGCCTTCGGCGTGACCGGCGAAAACCGACACATCATCAACGGACATGTCCCCGTACACGTGATGAGCGGAGAGACACCCATCAAGGCAGAAGGGAAGTTGATGGTGATTGACGGCGGGTTCTCGCAAGCCTACCACAAGGAGACAGGCATCGCGGGATACACCCTCGTCTACCATAGCCGTGGATTCGAATTAGTGCAGCACGAGCCGTTCACCAGCACCGCCGACGCCATCAGTCGAGGCACCGACATCAAGAGTACCATACAGATTGTGGAAATGGCAAACCGCAGGATGCTTGTCGCCGACACCGACAAGGGTGACGAGCTGCAAAGACAAATTGCAGACCTCAAGGAATTGCTCTACGCCTATCGACACGGGGTCATCAAGGAAAGGGAAAGGAAAAAATAAGGGGGTACACTCGTGTACACTTAAATCCGTCAACAATTCTCTTAGACATTATTTAGTTCATCCGTACTTGCAAGATACGCCCATTCTTCATTTGTCCACAAGCCGTCCTTGCCACGGAAGGTGCTGAGTCCGCTCTCCACGTTGACACCTGCACCCGTCAGAAAAACGATGTGTTGTCTGGTCATACTATTTTTTCTTTGAATACTTTTTGTTTAACTTATCCCATGCCTGGAGATAATTCTGCCAAGAGGCTTCTGAATTACCCCCTGATTCGGCAACTATCAGATGGCAGAACAACGCTGCACCTGCTTCATCGCCATTAGTGCCAAACTCGGCAAGGGCATGATTGATTCTAAGGTTGTCCACATGATAGCCGTCTTCCTTTTTCGTATAGTGGGCCTCGAATGCACACAGGCCCGTCCAACTGCGGTAATAACGGATGTACTCGTCATCGCAATACATGAACCAGTGGTCTTCCATGGCTTCAGGGATGTGTCCTTTGCGGATGATATCCATCGCTTCTACAGGAATGACGAAGTCGAAAGGCAGTTCAGACACTTCGTTGGGGTCATCGGGCATCGGGGTAGTTTCCCAGTCATTGGCGGTGGCAGTCTTCACTTTGTCAGGAAGAGGACTCTCGCCTGATAAGACTTTATTGAAATTGCCAAGACCCAGCTTCCAGTGCATGATGGCCTGGAATGTCTGCTTTTGTTCTGTCTCTTCTCTTTTCTTGGCTATCTTCTTCGTCAGCTTCCACGGACAAGCCTTGCGGAAGGCTGTCAGCACATCGCGCATGTCCTTGGGCAGATAGGAGAGGGCTTTCTTCTTCATCCATTCAGGGATTCCCCAAATGGCTTCGGCAATACTGCCCACGATGGCACCGAGCGTGTCGGCATCGGCACCGAGACTGACGGCCTTGCGGATGGCATCCTCAAACGAATCGCTCTGGCTGATGATCCAGAAAGCAACAGGGACAGTACCCTGGCATGTTTCGTCAAAACGGTTATGCACATCCTCCAGCTTGATGTCGATGCTATAGCCGAAATGATGGATAGCTCTTTTCAGTCCATGATTCACAATCTCGTCATGGCCGATATATTCATACAGATGGTGCATTTCGAGGCAGTCATGAATGGCTGTGACTACGGCCTGTGCACCTTTTATACCTTCTGGATGGTTGTGGGTACAGGCGGTTGCCATTTCAACCTTGTCCATCTGACCGATGGCATTCAACGAGAACCAGGCAATCGGACTGATTCTCATAGCCGCACCGTTGCCAAAGCTGCCGTAGGGCTCGGGGTCGTCACTCCTTACCCATTGGGCGAAACGGCCACCATAGCCGCCCATCGGATGTGGGTATTTGCGGCACCAATCATGGATGTACTTGCCAAAATCACCATCATGATGCAACAATGCGTCAGCCACAGCAATGGTACAGATGGTGTCATCGGTATAGCTATTCTTGTCTGAGAATAGTTCAAAATCATAGTCATTGGTAGGATTGAACTCCCAGCGGCTGCCGACGATGTCTCCAATAATCTCGCTCCTAACATATAGTCTTTTATTTATTATTCAGATAATCCTCAATCATTTTTAATGCCTTCTCATGTTTCGCAATCAGATTTGGATAGCCAAAAGCTTTTCCACGTGTAATATTATGATGGAGGTCATTGAACTTCACTTGGATGTAACATTAGTTTCTTCATATCTCGTTCCTCCTTATTCATTATCTTAAAATTAAAATTCCAATCTAAATCCTTTCTCTTTCATCTCCTTGTAGCTCTCAGGATTGAACTTATAGAGGAAGGCTATCTTCCTGTTGACGAGCTTGAGCTTCTCGTCCAATTCCGTAAGAATGCATAGCTTTTGCATCTTGTTGGCGAAGTTCCTACGGTCAAACTTCACGTCAAGGATGGCCTCGTATAAGCGTTGAAGTTGGGTCATGGTGAACTTCTCTGGCAACAACTCGAAACCGATAGGCTCGAAATGTATCTGCTTGCGCAGCTCTGACAGAGCTTGACGCAGGATTAAGTCATGGTCGAAAGCAAGCGATGGCACTTGGTCGAGCGGAAACCATTGCGCCTTGGCGGCATCATCACCGCCTTTCACCTCGCTAATTCGCACCAGGGCATAGTAAGCTATCGTTATGACTCGCTCGCGGGGATCGCGCCCAACTGCCGAAAAGGCATGGAACTGGCGGATATACGCTTCCCTTAGGCCAGTCTCTTCAAATAATTCGCGTTTTGCCCCTTCCTCTGCTGTCTCATCCATCTTGAGAAACCCACCGGGGAAAGCCCAACGACCTTTGAATGGCTCAATACCTCTCTCGACCAGCAGCACATTGATTCTCGTCCCGTCAAAACCGAATATCACACAGTCGGTGGTGACGCTCGGATGTGGATACTTGTAGTGATACTTTAATTCTTCCATTTTCTTGATATGTAAAATTCACGCAGCAAAGGTAAGGCTTTATTTCGTTTTTACCAAACAATCATTGCGTAAAATGAACAAAATTAACTATTCTTTGCGCCCCTATCACACAATCAGCAATGGTTATCGCCATCATCCAGTTCTTCCAAACAATAATTCCATGCCGCATAATGTCGTGTGGGGAATACGATAGATATATGCTTTACGTTTTGTACATGCGGCATATACAGTTTGTATATGTGGCATATACGGTTTGTACATGCGACATGTACAATTTGTACACGTGGCATGTACAAAAACTTAACAATATGATAATTGGGACGTAAAGTGGTTTTGTCAACTCTTGGAAGCCTTGTCTGTGCTTGTCAAGCTATATTATTATCTGTCTCAATAAAAATAACCGAGGATCTTTTGAGGTTAAAAGGAATGAGTCCGGTGCAATACCGAACTCATTACCTTAAGATATAAACAACGTGTCAAACGTACTACTTCTTGGGGCATTTCCGTCACACCCTCTTCTTTATTTGCCTCTCCCCGGATTAGAATGGCAGGTCATCGGCACTCCCCTCCTCCTCTGCTGGCGGGAATGGAGCAGGATTAGATGCCTGTGGCTGGGCTAACGTACTCTGTGCGGGGGCAGAGGGGGCGGCAGGACTCGGCGGTGCTTGCACCCCTTGCGCGCCAATTGTGGCAGGATCTACCAAACGCACGTCAAAGGCACGGATGCTGTTATACCATCTTCCTTGATATTCGTGTGCATCGATGTCGAAAGATACCAACACTTCCTGCCCAACTTGGATATTGAACCGCTGCAAGCGATCTGCTCCAAATACGGAGAATACCATCTTTCGAGGATAAGACTCATGTGTTTCCACTACAAAATCCTGGGCTTTCCATTCGCCACGTTGAGACACACCTGACTTTGGTTCAAGTGCAGCAATAATTCTTCCTTGTAATTCCATTAACTAATTGATTTAAGACTTTTTCGGTTGCGAAATTAGTAAAATAGTTGAAAATATGAAACTTTTAACCATATTTTTTTGTCAAAAGAATGGTTTTTCGTATTTTTGTGGCTAATATTGTGAAACATGATAATTACATAGAATATGAGATTTACTTTATCCAGTACTTTGCTGAACGGTCGTCTACAGACGTTGGCAAAAGTCATCAACAGCAAGAATGCGCTGCCAATACTCGACAGCTTCCTCTTTGAAGTGCAAAACAACCAGCTCGCCATCACCGCAAGCGACAGTGAGACCGTCATGAAGTCTACCATCGCCTTAGACTTCTGCGATGGCGAAGGCTCTTTCGCCGTACCCAACCGTACCATCCTCGATGCCGTAAAGGAATTGGCGGAGCAGCCTCTAACCTTTGATGTGGACACTGAGAGATGCACCATCCAGATAGCATACCAGAACGGACTCTATAAATTTACAACCCTTAATGGCGAAGAATACCCACGCACACAGAGCATCCCCGATGGCGCCACCGTCATCACCTTGGATGCAGACATCTTGAACGATAACATCTCCCGCTCCATCTTCGCCACGGCGCAAGACGAGTTGCGCCCCGTGATGAACGGTATCTATTTCGACCTCACGCCCGAATGCCTCGCCATCGTGGCAAGTGACGGCCATAAACTGGTACGCAACAAGAACTTCACTGTCAAGAGCGAGTTGCCCTCCTCATTCATCATGCCAAAGAAACCTGCCTCCCTATTGAAGAACGTGCTGGCAAAAGACAGTGGCGACGTGGTGATCAAGTTTGACGACCGCAGCGCGGAAATCAGCTTCTCAGATGGCTTGCTTGCCTGCAGGCTCATCGAGGGGCGTTACCCTAATTACAACTCCGTCATCCCGAAGGAAAACCCCAACCAGCTCACCGTAGACCGCAAGGCACTCATCGGCACCCTGCGCCGCGTATTGCCATTTGCCAGCGAGAGCAGCCAGCTCATCCGCTTCCACTTGGAAACAGGCAGGCTTGTCCTCTCATCCGAAGACATCGACTTCTCCACCAGCGCCAAGGAAGAGATTGTTTGCGACTACACGGGGCAGAACATGAACATAGGGTTCAAGGGAAGCTCGCTGACCGACATCCTCAACAACCTCGATGGCGAGGAGGTAGTCATCCAGTTGGCAGACCCCAGCCGCGCGGGAATTATCGTGCCGGCAGAACAACCCGAGAACGAAGACGTGTTGATGCTCATCATGCCCATGCTTCTCAATGACTGAAGTATCATCAAAGACGAAACCAAGAATTATCCAGAATGAGATTAAACCTCACAAAGCCCCTGATAGTCTTCGACCTGGAGGCTACGGGGCTTAATTTAGTTAAGGACAGAATCATCCAAATATCATACATCAAGGTTTTTCCCGACGGACGGGAAGAGCGAAAGACCCTCAATGTCAACCCCGAAAGGTCCATCCCGAAAGAAGTGGTGGCTCTCACGGGCATTAATGACGAGGCAGTAAAAGGTGCGCCAACCTTCAAACAGATTGCCCCCTCATTGGCAAAAACATTCCAAGGGTGCGATATTGCGGGATTCAACTCTAACCATTTCGACGTACCCCTTTTGTCTGAGGAGTTTATCCGTGCGGATGTAAATTTCGACTTCGGCGTATGCCGCCTCATTGACGTGCAGACCATCTTCCACAAGATGGAACGCCGCAACCTTGCCGCAGCTTATAAATTTTATTGCGGCAAGAAGATGGAGGAGGATTTTGAGGCTCATCGCGCCGACCAAGATACCGAGGCGACATACCGCGTATTGCAAGGACAACTGGATAAATACGACCCGGAGACGCAACCCGACCCAGAGAGACATCTCGCCAATGACATGGACGCACTCGCCCAATTCTCCAAGACAAACGACAACGTGGACTTTGCGGGGCGCATCATCTGGATGGAAAAGAGCGATAGCAAAGGAAACGTCCTCCTTGACGAGGAAGGGAATCCGCAAAAACATGAGGTTTTCAATTTCGGCAAATACAAGGGACAGGACGTCTCTGAAGTCCTCCGTCGCGACCCCAGCTATTACAACTGGATGCAGAACGGCGAATTTACCAAAGACACCAAGCAAGCACTTACACGCATCCGTTTGCGTGAGTTCAACAATCATTAATGATTATCCCTATGAGAAGAGCAATCCTTTTATTGGCATTCCCTCTTTTGGCGATGTGTGCCAAGGCACAAGAACTACAAGCCAAGGTGACTATCAACCATAACCAGATACAGGGGACGGATGCCAGCGTGTTTGACAATCTTCAGCAGACGTTGGAGGAGTTCATCAACGATAGGCAATGGACAAACCTACAGTTCCAGAAGAACGAGCGCATCGTATGCAACTTCAACATCACCGTAACGAAATACGACCAAGCGTCCAACACGTTCACCTGCTCGGCACTGATACAGGCAAATCGCCCCGTGTACAATGCGGCTTATACTACCACATTATATAATAATAAGGATGCCAACTTCAGTTTCCAATATGCACAATTCGATCAGCTCAACTACAACGACGAGACCGTAGACAACCAGTTGACGGCTCTCATCGCCTATTATGCCTATCTCATCATCGGCCTCGACCTCGACTCTTTCGCTCCTATGGGTGGCGAGGATGTACTCCAACTTTGCATGAACTTGACAAACAATGCCCAAAACCTCGATTACCCAGGATGGAAGGCTTTTGACGACGACCGCAACCGATTTGCCATCATCAACGACTATCTCGATGGGGCTATGCAACCATTCCGCCAGTTGCAATACGACTATTACCGCACGGGCTTGGACGAGATGGCTAACAATGTGGAACGGGGACGAACCAATATCTCCACGGCATTGGAGAACGACCTGAAGAAATGCCACGAAGACAAGCCCCTAAGCATGTTGCCACAGATATGGACCGACTACAAGAAAGACGAACTTGCCAATATCTACCAAGGCAAAGGCACATCCAAGGAGAAAGAGACGGTCTACGACATCCTTTTTTCCATCAACGCCAGCCAAAACACGGCATGGGAAAAAATCAAACAATAAATGCTGACACATCTCCATATCAAGAACTACGCCCTCATTGACGAACTTGACATTCCCTTCCATCCGGGCTTCTCTGTCATCACGGGAGAGACAGGAGCGGGAAAAAGCATCATCCTCGGAGCCATCGGTCTCCTACTCGGACAACGTGCCACACATTCTCAAGCCACAGAGAAAAGGTGTACCGTGGAAGCACACTTCAACATCGGTAACTACGACTTACAACCCTTTTTCACGGAGAACGACATTGACTATGACGGAGAAGACACCATCCTGCGACGCGAAATCAGCCCGTCGGGGAAAAGCAGGATGTTCATCAACGACACCCCCGTCAACCTTTCGTTGATGCGAGAGCTTGGCTCACAACTCATAGACATCCATAGCCAACACCAAAACCTATTGCTTAACAAAGAGGATTTCCAACTCAACGTGGTGGACATCCTCGCCGCTGACCAGCCATTGCTTGCCGATTACCGCAAGGCATACGATGAATACCGCCAAGTCGCCAGACAACTCTCCGAACTGGAAGCGGAAATAGAACGAAACCGGGAGAACGAGGATTTCCTCCGATTCCAATACAAGGAACTTGATGAGGCAGCACTCCGCGACGGCGCACAGGAAGAACTGGAACAGCTCGCGGAAACGATGAGTCACGCCGAGGAAATCAAGGAATGCCTCTATGAAGCGGGCAACATCCTCAATGGCGAACAGGTGGATGTTGTCAACCACCTCCGTCAAGCTGCCCAACAAATACAGCGTATCACGTCGGTATTGCCATCCGTGAGCGATTTGGCGCAACGATTGGAGAGCGCATACATCGAATTGAAAGACATCGGGCAGGACATTGACACTCAGTTGGAGAACGTTGACTTCAACCCACAACAGTTGGAGGCGGTGAATGAACAGCTTGACACTATCTATACACTACAACACAAGTTCCATGTAAGCACCGTGGCAGAATTGATTTCCATCCGTGATGGCATCAAGGAACAGCTTGCACACATCGACAATGGCGACGACACTTTGAGGGAGAAGCGGGAACAAGTGGCAACGTTTCTCTCCTATGCCACAGAGAAAGCCAAGACATTGACCAGCATACGGACAAAAGCCGCCAAGCAGGTGGAGCGGGAACTCAAGGAGCGGCTCATCCCCCTCGGCATCCAAAACGTGCGTTTCGAAATACTTTTCACACCCAAAGAACTCTCAGCAGACGGTGCGGACAAGGTGGCATTCCTGTTCAGTGCCAACAAGAGCGGCGACATGCAACCTATCAGCCAGATAGCGTCGGGCGGCGAGATTGCCCGTGTAATGCTCTCGTTAAAGGCGATGATTAGCGGTGCAGTCAAGCTGCCCACCATCATCTTCGATGAGATAGACACGGGGGTGAGTGGGCGCGTGGCGGAGCAGATGGCACATATCATGCACGAGATGGGCGAGAACAAGCGACAAGTCATCAGCATCACCCATCTGCCACAGATAGCGGCATTAGGCTCCACACATTACAAAGTAACGAAAGAGGACACCGACACCGACACCATCAGTCGCATGACCTTGCTCTCTCCCGAAGAGCGAACCATGGAGATTGCGCAGATGCTTAGCGGCAACGACATCACACAAGCCGCCATGGAACATGCCCAAGCGTTATTGAACATCAACAAACCATCCAAATAGTAACAATTCATGAGACAGCTTTTCAAACAATTCATATTCAGCATCATGGTGGGCGGTATATATGCCACCACCATGCAAGCCCAACCTGCCAACGTCGTGAAGGCAGGAAAGAGCGTTTTCTCTTTAACCACATTCAAGGCAGACGGCTCAATCCTCGCCACGACAAACGGGTTCTTCATTGGGAGCAACGGCGAGGCAGTCAGCGCATGGAAACCTTTCGTGGGCGCAGCGAGTGCCGTGGTGGTTGATGCCGACGGCAACAAGCGAGACGTTGACGTGATGGTGGGTGCCAACGAACTGTATGACCTTTGCCAATTCCGCGTGAAAGGCACGACCATAGCGGCAACGCTCTCCCCCACCCGTCTCCAAGAGGGAGGCAAGGCTTGGCTCGTTGACTATTCCGTGAAGAAACCCAAGTGCAAGGAATACACCATCTCCAAAGTGGAAACGTTCATGGAACAATACAACTACTACATCTTCAAGGACAAGGTGGTGGAAAACTTGGAGGGTTGCCCATTTGTGAATGCCAACGGACAGGTGGTAGGCATCATGCAAGTGTCGAAAGCGGGAACGGAGGTTCATGCCACAGATGCCGCCTTGGCAAAGACATTCACCGTCAACGGACTGACCATCAACGATGCCGTGTTGCGACAAACCAGCATCCGAACAGCCTTGCCAGAGAAGGAAGAGGACGCACAGCTCACACTCCTCATGGCGGGCAACAAGGGTGACTCGCTGGTTTATTCGCAATACATCGACGACTTTATCCGCCAGTTCCCCACCTCCGCCGAGGGATATTTCTCACAAGCCAAGCTGCACGTCAATGCCAACGACTTCGCTGCCGCTGATGCCCTCATGCAGACTGCCATCGAGAAAGCCACGAAGAAAGACGAGGCACACTCCTACTATGCAACACTCATCTATCTCAAGGAGATCTACAAACAAACCATCCCTTACGAGAACTGGAACTTGCAAAAGGCTCTTGACGAGGCAAGCAAGGCATATAGCGTAAATCCCCTGTCAGCTTACGAACACCAAAAGGCGCAAATCATTTATGCCATGGGCAACTATGACGAGGCGTATGACATCTTTACGAAACTCACCAACAGCGACCTCCGCAATGGCGAACTGTTCTATGAGGCGGCACAATGCAAGCAACAGCTAAAAGCACCGCAAGAGGAAATCCTGCAACTCCTCGACAGTGCCATCGTCGTTTCGGAAACTACAGGGCGCAACAATGCCGCACCCTATTACTTCGCACGGGGACAGATGTACGACAATGCGGGGGAATACCGTAAGGCTGTCATGGACTACAACCAATACGACACGCTGATGTACGGTCGCGCCTCGCACGATTTCTATTACATCAAGTTCAAGTGTGAGTCGAAAATCCGTCAATACCAACAGGCCCTCAACGACATCGCACACGCCATCGTCCTCAACCGCCGCGAACCGCTCTACTACGCCGAGATGGCATCGCTCGAATTACGCGTCAAGCAATATGAGAATGCCATCGCCACCTGTGACCTCTGCCTACAGATTGACCCAGAATATGCCGACCCATACATCATCAAGGGTATCGCGCAAGCGGAGCTCGGTCAAAAGGACAAGGCAAAGGAGTGTTTCCTCAAAGCCAAAGAACTGAGAGACGAACGAGCTGATGACCTCATCAATAAATACCAATAGGAAAAGATGTCCATGGTGTGTAAATGAGTAGTGTTTCTCTATCAAAATACTTGATATGTGAGAAAATAGTCGTATCTTTGCGTCTGTTAACAATAAAATCAAATAGAATAACACTATGGCAAAGTATTTAGACCCCAAGGCAGACCTAACCTTCAAGAAGATTTTTGGCGAGCATCCCGACTTGGTGATGAGCTTGCTTAACGCATTACTCCCCTTGGACGAGGGCAAGGAGATCACACACATCGAATACCTACCTACGGAGCTGATGCCCGACCAGCCGTGGCGAAAGAACACCATCGTGGACGTGCGGTGCAAGGACACCGACGGGAGGCAGTTCATCGTCGAGATGCAGATGGAATGGAGCAAGGCATTCCAGCGACGGATTCTCTTCAACGCCTCCAAGGCATACGTGCGCCAGTTGGGCATGAGCATCGACTACCACCTCCTGCAACCCGTCTATTCACTGAGCCTCGTCAATGACGTGTTCGAGCCGGACATGGAAGAGTTCTACCA
>JAFRRN010000066.1 GCA_017428055.1 Prevotella sp.
ACTCATATAAAAAACTGTAATACTGTTCGTTCGTACGCTTGGGCAATCTACACTTTGTCTGTCAACATGATAGGGGAAGGTTATATTTGGCAATTCCTTAATGTGGCAAAGTGGCAAAGTGGCAAAACACCACCTTAAACATGGTGTTTTGCTGTGCTAAAGGGTAGTTTTACGTGCCGCAAACCTATTATTTCAAGAACGGATTGACGGTATTGTCGGGACCCAGGTAGAAGCCCGTTTCGGGCGGTTGGTTGTAGGCGACATTTTCTGCCGCCACGCCGAGGCGATAGGGTACGTCTTCCATGAGGCAATTGATGCGAAACTCCGATGGAATCGGCGAAATATACAACTTCAGCTCCGTGCTTTCCTCGTTTCTAATCAGCACTTCCTCGCGCCAGTCGCCGAGAATGTCGGCGGAAAGACATGGGTTCGACTTTGTCCAGTTGTTGAATCTCCCGTCAAATCGCATAATAGTCTCGCATTTTCCTGTCTCCCAATTGTATTTCAACACCTGCTCATGGTCTAATAGTTCCCGTAAGAGGTCGCCGTCCCACCAGATGCCGAAGTTGGTAGACATACCCACGTTGCGCCCTTTTCTTTGGCTTAGTTCTGGATTGTCGGGGTTGGCGGGCTTGACAATCTCGCCCTTGATGTTGCGAATGCCCTTGGAATCGCTGCTCCACATCTCCAATCCGGGGTTGGTGGGGTCGATGTCTGCCGCCATGCACCTGCCTACATCCATCGGACTGGGCAGTTGGAAAAACACTTTTCCCGTGGCAGCATCGCGGAAGTCAGAGCCGTCGCGTCTGTTCTCATGACAGTCCCATACGTGTAGCTTGTCGGTCGTGGGGTCGAAGACGGTGAGATGTATTGCGTCGCCGTGTCCAAATCCCGTGTTGTAGAGTCCCCGTCCGTCATGGTCCACGCACATGGAGCCATACGTGATTTCGTCGCAACCGTCACCATCCACGTCCGCAATGCGGAGGTTGTGGTTGCCTTGCCCGGCATAATCGTGCCACTCGGGGCTGTCGGTGTCGAACACCCAATGTTGCCTCAGCGTCTTTCCGTCCCAGTCCCATGCGGCAATTACCGTGCGTGTGTAATATCCCCTGCAAAAGATTCCGCTGGCATGAATGCCGTCTAAATAGCCCACGGCGGCAAGGAAACGGTCGGAACGGTTGGCATGGTCGTCGCCCCAGTCCTCGCTTCTCCCTCGTTGTGGAATATATAATTCCGAGGCGAGAGCCTTTCCAGTCATACCTTCAAAGACGGTGATATATTCAGGGCCTTCGAGAATTCGACCATACTTATTGCCTTCCTCCGTGCATCGCCAATCCTTGCTTGCGTTCCCGAGAATGTTGCCCATCCCGTCGATGGTGCCATCTGCCGTGCGAACCATCATTTCCGCCTTTCCGTCACCATCAAAGTCATAGACGATGAATTGCGTATAGTGCGCCCCGGAGCGGATGTTTTTCCCCAAGTCGATTCGCCAAAGTTTCGTTCCATCCAATCTGTAACAATCAATAAAAGTGTTGTTCGTGATACCCGTATGGGCATTGTCGCGCGAGTTGGACGGATCCCATTTCACGAATATCTCATATTGCCCGTCGCCATCTACGTCGCCTACACTACAATCGTTCGCGGAATAGCTGACTCTTCTTCCATTTTCGCCCATTTCATCGGGGATTTTATCTATTGGTATGGGTAAATGTCCATCGGGAGAATCGGCTTTCAAGAGGTAACTCCCGTTGATATTTCCACCCTTCACCTCATACGTTGCATCCGTCGAAAGAGGTTTTTCATCGATGAAAAACGACCCGCCCGTTGTCAGTGGAGCGGTGTTGAGTTTCGTGCCGTTGCGGTAAATGTCAAATGGTTCTGCGGTCTTGTCTGACCTCAAGATGCGCCACGACACCACCACTTGGTCGCCATTCTTCACGGCAACGACCCCGCGGTTGAGTCTTTCGCGTTGTATATTGTCGTAGTCATAACGTGGTTGTGCTGTCGCCGTCATGCTGCCGAGACATGCCAGTAGAATGGTTAAAATGGTGGTCAAGGAACATTTTTTCATGATTTCATCGTGTTATTTGATGGGTTTTGGTACGCGGTGTTTGACTTTGAAATGGTCGAATCCCTCGCCATAGACACCGATGACGGCACTCTGCGAGACGAAAGCCTGTGGGTCGATGTCGTTGATGAGTTGGAAGATCTTGGCACTCTCGCGGCGTTTGGCGAGTACGAAGAGCATCTTGGTCTCCCTTCCCGTATAGAAGCCCTGTGCGTTGATGACCGTACAGCCACGACGGGGGTCTTGGTTGATGCGCTTTCCAATCTCCTCATATTTATCCGAAATGATGAAGAACTGCACGCTTCGACGCATGGAGTTGACTACTTGGTCAAGGCAGAATGCCGTGATGTAAAGTACTACGTAACCGTAAATCACTCGTTCCCAATCCCTCAATACCAGGTAACTTGACGTGATGATGACCACATCACATAACATGATGATGCGTCCAAGCGACACGTTACGATATTTGTTGATGATGGCGGCGATGATGTCTGTGCCACCCGTGCTTCCGTGATTGCTGAGACATAATCCAATGCCGCATCCACAGAACACCGAGCCCAAGACGGCTGCCATGAAAGGCTGGTCGTGAAGCAATGGCGTTTCAGGTAGATAGCCCCTGATGATTGACAATGCTGTGGTCAGTACTACTACGGCATAGATGGTCTTGACACAGAATTTCCATCCCAAGATTTTCAATGCGATTAACAATAATATGGCATTGATGGAAAAATAAGACCATTGGGCAGGGATGTGCAAGGGACTCCATTCCAAGATGGATGCCACACCCGTAACACCACCCGATGTGATACTGTTTGGCAGGAGGAAAACCGACCATCCAATACAGTATGACAACATGGAGATGGTGATGATGGCATAGTCTTTGAACTCACGCCATAGCTTGGCTTTATTGACGCTCATTTCTTCGCTTTCATTTTAGCGTCCCACTTCAATAGCTTGTTGTACTCTTTCTTCGTGATGCGCATGAAAGAGCCATGTTGCGGACCCGTCACGCCCTTGATGTCAACGGGGTCGTGGAAGTTGCGGAGGTTCTCGTCGGCCTTGCAGATACGGTAATGCTTGGGATTGTCGCTATATTGGATGTATGCCACGCGCCAAGTCTTATCGCCCATGAGTTGGAAGGCGCTTGAGCCCTCGCAATTCTTTCTGCCCTCAAAGCTAACATAATCATTCTCAACGGGCTCGCCCCATCCATGTGTGAGGTTTTTCGATGTGGCGGTATAGATGCCCGGCTTGCCTCCTTCTTTCTTGATGAGCATGTGATAAAGCCCGTCGTCCAAGAGGTTGATGTCGGCATCGATGGTTGCATAGCCCCAATCGAAGAGCAGTTGGGGCTTGGTGAGCTTGGTGAAAGACTTGTCGGCATAGCTGTAATACATGCGGTCGTAGCCTTCTTCAGGACGGTTGAGCATGGAATAATAGATGCAATAGCCGCCCTTGTCGCCGTTCTCCCACACGTAATTGGGGTCCCAGAAGATTTGCGGAGCCCACACGCGGTTGATGGTTGACCAGTCTTTGTAGACGCTCTTTGAGTTGGGGTCGCAGAAGATGCTTTCCCCTTTTCGATAGTCAAATGTCACGGATTTCCAGTGGATGAGGTCTTTCGACGTGAGGAGGTCGATACCGTAGTTGTTCCATTTGTGCGACTTGCGCACACACATGTCTGTCGTGACCATCACATAGCCCTTGCCATTATAGGCGCGGGTGATGTAAGCGTCGCGCTGGCCGCCCTCGATGCGGGCATGTTCCTCGGGGTCCATGATGGCGTTGCCGTCGAGGATGTCTTGGTAATTGTAGCCGTCGCGGCTCACGGCGTAGGCGGTGTATTCGCCCCGGTCGCTCATGTGGCAATAGAGATAGCCATAGTCGCCCTTCACTTTGTTTTGTGCCGAGATTGCCAGGAATGACAGGAGGCAAAGCGGCATGGTTGCTAAAAGTCTTTTCATGATGATAGTTGTTTATTGATGTTTATTCTTCTTTTTCCCGTAAAACCAGATTTCAACGCTATTGATGATGTTTTGCCAGAGGATGTAGCAGCCCGGACCTACGGATGAGAGCGGATTCAGGTAGGTGTAGGCAATCCAGATGGCGAATGCCGTGTTCTTTTGTCCGAGGGCTTGCCCAGCCTCTATGGTCGTGTCGAAATAGTGTCCGATAAACCTGCCTACGGCGAATTGCACGATGCAAAGCACCAATCCCAACAGGGCAATGGTGAGGAGGAAAACCACGGTGGTGTCGGCGTGGACGATGTTCTTGACGGTCGTCCCCGTGACGATCATCAGCGAGATGCCCCACATATAATAGGATAGGTCTTTCACCGATACAACCCATCGGTGCAATTTCTTGATATAGTGTTTGGTGATATAGGCCAATAGCATGGGTACGATGAGCACGATGCACACCTCATGCAATATTTTAAGGAAAGCCGCCATAAACGAATTGTCAACCGACTTGTCGATGATGGGGAAGCAGACGGGTATCAGGACGGCGGTGATGATGTTGGAGAGGAACGTGTAGGTGGTCATTTGCTCCAAGTTCCCTCCAAGCTTTTGTGTCACCACGGCGGCAGCGGCGGCACAAGGGCCGATGATGCACGTGAGAATCGCCTCCATGAGGATGAGGCTATTGCCTTTCATCCGAAAGCCGAGGATGAGTCCGACGATGATGAGTACAAACAACACTTGGAACACTCCCACCCACAGATGCCAATGAACGGGGCGAAGCTTGTGGAAGTCCACCTTGCAGAACGTCACGTAAAGGATGAGAAACATGAACAACGGCAATATCGCGTCAAAGATGGGGGCGAAGAATTGGGACGCCCTCTCCAATGCAGGTGTCATGGCAAATAGCAGGTAAACCAACGTACCCATAGCCATCGACACGGGCAATGTCCAGTCTTTGATGAAGCGGATGATGTTCATAATTACCACATGGTTTCAAAACTATTAGTTTATATATGGTCAAACGATCGTTTCCAAGAGTTCATTTACCGTCAAAATACGACAATTTCCTATCTGTTTTATTTCTATCAAATCCGAATCACCCGATAATAAATAATCAGCGTCAGCGACTACTGCTAATTCTAAAAGGAAATCATCTTTGGGGTCGCGGCATCGTTTGGGGATTTTTTCTATTTGATAGCAAATGGAATTATTCGTCAGATATTGCAGAAATTCCTCAACATCTTCGTGTTTGAAGTAGCGTATAAATTTAGGACGAGAGGTTACTAATCGTATTTCTTGTATAAGGGCATTGGTTATTACTAATTCATACTTTGGATGGGCAAATATCGGTCGTAGCTCAACAATGCGCTTGCCGATGAGCATACTTATATAGAGGTTGGTGTCAATAATGACTCTAATGCGTTTGTTGTTTCGATTCATATAATTGTTCTCTAACAACATCAACTTCAGCAAAGATGTCTTCCTCAGATATTTCGTCTGTGTGAAATTTCTCTACGAATCGGTCAAGTTGTTGTACTCGTCTTTCAGCCGCCATGGTTTCAGCATAGGAAAAAGTAGGCTTTTCCTCTTTCTCATTTTGGATAATCCATCCCATGCGTTCCATAATCTGCTTGAATATGCTAACATCATTGTTGGGAATCGAGATAGTCATTGTTGCCATGATGTGTAATTGTTTGTTCTTAGGCGCAAAGTTATCGATTATTTTTTATATTGTCGAATAATCGATGGATTTTTCTTTATAATCCATCTGAAACGAATGGAATAGTAATAGGTTAACAAGATTGATGGCCAGAGGGTTATGGCTATATGAATAGAGTTGACCACCGACGGAAACGTTCTATGCCCTCCTCGCCGAATTTGGCGAGGCTCTTTTCCGCCTCCTCGATGGTTTTCTCACGCTCTGGACGGGTCTTGCTGAAGAACTTGTCGGCATAGCAGATGACTTGTTCCTCCATCGTTTCGGGCATGAAGTCTTGGTGGGGTAGGGGAAGGTTGCGCTTGATGATCTCTTCTTTGGATAGCCCCGTCCCCGTATGCCGCTCGCAAACCCGTGCATGGCGGGGATAACCCAATGAGCGGAGCATTTCCGCGCCAATCCTGCCGTGGCAGATATATGGCTCCGTGCCAAAACAACAGATGCCTGGCGCGTCGCAACGGATGATGCCGATGTCGTGCAACATGGACGCCTCGTAGAGGAAAGGCTCGTCTAACTGGAGTTCGGGATGCAAAGAGGCAATCGCCAACGCCTTGTTGGCAACTGCCTCGCTATGAGTCAACAGAATGTGTTTCAGTTCGTTGTCCTCGGGATAGAAGTGATTGATTATTTGTAGAATATCCATTATCATCAAATACTCATATTATTTTTTTCAAAACCCAAACTTAACGATTACCTGTTGATGACTTTCCTTACCGTCCCGTCATCGTATCTCACTACGTGGATTCCCTTACTGTTGGGAGATATGTGGGAGCCAGAGAGGGAATAGTGAATGCCGTCATCGGGTTCTCTCATCGTAGTTGGGCTAATTCCCAACTCCTCGCCAGTCAACGGGACGATTTCCTTGAATTGGTTCCAATACACATGGTTGCGGTACAACTTCACCGATTGGGCGGGAACATGCAACGTCTTCTCGGATTGCCAATTGAAAACGTAACTATCGATGGGAGTTACAACATGGCAATAGATATCCTTCAAGTCATCAACCAAAGATGAATAGTGCCAACGGTTTATATGGGAAAAGGCACCTGAGCCTATCTCCTCTACTCCAGCAGGTATCACTACGGTTTTTAGGATGCGGTGAGAATCTTCATCATTGGAAAATGCCCTATATCCGATTGTCTTCAAAGAATTGGGAAGGATGACGCTCGTCAACTTGCTATTATTGGCAAAGGCATTATCCCCGATGGATTCCAAACCATTGGAAAATTTAATGGAGTCTAATTTCCAACAATAGGCGAAAGCGGATTTACCTATACGCTTTACGGAGTTAGGAATGATTACTGATTCCAAGCCTGTATAACTGAAGGTCTCGTCGCGAATCTCCGTCAAATTGGGCGGAAGGTTCACACTGCGAATGTGACTACTTTTGAATGCACTGCCGAGGAAAGACAGCGTCGGGGGAATGTTGACATAGGACAAGCTCCTGCACCGGAGGAATGCCGAATCGCATATTTCCTTCACGGAATTTGGCACATTGATGCTCGAAAGGCTCTCGCAATCCTTGAAAGCTGAATGACCGATTCTCTGTAGTGAAGAACCCTGAATATTTATGTCAGATAAACTCTCACAGCCCCAAAAGGCCGAGTCAGCTATATTGGTTACCGTCTCAGGAATGGTGATGGTAGTCAGAAACTTGCAATTAAAAAAAGTACCCTCCCTGATGGATTTCAGGTTTCTCGGAATAACGGCTGAGGAAATTTTAGAATTCCAAAAGGCTCCCCTTCCCATATAGTCCATCGAATCGGGTAGTGTTAAAGGACCAGGAAAATATGAAGGGGAATCACCACAAAAAAGGAATGCAAAGTCACCGATATGCCTCAAGCTATTGGGCAACTTAATGGTGGTCAGACCACTGTTGTAAAAAGCAAAATCACCGATGAACATCAGGGAGTCGGAAAAACGTACATCCGTGAGATTTCTTGTGGCAACGAATGCGTACTCTTCTATGCGAGTAACAGTATTGGGCAAGGAAAAGGACTTCAACCCTTTAAGGCCAGCGAAGGCATACTGGGCTATGGAGGTCACGTTTTGGGGGATTATAGTATTGTTACTGCCTAACAACAACGTGTTGGTAGAAGTCTCTATCAAGGCGTTGCAACCATTGCGAGAGTTGTATTTGGGGTTCTCGGGAGCTACCTCTATCGAAGACAGAGGTGGATAGAAATAATAAAACAAGGGAAGCTCTATGTTCACCACGTATTTCGGTATGGCCAATGATTCCATTTCATAGCAATACCAAAAAGCCCCAGTACTTATACTGGTAACGGGATATGTACGGCCGCCCAATACAAATGACTCTTGGATGGGGTATTCTTTCTGTTCATGATTAGTTACCTTGACAACCTTTGCCTCGCCAATCGTAGTGTCTATCTCATAGACTACTCCTTCCCATTCCACCGTTTGAGAACGGGATGCGATGGGCAGGAGCATGAGCAATATGATAATGAATATTTTGGGCATGATGATTGAAACATAAAAATGTCGTATATTTACTTTTGCAAATATACGACATTATTTTAATAGTGCAAAGCAAATAATCAACTATTTGGTCGCTCAATATAGGCAATCACGTCTCCCTTATTCACCTTGCTTCCTTGCTTGGCATTGATTTCCACAAGCTTGCCTCCGAGGGCGGCGGGTATGGCGACAAACTCGCCCCAAGTGGCTTGGATATAGCAGAACTCGTCGCCTTCCTTGTATTCCTTGCCGATATAAGGCTCCACGGTGGCTACCGCCTCACCGTCTCCACCAAACTCCCAGAACACCTGGCCCTTGACGGGAGCGACGATGGCATCTGCCTTGGCATGTTTGAATGCGGATAGTTGTTCGGGCGTAAGTTTGCTTCCGAGCTTCGCGTCCTTGGCGGCTTGCAGGTCGGCAAGGAAGTTTTTCTTGGCTTGTCCGCTCTTGTAGTTGCGGTATTGTTCGGGGTGCATAGCGAGTTCCCAAAGCTCCTCGTCGTCTTGTCCGTATTCCCAACCATTCTCGTCCATTTCCTTGCGGAAGTCGTCGAGGGCATCGGGATAGAACGTGTGTGGGTCGTCGGTGACAAACTCGCGACCTTGTTGCTTGGCGAGTTCGATGATTTCGGGTGCCAATGGCCCAGGTACCTTGCCGCTCTTGCCGAGAATCATGCCCCACATCGAGTCGTCCATCATCACGAAGCGACCCTTCCCTTGTTCCATGGTGAGCAAGTTCATGAGGGCGATGTTCTTCACGTATTGCGAGAAGGGGGTGACGAGTGGGGGATAACCCACACGCGGCCATACGTATTCCACCTCTTGGAAGAGGCGCACGAGCATATCGTCCGTGCTCAATGGCTCCTCGCCTTTCTTCTTGCGGATGTTGTTGATGGTACCCTTGATGCCTCCGAGGTCTGCCATCATCGACCCCATCATGCCGCCGGGCAATCCACAACCGAGCAGGAGTGATGACATCTGCTTGTTGCCGGGGTTGATGAAATACCCCAACCACTCGTCAATGAACTCCTGAGTGAGTGAGCGGGCTTTCATGTAGGCATTCATGTTGATATCTGGCACGTCGAATCCCTCGTTGCGAAGCATCGACTGGACGCTGATGACATCGGGATGCACCTTGCCCCAAGACAAGGGTTCAATGGCGGTATCGATGATGTCGGCACCGTTCTCGCACACCTCTAAGATTGATGCCATGCTCAGTCCCGGGCCAGAATGACCGTGGTATTGGATGATGATGTCGGGATATTTCGTCTTGATCATCTTCGTCAACTTACCGAGGAAGGCAGGTTGACCGATACCTGCCATGTCCTTAAGGCAGATTTCCTCTGCCCCTGCGGCAATCACCTCGTCGGCAATCCCCCTATAATAATCTAATGTATGTACGGGCGAGGTGGTGATGCAGAGCGTTGCCTGTGGTGTCATGCCCGCCTCCTTTGCCCAGCGGATGGAGGGGATGATGTTGCGTGTGTCGTTCAAACCGTCAAAAATACGGGGAATATCCACGCCTTGCGCATGTTTCACCTTATACATTAAAGCACGTACATCATCGGGTACGGGGTACATACGGAGCGCGTTCAGGCCACGATCCAGCATGTGTGTCTTGATCCCCACCTCGTTGAAAGGCTTACAAAAGGCGCGGACGGCGGCATTGGGATTCTCCCCTGCCAACAGGTTCACTTGCTCAAAGGCACCGCCATTGGTCTCTACACGTGCAAAGCAGCCCATCTCGATAATCACGGGAGCGATGCGTTCCAATTGGTCTTTGCGTGGCTGGAACTTCCCGGAGCTTTGCCACATGTCTCGGTATACGAGACTGAATTGTATCTTTTTCTTCATCATAAATCGTTGAAATAGTGACATTTCTGTCGTTTTGAGGGTGCAAAATTAGGTAAAAAATATCAATTTAAGGCAGTTACACTTGTTTTTTAGTGATTTATAACTATCTTTGCAACGTTAAAACACAAAGCAATGAAGTATTTATATATATACATAATATGTCTACTTGCCACTGTTCTTGTGGCTTGTAGAGGGGGAAAATCGGAAGAGTTGGTGTCAAGGAAAGGCAAGATGAACGATGAACTGAAACTCAAAGGCGATAAGACGGTTTACGGGCTTGCCTGTGAGGGATGCAACGACTCCACCGTCATCCTCCTTCCAAACGACGGGAGCGACCCCGTTTCTTACGATGTCTATGATGCCCATCGCAACCATCAGGTCATGGGTAAGCCAAGTGTGGGTGACTGGATAGGCCTCGTCTTGAACCCAGAAGACTCTACCGTAGCCGACTTGGTCATCGACTTAGACGAGTTGAAAGGCACATGGTGCTATGTCGTGATGCCCAAGATGCGCGACTTCGACAACATGAGCGAGAAGTTGCAGAAAAGGATGATGCGCGACATGCCCGATTCTATCAAGGAAACTTTTATGATTCCTCGTGAGTATGGCTTCACATTGAAACGCCAATGGACGGCACAAAGCGTGGGTTATGTGCAAGAGAACAATCTAAGGGAAAGTCCTGTAGTCTATCCCAAGTTGGGCTACTTCACCGCTTGGCACATCTGGAATGGTAAGTTGGTGATGACCAGTGGCGAACCTACTTTCTCGCAAAACTCCAAGGAAATCTCCATTAAGAACATGCGAAACGACACTTGCGACATCGTTTTCCTCGGCCACGACTCGCTTGTCTTGGCAAGCGACGGCCAATCGCGCAGCTATTACCGCAATAGCGATGTGAAGAATATCAACAAGAAGGCAAAGGAAATAGCGGCGAAACAGAAAGCGCAAGCCTTGGACGAGATTAAAAACTAATCAACACTGTTCACCTTTGTTCATGGTTGAACAACCGCTCCTCAGCGATTTTCTCATACTTCGTGCCGGGTTTCCCATAGTTGGCGAAAGGATAGATGCTAATTCCGCCCCGTGGGGTGAATAGCCCTATCACCTCTATATACTTGGGATCCATCAGCTGGATGAGGTCTTTCATGATGGTGTTCACGCAATCTTCGTGGAAATCTCCATGGTTTCGGAAGCTGAAAAGGTAGAGTTTCAGGCTCTTGCTCTCCACCATGCGCTCGCCGGGGATGTAGCAAATGCGGATCTCGGCAAAGTCCGGCTGGCCCGTGATGGGACAGAGGGTGGTGAACTCGGGGCAGTTGAAACGTACCCAATAGTCGTTCTCGGGATGTTGGTTTTGGAAGGTTTCCAACACTTCAGGGGCATAGTTGGTGATTATTGGTTTGTCCTGCCCCAAGGCTTGCAAGCCTTCATTCTTTCTTAAATTGTCCATCTTGTTTTGTTAAAGGGGGTTGAGCAAGTACCCCTGTGTTATGAAATCGGGTGCAAAGATACGAAATAATGGGGAAATGGAAAAGCTTTTTCCGATGATTCAAGCAGATAATGCCATTGTTACAGGCTTTTGAACGCATTTATAGTCTGTTCTTCTCGTCATTGCCGGCACCCGTACCCTTGTACTTGCTACGGGTGGTATTCAAATGATATGATAGCGACACGCCGATGCATCGTGTATAGAGGTAGGCATCCTTCCCCATCGTGGCAATAGGATAAGTGGCAACCCATTTATCCCGCAGTGTCTTGAAGATGTCCTTGGCAAAGATGATGGCTGTAAGCCTATTGTTGAGAAATGTCTTTTGCAGTCTCAAGTCAACATTGAACTTGCTGTCCTCGCGGGTGAATCCATAGTCGTTGCTGGTGCCATAGTGCAGGTAGAGCATGGCTTTCATGGTTTCGTCGATGACAAACCAGTTGCGCAGGTCGATTTTACAGTCAGGCTTGTTGAGGCTGGTGTTTACTCCAGACTGCGTGGATGGGAAGTGTTGCTGCCAATAACTGAACGTCAAAGTCGGTTGCCAGCATCCAAATTTGGGCGAAGCCGTGACCGATGCATGGTACGCTTGATGGCATTTGAAGTTCTGCCTGTTCCATATAACGACTTCGCTCCCAGGCTCATAGAGACTTCCGAAAGAAAAGAAGATGTCGCGATTACGGGTGTAACCAACAGAGACATCCATCCAGGAATAACTCAGACGCAAGTCAAAATCCTGCCGGATGGTTGGACAGAGGAGCGGATTGCCTCCTTCGACCTGATAGCGGTTGTCATATTGCACGTATGAACTGATGGCATAGTACGCGGGACGGCGGATTCGCTTGTTGTAACTGGCCTCCGCCCCCCATTTGCCTTTCTGCCAGGCGACGGAGAGATTGGGAAACCAGTCGGAGTATCGGCGGCTTGGCTCTTCCTGGTAGACACCGAAAGAACGGCATTCGGTAATGACATGTTCATACCGAATGCCCCCGTCAACTCTCCAGTTGCCCAAGTGGAGGTTGTATTCGGCAAAGCCAGCTTGGTTTTGTTCCTTGATGTCGTCGTCGGAAGACTTGACATAATGTTCCTCGTTCTCGTTGGTTCCCGTACTGTGAGTGCGGGTCATCTCTGAGCCTATGCTCAGCTCGCCTTTCCAAATAGGGTATGACACCACCAGTTTCCCTGCCAACATGTTGCGGTGGTCTTCATTCCGCAAGTGAATGTCGCGGTCTTCAAGTTGTTGGCTACGCTCTGTCTCAACGTCGTTTCGTACCTTTTTGTTCCAAAGCCATGAACCGTTGAAGTCGATTCCGAGTTTGCCAATCTTGCCAATATAGTACACATTTGCCTCATGGACAGGACCGTCGCTTTCGGTCGTACCCATCCATTGGTCAACCATTCCTTCCAGTGCGCCATTTCTATAGATGGCTTGTGTGCAGTTGGCCTTACCGCCCATATAGAGAGAACGGTCAATGCCATACTTGATACCTATGGAGTTCTCTGCGTCCATGTCGTAACTGGCACCGATTTCTCCGCTTGGGTCTGTAAACCAGAAGGCACTCGGCGCATATTGTCGGATGCTGATATGGTTGCCATAGGCGTATGTGTCGGAACTGATATTGTTGTCCTCTGAATGGTGGTTGTTGTAGAAAGTCAGTGTTCCGAACACCTCCAATCCGTGCTGACGGTATTTCACGGTCATGTCATCGTAGGTTGTCCATTTCTCGTTGTTTGCTATTTGGCCGAATGCTTCCACGCTCAATCCGTCGCCTTGTGGCCGAATCGTCCTTATGCGGATGACGGCATATACCTCCGCGTCATACTTCGCGCCGGGCGAGGTGATGATGTCCACGCTCTTGATGTCGGTGGATTTCAATTGTCTTAGTTCCTTGCCGTTCTGCACTTTCTTGTTGTTGATGTAGATTTCAGGCACACCTTTGGCAAAGACGGTGTAATTGCCATCCTCTCCCTGGACGTTGGGAAGCATGGAGAGCAAGTCGCTCGCCGTCCCAACATCTTTGAGTATGGAATGCTGCACTTCGACAGTTACGCCGCCTGTCGTAGCCCTATATTGTGGGATTTCCCCTCTTACGGTCACGCCATTCAGCTCGTAGCTGTCGGGTTGTAGCCGTATCGTCCCAACTTCAGGCTGGTTGCAAATCTTGTAGATGGTCTTGTAACCGACGTATGAGATACGTGCAAGGACTCGCTCTCTCTCGTAAGGGATGGCAAAGTAGCCGCTCTCGTTTGACACCCCACCGCTGAGGAGGGTTGAGTCGATAGGGTTGAGTATTGCGATATTGGCATACGCTATGGGCTGTCCTTGCTCGTCCGTGATGACACCTGTCAGGTGTCGGTCGGTCTTGTGAGTACACTCCACGAAGATTTTACGTGCTTTTGGGTCGCTTGTATCGACCGTCACGCGGATGGGATAGAGCCCTACCATCTGCCGGATGGCGTCGGGTAGCGGCTTGTGGCTTACGGTTGTGGTGATGCGGAAGTCCTCCAACTCATTGTAGAGAAACATGATGGCGTAGTCTGTCTGCTGCTTGGCGAGTTGGTTGAGGGCTTCGGAGAGCGACACATTATTATATTCGTGGGAGATGCGCTTCTGTGCCTGTGTGCTGCCAGTCAGCCCTATGGCAAGAATGATGAGTGCGATATATCGGTGCAAGGTTACTTTCCGTTTTCCAATAGGTTGCAGGTCGGCTTCCTCTTTTTTATAGTAGTCCTCCCGGGAAAGCTGTCTAAATGTTCTCTGTTCAAGCATATCAGTCTATTCATGTTTGCGCCCCGCTTTTCGAGGCTCGTCTATATATAAGACACTTCAGCGCCATCGTTTTTTTACGAAAGTCCTGACTTTTTTCGTCTATTTACCCGTCAAGTCACAAAACAACGCACAAGAAACCCTCGTGAAGGGGTGGGAAAAAGGCGGCAAAGGATAATTACTTGAAACGTATTGACCCCAAGTAAAACGATTATACCTATGGGATAATCTCTTTATATGTATGGGATAATAGGATTATACCATGCAGGGAATCTCGACCGATGCCCTATCTGCGATGGTCACTTACCACCCTCGCGGATGATGTCTATCGTCTCCTGGTCGGAAAGGCCGAGCTTGTGCTTCACTATCATCGCACCGACCACCATACGGGCTGGCTTGTTGCCAGCACCTTTCTCCTTGTTGTCAAGACGTGAGTTGTATTCCTTTTCGATGTCGCCCAGGGGAGAAGGTCACTCATCTGCACCCAGCGGTTGGACTTGTCAAGGTTGTCCAGTGACGATCTCTCCAAATCCAAAGTCATCTGCTTTTGATGTGGCGTATAATACTTCATTCCTATATGACTTTTAACACCCATAGCTACTCATTTTTTGTTAAACAAAAGAAGAAAAACTGTTATATATTCTTAATAATCAGGCAATTAGATATTATTCAGCCAACACTAATTAAAATGCTGCGGAATATAGGAATCAAAGTTATCGGAATCGCAAAAATTAAAATGCGATTCCGATATCATAGAGATTCCTAAAATCCGAGACAATTAGTTGCGGATATTAGGAATATAGACTTTTTGGTGGCACTTCATCTTCATAAAAGGTCTCTTCTTATGCTAATGTTATCGTCCCATTATCTTCATTCAGTTCGCCGCTGTCGATAAGTTGGGCGATGGCGAGTTCCACGGCGAGGTCTGCCTTTTGGAGTTTTCTGGCGAATCCCAGCATTTGTGTGGCTTGTTTCTTCAATCCTTCTAATGGGATAGATACTTGTTGCTCCACTGCATATTTCACGGCATTCCTGATTTCGAGCATGGGAATGTCGCTGATGTCGCGGTCGCCCCCTTGTCGATAGACGATGAACTGCTTGGCACTTGCCTCGTCTTTCCAATAGATAGGATTGTCGGCGGGCGACGATGGGTCGATATAGACATGGGGGGTGTCTATCTTGGCGATGAATTCCTGTAGCTTTGCCGTAACCTTTGGCAGGCGGTATGCCTCGGCTATCCGCTTGCAGATGAGGCTCCGTGTGATGGGTTGCTCGCCAGCGATGAGTTTTTGGATGTCGTTGCTTACCGACTTGGCGCTGCGCATGACATGCTCAATGGTGCCATCGTGGTTGCCGCCCAATGCGATGCGCTCGTAAGGGACGAGTTTCTCGTTTTTGATTTTTCCGACCAGTTCGTCTTTTGTCACGCTGAAAGGCATGTTGGCGACCAATGTCTGGGGCTTGGGCTGCTCCACGGGCTTTAACTCTTCTTCTGCCTTTTGTGGGGTAGGATGCAACAGTTCGTCAAGCTTCTTGGTGATGCGTTGCATGACGGCATCCTTGTTCATGAACCAGTCTACCGACCAGACACGGAGCAGATTCCATCCCAAGCCTTTCAATACGCCTGGCTGGCAGATCTCGCGGTCGCGCTCGGTCTTGGTCTCATAGTAGTTTTTCCCGTCGCATTGGATTCCCAAGAGGTACTGGTCTTTCTCCCCGGGATGGAGTATGGCGATGTCTACCTTGAATTGGGAGCGGCCCACGGAGGTGTCTACCTCATAGCCGAGTGCGCGGATTTCCTTGGCGATAGAATGGGTGATGTCAACGGAGTCGTCAGCCTTTTTCACTTGGTTGGCGGCGACGGCGATTCGACCGTTCTTGGCAAACTCCAGGAAATGCTTGAGTCCCTCCACGCCACGGGCATTGGAGCGGTTGAGGTCGATTTGCTCTGGAGCCAACGTGGAGAACACCATCATCTCATAACGGGCGCGGGAAACGGCGACATTGAGCCTACGCTCTCCTCCGGCGTTGTTCAAAGGGCCGAAGTTCATCGACACCTTGCCTCGTTTGTCAGGTCCATAGCCGATGGAGAAGAGGATGATGTCGCGCTCGTCGCCTTGCACGTTCTCAAGGTTTTTGATGAAGATGGGCTCCTCGGCATCGTATGCTTTCCTTTCCAAGTCGGGATGCTTGGCAAGCTCCTCGGTCAGGATGTCTTCGATGAGGTTTTGTTGTACCTTGCTGAACGACACGATGCCAATGCTGCGCTTGGAGAGTTCGTCGTCGCCAAGTCGTCGCAGCACCTCCTTGACGATGGCTTCCGCCTCGGATCGGTTGGAGCGTGTCTTGCCAAAGTCGTATGTGCCATCGACGGGGATAAACCGCACTTTTGACATGCGGTCATCCACTGAGGGGAAGGTAAATAGCTTACCGTCGTAATATTGGATGTTGCTGAAGGCGATGAGGCTCTCATGGCGTGAACGGTAATGCCACGTGAGATAGCGCGCGGGCAATGAGAGAGTGATGCAATCATCGAGGATGCTCTCCATGTCGTCAATGTCTGCCTCGCTCTCGTCCACGGCATTGGTGGCGAAGAAGCTGGTTGGAGGCATCTGCTTGGGGTCGCCCACACAGATGAGTGCCTTGCCACGGGCGATAGCACCGACGGCCTCAGAGGTGGGCATTTGGGATGCCTCGTCGAAACAGACGATATCGAATGGCGGTTGGTCAAGGTCGATGAATTGTGCCACAGAGATTGGACTCATCAGCATGACGGGGCAGAGACGGGGGAGGAGTGTGGGTATCTGGTCGATGATGTGGCGTATGGACGTACCGCGTCCACCCGAGGCGATATACCGTTTCAAGATGCCCAGCTCCGACGATGACGATGGTTCGAGGGCTTGCGAGGGTACGTTGGCTGCCAGTTTGCAATAGAGCATCTTCTTGGTGAGTTCTTGGAATTGCTTGGCAAGGTCGCGGTATTTATAGATGATGTCCTCGAAGAGAAGGCCGTTGAACATCTGCAAGTCTTTGTCGTCATCGATCATCCGAAGGGCGAGTTGCTTGTAAGCCCCTTTCTGCATGGCGTTGGCGGCGGTGTGCGCATCGACGGCGTGTTGGCTCATATAGGCTATCACCTTGTCGAGATGCAAGCCTTCCAACTCTTGCTTGCGGATGCACCATTGCGCCCAGTTGCGACTCTTGTCGATGTTTTCCGTCCATTGGGGCAGGAGGCGGAGCAGGGTGGGGAAGTCCACGGTGTCTAAGGATGCCTTTTCTTGTATCTTCTCGATGTTGGCGAAAAGGTCTTTGCAGGCCTTGATGTGTGCGGTCGGGATGGTGGGCGGCTGTGATAGCCCTGCCTCCTTGAGCAGGGTTTGGTATTTCTCCAACTGTCCTAACAGGGTTGGGATTTCATCTTCGGCCATTCCACTCTTAAAGGCGTTCATGGTTTTCATAAACGACTTTTTGGCAAAGATGCGTGAGACGACCCATTTTCCACATGCCTCTTCCCACTGGCGTTTCAGTTGGGAGGCATCTTGCGACAGGATGTTTTGGCTATAGTCTCGCGTAAGGGCCTCTTGGGTCTCCGCAAAGTGCAATGCCCATTTGGCTCCGTCTAAAGAATGGGGTTGCTTGTACCCGGCGTTTTCATTGAGTTGGGTAATGAGTTGGTCGGCATCCTTTATTTGTGAGGACAAGAGGGCAAGGCGGTCGGCAAGGTCCGTTTGCGCCTGTTGGGAGGCGTCATAGATGTTTAACCCTTGTAAAGGATGTTGCGAGGGTTGCCCCGTGATGGCAAAGACGGTATCGAGTGTGGCAATCTTCTCGGTAGCATCTTTCAGTTTGTCAACGTTGAGGCCGTTCATGAAATGCCCTGACGGGGCGATGGCTTCTCCCGCTATCGACTCATACCGTGTGATGCAATCATAGAGAGACAGCCCAGAGGGTTGTGTCTTGTGCAACTTGTCCATGTAGCTGATGAGGTTCTTACGCTGGCGGAAGAGTTCCTGCGATGTCGCCTCATATTGTTCCGGCTCTTTGATGCGGGTGAGGTCGAGGGTCGTTTGCAGTTGGTGGAGCAAGTGGGTCTTGGTGATTTTGTTGGAGTGCATCTCCAGACAGAAGGGGTCAAGGCCGATTTTTGCCAAACGTTTCTGCACCACTTCCAAAGCCGCCATCTTCTCTGCCACGAATAATACGCGCTTGCCATGGTAAAGGGCGTTGGCGATCATGTTGGTGATGGTTTGGCTCTTGCCGCTTCCGGGGGGACCGTAGAGGATGAAACTGCGCCCTTCGCCCGATTCTACCACAGCCTCCATCTGCGAGGAGTCAACGTCCACGGGGATGGCATACTCGTGTGGCTCTACGTCTTGGTCGATTTTGCGCGCATCGGTGGTGGATGGCGACTCCGTGCCTACCCAGTGCTTTTGCACCAGGCTCTCAATGATGGGGTTCTTGCGCATATTTTCGGCATTGCTGTGGATGTCGTTCCACATGACAAATTTGTTGAAAGAGAACAGTCCCAGCATGGATTCCTCGATGATGTCCCAGCGAGGATGGGTTGCAAGGTGGCTGCGAACGGTGGTGAACACCTGCCTCACGTCAATGCCATGCTCGTCTTCGGGAAGTGGGTTGATGCCGGTAAGGGTGATGTCATGTTGTTGCTTGAGCATCTCGACAAGGGTCGTGTTGAACGTCATGTCCTCATCGCGCTTGCGGATGATGTAATTGTTGCCGCTCTTACGGACCAAGTCCACGGGCATTAGCAAGAGGGGAGCGTAGCGTGGACGTATGCTCTTTTCTGTCTCATACCATTTCAGCAGGCCCATCACCATGAACAGGGAGTTGGCACCATTCTCCTCAAGGGCGGTGCGGGAGTCGCGGAAGAGGGTCTTGGTGGCGGTCTTGAGTTCCTCGTCGGTTAGGTAAGTGCAGATCCTGTCATGTTTCAGGTCCTCATTGACCAACTGTTCCAATTCCTCTTGGTGTTGGCGTGAGTCATAGATACCAAATTCGTTGGGGCTGACCCTTTTCTTGGAAGGATTGGGAAGGAGTTGGAAGTCGTTGCCGTCGCTCAGGTCGTTCTCGATGTTCTCTATGCCAAACGAGATGAAGGGGATGACTTTCTTGCCCGCACGGATGCTGACGAGGTTATTGCGCAGGGAGAAGTCGAGCAGCTTGCGCTCCCAAATCTGTTGGCGCGTGAGCTTCGGGTCGTCTTGAAGGGGAATGCTGGTGTTGCGGACCTGTACCTCTTTGATTCCTTCCGTGGCAAGGGAATGGCTGATGCCCTCGTTTAGCCATTCACCGTTGATGCGCAGGGGAAGGGGACGGATGCCCTCCAGGCGGCATCGGTGGATGTCATAGAAAAGTACAAACTTGTCTTCTTCTGACACTACATGGCGGGTGGCGTGTGCCACTGCTTCCTCAAAGGGGATGGGATTGGACGACGCAATGTCTGTGGCTTCTACCAATACCATCTCGCTGATGCCATCGGCAATGCTCTTGGAAAGGAGCGACAGGTCGTCGCAAACCGTTTGATAATAGTATTTGTCCACAAGCCAACAGCCGATATACATGTGTCCTTGCTGCAACACCAGGATAGGATGGAGACCACATGATTCCAAGCATGAGGCATATAGGAGGGATAAATCCAGGCAGGTGCCTAATTTCTCAGTCAAGATCTTGTCTACAAGGCGAACACGTTGGCCGTTCTTTTCGTAACTGGATGGTGGGGCGGAATATACAATCCCCTCGCTTCGCAATGCCTCATAGATGGAAGCCACCTGCGCACGGACACGATTGGGGTCTTGCGTCTGGTATTCGTCCAGGGCAGACGACCCCGTAAGCTTCTCTAAGAATTGGGCGGCGTTTACCTTTACTCTTGATATTTCGGGAGCGTTTGGGGTGACGAAAGCTGCCAATGTCTCCGGCATCACGCCAATGCCTGGCCATTCGTCGAAGGCCAATAGCCGAATGGCGTATTCTTTGCTGAATACTTCTTCGTCGCTCTCAAGGATAGAGATACGGAATTTGGTTTCGGTACTTTCTGTCAACTCGCGTAATTTGTCAATGTCTGGCATCACGTTGAGCGTGGTGATTCGGATGGTCTGCCTCGCGAGGATGGTCTCTATCCTCGCCTCCTCGGGTTGGATGAGTTCGCCATTTACCGTGACTTTGATAGATTGCCAGTCGTCATCGGTGTTGTTTGTGATTTCACAGTATTCCAGGTTCTTGCGGCCATTCAGGACCATTGCGTAATTCAAGCAGGGTAAATATTCCACTCTCAAACATTTTTCGTCTATCTTCCCTCTCATATATTTCAATTTTTATTTGGTCTATATATATAATAATGTGTACTTGTCTTCATGGTTGTTACTTGGTTTACAAAGATACGCATTTTTTGTTTAGTATGTGTTTTTTTCCCCACAAATCATCCGAATGGCCTCTTTTTTTTATGGTTGAGGGGATTAGCCATATCGATAGGGAATAATACATGACCCATATACGAATCGTATATGCCGCATGTACATTTCGTATAAGGGGCATGTATTTTTTGTATACGGCGCATGTACAGAAAGTGAATGAGTGTTCCGTGCGGTCTTTTACATGCCTTTCAATCGCAGAATAGCCTCCTCCACGTTTCTTTTTGACCGCCCTGTCCCTTAAAATGTACCCTATTTTGTCAAGAATCGTGAAAATTTCGCCTGTATTTTGAAAAAAGTCTTCCGGAAGTTTGTCAGTTCGCCCTGTTGTTCGTACCTTTGCACCCGCTTTCGGGCTTAAGAGCCCGTTGGCGTTATCGAGACGAGATCTTTGAGAGGGTTACATAGACAGAGGAGCAGCACGTTGAGTTGCCCTGCGGCGCGCCGCGCCGCGGGCGATTAGAGGTGTACACGCGCGGCGTCCGCGTCATATGCGCGGCGTCCGCCTTACACGCGCCCCCTTAGGGGCGTTACGGGAGAAGTCAATTTTGACGAGATACATTTTTACAATGGAGAGTTTGATCCTGGCTCAGGATGTACG
>JAFRRN010000067.1 GCA_017428055.1 Prevotella sp.
AACGTGGAAAGAGATGACTAACATATCATATTAACTTAAAAAATTTAAAGAGAGAGAATTTATGGAAAAAAGACTAACGATGTTTTTAGCCTGCCTCTTCCTCAGCGTGGGAATGGCGATGGCTCAAACAAAAGTTACCGGCACCGTGCTCTCACAGGAAGACGGCGAACCCATCATGGGTGCCACCGTACAGGTCCTGGGTACGAAGACCGGCGCGGCAACAGACATGAACGGCCATTTCTCTGTTGAAGTTCCCAACAACTCCACAAGGCTTAGGGTGTCTTTCCTGGGCTATCTGACACAGGAGGTGCTTGCGAGGAACAACATGACCGTCACCCTCGTTCCCGATGACAAGAGCCTCGACGAGGTGATCGTGGTGGCTTACGGTACCGCCAAACGCTCCGCGTTCACGGGTTCTGCCGCTGAGGTGAAAGCGGAAGACATCACCGCACACGTCACCTCCACCGCCACGAGTGCCCTTGTGGGTAAGGTGGCAGGTATCCAGTCCGTGTCAAGCTCTGGCGCGCCGGGCAGTGCGCCTACCATCACCATCCGTGGTATTGGCTCGTATGCCGCCTCTTCGCAGCCTCTTTACGTGATTGACGGCGTACCCTTGCAGCAGAGCATCTCCTCCATCAACCCCGCCGACATCGAGTCGATGTCCGTGTTGAAGGATGCCTCCGCCACAGCCATCTACGGAAACCGTGGTGCCAATGGTGTGATCATCATCACCACCAAGAAGGCGAAAGGTGTGGCAAAGGATGCCGAGGTGACGTTTGATGCCAAGTGGGGAAGCAACTCACGCTTAGTTCCCCGTTACGACATCATCACCGACCCTGCCGAGTATTACGAGACACACTACAAGGCCATGTTCAACAGCGTGAAGTATAATGGCGGCACAGACGTGGAAGCCTACGCATACGCCGACAACAACCTGTTCAACATCAACAACGGTGGTTTGGGTTACAACGTCTATACCGTACCCGATGGACAAAATTTGGTGGGCCACAACTTCAAGCTCAACCCCAATGCCACCCTCGGTTACTACGACGGTGAGTATTACTATTATCCCGACAACTGGTATGATGCCACAATCCACAGTGCCTTCCGCCAGGAATACAACGCATCGGTATCGGGCAACACGGGCCGTCTGAGCTACTTCGCCAGTGCCGGCTACCTGAACGATGGCGGACAGGTGGAGAAGTCCAAGTTTGAACGTTACACCGCCCGCACCAACGTGGAATACCAAGCAAAGAAATGGTTGAAACTGACCACCAACATGTCGTTCACACACCGCATCAGCCAGACTCCATCCTATTCTTCTGATACATACGGAAGCAGCGGCAACATGTTCTACCTCGTGAACTCAATGGGTGCCATCTATCCGCTGTATACCCGCGTGAAGGATGCCGACGGCAACTACGTCATCAACAAGAATAACGGGATGACGGTGTACGACTCCAACAACACGAACCAGGTACGCCCGAGCTTCGTGGGCAACGCCGTGCGCGACAATGCCTATAACGACTACAACTCTTACGGCGACATCCTCTTCGGGCAGTGGGGCGTAAACATCACACCGCTTGAGGGATTGAGCATCCAGGCCAACATCAGTGCCACGAGCATCAATAGCCGTTACACCTACCTCTACAGCCGTTTCGCCAGCGGCAGCAGCACCGACGGCGAGGCATACGTGGAGAGCGACCGCGACTTCTCGGTGAACCAACAGTACTTGATTAACTACACCCGTACCTTTGCCGACAAGCACAACTTCTCGCTGTTGGCTGGTTACGAGCAGTTTAAGGAGAAAAGCCAAGAGCTGGATGGCGACAACACCCACCTCTACGACCCCTTCATCGGCGAGCTGGGCAATGCCAAGGGACCGGGCAAGGACCGCTCCGTAGGCTCTTACACCGACAACTACATGACCGAGGGATTCCTTGGACGTGTATCGTATGACTATGACAACCGCTATTTCTTCAACGGCTCCATCCGTAGAGATGCCTCCTCGAAGTTCGCTCCCGGCCATCGCTGGGGTACATTCTGGTCTGCCGGCGGCGCTTGGCAAATCAACAAGGAGGCTTTTATGCAGAATGTCAATTGGGTAGACCTGTTGAAGTTGAAAGTGTCTTACGGCGAGAACGGTAACGACCAAGGTATGGGCTGGCACGCTTACGCCGACCGCTATACCACTTCATACAACGACGAGACGGGCGAATATTCCATCACCATGAGTGCCAAGGGCAATGAAGACCTGACATGGGAGACGAAGAAGAGCTGGAACATCGGTCTTGACTTCTCATTGTTCAAGTATCGCCTGAACGGATCGATCGAGTTCTATACGGGCAAGATGAGCGACCTGCTCTGGTCGAAGACCGTGCCCCTGTCATCGGGCTTGATGGTTGCCAGCTATCCCGCCAACGTCGGTACGTTGCTCAACCGCGGTATCGAGTTGCAACTCGATGGTACCGTCATCAAGACCAAGGACTTGCAATGGGACTTGAACCTCAACCTCTCGCACAACCACAACGAGTTTACCGAGCTCGACGAGTCTATCAGGGACAACGGCTTGCGCTATTCCAACTCGATTGTCCGCGTGGGCGGCTCCCGCTACCAGGCATACATGATTAAGTATGCCGGCGTGAACGATAAGGGACAGGCCACTTACTGGCAAGCACTCGATGACAAAGGTAACGTGTTGACCAACACCTATGGCACGAATTCCGACGGCACACCCATCGTGATTGCCGAGGAGACGACCACCACCGACATCACCAAGGCAAGCCGTTACGACCTCGGCACGACGCTGCCCAAGATCCTTGGCGGCTTCGGCACGAGTGTCTATTTCCGCGGCTTCGACTTGTCAGCACAGTTCTCCTACCAGTTGGGCGGCAAGTTCTATGATGGTTCCTACCAGCAATTGATGCACAACGGACAGGAGACGGGCCACGCCATGCACCGCGACCTGTTGGACGCATGGAGTCCAGAGAACCCCAATTCCAACATCCCACGCCTGAGCACGGCGGCAGTCGACGACCCCGGCGTTGCCTCGCAGACACCTTACGACCGTTTCTTGACGAGCAGCAACTATCTCTGCCTCAACAACCTGACCTTGGGTTACACGTTGCCAGAGAGCATCACCAAGCCTTTGACGGTGAAGAGCATCCGCGTTTACTTCGCAGGCGAAAACCTCTTCCTCCTGACCAAGCGCAAGGGTATGGACCCACGCTACAACTATGGTATCGGTTCGATGACCTCCGGTGGCGGTCTTGCCTCGGGTAGCTATGCTTCCATGCGCTCACTCACTGGCGGTATCACTGTAACGTTCTAAAGACAATAAGTATTTTAATCAAGAAATAAGAAAGATATGAAACTTTATAAGATTTCCATTATAGCACTGAGTGCCTTGATGCTGACCACCGCCTGCAACGACATCGACGAGCAGGTGCCAGAGGGTCTCACGCTGACCAAGGAACAGTCACAGGAGACCAATACCGCCATACCCGAGCGTGTGCAAGCCACCTTCACGGGAATGTTCACCATGATGGGCAAGCCCCGTACTGCCTATCCCTCCAGCAGCCGTGCGGATGACTTCGGTTTTGTCATGGCTGCCATCTCCCTTGACATTGAGGGCGCTGACATGTTCATGCAGGACAACAACTACAACTGGTTCTCTGTTTGCGGAGAATACTCCAGCCGTAACGCCAACTATGCCAACCCGTACATCCGCTACGTGATCCCCTACCGCCAGATTGGTATTGCCAATGAGGTGATAGCATCCTATCCCGAGGACACAACGGACCCGGATGCCATCAACAAGATCGCACAGGCTCGCGCCATGCGCGCCTTCGACTACATGGCATTGGCTCCCTACTTCCAGTTCAACTACCAAACCTCCAAGGACAAGCCCTGTGTGCCTATCCTGAGTGCGGGCGTTGACTATGCCAACAACCCCCGTGCCACAGTGGAGGAGGTATGGGCTTACGTCATGGAAGACCTCAACTTTGCCATCGACAACCTGACCGAGGAGCGTTCCTCCAAGGACCAGATCAACATCAACGTAGCATACGGACTCCGCGCCCGCGCCAACCTCGCCATGGGCAACTATGCCGAGGCTGCCGCCGATGCCGCCAAGGCCATGGAGGGATATACGCCTTACTCCATAGCAGAGGTAAGCGTGCCCACATTCTATGACCTCGCCGACCACAACTGGATTTGGGGTATCAGCATCACACCCGAGATTGCCGAGGTGTTCAAGTATGGCACGAGTGCCTCTTGGATCAATGCGTTCTCAGGCTATAGCTATAGTGCCGGCACGATGAACACGCCGTGTATCAACACCCTACTATGGAACAAGATTCCCGACACCGATGTCCGCAAGGGCTGGTGGCTTGATGGCAACCGCCATTCTGACCACTGGGCAAACCTCACATGGACCGACCCCACATCGGGCGCCAGTGCCACGGGCGATGCCATGGCTGACTTCACTTACGATGACAAGATGGAATTCCTGCCTTATACGAACATCAAGTTCGGTATGAAGGAAGGCGTTGGCTCTATCGTCAACAACAACGACTGGCCCTTGATGCGCGTGGAGGAGATGATCCTCATCCAAGTGGAAGGACTCGCCAAGAGCGGCAACGAGGCACAGGCACGTAGCATCTTGGAGAACTTCGTCAAGACCTATCGCGACCCCGCCTATTCTTCTACCGACCGTGGGCTGTCATTCGCCGACGAGATCTGGTTCCAACGCCGCGTGGAACTGTGGGGCGAGGGATTCTTCATGTTCGATGCCAAGCGTCTCGGCAAGCCCGTTGTCCGCACCCATGGTGCCGGCACGACCAACCAGCCCGATGCTTTCGCATTCAACATTGCCGCCGACGATGGCTGGCTGAACATGCGTTTCCCACAGACCGAGATGGACAACAACATCGGCATCGTGGATAATGACGGCGGTGAAATACCCAAGGCCGGACAGAATGCAACCCTCCGCGATGGTGTAACTGATTAACATTAACTATCAAATCAAGACGAAATATGAAATTCAATCATTTATTTGCATGTGCCGCCTTGGTCGCTACCGCACTCTTTACCGCCTCATGTAGCGACAAGGACGAATATGAAGGACCCGGCCAATGGGATGCCAACGAAGGATATAACAACGTGTATTTCCCGACTACATCTGCAACGGAGTCCATCGATCCCGCCGCCCCCACGGAATATACGATTGAAGTATATCGTAGACCGGAGCATAAATACACTTGGGGAAAGACAGCAGAAGGCAAGGACACCCTGCTCAACGACGAGATCGTGTCAGCCCTGCCCGCTGTGACTGTCAAGCCGACTATCGTCGAGAATACCGACAATGTGTTTACGGTGTCTGACGCAGTGTTTGCCGCTGGCGACACGGTGTCTACCGTCACCGCCTCCTTCCCCACCGCCGGTGTGGGTTCGCCTTACAAGCTTGTCGTGACGCTTGAGGGTGCCGACAACGTTTCATCCTACTCAAAGAATACAGCTTTCACTTATACGGTGACACGTGTGAAGTGGAACTCCATCGGTACGGGTGTCTTCAGGGATGACTTCTGGTTTGAGGACAGTTGGCCTGTGGAGATTCTCCAGCGCGATGACGACAAGAGCTATTACCGCATCATGGACCCATTCGGTGTATGGGCTAACTATCTTGACGGCTCACAGTCGGAATATCTGGAGCTGCATGTCATGAAGAAAGGAGACCAAATCAGCGGTGTTACCTTGACAGAGTCGGGCATCGTAGACTGGTACAGACTCAGCACGGGATATGTCCATTCAAGCTATGGTGAAGTGGTATGGGCTTTGAACTGCAAGAACTCCTCATCCTACACCTCATTCGACTATATGCAGTACAACAGGGTGTCTTCCTATCAAGACGACGGTAGCATCGGACAAATCCAATTGGCTGCTTGGTGGTACATGTTTGGTGTGGGAGGCTGGAACTACCTGACCGAACCCACCATCTTCATCAACTTCCCGGGATTTGTGGAGGAATACACTGCTACGCTTGAAGACTTTGATTGGCAACCGATGTTCACGGGTGAGTACACCTCCACGCAATTGGGAACCAAGAAAGACGGCGTGACCATCTACCAAGGCGTTCCCGTTGACTCCATCGAGACCGCTAACCCCGGATGCTACGACCGTTATCTTGAGGCTAATGGCACTCCATATATCATCGCGGCACCATACACCGCCGGCAACAACCTCCTCTTCCAAGTGAAGAAGGGAACTGTCAGCACACCCGATGGTTTTGAACTTCAGGAAACAGGTCTGACCGCATTGAACGATAAGGTATACGCCAAGATTCTCGCCAGCTCGAAGTTCTCCGACAATGAGATTAACCTCGACATCACCTTCCAAAACAAAAAGGGCGACGTGGTTTATGGTACTTACACCGAGACCTTGGCTAACATCACTTGGTCGCAAGTGGGTACAGGTACATACGTCTATACCTTCTGGTGGGACGGCGGCCAGGACGAGGAGGGTAACTACTTGCCTCTCGTAGATGAAGGCTACCAGATCATGAAGCGCGACGGCACCGACGACCAATACAAGATTGTCGATTGGGGTGGTGGCGTAGACTTCAACTTCACTTGGAACAGCAAGACCAACGCCGTTTCCGTTCCCGAGAACTATATTGGCACGGCACATCCCTCATACGGAGACGTGTTCTGTAGCGATGCCGCATCATACGGCAGCTCAAAATACCCCGCTGCAGACTATCCCTGCTCTTACGACGCATCGACTGGCACCTTTACCTTCAACCTGGTTTATTATGTCAGTGCAGGTTATTTCGGTGTAGGAACTGAATATTTGCAAGTCGCTTGGGATAATGCCGCCAAGGGTAGTAAGGCAAAAGTGAAGAGCCGCAAACACATCGTGAACAAGAAAGCCGGCAACATCAAGAAGATGAAGTTGGTAAGATCTACCACTTCTTCAAATAAGGCTAACCGCACCGTTGGTAAGAATTTCAATGTTAGCGTGAAGAAGGGCTTGAAGGTTAAAGACAACAAACCAAAACCAACTCCATTTGAGTTCTAATCTCACATGAAGTGTATATACAAGGAAGTTGTGCCAAGGGAAGCACCTTAGCACAACTTCCTTTATCTGTCATCAATCACATTGAAATTGCTTTTTTATGAAAAAGACATATTTATCATTCATCTGTTGCCTATTGGCCTTAACAGCAACCGCCCATGACCGCACGACAACCCAGATGCAGGAGATTGCCGCGCAACAGCTAAACATCACTTCCACTCACAAAGTGAAAGCAAAGAACACGACCGTGGAGCGAATCATCAATAAGCCAACATTGAGCGTGTTCAGCGACGGCAACGGCTTTGCCATCGTCAGCCGCGACGACCGCTTCCCGGCCCTATTGGCATACGGCACAGGATGTTTCAACAAGGACGACATGCCCGAGAACGTGAAATGGTGGATGGAAGCCATGCAAAGGGCTATGGCAGCACACATACGCAATGGCAGTTCCTTTGCACGGACGGATAGTTACACCGCTATTTCCCCAATCATGACCACCAAATGGGGGCAGGGTACGCCATACAACAATTATGCGCCAGCCATCAAGTCCAACAACGGACAAAAGGCACCCGCCGGCTGCGTGGCAATTGCATTGGCGCAAATCATGAACTTCCAGAAATATCCCGCATCGGCGGAGTTCACGGGACATTACTATGCTGAGGGGAGCGATGAACTCTACACGGCAAAAGTGAACACGACTTATGCGTGGCCATACAATAATTATTATTCCTATTATTTTCCCGAAGGGAGCATGGATTACGTGCAAGTGACCACCTCGCCACGGCAGGGCAACCTCGTGGCAACCCTGTGCCGCGACTGCGCTTATGCCATCAACATGCAATACACGTCTACTGGCAGCGGCGCATATACGTCAGATGTGCCGGAAGGCATCATCTATCACTTTGGCTATCCCGAAACGGCGGTACGCTATTACTATCGCGATTTCTACACGGATGACGAATGGAAGGACATCATTTATGGAGAAATAGCAAAGGGAAGTCCGTTCATCTATTCAGGGTCGGATGCCCAAGGCGGTGCTGGACATGCTTTCGTGGCTGACGGAATGGATGCCGACGGTCTCCTTCATATCAACTGGGGTTGGTCTGGACAATTCGATGGGTACTTTGCCTTTGACCTACTCAACCCCGACACCGATGAGTTTTCCGCAGGGCAGGAAATAGTCACGGGTATTCGTCCTTACACTTTAGATACGGATATCTATGGCTCGATGATTTACGCCGCGCCCTATTCGTTTAGCTATAACAACGAGACCAAGGTGTTTGGCTTTGAGGAGACGGGCATTTACAATTATTGCGGGAAAAGCATCATTGGCGATGTGGGCATCGTCTGTGAGAACCTAACAGTCCCCGACTCCACCATCTACCTCGGTTTCATGGAGACGGGCGACACGCTGATGAATTTCTACGGATGGCGCGCATACGCAGACTCCGTGGAAATAGAGTTTTACCCTGGACAATATCGCCTGTATTTCGCCTCCATGGACTATCGCGAGACGGAGTGGCAAATGGCACGAGGCTTTGGCGGGACATTCTATTACGAGATGACGGTCGACGAGAACGGCATGGTCACCATGGGCAGCGAACCCGTCAGTCCGACAGGTATCGAGCGCACAATCTTCAACCAAGGTGTATCCAACCAACCAAACCGCAGAATCTACAATGGAATCTACAACTTGAAAGGACAACGTGTTGGCGAAGACTTGAATGGTCTCCGTAAGGGCATATACATCCAAGACGGCAAAACTTTCATCAAATGAGAGTGACGTTTTGTAATACACAGATGTCAAAACATGGGAAAAAAGTTGGAAAAGGACGATAGAAGTCTGCGTTTTTAAGGTGAGTCAACCATAAAAAATGTTGTATCATTTTGCGTTAAGAAATTAAAATGTTAATTTTGCAATCTGCAAACAGGATAGACTTTAACGTTTAAACTCAATAAATATGGTAGATTACAAGACTTTAGGCCTCGTGAACACCCGTGAGATGTTCGCACGTGCCATCAACGGCGGATATGCTATCCCCGCCTTCAACTTCAACAACATGGAGCAGTTGCAAGCCATCATCAAGGCTTCTTCTGACTTGAAGAGCCCCGTAATCCTGCAAGTTTCCAAGGGTGCACGCAACTATGCCAACGCCACATTGCTGCGCTACATGGCACAGGGTGCCGTGGAATATGCCAAGGAGTTAGGCTGCAAGCATCCGGAAATCGTGCTGCACCTCGACCACGGCGACAGCTTTGAGACATGCAAGAGCTGCATCGACTACGGTTTCTCAAGCGTGATGATTGATGCCAGCCACCTTCCTTTTGAGGAGAACATCGCCCTGACGAAGCAGGTAGTGGACTATGCCCACCAGTTCGACGTGACCGTCGAGGCAGAGTTGGGCGTGCTTGCTGGTGTTGAAGATGAGGTGTCAAGTGCCGTTTCGCACTACACCAAGCCCGAGGAGGTCATCGAGTTCTCACAGCGTTCTGGCTGCGACTCGCTCGCCATCAGCATTGGCACCAGCCACGGTGCATACAAGTTCACCCCCGAGCAATGCACACGCGACCCGAAGACGGGCAAGCTCGTTCCCCCGCCATTGGCATTCGACGTGCTCGATGCTGTGATGGAAAAACTGCCAGGGTTCCCCATCGTGCTGCATGGAAGTTCTTCCGTACCCCAAGAGTATGTGGACGAAATCAACTCGCTTGGCGGCAAGTTGCCCGATGCCATCGGCATTCCCGAGGAGCAGTTGCGCAAGGCATCGAAGAGTGCCGTCTGCAAGATCAACATCGACTCCGACTCACGTCTTGCTTTCACCGCCGCCGTGCGCCGCGTATTGCACGACAAGCCAAGTGAGTTCGACCCACGTAAGTTCTGCGGTCCCGCCCGCGACGAGATGGAGAAGATGTACAAGCACAAGATCATCGACGTGCTCGGCTCCGACAACAAGCTGGCACAGCTCGACTAACTATTTGAGCAATTAATAGAAAAGGTGGAAATGCACGAGACATTTCCACCTTCTTCATTTATTCTCTATGACGTGAAAAGAATTAATAAAAAGTCCGTTTTAGCCAAAGGTCAAGAAAGCGGTCATAAATGAAATACCCATTTTGCCCTTGATATACGAGGTCTTTTTCCTTTAATACATCCAAAGCCTTCTTGATACTACTACTATTTGGTAGTTCATATTTTTTGGCGAACTCATTGGATAGAGGCTGTGCAACGATGTTTTCTAATGCGATAGCCTTTAACAGACTCAATTGATTGTCAGTCAGAAAGGTCATCAACATTTCATATTGGCTTGCTTTGTCTGCCAATATTCTGAGTATGGCCTCTTTCACTTGTTGGTAATCGGTCACTTTCTTTTCATATTCATAAAGACGGTTCAGTACTGATTGCAGATACCAGGTGTAACCATCAAATTGCTGATATAATTGATGAAAAACATCTTCTGTTATTTCCCCCTTCTTTGCATGGAAGAAACGAGCGGCAAAGGCATAATAGATTTCTTCGTGAAGAGGATTGAGCGTTAACATGGCCGTGCTTTGGTAGAATGGTCGTTTTGGTGAACCAAACATTTCATACATCAGATGTTGTTTACTGCCAGAAAAGACGAAATGGGCATTATGAATGAATTGGATATATGAACGCAGTAATGCTTCCGTGCCTTTCTCTGGGTAATCGACAATGGTCTGAAATTCGTCTATGGCAACATATACTTCCTTATTGCTTTGTTGCAGATAGTCAAAGATACTCTTAATGGTATATTCGGTGTTCGACCTATCAATGGCTATTGAGATAGTGGGAATCCCCGTAATAGGATCAGGACTGGCGGTAGGACGCCACTTGCTGAAATAGTTGAGTATTTTTTCTATGGGTTGTCGTGTATCAAGTAGCCTTTCTTGTATGATAGCCCTACCCAATGTCTGAACAAATTCGTATTGGTTTTGGGTATGGAAAATGTCTGTATAGATGCAAATAGCATCTTTATTTTCTTGCTTAATTCGATTAAAAGCATGTTTAATTAACCCTGTTTTCCCTATTTTTCGTGGTGAAACAAGCGTAATATTACGCCCATTTTGGAGATGAGAGATGATTTTTTCCGTCTCTTCTGTTCGATCACAGAAATAATCTGGCCCTTCATAACCCTCATAAATAAAGGGATTCTTGGGTTGATAAGACTTTTTCTTTGCCATAATTCATTTTACTTTTAGTGTTTCACTTTTGGTGTAACACCTTTTGTGCAATGCAAAGTTAATGATTTCTATTTAATCTCCAAACAATTTCATCCTTTTTTCGTCAATCATTTAATTCGGTAATTCTGTGTGGTGGACGTTGTTGAGGTACTCACAGAGAGTAGGAATCCATCAGACTATATCAAGAAGATGAAAAAGCGTGACCCAGAAAAGAGCATCGACCGAGCTATTGTTGATTACAAGCGTTTAGGCAATAGTGATGAGTGGATAAACCAACGCATCAAATTTATGTTAATATTTTGTTAAAATCAGTATTTGTTGCCACCAATGCCACACTTTTGCAACACCTTAACCTCTTATTTTTCAATAGGTTATGCGAAAGGTGACAATGTTGCAACAAAAATTTAAAATTTACAGATTAAATTCCTTTTTGCCACAGCCTATTATGTATGGAGAAGGAAAGCCTAACAAACAATGTGGTTGTGGCTGGATTCTAATCCTTCGATTTCGACACAACACATTACCAGAATCGCTACCAGTGCTTGGTAACACCATTACCAACGTATGGTAACACCATTACCAACGTATGGTAACACCGTCACCAGTATGTGGTGACATCATTACCACTATATGGTGAATGTACTACCACGCTGAGGTAGTGTAAATATAGTATTGTTATTGATTCACTTCCTTGATGCTTTCCAAAGCCCCCGTGATGGGGTTTAATATCAACTTGGTGGTCTGCTTGCGCCCGAAGAGGGCACCGCTGAGGCTTTCGGTCTGTCCGAATTGCCCCATATACAGCGTGTATGTGTGGATGGGTTTCTCTTGCTGGTAGAGTGTCACCTTGATTTTGGCGGGCATGTTCACGCGCAGCCCGATGTCATCACGGTCTTTCTTGCCGCCTTCGGGGTCGGCTGCCGCTTTCTGTTCCTCTTCTATGGATATATAATAAGGTGCGCCTCCGAGGTCATCAACATCCACAAAGCCCAACTTGGAAGAGAAGCGGAAGAGCATCTCGCGCTCAACTGCCTTGGTTGGCACATACGAGATGACGACTTCCGTCGTGTCCTTGTCGGTCACTCCCTCGAATGCTTGGCGCAAAGCACGTTCCTGGGTGTCGAGTCCCTGCATCATGATGCGCATCTGCTCCCCGTCCTTGGGCATGAAATCCGCCTGCCCACGTTGCAACATGTTACGGCTTTCGCGGATGTCGTAAATCTCCTGAGCGGTAAGTTCAGCCATTTTCGCCGTGCTTCCCGCCGTGAGGATGTCTTCGTTCATATAGTCTTGCGGGTTGAGCCGTGGCTGTTTGGGGGCGGGAAGGAATGGCTTTTCTTGCGCCATCGCCTTGGGTTGGTCATTGATGGCCAGCAAGATGCCATTGTCTGAGAGATACACCTCGCCCACAGAATACTTCCTATCCATCGACAAGGAGAAATGCTTGGCGGTGTCTGGGATGCCAACAGGCGCCATCTTTGTGTCAAGGATGCGATAGGTGACGGATGGTTTCTGTGCCACGTCGCTTTTCTTCATGTAACGGTCGGCATACATACAGAGCTGTCCTGGCTCGTATGTTGACTTCTCCACGAGAAACTTAAACTGTATCTCCGTCTTGGGAAGGTAATACGACTTCCCGTCGGAAGGAGCCTGTGCCGATGCCAGGAGGGCAACAAGCCATGCCAGGCAGATGGTGAAAAGGGTATTTCTCATCAGTCTTCTAATTGTTTGAATGCCTTGGGGAGATAATTGATGATGTCACTGGCGATAAGACTCTCCTTGCCCAAGTCGCGGGCAGCGAGGTCGCCAGCCAAGCCATGGAGGTACATGCCAAGCTTGCAAGCATCGCCCTGCTTGTAGCCACGGGCGCACAGGGCAGTGATGATGCCCGTCAGCACGTCGCCGCTGCCAGCGGTAGCCATGCCCGAATTGCCCGTCTGGTTGAAACAGACGCTGCCATCGGGCATACACAGGGCCGAATGATGGCCTTTCAAGAGGACATACGCCCGGATATGCTGGGCGAGGTCGCGGGCCTTAGACAACCGCTCATAGCATCCGTCACTCGTCCCGGCGCCACTCGCGAGACGCTCCAGCTCACGTGGATGGGGTGTCATGATGAGATCCTTGGGCAACTGCTGCATCCACGCCCGGTGGTTGGCAAGGATATTCAAGGCATCGGCATCCAGCACCGTGGGGCATTGCGCCCTCCTGATTTGTGCTATCAGGGCAATGGCCGTGTTCTCATGCAAGCCGATGCCGGGACCGATTCCCAAGGCATCGAAGTCGCCCGTATCCACCGCCTCGGAGAAGTACACCTCCTCACGGTCTATCTGCAAGACGGCCTCGGGGACAGACATCTGCATGACCTCATAATTGCGGCGCGGCGTATGAACGGCTACCTTGCCCACCCCGGCACGGAGACAGGCACGGGTGGCAAGCACCGCCGCCCCCGCCATGCCGTAGCTGCCGGCAATGATGAGGGCAGTACCCATCTGCCCCTTATGGGCAAAATCGTCACGCGGACGAAGCATCGCCCTGACGTCCTCCTCTTCTAAAATGGCGTAAGGCGTCTTTGCCCTGTCGATATACTCCTGCGAAAGTCCGATGTCGATGATGCGCAGCCTACCCACATATTGCTGGCAGTCGGCAAGCATCATCGACAGCTTGCGCAACTGGATGGTCAGAGTGAGGTCTGCCTTGATGATGTTGACATGGATGTTATACGTATTGTCCTCAGCCATCAAGCCCGAAGGCATGTCTATGCTCACCACACGGCACGGCGACTGGTTGATGTATTTCACCAACGAGGCGAAGCCCCCACTCAACGGTTTGTTCAAGCCCGTGCCAAACAGGCCATCGACAACCAGCGTGCTGGCATCGAGCGTGGGGGGGTCGAAGTCTAACGTAATCTCATGAAACGCCTTCACCTTCTTGCCATCGATGAGCCTCTTCCTGTTCGTGGCGCAGTCGGGCGACAACTGGTTGTGTATATTAAAGAGGTAGACGGAAACACGGTAATTGCGCTCGGCAAGCAGCCTTGCAACCGACAAGGCGTCGCCACCGTTATTGCCCGGACCCGCGAACACGACGACCGACATGTCCGTACCCCACTCCTCCATAATGGCTGCCGACAAAGCCTTGGCAGCCCTCTCCATGAGGTCGATCGATCGAACAACCTCATTCTCTATCGTGTATTTGTCCAGCTCACGCAGCTGGCCACTCGTCAATATCTTCATACAAGTGCAAAAGTACAAAGAATATGGCAATAACAGGAATAAATCGACAAAAAACAGACAAAAAACTTTATGACAACCCACCATCACACTCGTATGGATTGCCATTTACTATGCCAATGATTGCCCAAAGTGAAGTTTTGTTTGTCAGAAAGCGAACATATTTTTGCCGTTTGACAAAAAAGTGTTTCCTTTGCACCATGAACCAAATGCGACCCATATTGACCATCACTGGCAGCGACCCCACAAGCGGGTCTGGAGTGCAAGCCGACATCCATACCATCTCCGCCCTCGGGGGAAGGGCTGTCTCCGCCATCACCTCCGTCACTGTCCAGACATCCCTTGGAATCCAGGAGTTTTACGACTTACCCGCGCATATTGTAGAAAGGCAGATTGAGGCCGTGATGAATGACATGCAGCCCGAAGTGGTGAAGATTGGGATGGTGCGCCGTCTTGACGTGCTGGACGTGATTGTTAGGGCATTGACCAAGTACCATCCCCGCCATATCATCTACGACCCTGTCGTGATGTCAAGTTTGGGTGAGCAAATCGTACCCATGGAAGTACACAAAGAGATTGTACGTAGGCTACTCCCCATCTGTACAATAGTAGACGTGCGACAATTGGGCGAGGAGGTGCGACAACCCTCCGTGCATGGATTGGCAAACCGCTACTCCAGTGCCGTGGCAGTGTTCTTGGGCAGAGGAGAGTCGAAGACCGAAGCCTTGCGATTGGCAAGGGAATACATCCACACACAGATTGTCCGCGCCACCGACACCCAAGGGCGCAGCAGCGATCTATACAAAAAGTTTTTAGACACCTTGGATGTTCATGTGTTGACAAACAGCGACGTGCATTTCTATGCAGAAAACCTAAATGTGAGTACACGCTACTTGGCACAGGTGACGAAAAGGATGTGCGGGAGGTCGCCCAAGGCCATCATTGAGGAGCGTTTGATACATGAGATTGAGTTGCAACTGAACACGACGGATAAGACCGTGCAGGAAGTCGCCTACAGCTGTGGCTTCTCCTCGCAAGCGCATTTCACCAAGTTCTTTAAGAAAATGAAGGGCATCAGCCCCACCCAATTCAGGAAATCATGACAACAGACAGACAAACATTGAACCGCAACTTGGCTCAAATGCTCAAGGGCGGAGTGATTATGGACGTGACAACACCCGAACAAGCCCGCATTGCAGAACAAGCGGGAGCATGTGCTGTAATGGCATTGGAGCGCATCCCTGCCGACATCCGTGCCGCCGGCGGCGTATCGCGCATGAGCGACTCCAAGATGATCAAGGGCATCCAGCAAGCCGTGTCCATCCCCGTGATGGCAAAATGCCGCATCGGACATATCGCCGAGGCGCAAATCCTGCAAGCCATCGAGATTGACTATATCGACGAGAGCGAAGTGTTGAGTCCTGCGGACAACATCTACCACATCGACAAGACACAGTTTGACGTGCCTTTCGTGTGTGGCGCAAAGAACTTAGGCGAGGCGTTGCGCCGCATTGCCGAGGGTGCCACAATGATCCGCACCAAGGGAGAACCCGGCACGGGTGATGTGGTGCAAGCCGTCAGCCATATCCGATTGATGCAAAGTGAGATACGTAGGTTGGTCTCCATGTCGAATGACGAACTCTTCGAGGCAGCCAAGCAACTGCAAGCTCCCTACGACTTGGTGAGATATGTCCATGAAAACGGGAAGTTGCCCGTGGTGAACTTCGCTGCCGGGGGCGTGGCGACACCCGCCGATGCCGCCCTGATGATGCTCTTGGGAGCGGAAGGTGTGTTTGTGGGTAGCGGCATCTTCAAGAGTGGCAACCCCGCCAAACGTGCTGCAGCCATCGTGAAAGCCGTCACCAATTACACCGATGCCAAGCTCTTGGCAGAATTGAGCGAGGACTTGGGCGAGGCGATGGTAGGCATCAATGAGCAGGAAATAGAACTATTGATGGCGGAGAGGGGCAAATGATCGCGGTATTGGCATTGCAGGGAGCTTTCATCGAACATGAGCAGACGCTTCACCGACTCGGCGTGGAGACGTTTGAAGTCAGGCAGAGGAAAGACTGGGACAAACCCAAGGACGCACTCATCATCCCCGGAGGCGAGTCTACGGTACAAGCCAAATTGCTGCACGACCTCGGTCTCTTCAATCCCATCCGTGAGGCAATAGCCGAAGGGTTGCCAGTCTTCGGCACATGCGCAGGATTGATACTGCTTTCCCCTATGTGTTTAGGCACGATGGACATCGCCGTTCGCAGAAACGCCTACGGGAGGCAACTCGGCAGCTTCCATGCCATTCATGCCATGAAGGGTGTCGGCGACGACATCCCCATGACCTTCATCCGCGCCCCATATATAGAAAAGGTGAATACCGACAAGGTGGAGGTGTTGGCAGAAGTGGATAGCCATATCGTTGCCGCAAGGCAAGCCAACCAATTGGTCACCGCCTTCCATCCTGAACTGAATGACGACCTACGGGTGCATCGCTATTTCTTGAATAGGGTTGTTTAACGAAAGATTCTGGAACGAACACGAATACCACGAATGAAACGAATATTCGTTAGATTCGTGGTATTCGCGTTCGTCTGTCAATATGATTAGCAATAAATAATGAATGGTTACTTATCTTGTTTTGCTAAAAGTTATAGCAAATCAATTTCTTCTATTGCCAAGCCTGTTATTTCAGCAATGGTTTCCGTATCATATCCCTTGGCTTTCATCTTACGGACTGTTTCGGTCTTCTCCTCTTGGCGACCTTTTTCCATTCCTTTTTCCATTCCTAATTCTTCACCCTCTTTCTTTCCTTTTCTAAAGGCGGTCTCCATGGTGCTTGTATAGTCCCAGTATTCCTTGAGACTCGCCTCGTATTGCTGCCGTTCCGCATTCGTGTACTTGGCTATCTCGGCTTGCTCAAAGAGCTTCTTGAATACTCGGTCTTGCAACGCCTCGGGGCGTTCCAACAAGCGCGATAGGTTGCGTAGAACGAACATCCACTTGTCGAACATCGTCACCAGCTCGTCCTCCGTCTTGTTGAACTTGGGCATCTCAAGGTACACGAAAGTCAGCTTGTCATAGAACACGTGGTTGTCCTCCACATCCTTCAACTTGATTTCATGGCGGTACTTGTCCACAGGGTATTCACCATTGGGAAACGTGAAGTTGAGAACGCCCACCGTATAGATGTTGTCCAGACGGTAGTCCCATTTCTGCCCCTTTGGCGCTTGCTCGCGGATGGCAAACGTGGAGTAGTAGATGCTGCGGTCTTTGAAGTAGGCTTGCTCCGCCTTTTGCATCTCCACAATGAATCGGCTGCCGTCTTTAGCCAAGCAGTACACGTCGAAGATAGAGCGGCGGTCGCCATAGCCGTCTCCCAGATTCTCGCCGTTCAGGTATTGCACGTCTTCAATCTCGCTCTCCGTATGGCAGAAAAGGGAGTTGAGAAAACTGATGAGCAAGTCCTTGTTCATTTCCGTGCCAAACAGCTTCTTGAAACCGAAATCGGTGTACGGATTGATGTATTTCTCCTTACTTTCCCCTGGCATAAATAATGATTTTTAGTTATGATTCTTGTTTACAGATACAAAGGTACGAAAAAACTTCAATATCGTCAGCCATTCTTTCCCATTTTTTGAATGAAAGGCTTGGCACTTGCGGATATTATTCGTACTTTTGCCAAAGATTCTTTGAGAGCATTCACATTAGTAACTGATTAAACATTCACCAAGAAACAGAAAGTACACCATTCATTTCGGGATGTAAGCCGCACGGGTGCGGCTCGCCCACAGGGGAACTCAGACAGAGTCCATTAAACAGACGGACTGTGCGTCGTTCCCATTCGTACTTTTTTGGATAATGAGCTTTTAGCTCTTGTTCTCACATTTCGAATACTTTACGTCTTTATCTTTTGTATCGTCCATGATATGATGGATTTTGTTTGGCGCAAAGATACAAATAAATAACGGGGGCACAAAGAAATTTAACTGAAAATTATAGCAAAACTTTGCCAATAAAATGATAAATTACTCCAATTTATTTGTATTAGTTCACAAAATAGTTTGAAATCTGTGCATAATATCTGCCCGATTATGCTATTTTAGGCGGAAACCCCGATAAAATCAGAGGTTCCGCCTTTTCTCTTTCCCTATTGTTCCGCCATTTTCCCGACAGGTGACGAGAATATGTTACATTTTATTATTCATTTGTGTAATAATTGTTAAATTCTCGCTCGCTAAAAGTGTATTCCTTTTTTTTGCAATATATTTGCAAAAAAAATAGTGAACATAAACAATTATAATATGAGAAAGTTATTTTTATCATTGGCTGTATGTTTGTGCCTTTCAGCACATTCCCAGGAAATAAGTGTTCCTGAGCCAGAATTTGCAGAAGAGACAGTATTGCTAACATCTGATTCAGAGGCTACTCTACTAAAACGTGAAAATGGGACAATAAAGACTAAAGCTGGTGCAAGCCTTTATTTAACTGGTATAGGTAAGGTAAAATCGCGCTTAACCTTAGCTGGAAATCAATCATCAAGCACTGTTAAGGGTTCATCAACAACACGCCTGATTATAAAAGCTAAAGATAACTCGACTGATCCCAACTCATTTATAAATATCTTTAAATTTGAAGTGAAGGGCAAGGAGCGTAGGTATCAAGTTGCCGAAGCTGGCACCCTGTCCAAAGCAGAAACAAACAATCTTGCAAGTATTGAGTTCAAAGCAAAAAAATATGGTGAGCAATCTTATCTGATTATTTTGGAAGATTTGACTCCAGGTGAATATGGTATTGTAATAGGTGATCCAAATACTGATAATACCAAAAATTCCATGAAAGTAACTACATTTTCCGTGGAATAGATTTTTTTATTTTTTAAGCACCATCAAACTGGCCGTGGCATTACCACGGCCAGTTTGATATATATAATTTATTTCACAGCACTTGCCCAGTTATATAAATTGGTCAAATGTTAAAATCCTCATTTTCCCTATTGTCATTCTGGCAGGTCGGAGAGAAGGATGATAAACCCCATTACATAATTTTGAACCCAATTTTCGAGCGATTAAAACGGAATGAATGTTGTTAAATTTTAATTCGCTTCATCGTATTTCAATTTCATATTCGTGGGGAAAACGGTGAACCAAACACCCTATTTCTTGCCATAAACCGCTGATTTAACAACATTTAGAAATAATTAGCATAATCAGAAAGACAATTATGCTCCTCATACCTACCAATATGTAAGCTTTGATCGTAGATGCCCTTGGTATGATTGGGAAACATGTAAATATTATGGTTGTATAAGTCTTGGCGATGACATTGCTGGTACACAATATGATGTTGCTCATGTGAAATGGGGCAGCACATGGTGTATGCCCACGGTAAAGCAGCAGGGTGAGTTGATTAAAAGTTGCAAATGGAAGTATATAACTTACCAAGGAGTTGATGGTTGCCTGTTCATAGGAACGAATGGTCACAGCATCTTCATGCCCATTACGGATGTACGCTCTTACGATAACTTTGGGGGCATCTTCTACGGCCGCTATTGGTCGTCTACTCCACAAAGCATTTATAGCCCAGAATATGCCTGCAGTCTGTCTGTCAGCTCCAGTGTAATAGGCGTCTGGCGTGGGGGACCCTGCTACGAAGGTCACTGCGTTCGCCCCGTTGTCAAAAATTGAGTGCATCCTTTCCTACGTGCATGGTACGCAACGTGAAACAAGAACTTAACTCCCTTCCATACGGATAGGCTACCCTGTCGGGTACAACTTTCACTGGTTGTTGAGGCGAAACTGCGTTTCCACCCGCAATGAAACAAACACCATTTGCGGGCAGATACGCAGATCTGCCCCTACAATAGGGGGGCATGTTTGGTTAGGAAAGGGCTGAAAGCCCGAAAGACCACAGGCGGGGGTGCAACCCCCGTGAAATGGGACATTGGCATTTATGTAAAGCCCTGACGGGGCGACAGAGACATTCTTTCACCCCGTCGGGGTTTCTTTTCTCACGGGCAGATACGCGGCTCTGCCCCTACTATCGGGGGTTAACACCCCGCCTGTTATCTGCCAGCCTTTCAAGCTTTGCTTGACACCCACATCGTCATTCATCAATGGTTATGGATGAACGAACACGAATGCCTTAAATAAACCGAATCATTCGTGATATTCGATAGATTCGTGTTCGTTTTAGTGTAGGTGGTTTTTCCTTTTATTTGTGAAAAGATTACATGTTCCTCCTGATTTGCATCGGCGTCATCCCGAAATGCTCCTTCACGTACTTGCCGAAGAAGGAGGGGTTGGCGAAACCAAGTTGGTTGCAAACCTGCTTGATGCTGAGGTCTGTTTGCTGGAGGTAATACCGAATGTCTTCCACGACATGCTCGGTAATCCATTCGTTGGCGGTCTTGCCCGAGTGTTTCTTGCAGACGGCGGAGAGGTATTTGGGCGTGACGAACAGTTCGTCGGCATACGAATTGACCGACCGATGTTTCATCTCGCCGCTATTGAGCAGGTCAAGAAACCGCTGGAACAGGCTTGTTCCTGCCGTTCCCCCTTGACTTGTGTCTGTCTGCGGGACAAGTTTCTTGAGGCGACCGCACACCCCCAGGAATGCGCCCCTCAACAGCGAGTAGATGATGTCCGTATGGTAGGGGTCGTCCTTGCCATAGTCAATACAGAGCTTCAGCATATCGTAGAAGTGGGAATAAAACTCGACGTCTTGCCAGTCCATCGTGAGTACATTCATCTTGTGGATATACATCACCTCATTCCATACACTCATCTTCTCGCGCAGGAAGCTTTGCAGGATGCGGTTGGTCAGGAACATTGCCTTGAACTCGAAGTCGGGCGACATCATGAAGTCGCACAAAGAGACATTGGGTGGGCAGATGACCACTTGGTTTTTATGGATTTCTACCATCCGGCCATTCATGACTCCCTGCGCCTTTCCCGCGATGCCCACGGTGATGAGGTTCATGTTGACCATTGCCAAACTGGTTTGCATGAGTGTCTTTACATTGTCGATGATGACGATGTCGTCGTCCGAATAGCCCACATCAATGTTTTGGTCTTCGGCAATAGACTGAATGGTAATTTCTTTCATATTCTTCATTGATGGGGCAAAGGTACGGAAAATCTGCAAAAAGCAACGTCCTAACAGGGTGTATTTATGTTCCTTTTCACCACAAAACATCAAAAAGGCAAATGTAAAGGCGAAATAGGACACGAAAAATCCAAAAAAAATCACCATCTTTGCATTCGTTTTTTCAAAGGAGAGAAATAAAGAACATCATATCATTCATGAAAAAGGTACTTTTAGGACTGTTTGCCATGCTGGCCATATCCAGTTGCAACGAGAAAAAGGGAAATGAAACGAAGATGCCCACACGCGTGAAAACGGAAATCGTGTCGTTAGGCACGGGGGAAGAGAAACAGACATACGTGGGCGTGGTGGAGGAAAACAAGGCCACGGCGGTAAGCTTCACGGGCATGGGCGTGGTGAAACAGATGTATGTCAACGAAGGCCAGGCGGTGAGCCGAGGGCAACTCCTCGCCGTGATGGACGACACCCAGGCACGTAACATGCTCTCCGGGGCAGAGGCACAGATGGCACAAGCCGAGGATGCCTTGCAACGTTATGGCCTTTTGCACGACAATGGGTCGCTCCCCGAGGTGCAATGGGTGGAGATTCAGAGCAAGGTGGCACAGGCCAAGTCGCAACTCGCCATTGCCAAGAAGAACCTTGCCGACTGCCGCCTGACGGCTCCCGTCAGCGGCATCATTGGGCGCAAGCACGTGTCTGCGGGCGAGACGGCATTGCCATCGCAAGCCGTTGTCACCATTTTAGACATCCATACGGTCAAGGTGAAAGCATCTATCCCCGAGGCGGAGATGAACGCCATCACCCCCAACACCCCTTCCACCATTACCATCGAGGCGGCGGGAAAGACGGTACACGGTGGGCGCATCGAGAAAGGAGTATTGGCCGATGCCCTCACCCATACCTACGACATCCGCATCAACGTTGCCAATCCCGACAGGAAGTTGCTCCCCGGAATGGTCGCCAACGTTGACCTTCGCCAACATGCGCAAGCCAGCACCACCATCACCCTACCCATCACCAGCGTCCAAAGCAGGACTGACGGCACACTGTTCGTATGGACAGTGGAGAAAGGCGACACGGTTCGCCGCGCCACAGTTCATGTGGGGGAGACAACTGGCAACCGCATCGCCATCACCGACGGTCTCACCGTTGGCCAGCGCATTGTCACCGAGGGCTACCAAAAATTGAGTGAAGGAACAAAAGTTGCCTATTAAGCGTATGGAGAAGACGACGAACTGGCTCAAATGGCCATTGGAACACTATTCGATAACCCTGCTCGTCATAGGGATTCTCTTTGCCTTAGGCATTTACGGAATGTACATCATGCCAAAAGACGAGTTCCCACACGCCACCATCCGGCAAGGTGTGGTGGTTGCCGTCTACCCCGGGGCAACGTCAGAAGAGGTGGAGCAGCAAGTGGCAAGACCCTTGGAACGATACCTATTCACTTACGGCGAGGTGAATCGCAAGAAAACCACGACCACATCGCAAAACGGGATGTGCATCGCCATGGTGAAACTCAACGACGAGGTGAACAACAAAGACGAGGTATGGAGCAAGATCAAGCATGGGCTGAATGCTTTCAAGCCGCAGTTGCCGAGTGGTGTCCTCGCCATCGTGGTCAATGATGATTTCGGAAACACCTCCGCCTTGCTCATCGCCATTGAGAGCGACCAGCGCAGTTACCGTGAGCTGAAGGAATACAGCGACGACCTCAGCGACCGCCTACGACGCATCCCATCTGTCGCCAATGTCAAGCTCTACGGCGAACAGAAGGAACAAATCAGCCTTTACATCGACCGCCAGCGACTGCAAGCCTACGGTATCGGGCAACAGATGCTCTTCTCCCGGTTACAGGCGCAGGGCATCACGACGATGAGCGGAAGCATCAGCGACGATGACCAACAGATTCCCATCCACATCGAGACGACGGAGAACAGCGAGGAGGAAATCGCCAACGAGATTATCTACAGCGACCCTGCCAGCGGAAAGGTCGTCAGGGTACGCGATGTTGCCCAAGTAGTGAGGGAATACGAGCCCATGTCAAGCCGCATCGAGCAAGACGGCCATCCTTGTATATTGCTGTCGATGGAGATGACACCGGGAAACAATGTGATTCTTTATGGCAAGGAGGTGGACAAGGTACTCCATGACTTTCGCCAGAATGAGTTGCCCGCCGACGTAAATGTAACCCGCATTGCCGACAAGCCCAAGGTGGTGAGCCTGAGCATCACGTCGTTCCTTCGCGACTTGCTCATCTCCATGCTCATCATCATCTTGGTGATGATGGTGCTGTTCCCCTTGCGCTCCGCCATCGTGGCAGCTATCACCATCCCATTGAGTACCTTCGTCTCTGTCGCCATCATGTACATGGTAGGCATAGAACTGAACATCGTGACATTGGCGGCGTTGATTGTCGTTCTCGGAATGATAGTGGACAATAGCATTGTCGTCATCGACGGCTACCTCGAATATCTCGGCAAAGGCCATGAGCCAAAGGTAGCAGCCATCGAGTCTGCCAAACAATATTTCATGCCGATGATGCTTGCCACCATCTGCATCTGTGCCATCTTCTATCCCTTCCTACTGACCATGAAAGGCATGTTCCACGACTGTCTGGAAGACTTCCCTGTCACCATCACCATCAACCTGATGGTATCGCTCATCCTCGCCGTGACGGTAATACCCTTCCTCGAAGTACACATCATCAAGCCCGACAAAGTGAGTACGGGCGGAAACGCCATCACCAACTGGGTGCAAAACACCTACAACCATGTCCTCAACCTCACCTTCCGCCATCCATGGCTGACAATGGCCGCGTGTGTGGCGGTGATTTTACTTTCCACGCTCATCATGCCAACCTTGAAGATACGTCTCTTCCCCTACGCCGACCGCGACCAGTTCGCCGTCGAGATATTCCTACCCGATGGCAAGGGACTGGCAGAGACAGAACTGATAGCCGACTCCGTGCAACACGTGTTGGAAAGCGATGAACGCATCAAAGGCATCACGGGGTTCATCGGTTGCGCGTCACCGCGATTCATGGATGCATACGCCCCTCAGATGGCTGGCAGCAACTATGCGCAGTTTATCGTCAACACCAAGTCTGACAAGGCCACTCTCGACCTCCTCGCCAAATACTAACCCCTCTTGAGCGAGGCATTCCCCAATGCTTACGTCAAGTTCAAACGGCTCGACTATTTGGAGGTCAACGAACTGGAATACCGCTTCTATGGCGACAACCTCGACTCCCTGCATGTCGTGGCAGAACGGCTCATGCAACGGATGAACGACATGCCTGAGTTGGAATGGGTGCATACCGACTATTTCCAACCCTATCCCATCATCAACGTTGAACTCGACCCCGTCACCTCCGCCCAACTCGGTATCACACGCACGACGGCGCAACTCGCCCTAAGCGCCACGTCAAGCGACTTGCGGGTGGGGCAGATATGGGAAGGCAATTATGAGTTGCCCATCGTCGTGAAGGACGATGCCGACATGACCTTCTCAGACATTGGCAACCTTGGCATCACCTCGCCCTATACACTCCTCTCGTCAGGCATCCATGGCAGCAACAGCACCATACCCTTACGTCAAATAGCAAAGGTGGAGCCCAAATGGAGCGAGAGCCGCATCATACACCGAGGCGGCGAGCGTTGCGTCACCGTGACGGCACAATTCGCACAAGGGGTATACACCGCCCCCATCGAGAAGCGGATTGCCGCCATCATGCAAAAGGAAATAGACATTCCACAAGGAATAAGGAGCGAAGTGGGCGGAGAGATTGAATATGGTGACGAGGCGATGCCGCAAATCATCGGTGGCATTGTCATTGCCATGGTCATTGTCTTCTTCTTCCTGTTGTTCAACTTCAAAAAATATGGCATCACCACCATCTGCATGGTTGCCCTCGGACTGATGATACCCGGCGCATTGATAGGTTTAGGACTCATGAACAGAGCCTTGGGACTCACCTCTATCTTCGGCCTCATCACGTTGATGGGAATGATCATGCGCAACGAAATCCTCATCTTTGAACACGCCAACGACCTCACCAAGAAACATACGGCGGAGCATGGCGACTGGACGGTGGACCGCAAGGCATACAACGCGGCGGTGAAGCAAGCGGCATACGATGCCGGCAAGCGGCGCATGGTGCCTATTTTCCTCACCACTGCCACCACCGCCGTGGGTGTCGTGCCGATGATTATCGCACAGTCGTCGTTCTGGATGCCCGTGGGTGTCACCATCTTTGCTGGAGGCATCGGCTCGCTCATCCTCGTCGTGACGATCCTTCCCGTCGTTTATTGGAAAGTAAACCTCAAATAACCATTCATCACTGACAATCGATCCAAGTTGAAACACATAAGTGGAAATACAAAAAAAGATGTTTTTATATTCAAACGAACACGAATAACTCGAATCTAACGGATATCTTGTTATTCGAAATACTCGGTTCGTTTGCCGATAATAATAATTTCAATTTATTATGAGTAGATACTTATATATAATAGGAGTAGCAATGATTGCTTCATTCTGCGGACAAGCGTCTGCCCAAAAGACATATACCCTTGAACAAATCATCGACTCCGCACGGCACAACAACATCGCCATCCGCAATGCCAAACAAGGCATCGAACAGGCAAAACTGCAAAGAAAAGAGGCTTTCACCAAGTATTTCCCCACCGTCAGCGGCACAGGGCTGTGGTTTAATGCCAACAAGGGAATGGCACAGATGGACATCGACCCATCCACAGCCATATCGCCCGAACTGGCTATGGCATTGGCACAGTCGCTCCCCGTGGAGGCATTGGCCGCTCTATCAAGTCCCTTCGGCATCTCCATGATGAAGAACGGAATGGTTGCGGGTATCACGGCAATACAGCCCATCTTCGCCGGCGGGCAAATCGTCAACGGCAACAAGCTGGCGGCGATAGGCGAAGAGGCAAGCGGCTTGCAGCTCAACCTTGCGGAAAACGAGGTCACGAAGACGGCGCAACAATATTTCTGGCAAATCGTGACCTTGCAAGAAAAGATGAAGACCATCAACCGTGTTGACTCGTTGCTGGCAACAATCCATCACGACGTGGACATCGCCGTCAAGGCGGGGGTGGCACTCCGAAACGACTTGCTGCAAGTGCAACTGCGACAAAACGAGGTGGAAAGCCAAAGGCTGAAACTGCAAAACGGCATCTCACTCGTCAAAATGCTCCTCTCGCAGTATTGCGGCATCCGCGACACGGCATTCTCCGTGGCTTGCCAAATGGACGTGACATCACCCATCGCCCTCAAGCAAGACCACCAACAGGCACTTCCCAACACCACTGAATACCAACTGCTCACCAAGCAAGTGGAGGCGGCACGACTGCAACACAAGATGGAAATTGGCAAAAACCTACCCTCCGTGGGCGTGGGCGCGGGATATAACTACCATAACCTCTTGGAGAAAGACCACAGCTTCGGCATGGTGTTCGCCACCGTCTCCGTGCCCATCTCCGACTGGTGGGGCGGCTCACACGCCATCAAGCGAAAGAAAATAGAGACACAGAAAGCCGTTGAACAGCTCCAAGACAATGCCGAGATGCTCACCATCAGAATGCAAAAGGCATGGAACGACGTGGTGGAGGCGTACCAACAGCTCGACATCGCACAGCGGAGCATTGACCAGGCGGAGGAGAACCTACGGATAAACCGCAACACATACCAAGCTGGGACATCGACCATGAGCAACCTCTTGGAGGCGCAATTACTCTTCCAGCAGGCCCTTGACGGGCGAACAGAGCAGTTTGCCAATTACCAGAATAAACTCCTCGAATACAAACAAGCTGTGGGGTTATGAGGTGAAGTTACATCTTCCACCTCATAAAAAGATGAGAATAATATAAACTATGCGATAGCCTTATTCCCTTATTTTGCCTATTTACCATGATTGACCTCCCCAAAGGGGTGCCAACCCATCAGTATATGTATGGTAAACAGTTTGTTTGCGTATGGTAAACAGTTTGTTTTCCATACGCAAACAAACTGTTTATGGCAACTCCGTCAAGGGTAAACAAATCCATTTCCAAGGAACAGAGGGCTATCGCATAATATGTTTAATCATTCAACTTCTTAATTATCAATTAACACCTCTCTGCCCAGTCACCCCGATCCAGGTTTCTATAACCTATTGCCTCGGCTATATGTTGCGACTGAACACTCTCTGAATTATCTAAATCCGCAATAGTTCTTGCGACCTTTAATATGCGACTATATGCACGGGCGGAAAGTTTCAGCCGCTCCATCGCCATGCGGAGCATCTCCATCGAGGCGGCATCGGGTTCGGCGTATTGGTGGAGCATCCGTTCGGTCATCTGCGCGTTGCAGTAAATGCGACCTCTCCCCCCGCCCTCCCCAAGAGGAAGGGAGCTGAAGCGCTCCTCCTGGAGGCGCCGGGCGGCAATTACGCGCTCGCGGATGGCTGCCGAAGACTCGCCTGGTTGCATCTGCGACAATTGCGCAAACGGAACGGCTTGTATCTCGCAATGGATGTCGATACGGTCGAGTAGCGGACCACTTATTTTGCCAAGATACCGTTGGATTTGTCCTGGTGTACAACAACACTGGTGCGTTGCGTCTCCATAATAGCCACAAGGACAGGGATTGCACGATGCCACGAACATGAAGTTGCACGGCATTTCCACATTATACTTCGCCCTGCTAATGGTAATCTTCCTATCCTCAAGCGGTTGCCGTAACACCTCTAAAGTCTGCTTGTTAAATTCAGTCAGCTCGTCGGCAAACAATACGCCATTATGGGCGAGAGAGATCTCCCCGGGCTGTGGCGTTGTGCCTCCTCCCACCAATGCCACCTGTGAAATGGTATGGTGCGGGCTACGGAAAGGACGTTGGGAAATCAGCGACGCCCCACTCCCCAATTTCCCTGCCACCGAGTAAATCTGCGTCGTCTCAAGGCTCTCATGTAGCGTAAGTGGCGGCATGATGGTGGGTAGGCGTTTTGCCATCATCGACTTTCCCGACCCTGGCGGCCCCACCATGATGAGGTTATGCCCTCCCGCCGCTGCCACCTCCAAGGCACGTTTCACGTTCTCCTGCCCCCGCACATCCATGAAGTCCAGGTCGTAGAGACATTGATGCTCATAAAACTCCTTTCGGGTATCTATCACCATCGGGGAGAACTGTTGACGCTCCATGAGGAAGTCGATGACCTCCCCCAATGACTCCATGCCATATACCTCTAATTGGTTGACAACGGCAGCTTCCCTGACATTCTGCTTGGGGACTATCAATCCTTTGAACTTCTCCTTCCTTGCCAAGATGGCAATGGGAAGGGAGCCACGGATAGGTTTCAGCTTGCCATCAAGCCCCAACTCCCCCACCATCATATACTCAGGAATCAGACTGCTCTCAATGCTCCCATTGACAGCCAAGATGCCAATGGCAAGGGGCAAGTCGTAGCCACATCCCTCCTTCCTCACATCCGATGGGCTTAGGTTAATGGAAAGGTCGGCTACGGGCATCCTGTAACCATTGTTGGAGAGGGCGGCGCGGATGCGGCTCATACTCTCCTTCACAGACATGTCAGGAAGCCCAGTGAGATGGAATTGTACGCCTCTCGCCATATTCAGCTCTATCGTAACGGTCATTGTCTCCAATCCCATCACAGAGGCACAATAAGTCTTTACAAGCATTTTTCTTCTTCATAGTATTGTAATGATGCAAAAGTACGAAATAATGCTGATATGTAAAAGGTTAAAAAGTTAAAAAGTCGAAAAGGGCATTTGGTGTTTCCTTATTTAAGGGGTTTAGGAGTTCCAAGTAGTTCAGCATTAGCTTTATTCTATTGTCTGGACTCCTTGAAACTCCTAAACTCCTCATTGTCGTGATGACTAATTACCCAAACGTCTAATCAATTCTTAAACTTTTGGTCAGATGCAGCACCAACTCGCCAAACAGCGTGTTTTGCCAAGCGAACCATGGACGGGTGTAATGGGTGGCATCATCCTTGTGGAACGACTCGTGGATGAATCCCGTGCCAGCATCTGTCTGCATGAGCATGTCCATGCACTCACGAATCTCCTTCTCGTCTTGCGAGGTAAATGCCCTCATCATGATCGACATCGGCCATACCATGTCGTACCCGATATGCGGGCCGCCGATGCCCTCGCCCGCCTTGCCACGGAAGAACGTGGGGTTATCGTCGCTCCACAAGAAACGGCGTGTGTTTTGGTAGATGGGGTCATCCACTGCCACATCGTCCATATAGGGCAAGGCGAGAAGACTCGGCACGTTGGGGTCGTCCATGAGTAGGTGGTTGCCGAACCCATCCACCTCGTAAGCATAGACCTTGCCATACTTGGGATGGTCTACCACGGCATATTCCATCAAGGCATCATGCACCTCCTGCGCCAACGTCTCACATTGCGTGGCCAGGTCTTCGTCGTGGTTTACATTACGCAAAACCTCTGCTGCCTTGCGCAACGACGTGACCGCCATAAAGTTGGACGGCACGAGGAAGGGGAGGATGGTGGCATCGTCCGATGGGCGGAACAACGACGCTATCAGTCCCACGGGCTTGACGGGTGCGCCATACCCGTCCCACCCCACGGTGTCAAACATGCGGTTTGTCTCGCGGAGGAACCGGTATGGTCCCACATCTCCCTTACGCTGCTGCTCGCGGAATGTAAGCAACACGTTGGCGATAGCCTGTTTCCAGATGTCGCCAAAGACAGAGGCGTCGCCCGTGACGAGCCAATACATATACGCCAGGCGGATGGGGTAACAGAGCGAGTCAATCTCATACTTGCGCTCAAAGACATCGGGCGACATCCGCGTGCCGTCTTTCTGCCAGCCCGCCCCCGTCGGGCCGTCGTTGAAAGCATTGGCATAGCGGTCGATGTTAATGCACTTGAACTGGCGTAGGATCACGCCCCGAATCATTTTCTGCAACTTCACGTCTTGGTTGGCAAACTGCACGTATGGCCACACCTGCGCCCCAGAGTCGCGCAGCCACATGGCGGGGATGTCGCCCGTATAGACAAAGGTGTCGTCCTCGCCGTCTATCTCACGGTAATGCACCGTGGTCTCAAGGGTATTGGGGAAGCAGTTGGCAAACATCCATGCCAGCCGTGGGTTGTCTTTCAGCAACTTCTGCACTTCCTTGATTTTCTTCTCTATCACATCCGACACGAAGAGCCTTTCCTCCACGGGTGGTCGTTTCGACTCATAGACCTTCGTGTTGTCAGGCACTATCTTGGTATATCGGGCATGAATATCGACTTTTGCATTCTCCTGTGCGTCAACGGAAAGAGGAAAAAGGAAAAAGGTAAAAAGATAAAAAGGTAAAAAAGACTGTCGCATAGTTTCTTTATTTTCAACTTTTAAAATACAAATTCTCATCAAGGCCTGTCTTTTTTATTGGTTCCCCACCTTGACGGTTGGTTCCCCATCTGCAATTCCAACACTCCACCCTTCTTGATGTCATCGAAAAGGATGTACGACTTGGTGTAAGGCTTGCCATTCAACTTGGCACCCTGCACATAAATATTCTCAGGGCTGTTGTCCTTGGCGATGACGCTGAAGGTCTTGCCGTCGCCAATATCCATCCTCGCCCCATCGAGGACGGGACTGCCGATGATATACTTCCCACCTGCGGGTTCTACTTGATACAAGCCCATCGCCGAGAGAATATACCATGCCGACATCTGCCCCACATCCTCGTTGCCACTCAACCCATCGACGTGGTTGGTGTACAGCTGGTCCATGGTCTGCCGGATGAGCTTGGCACCTTTCCATGGCTGCCCCGCATAATTATATATATATAAAATGTGATGACTGGGTTCGTTGCCATGCGCATACTGTCCTATCAAGCCACTGATGTCGGGCGGTGCGTTCTCGCCAAGGTCGCCCTCCACGACAAACAACGAGTCAAGCTTGGCGACAAACTGCGCCTCGCTTGGGAACAGGCTGATGAGACCATGAACATCGTGCGGCACAAGCCACGTGTATTGCCAGGCATTGCCTTCAGTATAGTCGTCGCGCTGGTGGGCGGAATGGAAGGGATTGAATGGCTCATGGAACGTGCCGTCGCTCCCCACCCCACGCATGAATTGCGTCTTGCCATCGAAATAGATGCGGTACGACTGGCTGCGTTTCAAGAAATACTTGTAGTCTTGTTTCTTGCCCAAGAGCTTTGCCACCTTGGCGACGCAGGCATCTGCGAGTGCATATTCTAAACCCTTGGCTACCGTCTCGCCTCCCTCATGCTTATCGAATGGCAGATAACCATATTCCTTCAAGAGATCCAAGCCTCGCTCATCCAGCCTCGCCGAGCCACACATAGCATCATAGGCACCCTCCTTGTCAGTAACATATCCTTTCAACACAAGGTCTGCCAATACGGGGATGGCGGGGTTTCCCACCATGCAGTCAGTCTCGTTGCCCATCAAGTGCCACACGGGCAGCTTGCCCTGCTGTCGATAGATATTGACAAATGTCTTGGCAATGTCGGCTTGTTTCTCGGGATGGATCAAGGTTTGGAGCGGATGGGCGGCACGATAAGTGTCCCACAATGAAAGGGTTGTATAATTGGTGAAGTCGCCTTGATGCGTCTTCAAGTCCGCACCATAATACTCGCCATTGACATCATTGAACACCGAGGGAGCGGTCATGGAATGGTACATCGCCGTATAGAAAATCTCACGTATGACATTATCCGTCGTTTGGATATCGATCTTAGACAACTCCTCTTCCCATGCCGCATCGGCTGAGGCGACCGTACCTGCGAAATCCCAGCCCCCCAGCTCTGCTTGCATGTTTTGCTTGGCATTCTCCACACTCACCGCTGAGAGAGCCACTTTCACCAATAAGGGTTGGGAGACATCCATCACCTCGATGATGCCAATGGTATCTTCACGCTGCTCCATAAGTTTGACCGGGCTTGAAAACTCCGCCGCAAAGAACACTTGCTGGCGTTTCGCCCATCCCTTGGAAACACGGAAGCCCGTGATAGTGGTGGCATTCTCTTGCTGAAGAGCGCATTGCATCACCCGATCCCAACCAATGCCCTGTTCCAAGTCAAGACGCAACAGCCCCTGACGGACATTGCCGCCAAAAGTATAGCGGTGCATACCCACCCGCTTGGTGGCGGTCAACTCCATCAACACATTGGGGTTTCGTAGCTTGATGGCATAATATCCGGGCTTGGCTATCTCGTTCTCATGCGAGAACCGCACCACCGCTTGGTTGGCATCGGCAACAGGCAGCAATGCCACATCGCCCAAGTCGCCCACGCCCGTGCCGCTGAGATGCTGATGACCAAAGCCGATTATCAGCGAGTCAGAGTGATGGTAGCCCGAACACCAGTCCCACCCATGGGTATATTGGGTGGGGCCCAACTGAACAAAGCCAAAAGGTACATTGGCACCAAGGAACACATGACCATGCCCGCCCGTACCGATCATGGGATTGACAAAAGAAGTCTTGCTTGTCTGGGCATCGACCATTGTTGAGAACGCCAGCAAAAAAGCTAATAAGAATGTCCGTATCATACGAATGTGTTTTGATTGTGGCAACAAATATACGAATAAATCTTAAAACAATAGGGCTTCACGAGGCAAAATCCACAAACAACCCAAATAACCCTTTGTACCTCTACCAACAATTCCTGCCTGTCTCTCACAACAGCAAATAGTTCATCTATTGATAGAAATAAAGAAGTCTTTGAAAACGACAACCAAAAATCCTGAATAGTGGGGCTATCACTATTCAGGATTTTTGGTTATTGTTTCTATAATAATTATTTCAATTCCTCATGGCTACCGCTACCATCAATGATAACGCAACGGTTCTTGTCGTTCTCATCGAATGGCTGGACGGTATCACCCTTGTAGTCGGTGGTGATTCTTGAGGCATCGCATCCGTAAGTCTCGATGAGTTCCTTGGCGCAGTTCTCTGCACGTTTCTTGGAATAACCAATGTTGCCCTTCGGCGTTCCTGTACCCTTGTCGGCATATCCCACGATGGAAACCTTGGCATTGGGGTTGCGTTTCATGAAGTTAGCAACTTTCTGCATCTGTGCCTTGCCTACCTCGGGGTCGCTCTTACAAATGACATAGAAAATCTCCTCGTGCAACTTCTCCGCAACGACAACGGGTTTTGGCTCTGGCTTGGGAGGCTCCACAACAGGCTCGGGAACGGGTGCCACGACGGGTTCGGGCTCCACAACAGGCTCGGGTGCAACGACAGGCTCTGGTTTCTTGCACTCGCATTTCTTGTACTTATGGCCAAAACGGTAGCTGATGCCGAGCATAGCGGTGAACATCCAGTCGTCACTATTATTAAGTTTCGAGTTGAAACGGTCGGTCAAGCTATTGGCATTCACCTCCAATGACACGCCGAGAGGCTTGGTCACATTGGTCTCCAAACGCAAGCCGGCACGAATGTTGTGGCTGAGGCGGTTGCCGTCCCAAACGAGAGGCATGTCTATCTTTTGTGATGCCATTAAGTTTTTCAACTCGTTATTGTCCCAGGCGTTAGTAAGTCCGAAACCTCCCACGAGGATAACGTTCAAGGGATGTGAATAGTTATGCTTCTTGCTGAAGAGATTGGTCAAGTTTACCAACAAGTCAAGGTCTGTCGTGATATATTTCCACTTATAGTACAGATCCAAATCGTTGACTTTACTCTTCGATTGCCATCCATTGGCATGGAGACGAAGACCCACTGCGGGGGTGAAATAATGGCCGATGGAGAATGCGGCAGTAGGTGTAATGAGTTTATCCATAGGTGCATTGGTCGAGGTGAGCTGTACCCCGCCTTGTGCTTCCACAAAGGAATAGGATTTGAGGATGTCCTGTGCCGAAACGGCACAAACCGTCATCATCATCACGATGGCAGTTAGTAGTCTTTTGGTTCTCATAATGTTATACTAATAGTTATTTATTGTTTTCAACTGCAAAGAAAAACAAAATAAATCACAAAACCAATTAAATTTGCCTTTTTTTATCAAAATACTTCGGATAAAAGGGAAAAATGTTTATTATTTGTGCCAACATCGGGGCATTTTATTGAAAAATGCGTATATTTGCATGATTATTTGTAAAAAGAGAAACAACTGAATGTCATCAATCGAGATTAAGAAAGTGGAATCGAAGAAAGACCTCAAGGCCTTCATCGAATTTCATTATGATTTGTATAAGAACGACCCTTACGATGTACCCAATCTATACAGCGACGACCTGAACACCTTGAGCAAGGACAAGAATGCCGCCTTCGAGTTTTGCGAGGCGGAGTATTATCTTGCCTATAAGGATGGGAAAGTCGCCGGACGCGTGGCAGCCATCATCAACCACCGCGCCAATGAGAAATGGGAGCGTAAGAGTGTGCGTTTCGGGTGGATAGACTTTATCGACGACATTGACGTGAGCCGCGCTCTTATGCAAGCCGTGGAGGAATACGGTCGTAGTAAGGGCATGACGGAAGTCATTGGTCCGTTGGGTTTCACAGACTTTGACCCCGAGGGGATGCTTACTTGGGGCTTTGACCAACTGGGTACGATGGCAACCATCTACAATTATCCCTATTATCCAGAGCATATCGAGCAGATAGGTGGATTCGAGAAAGACAATGACTATGTGGAATTTAAGATTTTCGTACCCGAAGAGGTGCCGGAGAAGATGGTGAAGATTTCCGAACTCATCATGAAACGCTACAACCTCCATATCCGCAAGCCCACCCGAAAAGAGGTATTGAAGGAGAAGTTGGGGCATAAGATTTTCCATCTTATCAACGAGACATTCCAAGACTTATATGGCTTCTCCAAACTCTCCGACCGCCAAATAGACCAATATGTGAATATGTATTTCCCATTGGCAGACCTCAACCTCATACCCATCATTGAGGATTGGAGTACCGACGAACACAAGTTGGTGGGTGTGGGCATCACCATCCCCTCCCTTTCCAGGGCTTTGCAAAAATGCCATCGGGGACGGCTGTACCCTTTCGGATGGTGGCATATCCTCCGTGCGTTGAAATTCCATAAGACCAACATCGTCGATTTGATGATGATAGGCGTGTTGCCCGAGTATCGCAGCAAGGGCGTGAATGCCTTGATGTTCTATGACCTGATTCCCTGGTACAATAAATATGGCATCAAATGGGGCGAGAGCCAAGTGGAGATGGAGACCAATGAAAACGTGCAGAGCCAGTGGCAATACTTCCACACCGAGATGCACAAACGACGCAGATGCTACGTGAAACGATTATGAAGTAAAGTAAGAGAAACATCATGTCTGAAGAAACTATAAACTTACAAGAACCCCTATCACCAGAATACAACGACGACAACATCCGCCACCTCTCCGACATGGAGCATGTGCGCACACGCCCAGGCATGTATATCGGACGGCTTGGCGACGGAAACCTTCCAGAGGACGGCATCTATGTCCTGTTGAAGGAGGTCATCGACAATTCCATTGACGAGTTTAAGATGAATGCTGGCAAACGGATTGAGATTGACATTGCAGACAATCTACGTGTCAGTGTGCGCGACTATGGCCGTGGCATCCCGCAAGGTAAGCTTGTGGAGGCGGTCAGCGTATTGAACACGGGTGGCAAGTACGACTCCAAGGCTTTCAAGAAGAGCGTGGGACTCAATGGCGTGGGCGTGAAAGCCGTCAATGCCTTGAGTTCCCATTTTGAGGTGAAGTCTTACCGCGAGGGCAAAGTGCGTGAACTGGCATTTGAATGCGGGCAATTATTAAGTGACAATACCAGGGACAGCCAAGATGAGAATGGCACGTTCATAGCCTTTGAACCCGATGCCACCTTGTTCCATAATTATCGTTTCCATGACGACATCGTGGAGACGATGTTGCGCAATTACACGTATTTGAACTCTGGGTTGACCATCATGTATAACGGTCGTCGCATATTGAGCCGCAACGGATTGAAGGATTTGCTCAACGACAACATGACCAACGACGGCCTCTATCCCATCATCCACATGAAGGGCGATGACATCGAGATTGCATTTACCCATGCCAACCAATATGGTGAGGAATATCATTCTTTCGTCAATGGGCAGCATACCACGCAGGGCGGTACCCACCAAAGTGCCTTCAAGGAGCATATCGCCAAGACCATCAAGGACTTTTTCGGCAAGAACTATGAGTATGGCGACATACGAAACGGACTTGTAGCAGCTATTGCCATCAATGTGGAGGAGCCTGTCTTTGAAAGCCAGACGAAGATTAAGCTTGGCTCCACAACCATGTCGCCCAATGGCGAGTCGGTCAACAAGTATGTGGGCGACTTCATCAAGCAACAGGTAGACAACTACCTACACATGCACTCCGATGTGGCAGAGGTGTTGCAAAACAAGATTACAGAGAGCGAGCGGGAGCGCAAAGCCATCGCGGGCGTGACCAAGCTGGCAAGGGAACGAGCCAAGAAAGCGAACCTCCACAACCGTAAGCTGCGCGACTGCCGCATCCATTACAGCGACGTGAAAAACGAGCGTAAGGAGGAGAGCAGCATCTTCATCACCGAGGGCGACTCCGCCAGCGGCAGCATCACCAAGAGCCGCGATGTCAACACGCAGGCGGTATTCTCCCTTCGCGGAAAGCCCCTCAATTCCTATGGCTTGACCAAGAAGGTGGTGTACGAGAACGAGGAGTTCAACTTGCTCCAGGCAGCCCTCGACATTGAAGACGGGCTTGACTCGCTGCGATACAACAAGGTGATAGTCGCCACCGATGCCGATGTCGACGGGATGCACATTCGTCTATTGATTATCACCTTCTTTTTGCAGTTCTTCCCTGAACTAATCAAGAAAGGACATGTCTATGTCTTGCAGACCCCCCTATTCCGTGTTCGCAACCGCCGCACACGCATCAAGAACAAGAAGGTCATCGAGGAGAATGATGCCAAACTGAATCCCAAGGAGCGAAAGAGCGACTTCATCACCCATTATTGTTATAGTGAGGAGGAACGGATAAATGCCATCAAAGCGTTAGGACCCGATCCCGAAATCACCCGCTTCAAAGGTCTTGGGGAAATCTCTCCCGACGAGTTTGTGCATTTCATCGGCCCCGATATGCGCCTTGAACAAGTCACACTCCACAAGAACGACCAAGTGGCGAAGCTCTTGGAATACTATATGGGCAAGAACACCATGGAACGCCAAAACTTCATCATCGACAACCTTGTCATTGAAGAAGACCTCCCCGACGAACAAGATTCCAATAAAGAATAGCCCCATTAAACCCATTAAACCCATTAAACCCATTCACCCCATTAAACCCATCACCCAAACAACACTTCCCATGAAGAAATATATCCCTATCATTATCCTCACATTCCTGCCTATTTCTCTCTTCGCCCAACGAGTCAACACGGGCGAAGACAGCCCATTGCTCAAACTACACAAGGCGGAAATGGCCATTACCAATTTATATGTCGATTCCGTGGATGAAAAGAAGTTGGTAGAAGATGCCATTCGCGGCATGTTGGAAAAGCTCGACCCCCATTCTTCCTATACCACCGCCAAGCAAACCAAGGAGATGACGGAGTCGTTGCAAGGCTCCTTTGAGGGCATCGGCGTACAGTTCAACATGGTGGAAGACACGTTGATGGTCATCCAACCCGTCACCAACGGACCATCGGAGAAGGTCGGCATCATCGCCGGCGACCGCATCGTGACCGTCAATGACACCGCCATTGCCGGCGTGAAGATGTCGAAAGAGGAAATCATGCGCCGCCTCCGTGGCAAGAAAGGCACTAAAGTGCGCCTTGAGATTGTGCGCCGTGGCATTGCCGATAAGCTCAAGTTTACCGTTACCCGTGACAAGATTCCCGTCAAGACCATCGATGCCATTTACATGATACGCCCCACCATCGGTTATATTCGCATTGGCAGTTTCGGTGCCACCACGTATGATGAGTTTATGACAGGCATTGACTCATTGCAGAAATGTGGAATGAAAGACCTCATCCTCGACCTTCAAGAGAACGGGGGAGGCTACATGCAAGCGGCAGTATTGATTGCCAACGAGTTCCTTCAGAAGAACGACCTCATCGTCTACACCGAGGGGCGCATGGCACCGCGACAGGAGTTCCGGGCGCAAGGAAATGGACGTTTCCTCGATGGCAGGGTATATGTGTTGGTGAATGAATATTCGGCATCTGCATCGGAGATTGTCACGGGAGCCGTCCAAGACCAAGACCGAGGTGTCGTGGTAGGAAGGCGCACCTTCGGCAAGGGGCTCGTGCAACGCCCCATCGACTTCAACGATGGCAGCATGATCCGTCTCACCATCGCCCATTACTACACGCCCTCTGGCCGTTGCATCCAAAAGCCATACGTGAAGGGAGAGAACAAGGAATATGCCGAGGATATTGAGAAGCGGTTTAAGCACGGCGAGCTATATAGTGCCGACAGCATCCATTTCGACGACTCCCTCAAATGCTTCACGCTGCGTAAGCATCGCACGGTATATGGCGGAGGAGGCATTATGCCCGACCATTTCGTGCCTTTAGATACCACGCAATATACCAAGTTCCATCGACAGTTGGCGGCAAAGAGCGTAATCATCAATGCCAACCTGCGCTACGTAGACCGCAACCGCAAACAATTGCAAAAGCAATATCCCACCTTCGAGGCTTTCAAGAATGGGTTTGATGTTCCACAGAAACTCATCGACGAAGTGATTGCCGACGCGGAGAAAGAGAAAGTCAAGCCCAAGGACAACGAGGAACTTCAATTGACCATCCCCCGTTTGAAACTCCAACTCAAAGCCCTCATCGCCCGCGACCTATGGGACATGAGCGAATACTTTGCCATTTTCAACGAGGGTAGCGACATCGTCAATAAGGCAATAACACTACTTGGCGAATGATTACCACCGTTGTAACCATCAGTTGAGGAATTTGTCATAGACCACATAACCGATTTAATATCGCATTGAGTAAAGCTACAATAGTCTCCATGACTTGTTGCTCTTTCTCATCAGTACGATTACTGAAGTAATTAGACCCTTCATAACCCTTATAAACAAAGGGATTTTAAGGGTCTTTTCTTCTTCGTTTTCATTTCCATTCATCATTATATCACGCAAAAGCCATCACGTAAAGTCCGTGACGAACTTCTCATGATGCAGATATGGGATATTATTGTATTTAAGACAAAATATATATGGACTTTTTTATTGTTTTTGAGTCATATTATTCTGCTAAATATCAGAGAACGACCACATGTCAACACTCCCTCCAATAACAAATCGGGGCGGGCAAGATGTTTGCCCACCCCGATTTGTTGGTTAATGAAAAATCATTCAGTACGACTATTTCCCGTAAGGATGATGTTGACGATGCCCAAGACATCCGTGACGTTAATCTTACCGTCAGCCTTCAGGTCGGCTGCCTTCCTGCTGAAGACGGGCATTTCATAGCCCAGGATGTAGTTGACCACTGCCATGACATCCGTGATGTTCACCCGTCCGTCGAGGTTGACATCGCCCATAAGAAAGTCCTCGATGTGTATCAAGGTATGGCAGTCTGCCATTACAGTCTCGTTGAGGTCGAAGTCAGATGCGGTCACTTCACTCATCACAATCTCGTAAACACCCACTGCCATGTCCTCATTAACATCCAAGGTCATGGTAAACAACTCGCCATCATTTCCAGTAATTAACTTGCGGTTGGTATTGAACAACATGACTTGGTAAGTATTGTCGCCAACATTATTGTAAGCAAATTGGAATGATTGGTCAAGACGTTCTGTCTTGTCAAAGCGGGAGAGCGTCACTCCCTCTGGCAAGGTGAGCAGGAACTGTACCCCGCCAAACTCGTTCTCATTCACCAACACAACAGGAATTGTAACCTGCGTACCCGCACGGACGGTCACCTCATCGGCATACAACTGGTTGGTATCGCCTAAATAAAACAGTTGGAAGTCATCGAAGATAACCCATTGGTTGGCAACTTCCTCATCGAGTCTGATGCACAAGTCCAGTGTACCGTCGGTAACGTTCACCGTCAACGTGTTCTCGTAATAGCCCGCGTCAAACCATCGCTTGGCATCTTCCATGGAGTTGGGGAGGAATAAGCCATTCACCTCCGTACCCCAGCCATCGATTTGTTCCTCAAGAGCAGCCGAGGCTTGGTTGACAATGGCGACCGACGAATTGTTGGCATCAAACATGGCATTGGCCCTATCGATGCCTTGCTGGTAATCATTCAGCACATCCCAATTGTTGCCTGGACGATGGAAGGCCTTCAACTTGATTTGATAAATGCCATTGGCAAGCCCTGTGATGGTCTGGCTATAATTGAATGACGTGTTCCAGTACTCGCTTTCGCCTACACGAAGGGTGTGCGTTCCACCCTCATTTGCTTCCGATGCCGTCCATCCATAGTCACTATTCCATGCGAAAGAGGGATTTTGAACCAGCCCCGTTACCTCAATGGGCTTGATGCGTGAGACGGCGCAGTTTGGCAATTGGTCGTTGATTGCTTGGCGCAACGCATTGATGGCTTGCTGTATCTCTCCCGAATTGGCATTTCCGTCTTGTTGCAACGCTTGGGCTTCCGATGTGTCTATGCCCACTTCATTAGCACTGGCTATGACAATTGGCAATTCATGCACACGGAGGTTATAAGCCAAGGACGTTATCAGTTTCCACTTGATATTCATGCCATCTCCATCCTGTACGTTCCCATCCACGTCATTGTACACGCCGAGGGCATTGCCATCTTGGTCGTATGCCTCCTTTGAAGGATTGTTACCGAGGAAAGTACTGGGATAAAGAGCCTGTCCATACAGCCCGTCGGTGATGAGAGACTGTAGATAATAGTTGTTGTCATCCCCTTTCGTGACCGTCCAATACTTGCACCAATTAGCGGCATTTCCATTATCGGGGTTATAGTCCACATATACATTCGAGTCGTTCTCACGGAAAAGGAGTCTGTCATAGGCACTTCCCTCCTCAAAGTATATGGTATAACGGCCATCCTCCAACTGTGTGAAACGCACGGGCAAACCCTCCTCTGCCAGCACGGCGTGCGTTCCCCATGAGTTGCCTTGATCGAGGAACAGCCCCGTCTCGACGTTCAGAAGGTAAAAGACCTTTTCGGGAATGGATGCCATTTCCAAGATTTTCCTCGCGTAGTTCCATCCATCGGCATTCTCGTAAGCCTCCTTGCAACCCGTTGGCACATATAACAAAATACTATTTGGGAAGGTCTCCGAAGAGGCTGCCAACGGCTCACTTGCCTCCGTCTTCACGAAAGACAAGCTTTCACAACCATAGAAAGCATTCTCGCCGATGCTGCTGACGCTTGAAGGGATGGTGATTGACTTCAGCCCACTAAAGCAGAAAGCCCGTCCCCCGATGCTTGACAGATTGGAAGGAAGCCGAATAGACTCTAAACTATTGCAAAAACAAAACGCATACTCACCAATGGATGTCACATTCTCTGGAATCTGTATGCTTGTCAAATCATAGCACCAGCCAAACGCCTCGTTTCCGATGGATGTCACATCGGCGGGTATCACCGTGTTCTTGCAGCCACGTACCAACTCGTTGGTAGCCGTGTTGACGATGGCATTGCAACCATTACGTGAGTCAAAGTATGGATTGTTCTCGTCAACCGTGATCGACTCCACCTGGGCATTCAATGCGCCAAATGCCCCTTCGACAATGGTACTCACGTTGGCAGGGATATGGATGGATGTCAGGAAGGAGCAACGGAAGGCACCCTCCTCAATGGTGGTCACGCTTTCAGGAATGTCAACAGATGATACTTCATCACCATCAAACGCATAATATCCAATGGTTGTGACGACATAGTTTGTCCCTTCAAAGTATACCAAAGAAGGAATGTTAATGTCACCTATATATGCCACATCGCCACTTACTACCTTTGCCGTGCCATCGGTGAACAACTGGTAATAGATACCATCTATCAAAATGGGGTAAGTCTCTGCGATGTCCGTAAACGCCCTGACCGTTCCGAAACTGTTCCAAGGAGCATCCTGGTAGTTGTCGAGTGCCTCCGCTGGCACTACCAATGTGGCATAGTCGATATAGGAGTTAGCAAAAGCGTCTTCAGATGTATATGATATATTTTGCGCATGGCAATACACGGTCTCAAGGTTCTTGCACTCCGAGAATGCCTCACCGTAAATAGATTGTACACCCGTGCCTATATCGACAGATGTCAAGGCGGTGCATTCCTTGAATGCCTGATATCCTATCGTTTGGATATTGTCGGGAATGACAATGGTCTTCAGGCTCGTGCAACCCATTAACATATACGATGATATGTTATCGATGCTGGTGGGTACGGTGAAAGTTTCAAGCCCCGTACATTCTTGGAAAGTGCCATATTCGATGGAAGTCACGCTATTTGCGATGGTGACATCCTTCAGCGAGGGGCAATAGGCAAAGGCATAATACCCCATATTAGTAACTCCATACTGGATGTCAACAGACGATAAGTTCTGGCAACTATAGAAAGCATAATTGCCGATGGTCCTGACATTCGATGGAATCGTGACACTCACCAACTCGTTGCAGCAAAGGAATGCTTGCTCTCCAATGGAAGTGATACTGTTAGAAAACTCAATGGAACTGATTGGGGAAGACTGAAAAGCATTTTTTGCGATGCTGGTTACTGCGTATGAGTTTCCATTGTGTTCGATGCTCTCAGGTATTACAATGTTTCCAGAGTAAGCACTGCTACCATCCGGTCCATACGTCACCTCGGCCTGTTTGGCCTTTTCCACCAAGTTGTAATAGATGCCGTCAATCTCGACATCATACGCCCAAGCACACCATGGTATGCATACAGACACTAATAAAATAAAAAGGACTTTCTTCATATCTGAACATTTGATTACATAATAAATGCAAAGATACAAAAGCCACAACCATCATGCCAAGCCCATTGCTGTCCTTTTACTTGTCCTTTTCAGTCCATTTGCAGAAAATCCCGATGAAATCGGCATTTTCTCATCACCCCAGACCATCCAGGTATGTCAATTGCGCAACTGCTCCAAGTAGTTCAGATTGTTGAGATCCACAGCGTCTGCCACCCGTTCCCATACGAGGGATGTGGTGTCAGACTGTGCTTTGTTGAGGCGATAGACACCGAGGAAGACGAAATTGGTGTCCTTGAGGTTTTTCATGAACGTGAGGCGCAGTTCGTTAAAACGCAGGGCGGCATGGTAACGTTGTTCATTAAGGGTGTTCGTCAATAGCCGTGTTGACTCAGAAGGGTCTTGTATAGGGGTGTAATATTCCCTGATGATGGGCAGCATCTGTGCCGTGTCGCCCTCGTTGTGCCATTGGGGATGTTGGTATTCGGGTCCCCAGACAATGATATTGGGATGGTGGGGCAGCGGTGGTCCCCAAGGTTCTCCGGCATCATAGATGCCAAACAACTTGAGATAGTCACCATACGTGGCGAAGCGGTCTCCTTGGTGGATGACGTATTTGTCTTGGTCGGGAGTAGTTTGATATACCTTGGACAGGAAGAATGCAGCGGCTATCAGCAAGAAGGCGAATGCCACAAGTGCAAGCACAGCGTATGTTATGCGGTTTCCCTTTTTCTTAACGGGCGCTGGAGTGTAAAGCGTTGTGTCATCGGGCGCAGAAGCACCTCCTTTTTCGCAATAGTCATCCCAGTCGGCATAATCCAGGAACTGCGCCAACAGGTCCAGTGAGGCTCGCCGAGGCGTGACACTTTCCTGAAGATAACCATATAAGCGTTTGAGCGTTGTGGAACTGATGTTTTGGTGTGTCTTCTCAAAAATGCGTTCTGACAGTAAGTCGAAGTCGCGTGCTGTGTGCATCTTCTTGCCCACGGCAGCCTCCATATCCTTACATAGCCGTTCCAATGTTGATAGTTGTCCCTCCATCAGTTGTAGAAATACGATATGACCCTCCTACGCAGTTACGCTATATTACGAGAAAGATGCCATGTGTTGGTTTTGTTTTCCATATTTACGACATCCATTTGAGAGCCTTGTTCTCTGCCGCCTCCATGATTTCACGCTCGCCAGGGCCTTTGTCGTTGATGCCGCAAAGGTGCAAGATGCCGTGGATGATGACCCTGTGTAGTTCCTCGTCGTAATCTTTGCCAAATAGTTTGGCATTGGAACGTACCGTATCGAGCGAGATAACGAGGTCGCCATTGATGGTATCTCCCTCGTCATAGTCGAAAGTGATGATGTCTGTGTAATAGTCGTGTCCGAGGTATTCGCGGTTCACCTCCAAGATTTTCGCGTCATCGACGAAGAGATACCCTATCTCCCCAACCTTCTTTCCATAGCTGTCAGCCACCGCCTTGATCCATGCCGTGACGTTTCGCCTTTTGATTTTCGGCATTTTTACGCCGTCTGTATTGTATGTAATCATCTTATTTCGGTAAATTCAGATGTGTCTTTGCCATATTTCCCCAATTCCCTCACGATGGATGATGACACAATATCCATGCCTGGCTCGGCAGGGAGGAAGATGGTTTCTATGCCCGAAAGGCGACGGTTGACATCGGCTTGCGTCCGCTCATACTCGAAGTCGGCGACGTTACGCACCCCCTTGACGATAAACAAAGCACCCTCCTGTCGGGCAAAGTCGATGGTCAAGCCGTGGTAAGCCTTCACCTCGATGCGTTTCTCCGAGGCATATATTTGTGCGATGTGGCTTACCCGTTCCTCTTCCGTAGACGAATAATGTTTCTGGTCATTGATGCCGATGCCGATAATGAGTTTGTCGAAAAGGGGGAGTATGCGCCTTACCACCGAGTGATGGCCGATGGTGTAGGGGTCGAAACTGCCTGGGAAGATGGCTATGGTCATGGGTGAATGGGATTGATGGGGTGAATGGGCTATATATATAATAATGTGATTATTCAAAGAGGGTAGGCTCCGTGATGTTGCTGGCATAGGGATTGCGGCCCAAGTGGTCGAAGGCGAGGCGTGTCGCCATGCGCCCACGCGGCGTGCGCTTGATGAATCCCTCCATGATAAGGAATGGCTCATACACCTCCTCCACCGTCCCCGTGTCCTCTCCGATGGCGGTGGCGATGGTGGAGAGGCCCACGGGACCGCCCCTGAACTTATCGATAATGGTCGTCAAGATCTTGTTGTCGATCTCGTCAAGACCGTATTGGTCAATGTTAAGCGACCGCAGGGCATATTTCGCTATGTCATGGTCGATGCGCCCACTGCCCTTCACCTGCGCGAAGTCGCGCACACGGCGCAGCAAGGCGTTAGCGATACGGGGCGTTCCGCGTGACCTCCGCGCGATCTCCGTCGCCGCCTCGTCGGTGATGGGCACGGCAAGGATGCTGGCACTTCGCTTGATGATGCGGGTCAAAGTCTCCGGCTCATAGTATTCCAAGTGTAGGTTGATGCCAAACCGGGCGCGCAGGGGTGCCGTCAACAAGCCGCTTCGGGTGGTCGCCCCCACCAGAGTAAAGGGATTGAGGTCAATCTGTATCGACCGCGCCGACGGTCCTTTGTCTATCATGATGTCGATGCGATAGTCTTCCATCGCCGAATACAGGTACTCTTCCACCACGGGCGAGAGGCGGTGGATCTCGTCGATAAACAGCACGTCGTTGGTCTCCAAGGACGTGAGGATGCCCGCCAAGTCGCCTGGCTTGTCTAATACGGGGCCGCTGGTGATCTTGAATCCCACGCCCAGCTCGTTGGCAATGATGTTGCTGAGGGTCGTCTTGCCCAACCCTGGCGGGCCGTGCAATAAGGTATGGTCGAGCGGTTCGCCACGGTATTTGGCGGCCTCGACGAACACCTCGAGGTTTTCCACCACTTTCTTCTGTCCACTGAAGTCGTCAAAATGTAGGGGGCGCAGTGCGTTCTCAAAGTCTTTCTCCGCCTTTGTCAGCCGTTCTTCCCTGATGTTAAAGTCGTCGTTCATTCCCTTAAAAGTATTCCATTTGCAAAGATAATGGAAAAAAAGTGTCGAACAAAATATATTTGCAAGAATCGTCCAAGGGGCTTGGACACCTCGTCCAAAATACTTGGACGACCCGTCCAAGGGCTTTGGACGGGCGACAAATGATGCCTTTGCGAGGAACTATGCCCTCACTATCCGTTAGAAACTCACCATTTTCTTGCCGCCAACGAGATAGATTCCTTTTTGCGGGCGGCTGATGCGCTGCCCTAATATATTATAATAATGTGTAGGTGGTTGGGCTGTCTGGGTGGGGATTGTCACGATTCTGTCGGCAAGGGCGTTGAGGTGGGCGATTTCCTCTTGCGTAAGCGCGATGTCATACAGGCGGAAATTATCGATGCGTCCCACGAGGTCGCCATTGTCCGTGTTATTATCCCACCATTGTGTCCGCCCGATATAGTTTCGTAAGTCGTTGTCGCCATTCACCAGTTGGTATGGCTCGTAGGTCACGTTGGTACCCGTCGCCGCCACCGCGCCGTTGACATAGATGGTTGTTTTTTGGGTCTTGGCATCGAATGTCACGGCGATGTGCTGTATTTGGTCTTGCGGCATTTGCCCCGTCGCTTCCACCATGAGCGTCGTTCCGCCATTGTATTTCGCCCCGGCGGAATACTTGTAATTGTTGGTCAGGCGCAGGAATACGCTGTTTCCCGACCCCGAACCGAAGTCATAGAAACGTGGCAACTTGGTGCGGTTGTGTGCCAGCGCGTCGAAGATGAACGTGTAACTGCGAACGCTTTTCAGCACCCCTGCGGGGGCGATGCCATAGCCGTTGGTGGTGAATGCCACGGGACTGTTGCCCATGAGGTTGAGTGTGCCGTCCACTTGTGCCGCCCCCATGAGGCGTAGGTCGCGCCCGTTGCCGCTCTTGTCGGTCACATAGCGGTTGTTGGCATCGTCTGTATAAAGGTCAGAGGGGTCGAAGTCGTATTGCAACAGTAGGTCGTGGTCGATGTCACGGGGACAGACCGTCACGTCGAATGCCACGCTGCCATTCTCCGTCGTTGCCGTCAAGGTGACAGTGGTGGGCACGTCAGGGAGGGTAACCAGCCCCGTATTCGTGATGATACGGGGCTGGTTGGATGTCCAGGTGATGTCCTTGCCGTTGGCGGTGGCGGGCAACACGATGTCTGAATAGATGCTTTGGGGAATGGCGATACTGGCGAGAGCCATGTTATCGGCGCAGGCTTTCACCTCCTCTTGGGAGAGCGGGCGGCTGTAGAAGCGTCCCAAGCCCAATGTGCCATACCATCCTCCTACCGTCAAAGAGGTAAGATTCAAGTTGGCAATGTCTGCGCGAATCTCGATAACCCCATTTCGATAGACCGTCATCTGCTGTCCATCATACGTGAGGGCGAGGTTGGCGGTGGCGTATTCCGTAGGCCAGGAGTCGCCCGAAGTGCCGGATGAATTGGCTGCCCAGTTGTCTGAATTAAAGAATCGACACGCGCTGCGGAAACTTTGATTGCCCACCGTGAGGCAGAGGTAGCCCTGTGCGTCGAGAGCCAAGGATAGGGCGGCGGGGGTCGTACCGCTCAAGAAGGTGCTGCCACGGTAGCTTTGCGATTTGAGGTTTACCGAGAGCACAGCCGAGAATTGGCTGTATGTCTCGCCTTTCTTGGTGAGCGACGGTCCTATGTTGCCGTTCAGTTCCTTGCCACCTTTCGCCTCGTTCACCAGCCCTTGTGCCAAGTTGACGGGTTGTGAGGGTACGCTATGGTCGCAGAAGATGCCCGTGGGATAGCCTTTGGGGTAACTCTTATTGACCATCCAATAATAGTAGTCGCCATTCATCCACGCCAACCGCAGGGGCGAGTTGGCGGAATGGGGCAGGATAAAGGGTCGCACGTTGTTCTTCAGGGAGTTTTTTGTCAGTTGTTCCGATGTGCCAACCTTACCATCGTCGCCCACTTGAACCTTCCAGATCTCATATATCCCATCGCGGTTGTATTGCCCATTGGTGGTGGGAATGCTGAGATAGAGGTCGTTGATGTTATCGGGGTCGATGGCGGCTCCACCCGTGTAGCACCGTTCCGTCTTGTTCCAGTTCTGGTGGAAGGCATGTCCGGCATACTGCACCCACGTGCGCCGCCACTCCGTTCCCGTCCATCGTCCGTACCAATAGACGTGTGAGGTCTTCGCATCGTCAATATGCGTAAAGGCAATGACGGGCTTCTCCTCCTTATCGAGCGCGATTTGCCACACCCAGTTGCGGACACCCGCCGTGTTGTCCACCACGGTATAGGGGTAGGAGTTGCGATAACTGTCGGTCTTGGAGACGTTGAACACGCCATCTGCCACCTTCTTCAGCGTGTTTCCCTTCACGTCCTTGAGGATGGGACCGTTGCCTTGGTTGATGTCGATGACATTGAAGTAGAGCCAGTTGGGCATCTCGTTGTCGGGATGTCCCGTGGTATAGCTCACATAGATCTTGTCCTTGCCGTTGCTTTGGTACTTGGCGTAGGGTCGCGCACCCGTACTCTGCACGATTTGCTTCGGTCCGAAGTCTACCGTCACGTTGTCATCGGCATCGGGCATGGTGATGCGGGCGATGGTGGGATGCCAGTTGATGCCGCGCCAGCAGATATAAATATGGTGTGGGTCGTCGCTCATGATGAAGGGCGAGGGATAAGTCGTGTTGTTGGCTACGGCAATGTATTTCTCCTCACCGAGCTGGGTAATGTCGCCCGGTTTGGTAGATATACGATACCAGATACGTGGCTCGTCGGTGTGGCGGGTGTAGAAAATCATGACCCGCTCATCGGGAAGGACGAGGAAGGTGGGGTTATTGTGGTCATCGGGTTGGAAGCAACTGCGCACCAACATCTCCTCTTGCTGGTTGCGAAGGAAGTCTACTTGTGTTGCCTTCACGTTGCCATGCACGTCGATATAGCCAATGTAGGAGGCATTGATGGTACCGGCGGCGTTCTCATAGTGCGTGGCGCGTGGGTCTGCAAACCAGCACCATGCCCCCTCGTTGGTAATCATCGTGGGCTGGGCATTAACCCAGGAGGCGATGGCGAGGCAAGCGATCATCAAAATCTTTCTCATTCTCTTTCTTAATTATATAGAATGTATAGTATTAATAGGATATATAGAATCTATAGGAAATCTATCATTGCTATTAAAAAAGGAGAGAGGCCAATCGCCTCTCTCCAATTAAAATCCCACAAAGGATGTTACTTCATCATGACCTTACGAGCCTTGCCGTCGCGGATGACGATATACAAGCCCTTGCCATTGATGGCATTGAGCCTCGTTCCACCCACGGTGTAGATGCCGTCGGCGGGCTTCGTGGCGGCGATGGTCGTCTCACGGATGCCGTCAGCCAATGGGCCTTCCCATCCGCTGTTGTCGCCCTTCTGCGTCATGGTCAGCGTCCAGTTGGTGGCAGAGAACCAAGTACCCGTGAAAGGCACGCCCGTGCGGAGGCTGTCGGTGGTCATACCGATAACAAGGACATGGTTGTCAACGACGATGCCTGGCAAGTCGAGATGCTCCCAGCCATAGCCATAACCGCCATTGGCGTTGACGATGGCCTGCGTGTCGTAGTATGCGGGGTCGCTATCGGGCATGTTGGCAAATGCCACACAAGCTGCTTCCCAGATGGCACCGTAGCGGTCGGTGGCGTTGACGGTGGTGTCGTTACCCGTTGCATCGTCCACATAGCTATAGGTCTGCAAAGGAATCTCCTTGAAAGTGGTGTCCTTCTTCTCGGTACCGCCATTGCTACCGAAGATGAATGCGCCATTTCCTGCGGTACGCACGTCCACGCCGATGATGTAAGTACCATTAGGCAGACCTGTCACCACTTGCTCGCCATAATAGTTAAGCACACCAGCCGTTCCGTTATAGGAGTCGAAGTAGCGGTGTCCGCTCTCATTCGGGTTATAATACTGTCCACTCGTGGAGGTCTTGTCACCTGTTCCACGGTTGAGGTTCCAACCAGTCTCTGCCTCTGCCTTCGGATTCTGGATGAAAGAAGTGTAGTCGGTAGCATCGGGGTTGTTGGCGTAGGTGTTCTGCTTCTCAGCATTGAGCATCGCCGTTTGCAACTCTGCCACAAACTCATTGACCGTCGTAGCATCCTTCATCTCGGAAACCAAGGCACTCTTCTGTGCGTTGGCAACGTTGTTAAGGTATTCCTTCACGGCATCAGAAGATGATGCGCCAAGGTTCATGGCATCATTATAGACAGGTACATACGTGTTCACATAGTTCTTCATGTTGCTGATGATGGCATCCACGCCACTGTAAGAAGCGTCGGCGGAAACCAAGTAAACATTGGCGTATGCCAAGGCATATTCCACAATCTCACGTGCCAGGCCGTAAGCATCGGCACCTGTGGCGAGGGAGTCGGTAACGGTGGGGATGAGTTTGCCAGACTCCATGATCTCAGCATATTTAGCCTCAGACTTCTCAGCAAGGGCGATAGCCTCCTGCAATGTCTCGATGGATGGGTTGGCAGCATAATCGTTCATGATCTGTTGTGCCTCAGCCCTGTCGGCACCGAAGTGCATGGCGTTGACCATCTCGTTGGCCTCGGCGACCCTTGTTGCCAAGGCGGCAGCGATTTGCTCCTCAGAGGCGGAACCGCAATAGAGCAGTTGGAAGCCCGTCACGCAGAACCAACCGCGACGCTTGTCTGTCAAGCTGCCACCGAAGTCGGCAGGTGTCAATTCGCTATCGCCACTGCCCGCTGCACCGATGGTCAACTTGCCATCTGCCACGATGACGGTCTGTGTGGTGGTCAGACGTTCCCAACGTCCATCGTAAGGCTCGCCATCGTTCCAAGTACCCTCGGAAAGCACGGTGGACTTGGCTTCCTGCAACGAGCTCTTGGCAAACACGTGCTGGTCGGTTACGCAGCCAGGCTGGGTAATCATCTCTGCGGAGACCTTATAGAAGCCATTAGGCAGGTCGGTGATGTCTTGGCTGATGCTCACGTCGGTACCGCTGTTCTGCCAAGCATTCCAACAAGTGCGTTGCTGCACGAAGTTGGTGCGCTGGTCGCCACCGCCGTTGCCGATATACCAGCCCGTAGACGATGCGTCGGAACAGTTGCTGCCGTTGCTATATCCATGCTCCTCGGCAAATGGATAGGTCACGGTGCCATCCTCTGCCACGGTGGGCTCGGCGGCCTTCGTCACAAACCACGGATTCTGGATTAGGTGTGAGAAGTTGGCGGGATTGTCCTCGCTCGCTGCCTGGCTCATGTAATACGTGGTGATGTCCTTGTCAAGGTCGATGAGGGCTTGGGCGATGTCGTCAGACTTACCCTCTTCCAAGAGGTTGGTGTATTTCTCGATGGCGGCGAGGAAGTCATCCTTGCCGGGATAGTCGGTGGTCTGTGCCACCTTGTTGGCCTCCTCGATCAAGGCGATGAGGGCAGCGAGGTCCTTCTGTGCCTGTAGCTCCTTGGCGAAGAGGTCTTTCACCTCTTGGTAGATGGCGGGCAACTCCTCGACGGTAGCGGCATCCACCTTGTCCTCAATGTCCATGGCGGCATCAAGGTACTCGTTCATCAACTCGCCCTGCAACGTGTAGGCGGTGTCGTTGATGAGCTGCACATACTCGTAGATGTCCGACTTCAACAGCTCCTCAGCGTCGGCCTCGCCCACGCGATAGAGCTTGATGCCGTCGATGCAAAGGAACGGGTTGCTACCCGAACCGCCCGACGACTCGAAGCCAAACTCCATCGTAAACTCGGTGGTAGGCGTGAAGCGGATGGTGTGGAGCGTCCACTGCGTGTCGCTAAAGCCCGTCTCATCGGCAAACACATCCTTGCGGCAAGTCACCTTGGAGAGGTTCTTGCCATTCTGGCCGTTGGGGTTGAGGTTGATTGCCCAATAGGTCAGCTCGTACTCGGCGCAAGGCAAGTTCACCACTTGCTTATAGGTGGCGCGGCCACCCCAGCCGGCACGGAGGTAGGCAAAGCCCACATTCTCACCCTCCACGGCATCGGGACGGGCGGGCACCTCAAGGTATGTCGTGCCGTCGTCGGCAATGGGGATGGCTTGGGCTTGCAAGTCGTAAGGCACGGAGCCGAAATACACCCACTCGCACTTGGGATAGGTCTGGTTGGTCTCTATCGTCCAACCGTTGATGCGGCCAATGAAACCATTGACTGCCTCAAGCTTGCGACCGTCGGGACGGCTCTGGCCGCTCGTCGTGGTGGGCTTGGCATACACGGTGCTGTCGGCAGCCTCGTAGGCCCAACTGCGCCCGCTGAGAGAGGTAGTGGTCCTGATGATCTCCTTCATGGAGCCATCAACTTGGAAGGTGAGATCCTCGTCAAAGCCGGGATTGGCAATGAGATGGGTCACATCCTCACCCTCCTGGGCGAATGTCGGCAAAGCCAGCATCGCACCCAAAGCGTAAAGTAAAAATCTCTTCATTTGAATTAGGTTTTGATGTAATAATAATAAGTTAATGTTGAACAATCGAATGAATAATGTGCAAATATAGCCTTTTTCTTCAAATAATCAAAAGATTGTTAATTGACATGACGCTTTTTAACAACAAATAACAAATACCAAAAACTTTGAGGAAATAAGGCTTTGTTTATAGATTATTTTTTACTCTTGATTTGAAAGGCATCCTCTGGTATGCGATAGGGATTGTTGACACAGATTTCCACCCGAATTTTGTTAAAAAGTAGACTTTTTTACCATTTTTTATGGTGAAATGGTTTTTTTTTGTATATTTGCACCCAATATGCCTGATAACAATTAGCGAGCGATTCTTATTATTAATTATTTATATGTCTAACAAACAAAAACCAAAGCTTATGAAACAATGTTTCCGTTTTTTGACAATGTTGCTCTTTACAACATTGTTTAGTTCCACAGCTTTCGCTTTAGATTGGGTTCCGCCTACACCTAAAGCCTCTCAATTAGTTGCGGAAGACACATTTGCCATTCGCAATGTAGGACAGAACGCATTTCTCTACATGGGTGAGGCTTGGGGAACACAAGGTATCGTTGACGTTACCAATGGTAAATTCCTTTTAGTCCGTCCACAAGAGACGATTACGTCTGTAATTCTTGAAGATGGCTCAAATCTTGACTTCACGGTCTATGAATTGCAAGACAACAGCAAGGGCTGGGGTACTCACTTCATTTGGCGCCAACCTTCCGATGGTAACCTTGGTGCAGGCAACAAGGGATGTTTCGTGGACAATGGAGGCACTCCCGCCCGTTACTGGAACATTGCTTCCGTGGGTAACAATGTGTACACCATTCAAATCCCATCCCCAATGACAGTTGAAAATGGATTCACAGAAGATGTTGCTTATGTGGAGGGCGAGTTCCTCGGCATCCAGACTGACCACGGCTCAACATGGGCTGCATCAAACGCTGATGGCGTGACCTACGGTATCTACTACGACGTGGTGTATGCCGACAACCCCGCCAACTGCCAATGGGAATTTGTGAAGAAAGCCGACATCGACATTTACGACGCTAAGCTTAAGTTAAAAGAGGTTGCCGAGCAAGCAGATGCCGCTGGCATTTCTGTCGCTGCCGCTAAAGCGGTGTATGATAATCCTGATGCTACAGTTGAAGAAATCGAGGCTACTACAGCTTTGAGAGATGCGTTGCTTAACGATGCTGATTGGGATAATCCCGTTGATGTTTCCGACAAGTATATCGTAAACCCAACACCTACAACTGGTACCAATGGCACTGCTCCTACAGGATGGACCGTTACCTTGACTGATTCGGGTACAGAGCCAGCTCCTAAATATGCTAATAACTGCGGTGAGATTTGGAATCGTGCTGGTGGTAAGATTTCTCAAGTTATTGACCTCCCCACTGGTGTTTACAGACTTACCGTACAAGCTTACAGCCGAACAGATATGAAATCATGGCTCGCTGCCGGCGACAACAAAATGCTTATTAAGACTGTTCCTTCGAGTGAGGTAAACAGCCTTTCACAAGCAGACCCACGCTTTACCGCTGGTGATTTCGATAATGTGATGGTATTCGCTACCACTGAGGACGGACCATTAGAATTGTCATTGACCGCTGACACAGACAATGGCGACCATTGGATGGCTTGGAGAAACTGGAAGTTAGAGAGCCTTGGCTCAAAATTGGATTCATATATTCGAATGGCTCAATCCATTGGTGAAGGATGGGAAGAGGAATTTGTGGATCGCATCTATAGCCAAAGATATTATGATGCTGTGACGGAAGCCCTCTCCACCGCAGCTACAGCTACTACCGCAGATGAAGCCATTGCTGGATGCAAGACCATTCAAAATGCCCTTGATATGTTACGCGCCAATGCCGACGCTTACGAGGCATTGAAGACTCGTACAGAGGAAATTTATGAGAAAATCTGGGATGAGCTGGATGGCGATGACATATTGCTTGAGATGATTGAGGGCAATGGTGCTGATGACAACGGTATCTTGGCAAACATCGAGGATGGTGTCTACACCACCGAAGAGGCTATTGCCAAGCTTGATGAACTGAATGCCCGCGTTGACGAAGTGAACAAGAACTTGATGCAACCTTGGGATGATGTCACAGATAAGTTTGTCAAGAACTACACATTCCGTAACGCTTCCGGCACAAATTCCGGTTTCGACAAGTGGACGGTGGATAGTGACAACGCCCTGCAAAACAATGCCGGCACCATCCAGGTGGTTGAGCAGTGGAACGGCACAAGTGCCACCAGTACGATTGATGTTTACCAGTATGTGAATCTGCCGAAGGGCGCATTCCGCCTCTCCACGAAGGGCTGGTATCGCTCAACGACCAACTACAGCACCTACCAGACCGACCCCGCATACCAGAAGGTAAGCTCATACCTCTATGGTAGCGCATCGCAATTCCCCTTCCCCGACATCTACGTGAAGGGCTATACCGATGAGGAGAAGGCAGAGTACTTCCCCAACGGAAACTCCTACACCGCCACTATCGACGGCGTGACCTATTATTATCCCAACAACTGTACGGGAGCAGACGAACTCTTCACCAACGAGAACGTTGACTGGTATGACATGTACGTGGACTTCATCGCCACGGGCGAGCCAGTGAAGATCGGTATCAAGGGTACAGTGGTAGGATATGCCTGGACTATTTGGGATGACTTCAAACTGACTTTCCTTGGCAAGGATGTAGACAATCTGCTTCCTGTGGCGCAGACTTCCATCGACGAGGCAAAGGCTTTGCTCGAATACCCGATGTCTAACGAGGCACGCCAGAGGCTGAACAATGCCATCGCTGCTGCCGAGGGTGCAACTGAGGGCAACGCCCTGATTGACGCTTACGTGGCACTCGGTGCCGTGAAGGATGCCACACAGGCAAGCATCGACACCTATAGCAGGCTGAAGACAGAGAACGAGAAGCTGGCACAAGCCATCATCGACTATGCCGACAAGGCATCCGACGAGGCTATTGCCAACGCTACCGCCCTGAACGCAGAGATTGAGGAAGGCTTGGCAGCTGGTTCTTACAGCGACGACCAGGTACAAGAGCAGATTGACCGCATCGCAGATGCCATCATCGACTTGCAGAACGTCCCTGGCACAGACTATCCTATCGACTATACCGCTCGTATCACCAACCCGAAGTATCTTGACGGTAAGACTGGATGGAGCGAGGCAGAAGGATTCGAAGGTGTCGTGACCGTGGAGCAGCAGTCTAATTCTGAGGGCAACATCGGTATCGCCGAGGGTTGGAACAAGGGATTTGAGATCTTCCAAGAGATCAAACGTCTCCCCGAGGGAAGTTACCGCGTATCGGTACGCGCACTCTATCGCCAAGAGGGTACTGGCGTGGACACCAAGATCTGGCGTTATGGCTATGCCGAGTCATTGGGCAAGCTGGATATGCTCGCAGAGGCCGACAAGACCGACGTGCCAGAGTTTGACCCACGCGCCAAGTTGTTCGCCAACGGCGACTCCGTGGATTTGGCTCGCTGGATCTTCATTCCCGAGAACGAGGATGACAGGTATATCCTGCAAGGTGCCGATGGTGACGGAAGTGCTTGGACAGCCATTGAAGATACAATCACCGACGCATACTCACCTGTTACCTATTACTATCCCAACATGCGCGTGGCTGCCGCCAACCGCTTCGAGTTCCCGGGATTCTATGAGAACAAGGTGGTATGCTATGTGGACAACACGGGATTGCTGAAACTCGGTCTCTCCAACAAGAACGGCAAGTCGCTCGACTGGGTACCCTTCTCTGACTGGAAACTCGAATACCTCGGACCGGAAGATCCTATCAAGGAAACCACGGGCGTTGGCGAGATTGCCGCAAGGGAAATCATCAACAACGAGATATTCACCACCGACGGACGCCGTGTGAACACGACGGTGAAGGGTGTCAACATCATCAAGACAACTGACAAGAACGGCAAGACCGTCGTGAAGAAGGTCATCGTGAAGTAATCATTGCTTGACGCAAACATATTCAAGGCTGGCGCATCTTTCGTGTGCCAGCCTTTTTTGCATCATTTCCCTTTCTATCATGCTCCTGATAATAAACATTTATTATGTTTTTTAACAAAATGCTTTGTGGTATCACCAAAAATAGGTATATTTGCAAAATAATGCAAACAGGAAATCAGAAAACTTATATATTTTAAATTCAATCAATTATGTGGTTAATCAATTCATCGATTGGTAGAAAAGTCGTGATGTCGGTTACCGGCATCGCGCTAATCCTGTTCTTGACGTTCCATTGCTGCATGAACGTCGTGGCACTTTTCTCAGGTGAAGCCTACAACATGATTTGCGAATTGCTCGGTGCCAACTGGTATGCCGTGGCGGCAACGCTCGGCCTGGCGGCACTGGCAGTGATCCACATCGTGTATGCCTTCATCCTGACCGCTCAAAACCGCCGCGCCCGTGGCGTCTCGCGCTATGAGGTGACGGCCAAGCCCGATAAGGTGGAGTGGGCTTCACAGAACATGCTCGTGTTGGGCATCATCATCCTGCTCGGCTTGCTGCTCCACTTGTTCAACTTCTGGTACAACATGATGTTTGCCGAGTTGTTCCCATCCATCCACTCCGACCCAGCTCCCGCTGACGGTTTCGGAAAGATAGTGACGACTTTCAGCAACCCCATCTACGTCGTGCTGTATGTAATCTGGATTGTGGCAATATGGTTCCACCTCTCTCATGGATTCTGGAGTGCCATACAGACATTCGGCTGGAATGGCAAGACGTGGTTCTGTCGTTGGAAAGCGATAGGAATGGTCTATGTCACGCTTCTCATGCTGGGCTTCCTCTTCGTTGTTTTGGCATTCGCCTTCAAGTGCGCCCCGAGCCTCTGCAAGGCCGACTGCTGCAAGGCAAAGACGGAATGCGTGATGCCGACTCCATGCGAAAAGGCTTCGGCAAAGACCTGTGACATGATGGAAAAATGCCAATGCGAGGATTGCAAGTGCGACCCCTGTCAATGTGGCGAGGAGAAAAGCTGCAAATGCACTGACTGCAAGTGCGACCCCTGCAAATGTGCTGAGAAAGAAGGCTGTGCCTGTGCCTGCGCCCCCTGCCAATGCGAGGACTGCAAGTGCTAATCATTTGAATTGTTTTAATTTTTCATTATTTAAGTTTTGAAAAAATGGCTAAAGTATTAGATTCAAAAATACCTGAGGGACCAGTAGCAGAGAAGTGGAAAGAGTATAAGGCTCACCAACGTCTGGTTAATCCCAAGAATAAACTGAAACTCGATGTCATCGTGGTAGGAACGGGTTTGGCTGGTGCCTCCGCCGCCGCCTCATTGGCAGAGATGGGTTTCAATGTGTATAACTTCTGCATCCAAGACTCGCCACGCCGCGCACACTCCATTGCCGCACAGGGTGGTATCAATGCCGCTAAGTGCTACCAGAACGATGGCGACTCGGTTTATCGCCTATTTTACGACACCGTGAAAGGTGGTGACTATCGTGCCCGTGAGGCTAACGTTTATCGTTTGGCAGAGGTGTCTAACAATATCATCGACCAATGCGTGGCACAGGGTGTTCCCTTCGCACGTGAATATGGCGGCATGTTGGCAAACCGTTCTTTCGGTGGCGCACAGGTGAGCCGTACATTCTATGCAAAGGGACAGACGGGTCAGCAACTCCTATTGGGTGCTTACAGTTCATTGAGCCGTCAGGTGGAAGAGGGCAAGGTGAAACTCTTCACCCGCTACGAGATGGAAGACATTGTTATTGTCAATGGTCGGGCGCGTGGAATCATCGCCAAGGACTTGACAACGGGTAAATTGGAGCGTTTCAGTGCTAACGCCGTCGTGATCGCAACGGGTGGTTACGGAAACACATACTTCCTCTCTACAAACGCTATGGGTTGCAACTGTACCGCTGCCGTCCAGTGCTACCGTAAGGGTGCTTACTTTGCAAATCCATCCTACGTGCAGATTCACCCCACATGTATTCCCGTACATGGCGACAAGCAGTCGAAGTTGACGTTGATGTCGGAGTCTTTGCGTAACGACGGTCGTATCTGGGTTCCCAAGAAGATTGAAGACGCAAAGGCTTTACAAGCTGGTACAAAGCAAGGATGGGAGATTCCTGAGGAGGATCGCGACTATTATTTGGAACGTCGTTATCCTGCATTCGGTAACTTGGTGCCTCGCGACGTGGCAAGCCGTGCCGCCAAGGAGCGTTGCGACCACGGCTTTGGCGTGAATAACACGGGCTTGGCTGTGTTCCTCGACTTCTCGGAGAGTATCAACCGCCTCGGCATCGACCAGATTATGCAACGCTATGGCAACCTCTTCGAGATGTATGAGGAGATTACCGACGTTTTCCCAGGAGAGCTTGCCAATGAAATCAATGGCGTGAAGTATTACAAGCCGATGATGATCTTCCCCGCCGTTCACTATACGATGGGCGGTATCTGGGTTGACTATGAGTTGCAGACCACCATCCCCGGCCTCTTCGCCATCGGTGAGTGTAACTTCTCCGACCACGGAGCCAACCGCCTCGGCGCTTCCGCACTGATGCAAGGATTGGCAGACGGCTACTTCGTGTTGCCTTACACCATCCAGAACTATCTTGCCGACCAGGAGATTTGGCCGCATCTCTCTACCGACCTGCCAGAGTTTGACGCAGCGGAGAAGGCTGTGAATGCCGAAATCGACCGCCTGATGAACATCAAGGGCAAGCGTAGCGTTGACTCCATCCATAAGGAACTCGGCCACATCATGTGGGAGTATGTTGGCATGGGACGTACGAAGGCCGGCCTTGAGAAAGGCTTGAAACTGATGAGAGAACTGCGTAAGGAGTTCGACAGCAACCTTTTCGTGCCTGGTACGAAAGAGGGTCTGAACATAGAACTCGACAAGGCCATCCACCTACGCGACTTCATCCTCATGGGTGAGTTGGTTGCCAATGATGCCCTCCACCGCGAGGAAAGCTGCGGCGGACACTTCCGCGAGGAGCACCAGACGGAGGAAGGCGAGGCCAAGCGTAACGACAAGGACTTCTTCTATGTAGGATGCTGGGAGTACCAGGGCGATGACACCAAAGCTCCCGAACTCATCAAGGAGCCATTGGAATATGAGGCAATAAAGGTACAAACACGTAATTATAAGAATTAATCATGGCAAAGAATATATCATTCACACTGAAGTATTGGAAACAGAACGGTCCTAAGGACACTGGCCATTTCGATACACATGAAATGAAGAATATTCCTGACGACACCTCGTTCTTGGAAATGCTTGACATCTTGAATGAAGAGCTGATCAACGAGGGACAGGAACCATTCGTATTCGACCACGACTGCCGCGAGGGTATCTGCGGTATGTGCTCTCTATATATCAATGGTACACCACATGGGAAGACAGAGCGTGGCGCAACGACCTGCCAACTCTACATCCGCCGCTTCAACGATGGCGACGTGATTACCGTGGAGCCGTGGCGTAGTGCTGCCTTCCCCGTGATTAAGGACTGTATGGTTGACCGTGGCGCATTCGACAAGATTATCCAAGCTGGCGGTTACACATCTGTTCGTACAGGACAAGCACAAGATGCCAACGCCATCCTGATTCCCAAGGAGAATGCCGACGAGGCAATGGACTGCGCAACGTGCATCGGTTGTGGTGCTTGCGTGGCGGCATGTAAGAATGGCTCTGCCATGCTCTTCGTCAGTTCCAAGGTATCACAACTCGCCCTTCTCCCGCAAGGCCGCCCAGAGGCTGCACGCCGTGCCAAGGCAATGGTGATGCGTATGGAAGAGCTTGGCTTTGGTAACTGCACCAACACCCGCGCTTGCGAGGCCGTTTGTCCGAAGAACGAAAGCATCGCTAATATCGCCCGCCTGAACCGCGAGTTCATCAAGGCAAAGTTGGCTGACTAACTTCTGATTGGTTGTGAGGCTTTGTGTGCCTCACAACCATTATTTAAGTTGTATGGCAGATGAAACAGACCAACGAATACATCAATCTCATAAAAGCTCACTCCGATGAAATCCGCACTCAATTCGGAGTACGTACATTGCGCCTTTTTGGTTCAGTCTCCCGTGGTGAGCAGCATGAAGGTAGCGATGTCGATGTCATTAGGATGCATAAGCACATACGCCCCTACCTACTTCAAAACATTGAACATGATGGAATTTACGTCATTGGAGAAGCGTAACCGAATCAAATATACGCTTGAGCAAATCAATACTGCGATAGGTCAGTTGAAGGATTGGAATGAGGATGTAGTGAATGCAGACGACTACTATCTTTCGTCCTTGGGAATGCAGAAACTGGCTGCTAATTGTATGCTCATAAAGACTATCGGAGAAGGCATTAAACAGATTGACGAACATTCTAACGGAGAGCTACTGCCAAAACGTCCAGATATTCCATGGAAGGACATTATCGGCATGAGAAACCGTGTCGCCCATGGCTATTTCGAAGTTGACGCAGAAATGGTTCTCAACACTATCAAAAACGACCTTGACTCCCTGCAATCTGCCATAAAATACTTCCTTGATATAATTTAGTACCCCCTCTCATCTCCATCGCATCATGACGGTGGTAGGATACCTTATTTAATTAACTTACAGATTAGCGTTTCTGTTCGTACTTATTTGAAGCTTTTGCTCTTGTTCTAAGAGTCCGAATACCGCCAATATTCACACACAAGAACAAGCAGTTGAAGGTTCACGCTTAATAGGCGTGGATTATTCGTGCTTGTTGTGTGGATGGTCACTTGGCGGTAACCAGGATTCTGATGAGTATCGAATGGTTGCGCCTTTTTTTATTTTTGTGATAATGAATAAAACATTAGTAACGTTTCTTTTAGCAATCACCTGTATCGGGTGCTTTGCACAAAAACCATTGAGTTATAGTATTGTAATTGACAAAAAAGGTGCAGATGCACAGACTCTCTATGACTTGACACGAAACTGGTTTGCACAGACCTATCATAATTCGGAGGCTGTTTTGCAGGATCAAAATTCAGGAAAAGAACTAACAGGAAGAGGAACGGCCATTCTCGAAATAAGCAAATTGACTTATAGTGGCATGAGTGGTTATATTGACTATTTGATAGACGTTCAATTCAAAGATGGTCGTCTTAAATTTTCTATGAATAGTTTTAATCATCGTCCTGAAAAGAAAGTTATGTATGACAATGCGATGGGAGCTGTCCTTGATTCACTTCCTGAAGATCTTAAAACACTCGGTGGACGTTTCGAAAAGTCATCATATCGTATGTATTATAGGCATTTTTATGAATATGCCAAGCCTGTATGTGATAATACTTTTATAAAACTATCTCAAAGTTTAAAAGAGTTCATTGAGAAGAGAGAGGCTACAAAAGACGATTGGTAAATACAGTCTAACTATCTAACCAAGAGGATGGGTCAATATGAAGTGTCCCCCAAAAGTTTTTTGTCTAACTTTTGGGGGTACTTCAATAAGGCACATACTCTTTCACCATGCTTCCATCCTCAGTACAGATTGTTGGCTAACGTTGGAGGTAAGCATTATCCTTCGTAAAGCGCACATTAGAGGCATTCGTCCACAAGTATCATATAATTATCATAAAGCCTTTGATGTAGTTTTGGTAGCATACATCGTACAATAGCTTGATATATAATAAGTTAAGATGGTTTATGTAGGTAGTGTACTGAACCAATTGTAACTTTGAATGGCAAACGTCCAGTAACGACCGACTTTGCACTAATGATGGAGGCTGCTCTTGGCATCAATCCAGAAATGCTCATCAATATGCAAACACGATACAATATGTCTGTAGCCCGACAAAAGAAGTCTCTTCTTGAAAGACTGATTGATATTAAAAGGCTTGTGCAGCAGTGTTTTAGGAAATGTCTACATCATACCCATTTGATTGCATGTGTTCATAGTACATATCCCATAGCGTATCGGGGAAACCCCAACCGCAATGTTCTGCCTCATGGAGCATTCGTTCGATGCGTTCACGAAAAGGTTCTCCATAGCCGTTCTGACAGATATAAGCCATCGCTTTGTCAAAGTTGTTCTCGAGAGCCGTGTAAAATTGTTCCCACATATCTCCGTACATGACGGTCATCTCCACGCCACATTCTATATAATATAGCATAAGGTCGGCAATACACATGGGGTGCGGTTTTAGTTTCTTGAAGTCGGAAATGGCTTTACGGCACACGGTGAAGCGACATTGTGGCTCTATTCTTCGTTTAGGAAAGAACTCTTCGCGAATGATAGCTTTGTATTCTTCCAGTTTTTTGTCTTCATTGGGTTCAAGATAGAAATCGAGGAACTCTTTTGCTTCTTTACGTGCATCATAGAGTTCGAGGACAATATTAACAATACGTTCCTTTGGCAGCATCATCAAGTGCTTCTTTAATTTTGCTTTACTCATATTATTTTCAATATTGTTTATAATAACCACAATGCAAATATAACAAATAATCACCATTCATGGAATCTTTCAGTAGTATTAGATTCGATCATTAAGTTTAACCTGTCTTAAGTTTTTATGTTCAAGCATGACAATTGTGGGATTATTTTGTATCTTTGCAACGATGTTTGAGAAGGAAATAGAAGAATACGAGCTTATCCGACAGGAGTATCAGCAAAAGATAGCCGATAGGATGGGGCATCGGCAGTGGATGGAATATAACGAGATTCTGTTCTCTGCCCATTCTTGTGCCATTGAGGGGAACTCGTTTACTGTTGACGATACGAGAATCCTTCGCGAACAGGGAATGGCAATGATTCCTGAAGGACACTCGTTATTGGAATGTACAGAAATGGCAGACCATTTTCATGCCTTTGACTATATGGCGAGCCATATAGACCACCCTTTTGATGAAGCATTATTAAAAGAGGTGAATCGTTTGGTAACAGAACACACGCTTAATTATCGGACTCCCGAAGCCATACCTGGTGAATATACCACAGAGGACATGGCAGCTGGCGATACGGTGTTTGGTGACCATGAGACGCTGATAGCCCGCGTTCCCAACCTAATGGAATCAACGGAACGTGCCATCAACGACGGTCAGCACCCATTAATCGTCTCTGCGAAATGGCATGGATATTACGAGTACCTGCATCCCTTCCGTGATGGTAATGGTAGGACAGGCCGCCTGCTCTCTAACTTCATCCTGCTTCGAGCCAACCATCCTTTACTCATTATTGAGTTGAAAGACCGTGCCGCCTATATCTCTGCCCTCAAGCAAATTCGCACAGAAGGCACAGACGAACACCTTACCGCCTTTTTCTTCCATACCGCCATCACCCGCATGAAAGGCGAACTTGCCCAGAAGTGCAAGAACTCATTGCCCATGTTGTTCTTTTAATCCAATTTACCTTTTGCAAACCATAGCTTTCCACGTCACAAAGCTATGGTTTGATATTCATAAACCTATGCATTAGATGCCTCATCCGATATATGGGCATCATTTATACGAACTTGCCTGATGTGCCGTTTCACGCAAAAAGAAACATAAGTGATAGAATATGATACAATGGCAAAAACAACCATGCCAATACTTTTGTATCTTTGTAGCGTTATAAACTCAAAAACATAACAAACTCACAATATGAAGAAAATTATCTTATTATCATTATTCGCCGCAAGTGCGGTTGGTATTTCGGCACAGCCCGCCGGCGGCTTCGGCGGTTTCCAAATGCCCCAAGTGAAGTTGGAAACATCCCAAGAGTGGAAAGATGTCAATTATGCAGGGGATGATCAAGCCTTCCACACTTGCGACATCTATCTGCCCAAGGAGGAGAAGACGGCCTATCCAGTGGTCATCCACATCTATGGCAGCGCATGGTTCAGCAACAGCAGCAAGGGAGCAGCCGACCTTGGTACCATTGTCAAGGCGTTGCTTGAGGCAGGCTATGCCGTCGTATGCCCCAACCATCGTTCAAGCATGGACGCAAAATGGCCAGCCCAGATCCACGACATCAAGGCTGTCGTTCGCTTTGTGCGTGGTGAAGCGAAGAAATATAAGTTCGACACCTCGTTCATCGCCACCAGCGGTTTCTCCTCTGGCGGTCATTTGTCTTCCACGGCAGCCACGACAAGCGGCACCAAGCAGACGAGGGTCGGCTATGTTGACATCGACCTTGAGGGAACTTTGGGCAACTTCACCAACGAGAGCAGTACCATCAATGCCGCCTGTGATTGGTCAGGCCCTGTTGACTTGACAGCGATGGATTGTGGCGACCACATGACGATGGGCGAAAACAGCCCAGAGGATGTTCTGCTCGACTCCAAGCTATCCAAGGAACCCGATAAATACTTGAGCCTGAGTGCTACGAATTACATTGACAAGAACGACCCGCCCATCATCATCTTCCATGGCGAGAAAGACAATGTCGTGCCTTGTTGCCAAGGTAAGAAGTTCTATGAGTTGCTGCAAGCCGCTGGTGTCAAGACCGAAGCTACCTTCGTACCAGAGGGTGGACATGGCATGGGAATGTATAGCGAGGAGAATTTACGGAAGATGGTCAATTTCCTCGATGCCGTCAGGGGTGGCAGGTCGCGCATCATTGAGGATGGCGGAACGGGTGCTTATAAGGCCATTATGAAAGAAGACGCAACGCTCCCAGAGCATACAATCCTCGCACCGGTAGACCTCTCTGCGTTCAGCCAGAAGAACCCCTTGCCCGTATTGGTATGGGGCAATGGGGCTTGCGCCAACTCACCTTTCGAGCATATCAACTTCCTCAACGAGATAGCGTCGCATGGTTACATCGTGTTGGCAACGGGCAACATCCCCATGACCGACGAATGGTACAGAGGTCCGATGTCAAGGTCTGAACAACAGATTGAGTCTATCGATTGGATTATCGCACAGAATGCCGACCCCACCTCACCCTATTACCAAAAGGTTGACGTGAAGAACATCTGTGTGGCAGGGATGTCGTGCGGCGGCCTTCAGACACTCTACAACTGTGCCGACCCTCGTATCAAGACGTTGATGATTTGCAACAGCGGCCTCTTCAATGCCGAGAATGCGGGGAGTGCCGTTGGCGGAATGCCCATGCCCAAGAAAGACAAATTGAAGGAAATCCACACCCCCATCATTTATATCCTCGGTGGCGAGAAAGATATTGCATACGGCAATGGCATGGATGATTTCCATCGCATCGACCACGTACCCGCTTGCGCCACCAACTTCCCCGTGGGACATGGCGGAACCTATCGTGAACCGCATGGCGGCGAGTTCACCGTGGTTGCCTTGGCTTGGTTGGATTGGCAACTCAAGGGCGACAAGCAAGCTGCCAAGATGTTCAAGGGAAAGAAGTGTGGTCTCTCAAAACGCCAAGGATGGACTATCGAGAAGAATGCCAAATTTGATTCCTCTAAATGAAAAGAGCCGCTATTTTCGTTTGGCTCATGATGCTATCATCCTATTCAATGGCACTCACTCCATGGAGCAAGGGTGGTTTTGAGACGGGAATGTATCGCAACCTCTTCGTCGAAATGGGTTACAACGAGGAGGATGTCAATGCAAAGTTGAAAGAAGTCTTCAACGATGTCTTCCACGGCTCTAACAAAGTCTATTTCGAGGTGGGCGATACGTTGGGGTATATCTCCGACATCAAAAACCACGATGTCCGCACGGAGGGGATGTCGTATGGCATGATGATAGCGGTACAGTTCAGCGAGAAAGACATCTTCGACCGCCTGTGGCGATGGAGCAAGAAGTATATGCAACACCAAGAAGGCAGTCGAAAAGGCTATTTCGCATGGAGCTGCAAACTCGATGGAAGGCACAATGCCGAAGGGGCTGCCTCCGATGGAGAATTATATTATATCACTGCGTTGCTCTTTGCCTCAAACCGATGGGGAAACCATACTGGCATCAATTACAAAGCCGAGGCACAGCACATCCTCAATTGCATCCAACCCCGAGAATTTGAGCCAGAGCATACACCCGCCTTTGGTGGCATGGGTGGGTTCCGACAACAGTCAGGTCCGCAAAAGATGTACCTGATTGACCCCGAGACACAGCTCATCACCTTTACTCCCGATGGCTTTGGCCAGCGTCTTACAGACCCTTCCTATCACATTCCCGCCTTTTACGAGGTTTGGGCGAGATGGGCAGACGATGGTCGAGCCGACTATTGGAATGAATGTGCCGCCAAGAGCCGTGAGTTTTTGCACAAGGCTATCGACGAGAAGACGGGACTAAATGCCGATATGTGCCAATACGACGGTTCACAGATGCAGATGCCAAGATTCCCTGGTTCACCCACCAATGCGCCCCGTCGTTTCGGCAACAACAATTTCCGTTACGACTCGTGGCGTGTGCCGATGAATATCGCCCTTGACTATGAGTGGAGTTGTTCCGATGGCGAATGGCAGCGTCAATATGGTGAACGCATCCAAGACTTTTTCTATTCCCAAGGCGTTGATACGTTTGTCGATCAATATCGCGTGGATGGGAGCCTGCCAGAGGACGATGAGATCTTGCAAGCGGGCGGGGTTCGCAAACTGCGCCATAGCATCGGGCTCGTTGCCACGACCGCTGCCGCCTCGATGATGTGTTCACACGACAAGAGCAAGGAGTTTGTCGATGCCCTATGGAATGCCAAACACGTTCCCTACGAGGATGGTTATTTCGATGCCTATTACGATGGTTTGCTGCGTCTCTTTGCCTTTATGCATCTGAGTGGCAATTACCGTGTTATCCTTCCAAGATAATCCCATCTAACACAAATATTTTGATATAATAGAACGAAAAGGAATCAATCATGAAAAACTTAAAGACACAATTAACGGTATGGTTGCTGGCTCTTGCGGCAACAGCCCATGCGCAGCCCCGTACAAACGACGATGGTACGGTGACGTTTCGGTATCGGAACGATTCGGCACGTTCCGTCATGGTTGACGTGCAATTTGCCGGACGTACGGAGATGACCCGTGATGCCGACGGGACATGGACGGTGACCCTTGGACCCGCCGCCCCCGACATGTACCCCTATTGTTACATCGTAGACGGCATCAGCGTGATGGATCCCGCCAACCCCCAGTACTTTCCCAACGAGGGTTTTAAGAACAGCCTCCTCGAAATCAAGAGCCGCGACGGCGTGTTGCCTCATGACATCCGCGACGACGTTGCCCATGGCAGGATGGAGTACGTCCATTATTATTCCAAGAGCCTTGGCGGCACCAACACCGCCTTGGTTTATCTCCCACCTAACTACCAAACCGACTGGCAGAAGAAATACCCTGTCTTTTATCTCATCAGCGGCACCACCGACACCGAGGAAGTATATTACAAGGTGGGACGAGTGAATTACATTCTCGACAATCTGTTGGCTTCCAAGCAAGCCAAGGAAATGATCATCGTTCTGCCATACGGCAACCCCTACAAACTCCTTCCCGCCAAGGCGGTGGAGGCTGGTGGGATGCCAGCCACCCGTTTCGGTGGTGATGTCTTCAGCAAGGACTTCATCAACGACTTGATGCCCTACATCGACAAGAACTACCGCACCAAGCCCGACCGCGACAACCGCGCCATCGGCGGGTTCTCACGTGGTGGGAACCAAGCATTGTTCAATGGCTTGAGCAACCTCGACAAGTTCTCGTATCTTTGTTCCTATAGCTCATTCACATCAACCGACATCCCCGATGTCTACGACCAAGCCGCCGAGACGAACAAGAAGATACACCTCTTCTGGCTCGGTGTGGGTACCGATGACTTCCTCTATGGCAACGCCCGCGACTACATGCAGTTCCTTGACCAGAAAGGCATCCGCTCCGTCAAGGAGTTCACCAACGATAAGTTCGGGCATACATGGATGAACGCCAAGTATTTCCTTACCAAGACGTTGCCATTGCTCTTCAACAAGAAAGCTGCCGAGGCTGCCATGCAGACTGTCCACCCCACCCCTGCCGCCACGGGAAAGGAACAGCAGTTCACCCCCGGCGTGATGGCTCGTCTCTTCCCGCGCCCTATCATCTCGCCGGAATATACCGAGCAAAGCGTCATTTTCCGCATGAAAGCCCCTGATGCCCGATGCGTGGAACTGAACGTGGAGATGCTTCCCAACAACATCGCCATGCAACGCGACAGCGACGGTGTGTGGAGTGTCACGATGCACGAGTTCCTCTTTGATACCTTTAAGTATTGTTTCGTCGTTGACGGCACACAGGTGGCAGACCCCAACAACATGTATCTTTCACCAGACAAGGGATTCAAGTGGAGCATCGCCGACAATCCCCGTTCACCTTTCAACTACGCTTCGCAGGGAGACATCCCACATGGGCGTACCAGCTATGACCTTGAACGCAATGAGGCTTGGTACGTTGCACCCATGCAACAGGGGCAAATGAACATGCCCATTTTCATCCAATTAGTGCCTGGCAAGGGAGACACCATGGAGAGTTGGTTCAAGGTGGGAGGTGCCGATGCCATTGCCGACCGCTTGTTGGCTGATGGTAAGACCCGCCCCTGCATCATTACCACAAGCACTCTCGATTTCATGCAAGGTCCATTCCAGATGCCAAACTTCAAGCCAAGGACACTCCGCGCCGATAACTATCCCACGTGGAGCCACCGTCGCCGCGCACTCGTGAAACTATTGCTTGACATTGGCAAGGAGCCAGCACCGTCATTCCCCGACATGCCAGGAGGATTTGGCGGAGGAGGCTTCGGCGGGGGCGACTTCTAAGACACCACATCACAATACGGTATCATCCTTACGAGAACGAGGGTGTGTCAAAATGCAAATGCTATTTTGAAAATCTCACAAATTGAAACTTTCTAATAGGAAAAGACCATTTCTGAACCCTAAATCAAGTTCAAAAATGGTCTTTTCTTTGCTATTAAAGGATACATAACTTACAGATT
>JAFRRN010000068.1 GCA_017428055.1 Prevotella sp.
ATAGACACCGCTTGCGGGATTGTACATGACCGATTGAGACACGTCGCGATGATGATAGTTAAACGAGGCCGAGGCGTTCCACTGTTTCTGGCTATGCCCGCTGCCACGGCTGAAAAACTCTGCTCCGAAGTCGGTGCTGGCGTGGCCTTTCAGCCCTGACGTACCCAGTTTCACCACTAACGGATTGCTGTCGTCACGATAGTTGATCATGTCGTAGATGTTGGCCGTGGTCTCTGTATGCCTAACGTTGAGGTGAAGCTCATGGTTCTTTGCCGTCTTTCTTCCATACGACAGCCACGGCGTGACAAACAGCGTCGTGTTCTTGGCAAGCGTGTCGATGGAGCCTCGCTGGTAGTCGAGGGTGTGGCGGGTGAATGGCACTTGCAACCCAAGCTGCCAGTTGGTACACGATTTCTTGTTGGGCTGTAGTTCGTTGCGCGTATAAAAACTGATTTCCGTCGTGTTCGTCAGAGAGCGTAGCTTGCTGTCATAGCTGTTGTTCACGTCGGTAATGGCGGCCAGTGCATCCAATTGGGAGGCCAGCAGCAACGTGTCGGGATGATAGAGATAGTCGTGGGTAGCGGTTCGTGACAGCCCCGTCCTATTCTTAATCCTGAACTGCATCCTCTCCGTCAACTTGCCGATATGGTCAAGAAATAGTTCGCCAGCCGTCATCCGCTTGTCATAGTCGCCAACGTTATAGCGTTGCTCCAACGATGGTGTGGCATAGTTCTGCGTGTCGTAGTGGCTGGCACTCTCCGACTTGTCACTGTTGTGATCTACTTTGACAATGTATGTATAGCCCTTGATGTCGCCTATCACTTGCACCATGCCATTCCACGAAGTACCCTCACTCATGCCGATGGTGCGCATAGAAGCCGTGAGCGTATCGCCAAATTGTTGGAACATGGAGTTGGACTTGCCGTCGCGCTTGCCATAGTTGAAATCCGTGTTAATCATCAGATAGAGCGGTGCATACATGGTGAAGTAGTTCTCCAGTGCAAGCTTCCAATTGCTCGACTTGCCTGTGCGCTCGGTGACGGACAACGGATTGCTACCCGCAAGAAATTGCTCACGGCTTTGGCGCATCTCCTTGTCTTCGCTTGACGATACGAACTCCGTGCGGAACGTCTCTTCAATCATCTGGTCTCTTGATTGGTAGTCAATCTCCGACCGCACACTGCGCGTGGTTATCAGCGACCTCGGTGTACGGTCAGGCGACCATGAACCCGTCTTGCCGATGTGCTGCGTCTCGTTGACATTGTTGACATTGCCAAGCAGGGTGAATCGGTACAGGTCGGTGAAGCCCAGTCCGAACATACGTCCCAGCCAGCGGCCATGCGTTCCCGCTGCCCCCTCCACATTCGCAATATATCCGCGCTGGTACTCCTGTTTCAGGTTGACATCCATCACGTATTGCTTCAGGCCATCGTCGCGCCCCAATATTTCGTCTCGCTTGTCCATCTTGTTATACACCTTGATATGCTTCACCGTGTAGTAAGGTAGGTTCTCCAAGAGTATCTGTTTGTTGCCGCCGAAGAATGAGCGCGAGTTGAGCAGCAGCTCGTCCACCTTCTTGCCGTTGACGAATATCTCGCCTTCGTCGTTCATCGTCACGCCCGGCATCTGGCGGATGAGGTCATCGAGCATCGAGCCGTCGGGCATGTTAAAGGCCGTGGCATCATATATCAGCGTGTCGCCCCGATAGAACATCTTTACTTTTGTCGCCGTCACCACCACCTCATTGAGTGTGACGTGCCGCGCCCGTCGCATCTTGATAAGCGGCACCGCCAGTTCTTTCTCCGTAGTGTTCGTTACCGACACCTCCTGCCACGCCACATCGTAACCCGACAGTTCTGCCCGTATCAGATAGTCATGCTGAACGGCCTTGACAGGCGCATAATAGGGCGCAATGATGATGTTGCCATTCACATCCTCAATCCTTTCCACATGCACGGAATCCAAGACGCACGTCGTGCTGTCCGTCTCATAGACAGAAATCTTCGCCACGAGTGGTCTTTTCAGGAACACATCCTGCACCTGACCCACAAGGGTAATGGTTTGCCCCTGTGCTGCTAACGTCGGCAATAAGGCCATCATGGTCACGAATATCTTTTTCATAGCCTATCACTTCTTTGGATTCTTATTGAAATGATACACTAAATGTGCCATGATGTAATGCGGCAGGGAGCGGTACCATGTCTCAGTGCGGCCTTGGGCGTTCACTGTGTATTGGGTTGATGTGAGTTGGTGCAGCAAGTCGAACGCCTCGATGCGGGCGATGAGCTTGCCTTTGAAGAGGGGTTGGCTGATGGAGGCATTGACTACAAAGTCGTTGCTGTTCAGTTCGTTGCTGCCATAACCGCGCCGACTGAACATCGTACCGTCGGCAGAGAGGGTGGTCTTGGTACGTGGCAGGGTGTAGGTGGTTTCAAATCCATATTCGAAGTCGAGAGCGTTAAGTATAGAGAAGTTACGCATCTGCCCCTCGCTGTGTCGCCAATTGATGAAGCCCACGGCACGGATGTTGAGCGTCTTCCGGTTGAAGCGGATGTTAGCCCCGCTGTTGAGTGCGTAGGTGTTTACCGTATTGACATGGCTCTCCGTCTGCCCCTCCAGCATGGTGTGGTCTTTGGCATGGTCCCAGAGGGCTCCAACATTGACGTGCCACGTCCAGTAGCGTTTCTTGTCGATACCTTGGTCGGTGCTGAAGATGGCATGAGCGCCACAGGCACCACTGATATTCATAGGCTTATAGGTATAGACACACTTGGCGGGATTGTAGGTAACCGACTGCGCCACATCACGGTGGTGGTATTTGAAGGAGGCAGAGAGGTGGTACATCCCATTCTTCTGACTTGTCTTGCCATAGTATTCAGCGGTGAGTTTGGTGACAGCCGAGGGTTTCAGGTCGGGATTTCCCAATTTCACGATGAGCGGTTGGCTGTCGTCGCGGATATTGATGTGGTCTGTTAGGAGGGTTCGTTCCTGTGAAAAATCGGTGCTGAATCGGAAGTCGCGCTGTCCGTCTCTCCACACGTTTCGGTAATTGAAGGTGAGATTAGGCAATAACACGGTCTGGGTCGCCAGCGTGTCGAGCGCACCCCGCCGATAGTTTAGCCGCTCATGTTGCAGCGGTACACGAAGATATAACTGCCATCGTGCATAGTCCACCTTTATGTGTATGTCAGGGTGGGTGTAGTAGGTTTTTTTCATGAACATGATGACAATGTTGTTTGTCCAGTCCATGTCACGGCTGTCGTAAGAGTTGTTCGGGTCGGTGATGGCTGCGAGGGCATCTATCTGTGAGGGTAGCAGTAATGTGTCGGGATGATAGAGGTAGTCGCGGTTGTGCTGTTTGCGGATGAAGAAGAAGTCGGTGAGGTTTACATGAAGGTTCTTGGTCACCTCTTTGGCGTAGCCCACATGTGCCGTGCCCCACGTGCTGCGGTTGAAAAGGTCGTTGCTATTATGCTGAATGCTTGACGTTTTGCCGCTGGTATTGTATCTGTTGGCTTGTTCACTCTCGTCGCTCGTATGCTCCACCTTGGCATAAAAGTCTAAGTGCAGTTTCTTTCCTATATTAAATGCACCCTGCGTTTCAAGGTAAGCACTCCACGCCTTGCCCTCGCTCATGCCGACGGTGCGCTGTGAGACCGTCAGGCTGTCGTCCCATTCGTCGAAAGCGGAGTTGAATGAGCCGTCGCGCTTGGCATAATTGAAGTCGGCGTCGGTATGGAGCCAGAAAGGCTTTCTCAGAGTCAGCGAGTTGTGAAGGTTCAGTTTCCTATTGCCCATGCGGTTGAACGACTCGGTGAGTGATGTCGGTGTATAGCCGTCAAGAAACTGCTCGCGGTGCTGTCTCATGGCCTGCTCGTCGGTCGAAGAGGTATAGTCGGTGCGGAATGTCTCCTTTACGCTTTCGTCCTGTGCCTGATAACTGACTTCCCCAGCCACGCTGCGCGTCGTTGTCAATGAACGAGGCTGTCGTGCAGGACTCCACTGGTCGGACTGCCCAACATGCCTGCTCTCGTTTACATTGTTCGCGTTGGCTAATAACGTGAAGCGCAGACGGTCGGTGAATCCAAGGAGGAAACTACGTCCGAGCCACCGCCGCTCAGTGCCGACAGCCCCTTCCACATTACCGATATATCCTTGGCTATACTCGTTTTTCAAGTTCACATCCATGACAAAACGCCGTGGCTCCACGTCGTAGCCCAGTGCCACGCTCTTGTCCGTTTGTTTTTCATAGACCTTTAGGTTCTTTACCGTATAGTATGGTAGGTTCTCCATCAACACCTTCTTGTTGCCGCCCATGAATGAGCGGGAGCCGAGCAGCAACTCGTCCACCATGCGCCCGTTGATGAAGATCTGCCCCTTGTCGTTCATCGTAACGCCAGGCAACTGGCGTATAAGGTCGTCAAGCATCGAGCCGTCGGGCAACTTGAATGCCAGTGCGTCATAGACAATGGTGTCGCCACGGTAATACATTTTCACCCGCGTACCTTTCACCACCACCTCGTCGAGGGTTCGTTCCAATGACTTGCGCATCTTCAATGTAGGTACATCCACGTTGTCCTGCCCTTCTTCAATGGTTACCCGCTGCCACGCGTCGGTGTATCCTTTCAATTGTGCGTGGACAAGGTATTCTCGTTCGACGGCATCGATCTCGACTCCGAAATGGGCTTTCAAGACCTTTCCTTCACGGTTCATGAAGCGAATCACCTCGATAGAATCTACCACGACGCTGCTGTCGGTCTTGCATATCGACACTTTCGCTGTGGGCAATGGCACTTTCAGGAACCCGTCTTCTACACTGATGCTGATTGTTACTTTTCTTTGCTGCGCCTCTGCTGTCACGACGAACAGTACGAGGATTACGGCGACGAGTATTTTAAAAGGTAAATTAATTCTTTGCATAAAACATAAATGATTTTGAGTATATTTTGAAACAATTTTTGTTTAATTTCTCGCCGAATGGCGATTCTATATGAAGAGTTAAATGTTTAATGTTGAGTGTGTCCTTACGGGCAGAAATTTCTCAAAATGAAATACAAAATCCTTCAAAATCATGAGGAGTTTGAGGATGATTCGTGGATAGTTGGTGTAATATAAGACAATCATTAGAAACATGGAGAAACGAATAATTACGATGTATTCAAATAAAGGTAAATTATTACTTGGCATAAATCTCAAATGATTTTGAGTATATTTTGAAACAATTTTTGTTTAATTTCTCGCCGAATGGCGATTCTATATGAAGAGTTAAATGTTTAATGTTGAGTGTGTCCTTACGGGCAGAAATATCTCAAAATGAAATACAAAATCCTTTAAAATCATGAGTTGTTTGAGGATGATTCGTGGATAGTAGATGTAATTTATTTCTTGGCATCAAACTTATAGTTAAAGGTGAGAGAAACATAATGGTGGAGGAACGAGGAGCCGCCTTCGGTGCGGGAGGTTGCAGTGACATCGCTGTAGTTGTTGGTGGAACGGTCGAGGAGGTCTTGGGCATAGAGAATGAGGCTTGCTTTGTTCTTTAGGAACTTGTAACTGACACGGGCATTAAGCAGGAAGCGATTGGTATTCATTGCATCAGACATATAGCCCCGGTCGAGGAAGAAGTCGGGAATGAACATGAACTCCCAATCCTTCAGCGTGTACCTGAATGTGAAAGCAGCCCGATAGTTGTAGATGTTCTGTCGTGGTTGCGCTTGGTCGCTATAGGTGTAGTGATGCCAGTCGAAGTTCTGTCCGAGAAACAGGAAGAATGGACCATGGGTGTATTGCAGGTTAAGACGGTCGGAGAGGTCGGAACTGCGCTGGCGGTTGTAGGTGATGCCCGTGGCATCGTCCACCAGCGTCATGATTCCGTATGACTGGCCGTAACTCTCGGAGATGCTGTTCCTAATATGGAAACCGCCGCCAAGGTCGCGCTCGTAGTTGATACTGGCACCATAACGCTCGCCGCCCCGTATATTCTGCTTTTGTGCAAGGTAGGATCCAGTCTCGGAGTTGTAGTGGAGAATGGTGCCGATGGGGTCGTAGTTCTTGCGGAAATCTATGGAGACGTTTAGCATTTGGCTGGCATGGGTGAGCATCGTACTGAAATTGAGGCTGGCACTCAGCGTGTGGGAGGTCTTGAGGTTGGGATTGCCCATCGTGACGTAGAGCGGGTTTGTGTCGTCGACATAACCGATGCAGTCGATGAGGTCGGGGCGGAAAGACGTGTAGGCTACACGGCTGTTGAGGCGGGTTTGCTTTTGTAGTCGGTAGGTCAGTTCCAGTGTGGGCATGGCAAGCAGGGTGTTGCGGCGGGCAAGGGTGTCGAGACTACCACGGCGATAGTCCGACCGCTCGTGCCAATGGGTGAGGTCGAGCATGGGCTTGACGCTGAATTTGCCTTGCGTGACGTTGGCTTCCATATAGAGGGTGTTCCTCAAAGAGTTATCGTCTCGACGAAGGCTGTTGGCGAGGTCGAGCGTGTCGGCGCGATGACGCTGCTCGTCGCGGAAACTATTGCTGTAGGTCGTCTGCCAACTTGCCATGAATGCCAGGCTGTTGCCGATGGCGCGTCGGGCTTGCAAGCGGGCATCGGCTGTGAGATGGCGGTTAGGTGCGTGGTAATGTTGTCGGTCGGTCTGCGTCGTGCCGCCTTGGGTGTATTGGTAGATGCCTGTCGATTCACCGTCGCTCTGCATGTTGTCGTAAGTAAGTGATGCCGATGCCCCGAGTTCGGTCTTCCCGAGTTGCGACGACAGGTTTCCCCTGACGTTTGTCGAGAATCCCTCCTCTGTGGATAGCGCGTGGTAGGTGGAGGAGTTTGTCTTTGTGTCTGGATTGGCAAGGTCAAATGTCTGCTGGTTGTTTTCCGTTGTGGTGCGCCCGCGATGGTAGGTGATGTTGGCATCGATATTGAGCTTCGTGTTTGCCGTGAGGTTGAGAAACGAACTGAAGTCGACGGGGATTTTCAGGTTGTGCTGATAGTTGCTTCTTGTCTGGTCGGTCTCGGTCGCCGTGGTGCCGGGCAGGAAGTTCTGTTGGTTTTCCCAACTGTCTCTCCGTTGGTCGGTGTGGTTGGCACCGCCGTTGATGCTCCAATAACTCGGCCTGGTGGCATTGAACGTGGGTTTCCACAGATGGCTGTAGCCCACGGCTCCCGTCTGCTGGCGGATAGGGGTGTTGCTCCCATGTGAGCTGTAGCCGTTGATGGTCATCGCGTTCATCTTCGTCGGGTCGTCTGCCACGCGGCCATAGAGCATCAGCGGGTCGGTGTCGCTCAACCGCATGGCTCGCAGATGGGCGGCGTAGTTCTTGCTGGTGAGACCCTTCAACTCCGCGTCGCCATAGAGTTTGTCCATGAAGCCGGGCTTGATGGTCACGTCCAATACATGTTGCTCCTTGCCGTCGGCAACGCCTGTCTGTTGCTCGAAGTCGCTCTTCTTGTCGTATGCCTTGATGTCCTTCACGGCCTCCACGGGCAGGAGGTTCGTCAGCATGGCCTCGTTGAACGCCTGCTGCCCGTTCATCATCAATTTCAGCGGCTCGCCGTTCCAAAGCAGTTTGCCGTCATTGACGCTTACTCCCGGCAGTTGTTCTATCAACTCGATCAGCCGTGCGCCGTCCTGTGTCTTGAATGCCTCGGGATTAAAAACCACCGTGTCGCCCCGCATATAGAAACGACGGGCACGACCTTCCACCGTCACCTCGCCCAGCAGATGCTCGTCCATCTTCAGGCGGAAGTCGTCAATCGTCACCGTGTCGCGGTCGTTGTTGCCCATCCGCTGCACCGACTGGCTATGGTAGCCGAAATAACTTGCCGTGATGGTCAGCCTTGACAACTCCATCCGGCAGGAGAAAATGAACTGCCCTACGGAGTCTGTCCTAATCGTGCTATGGATGACGCTGCCCATGTCGATAGACGTTTCATTGAAAACCACTTCCGCTTCTGGCAACGGCTCGCCTGTGTCAGCATCCACAACACGTCCTTTGAGGATGTCGGCTTGTGCGGTTATTGCGCATAGAATAAATGAGAGGGTGAGGAGTTGTTTTCTGTTCATGATGTTCTGAAGACCTTTAGTTGTTCGTATGATGAATAGATGATAAAGTGCCACAAAGTTAATCTATACCCCGACAATAGACAAGATGAATACTTTGCAATTACTTGGCAATTGCATATCGGGAGTTTGCAAAGAGTTTGCAAGGATATTTCAGGAGTTTAGGAGTCCAAGGAGTTCAGGAGTTCAGACAATAGTCTTGTTAGGAGCAAGGCTAATGCCTGGATTGACAAACTTCTGAAATCCTTGACGCCCTATATTTCTCAGTCCAAAAACATCGGCTTTAGTAGGCGGGGCAGGAAGTCGGGCATCTCCGTGCGGCGGTAATAGAGCAGGATGCCAATGTCTTTCAGCGAGGGATATTTGGCTGGGTTCATGTAAAGCACGATATGGTCTTTATCGTTTTGGGGCTTCATGTCGTAAATCCATTTTTGGAGAATGACTTCACCTTTGTCGTTGATGCTAAATTCACCGGTATCTCCCCCTAACTTGAAATCGATGTATGGATTGTCGATGTTTTCCGTTACGTATGTGACACGCATGTAGATGTTGTCGTGGATGATAAGGAAGTCACGGTCGAGATTACATACGTCTGCCGTTGTGGGTTCGACAAGCTTCAGTGAGTCTAACTCCCATACGCCGTTCATCCCGTGAGACCCTTGCGTCTGGGTTGGCGTGCAGATGGTGCGGATGAGGTCAACGACATGGGTGTCGATGGCAGACCTGTGCCATTTCTCGATGGTGATGAGCCCTTTGGGATGTACATTGTCCTTGCCAGGCTCCATTTCCGGCCAATGCCAGGTCAGCACCCCGTTGTCCAATGAATATTCGATGGGGTTCCCATGCTTATCGGTCAGTCTGTCACCTTGCACTTTTTGTTCCATGCCGCTGAACATAAAGTCAAGATTGATGCCTTTCTGGTGCGTGAGGTTAAGGACCAGTTCGCCATAGTCGCCATAAAACTTGTACATGCTCCCAAAGATAGGCCAGATGTTGGAGTTGTCGCTATGGTGATGTGATTCCATGATCCAGCATCCTTGCAAGGGATGTCTTTGTTCTTTTTGCCTGGTCTGGCATGAGAATACAGCCAATGTCGCCAGCAACAAGCAGGTGGTGAAAGACGCAAATGCCAGTTTCATCGCCGCACGGTGTGTGTTGATGGGGGTGTTCATGAACAGAAGGCGTTTCTTCAAAGGCTCACCAAAGAAGGCATGTTGTGTTAATATCCATTTCCCTTGTTTGGTGCTGATGCTGAGCAAACTCATTTGATATTCCACTCGGTCGATGCCCTCGCGCATCACATCGGTGTCAACTTCTAACTCCTGCTGAAGCCTCATCTCACGGAAAAACAGCCAGACGAAGGGGTTATACCAATTGACGCAACCTATCAGTTCCGCCAGACAGAGCCATAGGAAATGATGGTGGCGTACATGGGATAGCTCATGTGTCAGGACATGTTGCCTGACAGCCCCCGTCAATGCGCTTGGAAGGAACACGTAATGCCCAAACGAGAAAGGTAGGCCCATCTCTTCCGTCTCGTAAATCAATGCCCCCTTTTCGTTGTCTATCGCCTTCTGCCGTTTACGGAACAGGTAAAGATAGCATATTTGGACGGTGAAGTACGCCAGCGTGACGAGGAAGCCAATGAGGTAAACACCTCCAAAGACCGCGGCGAGGTTGCTGAAGAATATAGAGAGGAGGCTGTTTGCCTGTGGGATGCTATTCCCATGGAATGGTGCATAGGGGGCGACGGCATCGTTCACAATGGGATTCGATGCTTGTGTGGCGTTTGTCGTGGCACCTGGGCTGGCGATGCCAACACCAACGTTCCCCTCGGGTGTCCGTGGCGATAACGAGGCGAGGGTGTCTGGGGGCGTTATGGTAGAGATGCTGACCAAGGAACACAGTGTGACGGACAGCATCGACACAAGGATGAATGCCTGTGCCTCGCTGGCAGGACATTTCAGCCGCAGCACAAAATGGTAGACGGCATAGAGCAAGCCGCCTAATGCCAATCCCACAAAGGGGAACAATCCTAAATCAATGGCGTACATGTTGTTAGTCGTTGAGGGTCTTCTTCTGTCGGATAATGTTCACGAGTTCGTCAACCTGGTCATCGTCCAAGGACTCCTGGCGAACGAAGAACGAGATAAGGGAGCGGAGGGAGCCACCGAAAAAGGTATCTTTTACTTCGGCCATCCTCTGCCGGGTGTATTCCTCGCGGGAGATGAGCGGGGTGAAATACAAGAGCTTTCCATGTTTCTCAGTCCGGACAAAGCCCTTCTCGGTCAGTCGCTTCAGGAAGGTGAGCAAGGTGGTCATGGCGGGTTTGAGCTCGGCATACTGCTCCATCACCTCTGCCGACGTGGCCCCGTGTTCGGTGGGAAGGGCCCACAGGGCATCCATCACTTGTGACTCGGCCTTGGTTAGTTGTTTTCTCGCTTTCATTGTTTTGTCATGTTTGGAATGGATAATGCAAATATATTTTAAAAACATAGAAACCCCAAACAATATTTTCTATGATTGTAGAAAATTAACGCAGTTTAATAATTCACGCTATCGATTTATTAGAAATTAAGCGTATGCTCATCGTCGGGTGGACGTGGGACGGTTCTGTAGACGGGCAAACGAACCATTCCGCCGGCATCTTTCATCATCGCCGTCAACGGCTTTTGTCCACAAACCTACACAAAAACATGCCATTCGCCGATTCCAGACTATCGGGATGGGCTTGGTCATGGATTTGTTTACCCTTGGTCTAATTACCGTAAACAATTTGTTTTCCATACGAAAACACTTTGTTTGCGTATGGCAAACCGTTTGTTTACGTATGGTAAACAATCGGTTTTTCACACGTCTACAGACGGGCAATACACGCCCTGTCAATGCCCGAAGATATTTTTTTCTTGATATTTTATCGCCTGAAGTCAAGTTTTTTTATCCAAGGCTTGCGGTTTGCGAAATAGTTTGTATCTTTGTCACGTAATCATCAAAACAGGAAAGGATATGACTGCAATCGTATTGAAACGCGAATCCGACAATTACTGGAATCTTATCAAGGATGCCAGCGATGAGGTGAAGCTGGCTCTCATCATGCGCCTGAGCGATGCCCTTGTTCCTTCTGAGATAAAATGATTACCTTTGCAGCTGTAACGTTACAATAAAATAAGGATATCTATGGCAAGACCAATCAAAGAAACCCCCGTGCTGAAGGGTAAGGACGTTGAACGCTTCAAGTATCATCTTGAACACCCGACACCAGTGTCAGCCGAAGAAGTCACTAGGGCTCGCGAAACATACGAAAAGTTCAAGCGTATTACCACTTTCGTTCTCTGATGATACGTATTGAAGACCTGACACTGAACATACTGACCAAGACTACGGTCATTCCCGAATTCAAGAGCAAGGACAGCGACTTGAACGAGTTTCTGATGCTTGAAGCCAAGGACTATCAGGAGCAATTGCTGGCTGTTACCTATCTTTTGCAGAACCCAAAGAACAACGAGGTCGTGGCTTATTTCTCATTACTCAATGACACCATTAAGTTCGAGGAAGACGACAAGAAGACGCGCAACCGCATCAATCGGAAAATACCCTACATCAAGCAACGCAGCCACTATCCCGCAGTCAAGATTGGCCGTCTGGCTGTGAGCGAGAACTATACACGCCAAGGTATAGGTGAGCAGATACTCCAGTATGTAAAGGCTCTCTTTGCTTTCGGCTACCGTTCTGGCTGCCGTTTCCTCACTGTTGATGCATACGCTGATGCCGTCTCGTTCTACGAGAGCAAAGGAGGATTCAAGTTCTTTACGGAGACCGATGCCAACGACGACACCCGTTTGCTCTATTACGACTTGAAGCCATTCAAGGACGCTATGGAAACTGTTGACCTGCTGCCATAACTTTAATTATCCCCATACCGCATTGATCAAACAAAAACGGCAAAATGACATTTACTTGCAAACAATTCCCATGAAAAAGATGGGAGTTTGCAGGGAATTCGCTATCTTTGCAAAAAATAAGAAAAGAACTTAAAATGGCAATTTCAACTTCAATCCTTCACCAGCCACAAATGATCGTCACGTTGGAAGATAATGCAATGGTGGCAGACATCAAGAAAGCCCTGAAGATGATTAGGGGCGTGGCATCTGTAAAAATGGTCAAGACCAATGATGACAGAGGCATCACCCCTGCTATGCGAAAAATCATGAGGACAGCCCGCGAGGAATATTCCAAAGGAGAAACCATCACCTGTGCATCCCCAGAAGAGATGCAGCGGTATTTCGATAGCCTATGACATACAAGATTTCGTATTCTAAAGAGGCAGACAAGACACTGAGAAAATGGAAGAAGTCTAACCCGCGTTTGTTCAAGAAGGCTACGAAAATCCTATTTGACATCATGCAACATCCACGCACGGGACTTGGACATCCGGAAGCATTGATTGGTGGCAATGACATCACTTATTCGCGCCATATCACTGCCGTTGACCGTATCATTTACGATATTTACGATGATAGGGTCTCTGTGCTTATCATGCAAGCCGAAGAACATTATAACGACAAATAAAGTGTAACTTTTTAGCGAATCATTTACTTGTAAACAATTCCCATGAAAATGATGGGAGTTTGCGGAGAAATCGCTATCTTTGTGGGGTCAAAACAAAAATAATATGCCTATGTAGCATTCCAAACCAATGACACGATGATAATGAAGCGTTAGCTATATTCTGTTTCGGAAATTTCGGCAAAAAATTCAAGAAGCATTCAAGGGTAAAGACTTAACGCTCACGCCACGGCGTGGGCTTTTACTCGTATATGAATGCAAGGTGTTTGCCGATACCTCCGAAACGTAGACGAAGTTATGGCTCACGTTTTTCGTCACATGAACATATATATAAACGAACACGAATGATAACTTATAACAAATAAAACGAAAGATGAAAAAGTACCTATTATCCTGCCTGTTGGCATTGACGCTCCACATTCCCGCCTTCGCGGATGGGGCAAAGACGCAGTTGGTGGTATGGACCAAGGACGGTGCCCATGTGGCATTCGCCTTGGACGAGCGGCCACAAGTCACATTCACCGAGACGGAACTCGTCATCACCACCAAGGAAGCCCACCACTATGCCTTGGAGAACATGGCGAAGTTCACGTATGAGCAAATCCCCGACGGCATCAAGAGCCTCCTTGCCGACGATGCCGCATTCACCCTCGATGGCGAGTCGCTCTTGTTCCCCGCGCTGAAGGCGGGGAGCACAGTGTCACTCACCTCCCTCAATGGCACGACCGTATTCAAGAAAACCGTCAAGAGCGATGGCGAATACGCCTTCCCCCTTGCCCACCTGAACGATGGCGTGTATCTCGTGACAGTCAATGGTCTAACCTTTAAAATCGTGAAGAGATGAAAAAGAGTTTGTTCGTATTGTTTTCCATGTTGTCGTTTTTTACTTCATTTAATCTATATGCCCAAAGTGAAAAAGCAACATGGGTCTATCGGAATGACCGTGTCTTAAATGCGTTTGCCTGTTCCGATATTGATAGTATTACCTATGAGTCATTAGATGATGGCGAGTTCCAAGTGGTGTGGACGAAAGACAGCGTATGCAAAATCCCCGTGGAGGAAATAGATAGTGTAGGGTTTGATTTCCCCAAAAACATCATCCTGCAGATTCCCGAGGAAGACTTGAACGGCTGGGAGATGGGATATAGCTTGGGCAAAGAATATATCGTAGCCTATACAGACGAATCAGACAGTTCCCTTGTCATGATGATTAACAAGGATGGAAGTGGCTTGGAAAAAGGACTTATCGTGCGCTTCAATGCTTCCAACGAGATGGTTGGCATCGGTGATAAGGATAAGTTTTACGATATCAGGTATGAGGGAAATGATATGATCCTATATCGGTTTAACGAGGACAGCCTTTATGAGGAGACTGTCATTCTCCTGCCAGTCTCCCCGAATATACCCAATGCCCCAAGAAGGCTACCTTCATGGGGTACTATCTATAATGTGATAGATAAGCTTGTGGAGTACGTCGGTTATATACAGTCAGGAATAACCATCGGCACAGATGTCATGAAAGAAGACTGGAAGGGTGCGGCAGCCGAGGGAGGATGGATCCTTGTCGGTTTCGCTGTCAAAGGAGGGAGTTTGGTTACTGCTTATTTGCAGGCTGCCGTCAGCCATTACATCAACCAGAACAAGGAGCGCAAGTGCGCCGTCATCTACAACAACTGCGAGGTTGAAATAGACGAGGTGAAATCTGAAAATGGGAGCAGGGTGGTATATGCGACGGTCACGAATGCCAACAATCTTCCCGACTATCTTTTCCGGGCATTCTATGACTATGAGTTTAACGAGCAAACCCGCAACCTCGTATCATGCGGCATCGTGGTCAGGAAAGGCAGGAAAAACGTAACGACACATCTCTATGACTACAAGTCGCAAGTGACTCCATTGAACGGCGATGGTGCGGCAGGGGCAGAAGTCTATCTGTCGTTTACTATACCTGAGCTTGACGATGCACCCAATTTTGAGTCTTATTACCTGAGACCTTATCTCACGTCCACTCGTCTAAGGTCAAGTGGCGGCGATGTGAACGAGGGGTATATTAAATATGGTGAAACCTATGAATACACGTGTCCTACAGTGGAAATAGACACCATCACGCAAAAAAGCTGCAAACATTATGAGTCAACCTCTGACTATTTGGTGGAAGCATCCATAGATGCCACGATAGAAGACGTGAAGTATGTGACCGAATGGGGCGTGGCGATTTATACGCGAGATAACGGGGAGTTGTTGGGTGAAGTTACCACATCTCCTGATAAAATGGAATATACCTTCAAATACCAAGGGTTCTTGGATGAATCCTATTTTGACACCAAGTCGAAAAGTATCAAGTTGAGAGCGATACCATTTGCAGAGGGAAGAAGCAAAAACGACAGGGCATACGGGAAAGCAAAGGATTTTGAAGTGGAGGAAAGCTTGACCTCCTGCCCCGATGCCAACCACCCGCACATGATAGACCTTGGGCTGCCCTCGGGTACGAAGTGGGCTTGCTGCAACGTGGGCGCGACCGCGCCTGAGCAATACGGCGGGTATTATGCTTGGGGCGAGGTGAATGAGAAGAGTTATTATGATTGGAGTACGTATATACATTGTGATGGTCACTACTACGATTGCCATAACCTCGGCTCTGACATTGCGGGTACGCAGTATGATGTCGCCCATGTGAAGTGGGGTGGGTCATGGGTGATGCCCTCTCACGCCCAACAGGTGGAACTGCTGAATTATTGCACCTCTACGTGGACGACGGAGAACGGCGTTTACGG
>JAFRRN010000069.1 GCA_017428055.1 Prevotella sp.
AACCGTGCGCTGAATGCGCAGGTAGAGAGGAAGAAGTTCGTGATGGACGTGAACCTGAAGCCGGAGCACCAGATAGGCTACATCGCCAACGTGGAGGCGGCGGGCGGCACAATGGAACGCTGGTTGGGACGAGGCTTCCTGCTGGGCTTCACCAAGCATACCCGCTACACGTTGTTGGGAAACTCGAACAACGTGAACGAGAGCCGTCACATCGGACGCTCTGACCACTGGAAGCCCGATGCCGTGCCGCAGTCGCTGCTGACGACGCACTGCACCGCCGGGGAGATTGATTACCTGTCGGCAGACAAGAACGTGCAGGAGACCCTGACTGCAGACTTCACCTCTACCCGCGATGAGGGGGAAATGGTCATGAGCAAGGAACTGTTCCTGCAGGGCAACCCGCTACAGACCATTCACCAGAACTCGTTGGCAAAAGCTCAAAGGCTGAAGGTAGGCAACCGCTTCAAGTACATAAAGCCCAAGGGCTTCAAGTTCGACTCCGATGCTGCGTTCAACTACAGGACTTACAGCGGCAATGCCTCGACACTGATGGAGCAGTTCGTGGATAGCATCCTCACGACACGGCAGCGCACGGAAGGCTTCAATGACGGCAAGACGTGGGGTGCTAACGGTCACGTCCGCATTCAGCCAATGTTGAAGCCCTTAGGGAAGGTAAAGCAATATTTCCGTTTCTCCACCTCGTTTGATTATTCCTCGGACGAGAATGAGCGTGCACAGCACTACCTTTTGGAGAATTTCGTCAGCCCGTCAACCACCAACCAGCACAACGCAACCGACTATTCCATGCGCAAGTTGTCCGTGAATACTCCCATCTACTATAGTCTCGAAAGGAATATGAATACTGTGTACCTTTACATTAATCCGTCGTACAGCCGCGAGAAGATTCACGACTGGCTCTATCATCCCGACACCCTGCTACTGGCTTCGCAGATTGACATGCTTCGCGCGATGACAGACCACGCCAACTCCTACGACAGCAAATTGCAGACCTACAAGGCAGGAATCACCCTGAATCTTCACCGTTCTCAACAAATGCCGACCACGTCAAACCAATGGGGATTAGCTGTTACCGAACCTCTCATCGATTTATATCTGACATTCACGCCAATGCATGAGCGGCTCAACTATCAAAGAGGGATGATTGACACATGTGCCACTCGCAATACCATGCGTCTTGATCAACGGCTCGAAATAAAGCTTTTCCCAAAGAAGGACTATCTAAGCCCGATACTGCTGCGCATCCATCATTATGAGCAAAACTCTCCGTTGATCAACCAAATTGCTTTCCGCGACGATGCGGACCCCACTGTCGTAAGGCTTGGAAATCCCAATCTGAAACCTTGGAATTCCGTAACATACATTGAAGGGGAATATAGGAATTTTCGAAAAACACGACGCGAGTACCACACTACCTTACATGCGGGCTATGTACATCAAGACGTATCCCAAGCGGTCAGTTTCAATCCCATTACGGGCGTTTACACCTATCGTCCAGAAAACATACACGGCAATTACGATATCAGGGCCAATGGAGGGGTTGTCCTTATGTTTGACAAGAACAGGCATTGGACGGCAGAAAGTACGCTTGACGGCAGATTTGTTCATTGGCTCGACCACGCCATGCTGGACGGGGAGACGGAAAGCCACATCAACGCCGTCAACACTCTGACGCTGCACGACAACACCTACATACAATATAATAAAGGTGCACTGAACATCCGCGCCACGGGCGACATCCGCTGGCGTAACAGCAGGGGACAGATGGTTGATTTCGAGACGCTGAACGCCTTCGACTATCGTTATGGCCTCTCTGCCCGCTACACCCTGCCGCGCCTGAACACCACGCTATCAGCCGACGGCAATATGTACTCCCGTCGCGGCTATGGCAGCAGCGAACTCAACACCGATGACTTCGTGCTCAATGCCTCCATCAGCCAACCCTTACTCAAAGGCAAGCTCATCGCCCGCATCGAAGCCTTCGACCTGCTCCACCAGCTCAGCAACACCCAATACACCGTGAACGCCCAGGGCCGCACCGAGACATGGTACCGTTCCCTCCCGCACTACGTCATGGTGCATCTGGTGTATCACTGGAATAAGAATCCGAAGAAGTAATAACCCCATAAAAAAAGAACAATGAAGAAGATTTTTGTAACCATGATGGCTTTCTCGCTAACGATAGGAGCGCAGGCACAACAAGACGACGGTATGGATGCTATGTTGGCAGCGATGATTGCCGCCAAGATTCATCAGGACAGTATTGACACGTCGAGCCTCGTGGCGGTGTACGACTACGAATGTCAGACGCAGGACGCAGACGGCAAGGCGGTGACGGACAGGATGAAGGTGTGCCTACAAGTGGGGCAGCACTGTACACGCAGCTATCCTCATCGCAAGTTCCGCGAAGACACGGATGGCTATGAAAGTCTGGCACCCGACAATCTGCCCCTGCTGAGGGCGGAGTCGTTCTGCTTCATGCCAGAGGTGTGGACGAACTACCCCAACGGCAAGGTGACGGTACGCGATGCCATCGTGCCGACTCCATACGAGACGTGTGAGGAAAGGAAAACCGTCAAGTGGACGCTCAACGACGACACGCTGACCGTCAGCGGCTACCTCTGCAAGACGGCCACGTGTCAGTTGCATGGAAGGATGTGGACGGTGCGCTACAGCGAGGACATCCCCACGTCGGCAGGCCCGTGGAAGCTCTGCGGACTGCCGGGACTGATACTCGAAGCAGAGGCTGACGGCATCCACCGCTTCACAATTGCCGACATTCAGCGCATAGCCTCGCCCATCTACTATGAAACCAATGCTATCACCGTGAAGACGACTGAGGCGAAACTGATTAAGAACCGCATCAAGACATTCGGCAACAGGCTATATCTGAAGAATCCTATATATTATGTTGGCGACCTCAGCACCACCGACGTCACCCACGATACCGAGGGAATACTCGTCAACAACGTGTATGTGAACAATAAGGCACACGTGTATCAGCCATTGGAATGCAAATAGTTGTTGCATTTCTAAGAATAAAGGTTAAAAACAAGCATGAGGGCGCAGAATGGTATATCGGAAAGTTGCGATATACATGATTTTCTGCTTTCTTTGCACCTAAAAAACCTAAAGACGATGAAGAAAAACGAACAGACACTAACCAAAACGGAGTTCCAGGTAATGACGATACTCTGGGACTTGGGACATTCCGCCTGCGCCTGGGACATCATAGAACGGTGGGAGCAGCCGAAGCCCGCCTATACCACTGTTGCCACCTACCTGAAGGTGCTGCGTGAAAAGGGGTTCGTGGATTACTTCAAAAACAAGGGCGAGGGCAAGACCCACCAGTACGTTGTCAAGGTGACGCGGGCGGAATACACGCGGCAAGCCATGAAGGAGGTGAAGAAGGAGTTCTTCGGCGGCAGCATCAAGAAAATGCTCTGCTTCTTCGTTGAGGAAGAACACCTGACGGTCGAAGAGATACAGGAACTACTAAATCAAATAGAGGAGAAATAAGCCATGATGAATATTCTGCTTGTCTATTCCCTAAAGTCGGCACTAATGCTTACGCTGCTCTATCTACCCTACACGTTGATGCTGCGCCACGAGAGTTTCTTCAGGCTGAACCGCCTGATACTTGTAGCCGTGCTGCTGTTGGCACTGGTGCAGCCGCTGTGCAAGGTAACATCGCCCGAGAGCTTCACGCAGATGCCGATGATTGCCGACAGCCAAGAGATGGTTCATCAGATGGAGACCGTCATTGTTGGAAATGTCATCGAAACCGCCGCTGCGCCCACCTGGGGGTGGCAGGAGTGGCTCACCCTCGTCTATATGGTAGGTATTGCATTCATGCTCTGTTTGCGCATTTGTCAGTTGGTGCAGATACGCTGGGCTTTGCGCCGCGGCTGTCTGTGGCGACAGTTGGAGGAAGACGGGGTCTTCGTCTGTTGCCACGTCGGCAACAGTGTCCCGTTCAGTTGGATGCGTAGCATCTACATCAGCGAGACCGACTACAACCAGAACGGTCGCGCCATCCTGCTGCATGAGCGGGCACACATCCACCTACGCCACTCGATAGACATCCTGCTGCTCATCGTCGTCGAGGCTGTTCTGTGGTGGAATCCCGTCATCTACTTGCTCGGTCGCAGTTTGCGCAACGTCCATGAGTACGAGGCCGATAACTACGTGCTACGTCAGGGTGTCTCGCTATCCGACTACCAGTCGCTGCTTGTCCGCAAGGCACTGGCCGACACGGCTTATGCCTTTGCCAACAACTTCAACCGCAGCCACATCCTGAAACGCATCGAGATGATGAATCGTGCGCCATCTAATCCGTGGCTCCGTGCCAAGGCGGTCTACGTTGTGCCGCTCCTGCTTTTCACATTCGTCATCTCGGCCACGCCGATGATAGAACCCCTGCTCATCGTAGATGGCGAGGAGGTGGGTTATGACCGTGTGAGCCAACTCCAAGGAGACAACATCAGTCACGTCACAGTGCTCAAAGGCGTGAGTGCCACAGCCATCTATGGCGAAAAGGGAAAGGGCGGTGCCGTTCAGATAGAGACGAAGCAGACCCACCCCCAGCCCCTCCCTGCTGAGAGAGGGGAGGAAACGCTGCAAAACAACTCTTCCAATCCCGATGACCAAGTGTTCGTTATCGCCGAGGAGATGCCGAAATTCCCCGGTGGCGACGCGGCCTTCGACCAGTACATGGCCTACCACGTGCGCTATCCGAAGGCTGCTGCAGAGAACGGTGTAGGAGGAACCGTCAAGGTGCAATTCATTGTAGAGCCAGACGGTCGCATCACCCATGTGCATGCCATCGACTCACCTTCGGGAGAAGCCGATGCAGTGGTAAACGCATACGGAGCGTCTGGTAAGCAACCGTCACAGGAGGAAGACGACGAGGGGCATCGCGCCCTGCGTGAAGCGGCAGAAGAACTCTATCGTGGAATGCCGCCTTTTGAGCCTGGCCGACAGAATGGTATGCCTGTCCGTGTGCAGATGACAAGAGCCGTCAACTATAGCCTCAAGTAAAATAACGTTCACATATAAAACCCCTTACGTCATTCACCTTCATGGTGGACAGCCCATATTATGCCCTAATAATAACATCAACAACAATGAGAAAGAATTTAGTGACAATCTTGGCCCTTGCGCTGACGATAGCAGCGCAGGCACAGAGAGACACGATTGGCGTGTCGAAGTTTACGGCGATTTATCGCTACGAGTGTAAAACTGCTGATGCAGACGGACAGCCAGTAACGGACTCGATGTACATTGCAGTACAGACATCGGGCGGCATCATAAAGAGTTTCCCATACGAAGAATATGACAGACAAAAGAAGGGAGGCTCTCGCATTGCCGACGGCTATCTGGCTGCCCAGATGCATATCGGTACTATCTTCATGAACTATCCCGACGGCAGAATCACAACGCAAGAAATGCTTTACCCTTACCGCTACCAGACGGACGAGGCTCTGGAGAAACAGGAATGGATGTTGACAGATGCAAAGGACAGCATCTGCGGCTACGCCTGTCAGTCGGCCACTGGTAAATATCATGGCCAGACTTGGAACGTATACTATACAGGGGAAGTGCCAGCCAGCATCGGACCGTGGAAGTTAGGAGGTTTGCCTGGTCTCATAACAAAAGCTGCCGATGCAAAGGGCATACATACCTTTACGCTTTATGGCTTTCACCAGGAAGACACGCCAATCATATTTACCAAATACGTCACTTGGATTGTCCCAGACGGTCATGGCAAATTCGCCAGCCAGCGAGTGGACTACCAACAGATGAAAGCCTCCGCTTTTCTTGCCTACAAGAAGAAAGTGCTGGGCAATAGCCGCTATGTGAAGAATCCCACTTACTATGCCCCAGATCCCATGAAGACCTTCGGGTATTTGGAGAATAGTTTTAACTCAGCTGGCGATAATGTTCGCAGTGTAGCAGGGGTTGTCATAGTATCCAATCCCCATCAGTATCAACCGTTAGAATTAGAATAGAGATATGAAGAAGATTTTAGTAACCATGATGGCCTTTGTGCTGACAATAGGAACGCAAGGGCAGACAGAGACAATAGACACGGCACAGTTCGTGGCAGTCTATGACTATGAGTGTAGAACAGAGGACGACGAAGGTGTACCTATCACCGACAGGATGCAGGTAGTGGTACAGGTGGGACGGACGGTGACAAAGTCGATGCCCCATTCCAGTTATATACAGACGGACGAGAAGAGTATAGCCGACTTGAAAGCTGTACACCAAGAGGCTATCCTCCATATACCGACGGTGTGGACGGGCTGGCCGGAAGGGCAGACCACCGTGCGCGATTTTATTTTTCCACATGAGTTTGAGGGTAGCGAAGAGACACCTTGCATCGTGTGGACGTTGACAGAAGACACCATGACGATGAATGGCTATCACTGCCAGCAGGCCACGACTAACATTCGAGGCATCGAGTGGCGCGCTTGGTACACGGACGATGTGCCCTCTTCGGCTGGGCCATGGCGTTTGCGCGGTCTGCCGGGACTGGTTGTAAAGGCTGAGAGCGAGGCACACACGTTCACGCTCGTTGAACCGCGACAAGAGACATCGCCCATCACCTACGAACAAAAGCCCGACGTGCAGCGGATGGCCTACACCAAACTGTTGAAGTACCGCAACGAGGTCTATGGCAACAAGCAGTATGCCAAGAATCCCGCCTACTATATTCCAGACTTTGGGGGAAGCATCTCGCACATGGAAGTCTTTAAAAATGACGGTCAGCAGTTCATATTCGCCAATGGCTATCCGCTACTGACGAAGGCGCATGTGTATCAGCCATTAGAATTAGAATAGCCCCATAAAACAATGAAGACAAAACTAACAGTTATCCTTTTGTCTGTTGTCAATATAATGTCAGCACAGATGCTCACACGAGACAATGAAAAGCTTGATACTCTGTGCCAGACAAAGTTTACGGCTGTATATCAGTATTCAATTAACACATCCGACGCAGAAGGACATCCTGTCTCCGACTCCATCCGCCTGGCCTTGCAGGTGGGCGATGGCGTGTGGAAGACATGGACTTACGAACGCTATCTGTTTCAGCAGCTGAGAGATGGGGAGATTGGCGATGACCACTTCTGGTTCATGCACAATGAGGCGCTGATGCATATCGCCACAACTACGGTTGGCTATCCGGAAGGCAAGACCGTTACACTCGAATCGATTCCGCCATTTCAGTACGAGGTAACTGAAGATATGGAGATTCCAACGTGGAATATGGTGGAGGGCAGCGATTCTGTTTGCGGCTATCTATGCCAAAAAGCGAATGGAAAGTTCCGCGACAAGACATGGAATGTACTTTATGCCGAGGACATTCCTACCGTGGCTGGCCCTTGGAAATTGCAGGGACTGCCAGGCTTGATAACCTACGCTGCAGATGATGAGGGCATCCACACGTTCAAGCTTATCGGCATTTATCAGGAAACGGCACCCATCACATATTCAGCAGGTTCTTTCGTGTCAGAGTTCTCCATAGAAGAACGTCGTATGAGAAAGACTGTGAAACCATACATGAAAGCTACGAGAGAGAAGATGCAGAAACAGAAGAAGACCGTATTTGGCAATCGCATATACCTGACCAATCCCATGTTCTATATGGCTGGTGCGAAAGAAATCCTACATGTAGGACAAAAGGGTGGAAACTATCAATTCGTGGGAGGATTGTATGTACCAGATAAGGCTCATAAATATCAACCGCTGGAACTGAAGTAGGACATAATGAAACGACTCCTATACATTATAATATATATGATGCTGGCTACGTCGGCATCGGCACAGATAAAGGTGGCGGGGCGGGTGACTGACCTGCAGAACAAGCCCGTGAGCAACGTGATTGTGAAACTGGTTAGCGGCACAAAGACGCTGGCGTTCACCAGCAGCAATGCGAAGGGCGAGTATAGTCTGGAGCTGAAGAGTACACCCAGCGGAGAGGTGACATTGCAGTTCAACCATATCAGTTATGAGAAGGAGTCGAAAGGGCTTACATTAAAGGATAAGATAACGAAGATTGACATGGTACTCACTCCGAAGAGTATCAGCCTGAAGGAGGTGACGGTGAAGCCCAACCCGCTGCGACAACGGGGCGACACGCTGTCGCATAATCTCGCGTCGTTCCTCGGCAAGGGCGACGTGACCTTGGAGGACGGGCTGAAGCGGTTGCCAGGCGTGGACGTGGCGACGAGCGGAGCCATCAGCTACATGGGCAAGCCCATCTCTCAGTTCAACATTGAGGGGCTGGACTTGCTGGGTGGCAAGTACAACTTGGCGACAAGGAACATCCCTGCCGACTACGTGACGAACGTGGAGATTGTGCGCAACCATCACAGCCGCAAGGTAGAAAAAGACGTACCGAGCAACGAGGTGTCGATGAACATCCGCCTGTCGAAGAAGGCGAAGTTCAAGCCGTTCGGGCAGGAAGAGGTGGGGGCTGCATATATGGAGGACGGTGACGATAGGGTGCAAGCCCTGCTCGGCGTGACGGGCATGATGTTCACCAACAAGTTCCAGACCATCTGCTCGCTGAAAGGCGGCAACTACAAGAACTTCGCACGAGCTGACATGATGGATCACTTCGGCGGCTCGGACGTGACGACACCCGCCACCAGCCTGTTTGGCGGTTTCGACGGAGGTTCGCCTCCGCAGGGCGAATACCTCTACCAGCGTAACGGCATGGCGACGCTCAACGGCATCCATAAGCTCGATTCGGCCACGACTATAAAAGTAAACGCCGACTACAGCTATCACCGCGCCACGCACGACATCAGCCAAAGCAGCACGTATCTATCGGGCGATGGCAGCTACATGACCGTGAGCGAAACGACCTCGCCGATAGGGAAAGTACATCTACCCAAGCTGACAATGAACTACTTGAAGAATGCCGACCGCGTGTATCTCAGCGAGACGTTTGTCATGAAAGGGAAGTTTGAGCAAAATGAGGGTGATGTGACTGTTGGGTCTGTTGATTTGGCAAAGCAACAAACTGAACGGGTGGAGCAACGGAGGAGAACATCATCGTTTGAGGTGGGCAATGACCTGTTTTGGATGGGCAAAACGGAGAAGGGCAGTCGCCGACATGTCAATGCATCGGTGTCGTTCAAGCGGACGCCGACGTTAAGGCTGTCGTTCGTCAACGACGGACAGGGCTACGGGCAGACGGCGCAGTCGTCAACGCTTACGATGAACGTCGGCTCGTCGTTCAATATCCCCATCGGCAAGTCGTTCCGGCTCAGTTTGCCTGTTAGAGTTAATGCGATGTACGACGATGTTGAGACAAACCGCGTGGCAACGGGGGAGGTCAACGACATTCGAGGTTGGTCATTTACCCCCAGCGTCAACCCCGGCTTTGAGATTCATTCGCGCAACCGACGCTTCTACTTGAGTGCCGGATTGGGTGCCACCTTGAAAGGGCTGTACTACAACAAGCTGAATTATACTAAGCCCGTACTCAATCCCTCGATGGGCATCAACTACACCTTCTCGGCCAACAGCAAACTGCAGTTCTCGACGGGCTACACGACGCAGATTGGCGACATGATGACGCTGCTGACGGAGCCGATGCAGGTGGACTACCGCACGGTGCGCACCTCGTCGGGCATCATCGGCGAATCGAACACGTGGCATACGTCAGGCGAATGGAAGTGGCAACTGCCCATGCAGTACTTCACGCTGAGCCTCGCCGCCAACCACAGCGAGGGCAAGCGCAACACGCTCTACTCGCAGAGAGTCAGCGCCATCGACATCAGCAGCTCGGCCCTGCAACACAACACCCGCAGCCGTTCCACCAACTTCACCGTCAGCAGCACAAAGAACTTCCCCTCGCTCTTCGCCAAACTCGGAGCAAATGCCACTTACGGTTGTGGCGGCAGCGAACAGGCGATTTCCACTTTGGAAGGCATTGTGAACATCATTAAGATTCGCTCCAACAACTACAGTGTTCACGGCAACACCGCCATCAGCCCCGTTCCGTGGCTCGAACTGCGCTACGACATCTGCTACGGGTGGTCACGTTCTCGCTACGCCGAAGAAAGCAATACCACGACCTCCCTCACCCACAGCGGAACCGTACACATCTTCCCCATCGCCAACCTCGACCTCTCCATAGACTACGACCATGTGCGCCGCCAACTCATCGCCGACCAATACAAACGCATGTCCCTCTTCAATGCCTCCGCGCAGTACAAATGGAAGCAATGCGTCCTCCGTCTCGAACTCACCAACCTCCTGAACCAGCGCAACTACGCCTACACGGTCATAGACGGCATCAACACCTACACCTACAACTACGGTCTCTGCGGGCGCACCGCCATGCTAAGAGTAACATTCAAATTGTAACATCTTTATGGAATGAATTATCAAACGTGAATTAAGCATTAAGCAATAATCCGCATTAGTATTCGCATATAATAAAAGAGGGATTGCCAGTCACGACAATCCCTCTTGATCTGATTAGGTAGAACAACTCTTACTTATTCACCCATTTCTTGCCATTGACAATCACGATACCATTCTGGCTGGCAGAGACGCGCTGACCGGCAAGGTTGTATGCCTTGGCATTATCCTCTGTGAGGGTTTCCACATTGACGATACCCTCGGCAACGGTTTGGGTTGCATCGATAGGTTGTATCTCGGGTGCATTCTTATAGATGTTGTTAAACACGCCCTCGATATCATAGAGGAATCCGTCGCCAGCCAATGCCGACACGTCGATGCCTTTATACAACTGCACACGCTGGCCGTCGGCATCCTCGGCATAATAATTGCTGCCGTCAGCAACCACCTTCACGTTGTGAAGCACCACGAGGTCGCATTTGTGGTTCAGGGCAATAATTTCCGGAATGGTCACCTCCGTGGGAACAGGAGTTTCCTTGCCCGTGACGGTAATGCCACTTGTCTCTGTGGCATCGTTATCTTTCATCTCGTGGATACCATAATAGTTGTCATAATCCATCACCACACTACCCTTCAAGACATCACCTGTGGTATATGGAAGAGCCGTCTTGAACAACATCAAGGCCTTGTCGCCCTCACGGAGATAGAGGTTGGTTCCATCCACATAGGTAACGATGGCATTGTTCAACATCAACTTCACGTTCTTCAAGTCCTCTGTCATCTCATTGATGTCGGCGATGGTCTTCTCCTCCAACTGCACTTCCTTCTTGGTGAAGGTCATCTCAGCATACAGTTCTGCACCTTCCTCAAATGCCTTCACGGTCGTCGTCTCCGTCAAGGTGAACGGGGCGGTGTATTGGATAGCGGTCTTGGAGTCCACGGGGTCTGTACCATCAATAGTGTAATACACCTCATTGTCGGGATTGGAGGCGATGATGGTCACAGTGGTGGAAGTCTCAAACTCCTGCTCGCCTTGGATAATCAGCTCTGCCTCTTTCACTTCGTCAATGTTCAAAGTCTTGATTTCCCAAGTGGCAGCAGCATCTGCGGTACTCGTGTACTTGAATCCGAGAGTGATTTTCTTGCCAACATATTGTGAGAGATCCACCTGTGCCTCCACGAAATTCCAGTCATTGCCCGTAAACCAAGTGGGGATTGTCAACTGTTGCCAGTCGCCATCGCCCTCCTTCACCCATAACGTGGCCTCCTGTTCGGGGTTGGAGAAATATCTTCCAGTATGTGAGAAGGTCAACACGGGAGCGGTTACGCCTGTCATGTCAAACACAGGCGAAACGAGCCAACTCTCCGTCTCGTATGCTTTCTGATAGTAACCCGATGCCTTCATGCCATAACGTGTGTCGTTAGCCCAGACGTATGTAAGCTCTTCGGGCAATGTAACGTCGTTGATAGTGAACGCACCCTGCCCCTTGGTGAAGTCAATGGAATACGGCACTTTCGCCTCTGTCGGTTCTACTACAGGCTCCTCGCCCTGCTCATTGGTATAGTCTTTCGTGAGATAAATCTCGTATGCCTCCTTGAAGATGACCATGATGCCCTCAACGTCATACGTGGTGTTCTCGTCAGGAGTGCCTTTCACAACACCAAACCTATCATAAATCTGTACCTCGTCTTCACCTACCATAGCGTATGTGTTGGTGTAATCACCTTCTTGCCTTGACACAATCTTCACGCCCGTAATCTTCACCAAGTCGCAAAGATAAGCCTCATTCTTCGCCTCGGCGATGGTCAATGTCTTGGGTGTCACCGTCCCTGCTGTAGCCGTTATGTTATCGGCTTTAGTGTTGTCGGTCTTTGCCAACTCCGGCGTATTATTATATAAGGTGTATTTACCAATCACCGAACCATTCAATACTTGGCCATTGGTCAAAGTCAGGCCTGTCTTGTAGAAATCAATAGCACCGCTATTGTCGCGAACATACACATCGTTGGTGCTGGCATAAAGCACTTGTGCGTTGTTCAGTTTCAGTATCGCCTCCGTGCCATCGGCAAGAGCCTTGAAAGCAGCGATGTTGTCCACGGTCTGTAAGTCGGTGGGTTCGGGGTCGGGCCCAGGGGTCTCGCCCGATCCTCCCTCGCCGGCATCGGCGGTGATCACGATAGAGGAGAAGTCGAATTGGCCAGCCTTGTCCGCACCATCAGAACCATAAACGGCCTTTTCGCCAACGGTGAATGTCACCTCTGCGGCATTTCCCGTCCATGTGACCGTCTCGTCCCCTGCTGCCTGAGTGGCAATTGTTCCCGTGGAGGCGGTGATTTCCGTCAGCCTTTTCTTGCCTTGTGTGGAGATGTTAAACACGATTTTCGTCATGTTACCAGCCGAATTGGCAATGGTAAAGGTGCTGTTGGCGTAAATTCTCAAGTCGCCATTTGCAGCATTAAAGGCAGGGTTCGTCTTGCCCGTCCCCTTGTCTGCCGTAAAGGAGAATGTGCCATTGGTAGCAGAATAGCCCGCATCCTTGTTGCCGACGTCCTGGATGTCCGTGGCATTAAACGTGAAGTCTTCCGCGAAGACACGGTTTCCTCCCATCAACATGATGGCGAGAAAAACAGATAAACGTAAAAATCTTTTCATAAGCTTATTATTTAGGATTATTTATGCAAAGGTAACGATTATTTCCCTCTCTACCAAAAATTTTTCACCTTTTCCGTTTTCCTCTTTTCCCCTTTCCCCAATTGCTTGACAGGGAAAGTAAAATAGGTGTCAGGGAAAGGCTCATCCTTTAACGTGAAGTGCCACCACTCCGTGGGGAAGGGCTTGAACCCATGGCGCATCATAGCGGTTCGTAGCACCATGCGGTTATTGAACTGCACTGAGGTGATGCTGTCGTTTTTCACATAGTCAAGCGTCTCGGGATTGCCTCCGAAGTCAGGATGGCTCTCATGACCGAACCAATCAAAGGTGCCACCCATGTCAAGCTCCTTCTCCGTTGCCATGTCAAACAATGTCAAGTCAACCGTCGATCCGCGCGTATGTCCGCTCTTCTCGCAGATATACTCCTTGGGGAACAGTTCCCTCTTGTCAAGGTCGGGGTAAAAATAAGGTTTCATGAGCGTGTCATTGACATCCGCGCCCCATCGCATGAAATGGTCCACGGCACATTGGGGTCGGTAGGCATCGTATATCTTCAGCCGATACCCTTGCTTGATGACATCATCGCTCACCGCCCGTAGGCTGTCGGCAGCCTCTCGGGTGAGCAGAGCCGTTGGTTCGAGATAGCCATCGATACGCTCTCCCACGAAATTATAGGTGCTGAAATAGCGGATCTCAAGGATGGCATCGGGTACCACGTCGGAGATTGTGACAAACTCCCTGCTGTCGTTTGTGTCAATCACGGTTTTCTCCATCTTGCCTTTACAAGCGGCAAGGAGTAGGATAAAACCCATCATAAAAAACATTCTTGTCTTCATATCGTTCAAATTCTCAATTATTATTTCTCTTGTATCGGGTCGTCATATTGTTTCTGAAGCCTACGGAGTTCCTTCATCATTTTCTTTGTAATCTTCTCCGTCCCTTGTTGTCCATAGATGTTGTGCATCTCGTGGGGGTCTTCCTGTAGGTCATACAATTCCCATTCATCGATGTCATTGTAGAAATGGATGAGCTTATACCGATGGTTGCGCACCCCATAATGGCGTTTCACCGAATGCTCGGCAGGGTATTCATAATAATGGTAATACAGGCTCTTGCGCCACTTCTTGGGATGTTTGCCTTCCAACAAGGGCAAGAGGGAGACCCCTTGTATGTCCGATGGGATATCGGCACCCGCTATGTCAAGGAATGTTGGGGCGTAGTCGATGTTCTGTACCATCTCCTCCACGTCGCCTTTCCTATTGAATCCTTGTGGCAGTTTCATGATGAGCGGGGTCTGGAAGCTCTCCTCGTACATGAACCGCTTGTCAAACCATCCATGCTCTCCCATATAAAAACCTTGGTCAGAGGTGTACACCACGAGCGTGTTCCGCATCAGTCCTTTCTCCTCCAAATAGTCGAGTACCCGTCCCACATTGTCGTCGAGACATTTCACCACCTTGGCATAGTCGCGCATATATCGCTGGAACTTCCATTCCGCCAGCTCCTTCCCCGAGAGGTTCTTGGCATAGAAGTCATCGATGATGGGTTGGTAGAATGCGTCCCATGCTGCCTTCTCCTCCGCGTTCATGCGACTGCAAAACCATTCATAGTTCCATTTGAGCCGACTTTTCTTGTCCGGTCGATTCATCTTGAGATCGTAGATCAAGTCCATATCCTTGATGACGCTCATCTCCTGCTGCTGGGCGGCGACCCGTCCCTCATAGTCATCATAGAAATTGTCGGGCAGGGGGAACACCTTATCTTCATAGAGCGGCAGCTCCGGCGTATTCGCCATCCAGTTTCGATGGATTGCCTTGTGGTGAATCATGATGCAGAACGGCTTTGTCTTGTCACGTCCATACTCCATCCAGTCGATGCTCTTGTCGGTAATCAGGTTTGTCAAGTAACCCTGCACCCGTACCGTGTCGCCCGTCATCTTGATGAAGTCGGGGTTGTAGTAATGGCCCTGCCCCGGCACAATCTCCCATTTGTCGAACCCCTGTGGTAGGCTCTCCAAATGCCACTTGCCGAAGATGGCCGTCTGGTAACCCGCCTTCCGCAAGAGTCCTGGAAACGTCTGTTGCGACGCATCAAACACGCAATTGGTGTTATCCGTAAAACCATTCTTATGGCTATGCTTGCCCGTGAGGATGCAAGCGCGGGAAGGACCACTCAGGGAGTTGGCGACAAAGCTATTCGTAAACCGCACCCCGTCGCGGGCGATACGGTCGAGGTTGGGTGTCTCGATATAACGGCGGTCATAGCAACTCATCATCTGCGCCGTGTGGTCATCGGTCATGATAAACACGATGTTCGGTCGTTCTCCATTTTGGGCAATGGCACTCATCGCCGTCACAAGGAAAGAGCCTCCAATGGGTAATCTATTGTTCATATCAAATCATTTCTTTGCTTAATAGATGACTATGCAACAAAGGTAGTAATTGTTTCTGAAATATCCTTATTCTGACACCATGAATTATCGAAAAAAACGTTCATTTCCATGTTTTTCGTCAAAAAAGATGGTTTGAATCACGTTTTATTGTATTTTTGCACCATACAATTATTCCATTCCCAACAATGCTTACGATAGCACCCTTTGGACATCCTTTCACCATGATGGCAAAGCCGATTGGCGCTTGTTGCAACCTCGCGTGTACCTATTGTTATTACAAGGGGACATTGGGCAGTCGCGAAAGCAACGAACAGAGTATGGGAACAGACATCCCTTCCCCGCCCCACCCCACATCAAAGATGCGGGAAAGCCTTCTCGAGGAGTTCATCCGCCAATACATCGAGGCGCAGACGGTGGCGGAGGTGATGTTCACCTGGCATGGCGGCGAGCCACTGATGCTCCCCGTGGCATTCTTCGAGAAGGTGCTGAGACTGCAACGACGCTACGCCAATGGGCGCAAGATTGCCAATTGCCTACAGACCAACGGCACATTGCTCACGGATGAATGGTGCCGATTCCTCGCGGACAACGACTTCTTAGTGGGCATCTCCATCGACGGGACACGGGAACAGCACGATGCCTATCGGCAAAGCCTTGGCGGCAAGCCCTCTTTCGACCACGTAATGCGGGGCGTGGAACTCCTGAATCATTATGGTGTGGAGTGGAATGCCTTGGCAACCGTCCATGCAGCCAATGTCGGCGAGCCACGCCGTTTCTATGAGTTCTTCCGTTCCATCGGGTGCCAGTTCCTGCAATTCACACCCATCGTGGAACGGGTTTCCCACCAAACGGGAGCATCCTCCCACACCTTTCTCCCCAGCACCACCGAGGGCGGCGAGTTGATACCATGTTCCGTAACGCCAGAGGCATGGGGGAAATTCCTCTGCGAAGTATTCGACCAATGGTACCAACAAGACGTGGGTTCCATCTTCGTGCAGCTCTTCGAGGCTACCCTTGCCAACTGGGTGGGCGTGCAACCGGGGCTTTGCTCCATGGGAACGACGTGTGGGAACGCCTCTGTCATCGAGGCAGACGGCACCGTCTATGCCTGTGACCACTTCGCCTTCCCTGAATTCCGGCTCGGAAACATCCGCCAGGACGCTATCGCCTCGATGGCTTACGGCGAGCAGTTACGGCATTTCGCACGGCAGAAGACGGAAGCCCTCACGCCGCAATGCCGTCAATGCTCCTTTCTCTTCGCCTGTCATGGCGAATGCCCGCGCAACCGGTTCGTGCGAGACATGTATGGGAACTTTGGCCACAACTATCTCTGCGCAGGCTATTACCGCTTCTTCAAACACGTGACACCCGCTATGGACTTCATGGCAAATGAATGGCGGGCGGGCCGACCATTGGGTTAAGGGAGAGGAAGACACACATCCGTCATCGTTTACCCATACATCCGTTTTCCACGCCTTGATGGGTTGTTGGGCAAAATGTTATCCTTTGTTTTGCTTTAATGGGGAGTTTTTTGTATTTTTGCAGAAATTTTAACAAAGAGACCCCATGATGAAAAAAATCACTTTATTGATAATGGTGGGATATCTATTTATCTGGTATCCCACATTAGCACAGAACAAACTCGAAATCAAGACCATCACCGACGGCACATTCTCTGCCCAGCGCATGAGCGGCATCATCCCCATCGACGGCACCGACCAATATGCCCGCATCGAGAACGACGGCACACAGATCAAGACTTACTCGTTCAAGACGGGCAAGGAAACGGGTGTTCTCTTCGATGCTACGCATACCCAGGGCGAGAGTGTCAAGCGCATTGACGGCTACATCATGTCTCCCGCCGGGGGGAAGATGCTCATCCAGACCAACACCAAGCCCATCTACCGCCGCTCGTTCACCGCCGACTATTACATCTACACCATCGCGAGCCGCAAGTTGGAACGGCTCTCCGACGGCGGACCGCAGCAAGTACCCACGTGGTCGCCCGATGGAAACCTCATCGCCTTCGTCCGCGACAACAACATACACCTCATTAAGCTGCTCTATGACAACGCGGAGAGCCAAGTGACCAAGGATGGCAAGTTCAATGAAATCATCAACGGCATCCCCGATTGGGTGAATGAGGAGGAGTTCAGTTTCAACAAGTCGCTCTGTTTCAATGCCGACGGCACGATGATTTGTTGGATCAAATACGATGAGAGTGCCGTGAAGGAATATTCCCTGCAATACTTCCAGGGCATGAAACCCGCCAAGGAACAGTATGCCACCTACCCCGGTGTCTATTCTTACAAATACCCCAAGGCGGGCGAGGACAACTCGAAAGTGACGGCTTGGAGCTTTGATGTAAAGAGCAGACAGGTGAAACAGTTGGACATTCCCATCGATGCCGACGGCTACATGCCGCGCATACTGCCCACGGCAGACCCCGCGAAGGTGTTGGTGTACACGATGAACCGCCACCAGGATGCCCTCAACATATACCAAGTGAACCCACGGAGCACCGTCTCGCAACTGCTCATCAAGGAGAGCGTACCCAAATATGTCAAGGAAGACGTGCTGACGGGAGCCATCATCGGCAAGAGCCACCTGCTCCTGCCAAGCGACCGCGACGGCTATATGCACCTATATGTCTACACGATGAACGGCACGTTGGAGCGCAAGATTGGCGATGGCAACTACGACATCACGGGCATCTACGGCTACGACGAGGCAACGGGCGACGTGTATTACCAAGCCGCCACGCTCAATGCCCACGACCGACAGGTCTATGTAAGCCACAAAGGCGGCAAGAGCGAGCGACTGACCCAACAGGAGGGATGGAATGCCGCCATCTTCTCGGGCGATTATAAGTATTTCATCAATACGTGGAGCGACAAAGACCATCCATATATTTATACCGTAAGGGACAACCACGGCAAGATTCTCTCCACTCCCGTTGACAACAAGGAACTAACCACTAAACTCAACTCCTACCCTGTCACCAAGAAAGAAATGTTCTCATTCACCACGTCAGAGGGAGTGACGCTCGACGGGTGGATGGTGAAGCCCGCCAACTTCGACCCCAATAGGAAATATCCCGTCATCCTGTTCCAATACAGCGGACCAGGGAGCCAGCAAGTAGTGAACTCCTGGAACATCGGGTCGATGGGTAACGGTGCCTTGTTTGACCATTACCTCGCACAAGAGGGATTCATCGTGGCATGCGTGGACGGGCGCGGCACGGGCGCAAGGGGCGCGGAATGGGAGAAATGCACCTACCTCGCCCTCGGCAACCTTGAGGCAAAAGACCAAGTGGAGACAGCCCTGTGGCTTGGCAAGCAACCCTTCGTGGACAAGGAAAACATCGGAATCTGGGGATGGAGCTATGGTGGCTATTGCACATTGATGAGCATGAGCGAGGGCCGCAGCGTGTTCAAGGCGGGCGTTGCCGTTGCCCCACCGACAAGTTACCGTTTCTATGACAGCATCTATACGGAGCGTTTCATGCGCACACCCAAGGAGAACCAACGAGGATATGACGATAACCCCATCTCCCGGGCAGACAAGTTGCACGGCACATTGCTACTGTGCCACGGCCTTGCCGACGACAATGTCCACCCCCAAAACACCTACGAATACACCGAGGCGTTGGTGCAAGCCGACAAGGACTTCAAGATGAACGTCTACACCAACAGCAACCATAGCATCTATGGCGGCAATACACGCAACCACCTGTTGCGGCAAATTGCCCAGTTCTTCAAGGACAACCTCAAATAACATATACAATGAACAAGTTTTTTTACCTTTTCCTACTCTTATGGCCATTGCCTTTCGGAAGGATACAAGCCGCCAATACCGTGACCATCACCGTCACCAACGACGAGAAGGAGCAACGGCAGGAACTCATTGAAGTGGACCTGAAAACGGTCATCGACAAGATGGGGCTGACAGAAGACGACCCCTTCGTGGTGAAAAACGCCTTCGGACAGCAAGTGGACTACCAAGTCACCTACGACGGGAAACTGCTAATCGACGTGGCGGTGCGCCCCTGTGGCACGGCGAAGTACACCATCATGAAGGGCGTACCCGAACCGATGAAGACGTGGGTCAAGGGGAAGATGTACCCCACCCGCAAAGATGACATCGCCTGGGAGAACGACCGCGGGGCATACCGCGTGTATGGGCCCGCCCTGCAACGCACCGGCGAGAAGTCGTTTGGCATGGATGTGTGGACGAAGAACACGCCCGAGATCGTGGTGGAGGACCGCTACACCGCCGACTACGACGGCAACATCCTCAAGAATATCTACCACAAGAAGGGACAGGGCGACAAATGGAGGGAGGAAGACCTGCGCACCTCATTCCACTTGGACCATGGCAACGGACTTGACTGCTATAGCGTGGGGGCGACGTTAGGATGCGGTACGCCGGCATTGATGGATGGCAAGGAACTGATTTACCCCTATTGCTACAAGGACTATGAGATACTGGACAACGGTCCATTGCGCTTCACGGTCGAACTGACCTACCATCCCGCCAAGGTGAAAAAGGATGAGAATGTCATTGAACACCGTATCATGAGCCTCGACAAAGGGAGCAACTTCAACAAGATTACCGTCTGGTACGAGGGATTGAGCAAGCCTTGCGACTTCGCCTCGGGCGTGGTCATCCACTCCGATGACAAGGAGAGCGTGGTCTTGGGCAGCAATTACGTGCAATATGCCGACCCCACGGACAACCCCACCAAGCACAATTTCCAGGTGTATGTGGCGGCATTGTTCCCTTTTGGCGATGTGACGACCAAGAAATTGCTGCTCGACAAGCCCGCTAATGGCATTGAGGGACATGCCCTTGGGGTATTGAAGAAATTAGGGAACAACCAACGGTACACCTATTATGCGGGTAGTGCATGGAGCAAAGGAGACGTGCGCAACCAACGGGAATGGCAGGCCCGCATCGAGAGTTTCATGGATGCCGTGGCGATGCCGTTGAGAGTGACCATCGAATAGACACATATTATAATATATAGAGAAGAATGAAAAAACTATTATTAGGTGATGAGGCAATCGCACAAGGTGCCATCGACGCGGGACTGAGTGGCGTATATGCCTATCCGGGAACGCCATCGACCGAGATCACGGAATACATCCAAGGCTCGAAGGTGGCAAGAGAAAGAGGCATACACAGCCGCTGGTCTACCAACGAGAAGACGGCTATGGAGCAAGCCCTCGGTATGTCGTACATGGGAAAACGTGCTTTGGTGTGCATGAAGCATGTGGGACTGAACGTTTGTGCAGACCCCTTCGTCAACTCGGCAATGACGGGAACGAATGGCGGACTGGTGGTATTGGTCGCCGACGACCCCTCCATGCACTCCTCGCAAGATGAGCAGGACAGCCGCTTCTATGCGAAGTTTGCCATGATCCCAACGTTTGAGCCGAGCAACCAGCAAGAGGCATACGACATGATGGCGGTGGCTTTCGACTATTCGGAGCGCATCCATCTGCCCATCCTGATGCGTGTCACCACCCGCATGGCACATTCACGCGCCGTGGTGAACGTGGTGGAGACACCGCGCGAGCAAAACGAGATCAACTTCAACGCCAAGGCATCCGACTGGGTGTTGCTGCCCGCCTTCGCCCGCAAGCGCAATGACGTGGTGACAGCCCAACAAGCGCAATTGGAGCATGATGCCGTCATCTCGCCTTACAATGAATACATTGACGCAGCAGACAGGTCGTTGGGCATCATCGCCAGCGGCATCGCCTTCAATTACCTAAACGAATGTTTCCCCGAGGGATGCCCATTCCCCGTGCTGAAAATATCGCAATACCCACTTCCCAAGGAACTCGTGTTGAAGATGGCAGTGGAATGCAAGCGCATCTTGATAGCAGAAGAGGGACAACCCTTCATCGAGGACATCGTGAGAGGCGTGATGCCAGGAACGGCGGAGATCAAGGGGAAACTCACGGGAGAGTTGCCTCGCACGGGCGAACTGACCCCAGACCTGATGAAGAAAGCCCTCGGCTTGCCATCATCCGACTCCTTCGAGCCGTGCGCAGACGTGGTATCACGCCCGCCGGCATTGTGCAAGGGTTGCGGTCACCGCGATGTCTACACGGCATTGAACGAGGTATTGAGGGATTATCCCAACGCCCGCGTGTTTGGTGACATCGGCTGTTACACGCTTGGTTTCCTCCCACCCTACAAGGCGATACATTCCTGCGTGGACATGGGAGCGAGCATCGGCATGGCGAAAGGTGCGGCAGATGCGGGTCATTGGCCGTCCATCGCCATCATTGGCGACTCGACATTCACCCATAGCGGCATGACGGGCTTGCTCGATGCCATCAATGAGGAATCGGACATCACCGTCATCATCAGCGACAACCTCACCACCGCCATGACGGGAGGGCAAGACAGTGCCGGCACGAATAAGTTTGAGGCGATATGTCGGGGACTTGGCATGGCCGACGAACACCTGAAAGTGGTGAACCCCATTCCCAAGAACATGCCGGAAATCACGCAAACCATCCACGAGGAAATCGAATACCACGGCGTGAGTGTCATCATTCCACGACGCGAATGTATGCAAACATTGCAACGCCATTTGAAACAAAAGAGAGCGAAGGAGGCAAACAAATGAAAACAGACATCATCTTATGCGGCGTGGGAGGACAAGGCATCCTCAGCATCGCAACCATTATCGGAGAGGCAGCCATGAAGGAAGACCTCTTTATCAAACAGGCAGAGGTACACGGCATGTCACAGCGTGGTGGCGACGTGCAAAGCAACCTTCGCATATCATCCGCACCCATCAACAGTGACTTGATTCCCTTGGGCGGGGCAGACGTAATTATTTCCATGGAACCCATGGAAGCCCTGCGTTATCTACCATACCTGAACAAGGAGGGATGGATCATCACCTCGTCCGCACCATTCGTCAACATCCCCAATTATCCTGACATCGAGAAGGTGACAGCCGACCTCAACGGTTTAGACCATGTCATCATGCTCGACATAGAGGCTTTGGCGAAGGAGAACGACATACCGCGTTCTGCCAATGTCATCCTGCTCGGTGCGGCACAAAAAGCGTTGAACATCGACTACAACAAGTTGGAAGATGCCATCCGTAGCGTGTTCGGACGGAAAGGCGATGCCGTGGTGGAAGCAAACATCAAGGCTCTCGCCATCGGAAGGGCTGCTCAAAAATGACGATTATGGAAACACCAATCAAGAGAGAAATCGTTGACCGCGCCATTCAAGACTATGGCATACAAGACTTCGCCAAGGCAACCATCCGCGAGGTGAAAGCCGTTGCCGCATTTGCCGAGCAGCAGTCGGGCGTGGAGTTTATCAAGATGGAGATGGGCATCCCCGGCCTCCCTGCCTCGCAGGTGGGCGTGGATGCGCAAATCAAGGCGTTGCAAGACGGCATCGCCCATAGTTACCCCGACATCCAAGGCTATCCCAAATTGAAAGAAGAAGCATCTCGTTTCGTGAAAGCCTTTATCAATATCGACATCGCACCAGAGGCTTGCGTTCCCGTGTGCGGCTCGATGCAAGGGACATTTGCATCGTTCCTCACCTGTAGCCAAGCCCAAGAGGGGAAAGACACGGTGCTGTTCATCGACCCAGGGTTCCCTGTGCAGAAGATGCAGTTGCAGGTTCTTGGCGTGAGATACGAGACTTTCGATGTCTATTCCTATCGGGGCGACAAGTTGAAAGACAAGTTGGAGTCGTATTTGCAGACAGGACGCATCTGTGCCATCGTCTATAGCAACCCCAATAATCCCTCATGGATTTGTCTCAACGATGATGAGTTGAAGGTCATCGGCACACTCGCCACGCAATATGATGCCATCGTGATGGAGGATTTGGCGTATTTCGCCATGGACTTCCGCAGGGATTTAAGTGAGCCGTTTGCCCCACCCTATCAAGCATCTGTTGCCAATTACACCGACAACTACATCCTCCTCATCAGCGGGTCCAAGGCTTTCAGCTATGCGGGGGAGCGGATTGGCGTGACGTGTATATCCGATAAATTGTTCCACCGACACTTCCCCCAATTGGCTGAGCGGTATGAAGGACTTCCCTTCGGCATGGTGTTCTCCACACGGATGCTCTATGCCCTGTCTTCAGGCACGAGCCATAGCGCACAATATGCCATGGCGGCAATGCTGAAAGCAGCATCCGACGGCACGTACCGATTCCGTGACGACATCATGGAATATGGCCGCCGCGCTCACAAACTGAAGGAAATCTTCTGCCGACACGGCTTCTACGTGGTCTACGACAAGGACTTGGACGAGGAGATTGCCGACGGCTTCTATTTCACCATCGGCTATCCCGGGATGACAAGCGGCGAGCTGGCACACGAACTGATGTATTACGGCGTGAGTGCCATCTGCCTCATCACGACGGGAAGCCAACAAGAAGGGCTGCGCGTCTGTACCTCCTTCATCGAGAATCACCAATACGACCAACTCGAAGAGCGCATGAAGGTATTTGAAACAAACAATCCGCGAAGTTGATTCGCGGATTGTTTGTAATACACATCATACCCTTTTTTATTCAATTATACTCTTGTATTGCATAAAATAATATTTTTTGTGCAGTTAATATTGTTATATGGATTAATTCACATCATATATGTGTAGAAGCACATACTTACGCATCCCTTGTTGATAGTGACCATGTTGATAGACGTATCGTAGTCCATAGAACATCTGACGATGGAGACGATAAGAGCGATAATGCGACAGCAATCCCATAAACGAGTTGAGCGAGCTTTGCAGCAAACACCTCGCGCCTCTTCGAGTCGGTGATGATGAAGCATGTGGAGGGATGGGGCTGGTAGGGCTTGTTGCGCTTGTGTCGGCGGGCATCGTAATATACAGTGTGCAAATCCTCCAATAGTTGCTCGCATGTCTGTCGATACAATTCCCTCAAATGATTTAACAGACTTGATGATGTTAATAAGCGAAACCATCCCGAATAAGGACGAGAGAGTTTGAAAGCGAAAGAGATGCCGTTAGGCATCAGATAGGGTAGCCAGCCATACAGGGCTGCCAATAGGCAGGCCGAAATGGCTGGTGCAACGACACACGGAAGGAAAACATGCCTTTAGGCATGTGACAGATCATTGTTGTCGCCTACCCAAGGGCAGGCTATCCCTTGTGGCAACCTTTCCACCAGCCATTTCGAAACACCCAAGGGCGTTTCTGTATGGCTGGCTACCCTATCCAATGCCTAACGGCATTAACCCAAGCCATGTTAATTCCCCCATCCATTGATTTTGACTGCAACCATAATGAATAGTTGGCCGTATGTCAATCGATACATCATTATAAAGATAGAGACAGAAAATGCCATTTTTCATTCATTGTAGGGGCGAATCAGCGTATCCGCCAGTTGCCAATATCATCAGAAAAAAAGATGCCCTTCCCATACGTGGTCATAGAGGGGTAAGTGCTAACGCACAGGGCGCACGGAACGCTCGCCGTGAAGATTCCAGTAGTCCCATTCCGAAACCGCACTGTCCGAATCGAAGAACAAGTAGAAGGCACCACCATCATCATCGTTAGGTCTGGATGACCAATAGTAACCACTCAAATTAACATAGTAGAAGTAAATCCAATGACAACCCGCTGCGGTTAGGAAAACCGTCAACTAACGGGTGTCATGGCACATAGTTACAGGGGTCGCTATTAAACATCAAAATTTTTGTGGGGATTACGGGATTAAACGGTAGGATTTTTGTGGGGAATGGCATATTTTCCATCAATTTATTTTTGGGGAATGGAATTATTTATTACCTTTGCATTGTAAATAAAGTGTTTTATGGGAGAAAGATTATTCAAAAGGAAGATCTATGCACAATTACTGAACTGGAAACAGGAATCAAACGGTAAGAGTGCGTTACTTGTTGAGGGAGCAAGACGTGTCGGGAAATCGACCATTGTGGAGACATTTGCCAAGAACGAATATGAATCGTACCTACTCATAGACTTCAACAAGGCTTCAAAAGCCATCAAGGATTTGTTTGATGACCTGATGGATCTTGACTACCTGTTTCTATACCTCCAAACTACATATCATGTAACCCTGAAAGCAAGGAAATCCGTCATCATCTTTGATGAGGTCCAAATGTGTCCGATGGCTCGTCAGGCCATCAAGTATTTGGTGGAAGACGGGCGTTACGACTATATCGAGACGGGTTCACTAATTAGCATCAAAAAGCACACCAAGGGAATCACAATACCCAGCGAAGAGGACAGGATTCAGATGAATCCCATGGATTTTGAGGAGTTCCGCTGGGCATTGGGCGATGAGGCAACCGTTCCGCTGTTGCACAGGTTTTGGGAACAACAACACGCACTTGGAGTTGCCCATAGAGAAATGTCACGGAATTTACGTCTATACATGTTAGTAGGCGGCATGCCACAGGCCGTCAATGCCTTCCTTTACAGCAACAATTTCAGCCAGGTAGACCAAGTAAAGAGACGCATACTAAAGCTCTATGAAGACGACTTCCTGAAGATAGACCCATCAGGACGCGCGTCGGTCTTGTTCCGATCCATACCGGGCCAATTGAGTCGGAATGCCATCAGATATGTGCCCTATTCTGCTGTTGGCAAAGTGGACGAGGAGAAAATGACCGAACTACTGAAAGCACTTGAAGACAGCAAGACGGTAAACATGTCCTATCATGTAAATGACCCGCAGGTAGGTATGGGACTGACTAAGAATAAAGACCAGTTCAAGATGTTTGTCTGCGATACGGGGCTGTTCGTTACGCTGGCTTTTGGGGATAAGAATTTCACGGAGAATATCATCTACGAGAACCTTCTGTCAGACAAACTCCCCGCTAATCTGGGCTATGTCTATGAGAATCTTGTTGCCCAGATGCTGGTTGCCGTAGGGAATGAACTGTATTACCACACATGGCCGCGCGACGAGAAACATTATTATGAGATAGATTTCCTGTTGTCTCGTGGGTCGAAGATATGTCCTGTGGAAGTTAAATCGTCTGGCAGTAGAACCCACGCCTCACTTGATGAGTTCTGCCGTATCTATTCTTCCAGGATTTCGTGGCGCTATTTGGTATACACCAAGGACTTTTCAAAAGACGAGGAGACCATCATGATACCGGCATATATGGTGCCGTTTATTTGACATAGATAGCGATTTCCCCACAAACTCCCATCAATATCACGGGAATTGTTTGCAAGTAAATGACATTTTTCTGTTCCTTTCATTCTAAATACCATTATTTTCTGTATCTTTGCATGTACCAAAGTCTAATACTTATCATGATAAAGAAATGACAGTAAAGGATATGGTCATCAAGACCATGAAAAAAGATGGCATCGACTATATCTGCATCACGGACATCGCCCGGCAGAAGAATGCCATTGACCCCAATGGTGTGATTGCGAACTGGTTGCGCAACAGAAACACGATTGAGTTTCTGGGAATATGGGAGACTCTCTACAATCCCATGTTTAACCCCCTCGAATTCGAGGGGTTTAGGAAAGAGGCAGATTTGAATGCCTTTACTCTTTCTCCGTTACGATGGATTCATACGACAAATGCCATTGGGATGATTTCACAATCAGGGATGAATGGTGAAACCTATGCTTGCACAGACATTGCCTTTGAATTTGCATCTTGGATATCCGTCGAGTTTCGGTTGTATTTGGTCAAAGAATTCCAACGGCTAAAAGCCAAGGAACAAGAGTTGTTGGGATGGACAGCCAAAAGGGAACTCTCCAAAATCAATTACCGCATTCATACAGATGCAATCAAGAGCCATTTGATACCACAAGAGGTGACCTCAGCGCAAGCGAGCATTATCTATGCGGAGGAAGCCGATGTGCTGAATGTCGCCATGTTCGGGATGACTGCCAAGCAATGGCGTGAGACTATCCCCAAATTGAAAGGCAATATCCGTGACTATGCCTCCATCAACGAGTTAATATGCCCATCGAACATGGAAAACATCAATGCCGTTCTCATCAATGACAACATACCACAAAGAGAGAGGTTAATAAAACTCAACCAAATAGCCATTCAACAGATGCTGGTCTTGGAAGAAGGAGGAAACAGAAACCTATTGAAATAGGTCGTATAAAAAACCACAGAGTCATGGAGGGACGGGAAAAGCCCCTTTGCTCCATGACTCCGTAGCCAACTGTACCGATAAGGGTATCAGGGTCTACTCCTCGCAGATGCCAGCCGTAACCCATTGGTTTGCCACTGTCTGGGCATCGGCGAGAGCCGTTTCCTTGTCAACCTCATACTCCTCGGTCAGCCATTCGGCGAGATTTTCAGGAGTAAATGTCTCTACCTCTTGTGCCTTTTTCCAAAGGTAGGCAGAGCTTTGGTTCATGCTGATGATGTTGCTGAAGTCGATGTTCTCCTTGCCTTCAGCGACAATGATATTCTCTCCGCAAACGTTGCGAAGGTTGAAACCTGTTTTTGTCTTCATACTTTCTTGTTATAATATCAATAAATAATGTACTAAATAGGCTTGAAAAAACGGAGCCAGATACGGCGGTAGAATGCCAGCAGGTAGCGGCGGATGGGGAACAGGCGTGTCCAGATGAAAGAATAAACCGTCCACTTCAAGCCGTTGGTCTTGTCCATCTTGTCGCGTCCCTTGCGGTAGAAGCCGATGACAAAGCCCTTCACGTCCTTCAACTTGCACTGCTCAATGTTGAGGTTGCCATCGCCACGAAGCGTCACGTCGTCGCCCTCGATCTTGATGATGCGGTGCAACACGAAGAACAAGGGGCGCACCTCCGCCAGCACGGCGTCGCCCACCTTGGGGTTGACCGCCTTCTTCATCAAAGCCTTGTCGCGGTTGTCCTCCAAGAAAGGTCGCATACTAAACCCACGGAGACGCAGTGTGACGGTGTGTCCCTCCTCCATCATCTGCACGATTTCCGGCAGTATCTTGGCGTTGGGGAACTGTACTTCCGTTATTTCGAGATTGCTTTGTGGCATACTTCAGCGGCTTCTTTGTTAGGCAAACAATGTAATGTATATATTCCCGTTGTCTCAACAATCTTGGTACAGGTGTCACAGACCCTTGGGAAGATGTCGGGATCCCACTTCATCGACGAGCTTGACGGCAAGATGGAGGCAAAGGCATCGATGGGCGAGAGTTTCTCCACGCTATTCTCCAATGCGCGGTCGATGCGCGTAATGGCACCCAATTTCGCCTTCACGTTGCGGTAGCACGGTGTCTTCCCGCTCCATGGACTGCCATAGATGTACGGCTGCCCGTCGATGACGCGCACGATGGGGTTGTCGTCATTCATCAGGTCGCAGCCCGGGATATAGCGCAGCCACATGCTCACCTGCGTACTCTTTCCCGTTCCGCTCTTGGCAATGAAGGCATAGCCATAGCCATTCTGCCTGACGAGCGAGGCATGTATGAGGAGCGTATCCTTGAAGCTGGAGGCGAAAGCATAGATGAGCATGAGGGCATTATTCAAGCCGAAGCACCTCATGTTATAGGTTCCATTCAACGCACACTTGCATTCCGTGAAGTCCTTGTTGGACTGCAACAGGCAACAGTCACGGTCCTCAATGTCGCGGATGATGAACTGGTAGCCCCCATCTTCATTGATGTCAACGACGGTGTCGCCATTCCCCGTGTCGAAGGTGCGTAGCCGCTCCCGTTTCTCCTTGGGAATCGGTTGCAGGGCATCATCCACCGTCAGGCTGAAAAGCAGTTTCTCCTCGTTTTCCTCAACACGGAATGGTTCAAACGACGGCAACAGCCTCATGCTGTTATAAGGCGACTCCTTAAAACTGATTTTGAGGTAATGGTCGCCGACGCAGAACAGATTCTCATTCAATTGTTCCATTTATTTCTTTTCCTTGTTTGATCGCATTTCTCTCACTTTAGCCTTGGCGGCCTCGCTCTGCTCCTTGGCCTCGCGCTTCTTGGCCTTGGCGGCGGCCTTGCTGGCTTTCTTTTCTTTCTTTTGTGTAGCCTTCAGTTCTTTCAGTTCAGCCTTGGTGAGTTCCTTTTCCACCTGGTCGGGTTGTATCGCCGTGAAATGGAACTCATCGTCGGCAATGTATTCTATATGGTAATGGTTCTTTTCCACAAACCTTTTCCTAATCTTACTGTATTGTTTCTCCACCTTACTTTTCTTTTCGCCAAACATGGTGATGACGGTGGGTCGTACCACCCCCTTGCCCGTCAGGTAGTCGCGCAACTGATAGGAATAGTTGTCGCGGCTGTAAAGAAAGTGGGTCTTTGAGTCCACCCATGCGGAATCAACCGTCTGAAGGTTGCTCAAATAAACTGTACTGTCATTGAAGGAAGTGGTGAAACCGAATAAATAAACTTTGGTTGGCTTCTTGATGGCAGACATTCCACACGCCATCAATAGAAGAGCCGATACCAATAAATACCTCAAATAAAAACCTTTACTCATCCTTTTCCTCTTTTTGGTTATTGGCCAAGATAGGTCTTGAGCAACCTATTCTTGGTGTTGTTACGCAGATGGCGGATGGCCTTCTCCTTGATCTGCCGCACACGCTCCCGCGTAAGGCCATACTTGTCGCCTATCTCGTCCAGCGTCATCTCCCTCTGGTTGATGCCATAGAATGCCTCGATGACATTCCGCTCCCTGTCATTGAGCGTCTGCAGCAGGCGCGACACCTCCTCGCGGAGCGACTCCATGACCAACTCATTGTCGGCCCAGGGGGCATCGGCGTTGGGCATGATATCCAGTAGGCTGTTATCCTCGCCGTCGGCGAAAGGCGCATCGACGGAGATATGCTTGCCCGTCACCTTCATCGCGTCGGCAATCTTGTCCTCGGGGAGGTCGATCTGGTCGGCAATCTCCTCCAAGCTGGGCCGTCTCTCGTTCTCCTGTTCGAACTGGTTGAGAATGCGGTTGATCTTATTCACCGACCCCACCTGGTTCAATGGCAGTCGGACGATGCGGCTCTGCTCGGCGATGGCTTGCAGGATGCTCTGCCTGATCCACCACACGGCGTATGAGATAAACTTAAACCCTCGCGTCTCATCAAATTTCTCCGCCGCCTTGATCAGCCCGAGGTTGCCCTCATTGATTAGGTCGGGAAGGCTCAAGCCTTGATTCTGGTATTGCTTGGCAACGGAGACGACAAAGCGCAGGTTGGCCTTCGCCAGTTTCTCCAGTGCTTTCTTGTCGCCTTTCTTGATGCGCTGTGCCAGTTCCACCTCCTCCTCGACGGAGATCATCTCCTCATGGCTGATTTCCTGAAGGTACTTGTCGAGCGACGCGCTTTCCCTGTTGGTGATGGACTTGGTGATTTTGAGTTGCCTCATAATTGGATAGACACATTCATTTGCAAGATGCAAAATTAACGGTTTATTGTGAATTGTACAAATATTTTCCATGATTTCTGTTGAAAATACCTATATATCATGATTATGCGGGGGGTAAAGGCACAGATGGGCAACATGCCGAAAACACGGGGTAAAAGACTTGAAACTTCTTGACAAAATGACACTCACGGAAAATCGCGAAATAGAATCGCGGGATGCTAACAAATGTGAAAAGCAGGGCGACGGAATGGCTCTTCGGCGGCGGATACGCCCTTTTAACATTTTTTGGGCGGCATCTAACGGCCATAACTGTGGCATTTATCGGGCGCGGATGCCGCCCAAAAAGTGTTAAAAGGGGGCATTTATCGGGCGTAAAAGGGGCATTTTCCACGGCAGGAAGATGCCTTTATTCGCCAACCCTTTGGCATTCAGCACGTTACGAGACACGTCACCATTGGCGTATTTTCGACCGAGAAGGCGGTTGGTGGATTTCAACGCAGCCACGGAGGCCTCATTCGTGACAAATTATTGACAATTTCACATACCGCAAGCCAGCGGGATGGGCTTCCGCATGGATAGGACGCGCCCCCTTGGGAAAATGGTAAAACCCCACATTCAAGATAGAAGTGCAATTTCTGAAAGTTAAGTGGGTAGTAGTTTCCGCCAGGGGGAGGTGAATCCCCGGAGCGTAGCGGAGGGGGGAACCTCCCCCTGGCGAAGCGCCGGAAGTTGGCCAGCAATGCA
>JAFRRN010000070.1 GCA_017428055.1 Prevotella sp.
CACGCACCATGAGATGTAGAGGTTCTCGAAGCGTAGCGAAGAGGTTCTCTGCACCTCACGGTGCGGAATATTTTCTGCCTAAGGACCATTTTCTATCGGCTCATTGGCGTTTCCGACTGCAAACATAGTAACTGATTTATAAGCCTGTTTTTTCAAGTTATTCTAAGAATGTGTCTTTAAGTATGAGGGAACTCACGCCCACAACAGAATGCTTGAAGACAATCATCCATCTGCCTCTTCATTACCTCAAACGCATGGTCACCCGTACAATGGCTGGTATAGAAATGGGTGGCGGGGTATTTGGTTTTCAGCCGTCTTGCCAAGTCCGTCAGTTCTTCATCTGACTCATACCCGTCGAGCAGATGGAAGCCGCCCACAACTTCGTTCACAGGCCACGGACAGGCTGATAGGATGTTCTCCATTCCGCTATGGGCACAACCTGTAAACAGGAGCCCTTCCGTATATAGAGCCAATTCATGGCAAAAATCGTCAGGGACTAAGCTACCGTCATTAGTTTCGACAAAAAGGTTTTGATTTCCTTTCGGCTTTGGATGAACTTGTGGGATATGGGCAATCACATTTATCCCCTCCGCAATCTCACAAGTTTCATCGACCCTGAGCAAACGTTCTTCAGGAATAGTTGGCCAAGCATTTGTTATGCTATGCTGATACCCTCGTTTTGAGATGAATCTTTCGCTTATGGCTTTAGGTGAAACAATAACCTTGGCTTTGTCGTTGAAGGCCATAAAATGCCTCAAGCCTCCCGCATGGTCGCTATGCCCGTGAGAGATAAAAACATAGTCAATAGCGCAGAGGTCGATCCCTAACTTCTCCGCATGATGAATCAGCATGTCGCTGGCTCCCGTATCGAGCAAGATACGGTGATGCTCCGTTTCCAAGAGTATCGACAGCCCATGCTCTGTTTCCAACGCAGGGTCATTCGTGCGATTATCTACCAATACTGTCCACTTCATAACTTCTATTCCATTCGTTTCCACTTCATCTCTTCGCCCTGCTTATCATACTGTTTACGCTTGCCGGTAGGAGGCTCTGTTAGTGTAATCTTCACAACCGCCGTCCGCTTTAGGCTACGCTCAATAGCAGCATCGAAAGCATCCATGTGATGAGGGAGGAAACGCTGACAGATAAGCCTAAGAGCCTCAATCTTCTCAACATTATCCGTGACTATTTCGGCTATACCTACGGCCATTGCCGATTTGTACTGGAGAGTGAAACTGCCATCCTTCGGACCAACTGTAGGTGTGCATCGGGTGACTGCTGACAATGCTACTGTCGGATTGGCTGCTATGCAATCCAACTTGTCACCCTCCAAGGCACAATGAAAGTAAAAGTTCTTATCATCTGTGCGAGCCAGTGACAAGGGTACACCGTAAGGACTTCCATCTGGTCGTGTGAAACTGACGGTTATATACGGAGCCTTATCCAATACCTCCAATGCAAAGACGACATCCATCTCCCTGCTTGCTTTCCTCATAGGTTTACTTCAATTTCTTGCCGTCTGAGAAAGCATTACCAACAGTCTTGCCTAATTGGATATAGGTGTGATGTACAGGATCGAAGGTAATTAGTTCCATCTTCTCCACATCGGGTTTACCATCTTCGGCCAAGAACTTTTCGTCACAAAGGATATTGACGATTTCAGCTACGAGATAGTAACCCGTTTCGGATTCATCTATCTTTTGCTTTACACGACACTCCAATGTCATTGGAAACTCTTTGAACACAGGAGCGTTCACATTGGGAGCCTTCTCAATAGTCCAACCAGCCTTGTGCATCTTGTCTGGGGTGTTCCTGCCGCTAACAATGCCAACGTAGTCAGCAGCAATCATAGTTCCTGCCGTAGCGAACGTTACAGTAAAGTCTGCATTGTCTTTGAGATTGTCGGTTGTCTGATGAGAACCAAGTGAGATAACAATCTCGTGCATATCCCACTGGCCACCCCAAGCGGCGTTCATGGCATTCGCCTTTCCTTCTTTGTCGTATGTGCCGATAATCAGCACGGGTTGTGGAAGAATCCACGCTGTTGATTTAAAACTTTTCATCATTATAATCTAATTATTTTATCCTTTGAAATGAACATAATCATTTCCAATACGTATTTTTAATGATGTCAATTAAAGACAAATCTCCAAAATAATCATTTATTATCCCCATGTCGTTTATTTTATCTCTTCCAATTCACCTGTCTCGGAGTCGATGATGAATCCACGCACCACGATGTCCTTGGGAACGAGCGGGTGGGTCTTGATGGTATCGACGGTCTTGCGGACGGATTCGGGCGTATCTTTGAATCCTTCCAACCAGTGATGCAGGTCGATGCCACATTTCTGGATGATGTCAATCGTCTCATCTTTCACACCACGGGCAATCATTTCATGGTGGAAATGGTCGAAACTCATGTGGCAGGCTCCGCAATGTGAGTGAGCCACCACCATAATTTCCTCCACGCCCAACTCATAGATGGCAACGATGAGGCTGCGCATAGCTGAGTCGAAAGCTGAAATGACCAAGCCTCCAGCGTTCTTGATAATCTTGGCATCACCATTCTTCAGTCCGAGTGCCGCCGGGAGCAATTCCGTCAGTCTGGTGTCCATACATGACAATACCGCCAACTTCTTATCGGGGTACTTGTCGGTCAGATACTTCTCGTAGCCTTTCTGTTCAACAAAAGTCTTGTTGTAGTCAATAATCTGGTCAATCATATTGCGTTTCTTTTATCCTAATCAAAAACATATTTTGCCTGGAATGCCTTCGGAAGTTTTGATACAATGAGCCGATAGGACTCACTTATCCATCCCTCAACCAGCGCATCGTCAAGTTGTTCGTAATAGACATCGCTCCAGTGTGTCTTGTTCCAATGATATGCTGGTGTCACAGCAGAAAACTGTTCACGAAGTTCCATGTTTCTTTCTGGTGACAGTTTCAGGGCAATTCTTGAAACTCCGTCCTTCATATCATACTTACCGCCGCCTAACCACAGACAGACGAATATCTTTCCTTCCAAACGGAAGTTGAGAATATCCTCGCCAAATGCCTGGTCTTCTGTCACTCCTGGTAGCGACAATGTATATTCTCTTATTTGTTCGATGTTCATACCCAATCGAAATTATCCTTTCCTGCACCCACCTCAAAATGATACTTGGCAATTCCCAAATCCATCTGTGTATAGCCTATCATAGAGAATCCTTTCTTGGCTCGCACCTCATGGCGATTGTTGCTCATGCCCACATACTCGAAAAAGAACTTCTGTTGGTTCACAGCAGTTGGAGCAAGCAAGGCTGCTTCTACACCCTTCTTGAACCAAGACGGGGTGATGCCACTGGCGTTGCTCACTTGCTCGACAGTCTTAATCTTATGACTTACCCCCTGTGTTTCACCATAGCCGATGGCAATATAACAGGCAATTTTCTCTCCCTCGTTAAGCACATACGTTCCTGGAATCTTTGAGTAACTGAGTCCCACCCAGCAGGTGTTCAGCCCAAGTGTCTGGGCAAACAGCACCAAGTACTCGCCGTAATAGCCTACACGCTCATCAAGGTCATCTGATTTCTTTCCAGCCATGACAATGTAGTTATTCACGCCTCGGAACTTACCATACTTGGCTAACGTTCCTTGGAATGCCCTCGGTTCGTTCTGAATAAGCTGGATATGCAATCGACCTTCACGATTCAATTGATCAATCTTGCCTTCCAGCAACTTGACGATTTCCTCGGTCAACGGCTGTTCTCTATATGCCCTCACACTATGCCGGGCATCTATGGCTTCCTGTATAGTCATTATTGTTGTATCATTACTATTCATAAAAATTACTGGACGCTATCTGCCTAAAGCACTCGATTTGGGTCATCCCGTTGCGGGAACAGGAGCGATTATTCTGGAATTCGGATTGTAAACTATCTATAGTCCAGTAATCCCGACCAAGAGAAAATCCAAACAGCTAACAGTCTGTTGTTTTGGATTTTCTCTTGTGCTATACAGATGGCCTTTGACGCAACGAAAGACTATTCGTGAACGTATAACTGCCAACCTAAATAGGTGTCAATCGCCTCGTTCAACACATCTACCACATCGGTGCGGCACATGGCGACATGATGCTCAAAGCCATTCTTGCAGATGTATTTCATGAGCTTTTGCAGATTGTCAACCTTCGTCACGGCGATGCAACCATCCATGCCGTATGGGTCGTCGGTGATTTCGCCCTTGCCAAGATAAGCCTTGATGCACCCCTTCGGGTCGTCGGTGGAGATGCGGAAGAACGTGAAGTCACCGCTTGTAACCTTGGCGTACACTGCCCCGAATGTATTGATCTTGCCCAACGTGCGACCAAGCACACCAAGCGGGCCGAGCTTGAGGTCGTTTTGCACAAACGACTTGGGGAAGTTACCGCAATGGGTGCATACGCACTTGTTACGCTCCTCGGCAAAGTTGTTGTTCCAATCGAGCAAGGCGGACGACTTTCCTGATGCCAACGTCAAGGCATACATCGACACGGCTCCCGCAATGTCCGTCTCACAAGCGGCGGGTATGAGCTTATCGCCGAGCATCGACATGGTGACACAGGCGGCACAGCCATAGTTCTGTTCGAGCGAATCCCAACACTGGATGGCAACGGCTTGCACGTCGTTTGCCTCAATCCAATTTTCCACGGCAACGCCAAACTTCGCTTGCAACTTCAGTTTCTCGCGATAGTTCTCTGGCACTTCGGCATAGTGGTGCAGACGTTCACACATTTTCAAGAATTTGGGGTCGTCGTCCGCAATCTTCTGTGCGGCAAACAAGATTTCCGACAAATCAGCAGGAACGACCGTAATGCCACTCCTTTGTAACAGTTTCTCGCTGGCGCGGCACGTGTTGAATCCCAAGGGACGTGTGCCTATCTGCCCGATACGGCAATGGCGCAACCCGTTCACCACGCGGCAGATGGCGGCAAAGCGATTCAAATCCTTTGCCAAAAGAGGACTATATATAGAATAGGTGTGGAGAGTGGTATCTGTAAAAGGTATACCATATTGATAGAGATTGTTGCAGACAGAAATCTTTCCGCAGAAAGCGTCGCGTCGGCTGTCAAGGTCTACCTTGTCGTTCTCATCATCACATGCCTGTACCAACACCGGCACATTCAGGTCGGCGTCACTAATGGCATTGATGATGCCTATCTCGAAGCCGAAGTTGGGTAACGACACGATGATGCCGTCAATCTCATCACGATGCTCGCGGAACTGCTTGGAGACCTTCAGCCCGTCCTCGCGTGTCTCAATACTACTACTGCCCGTAGGCGTTGCGTCTTCGGGCAATATCACATATTCATACCCTTGTTGCTCCAAGGTTAAGAGCAATTGCTTGCGCACGTCTCTTGCTAACTCTGAATTGAAATAGGCGCGTGTACCGATAATCACGCCAAAACATGTCTTTCCGTTCTTCATAAATGTTTTTGTTTGATAAATAATGCTTGTTCTGTTGACAAAGATAACAATAAAAAGTTAAAAGATGAAAAAGTTAAAAGGTGAAAAAGTGCTGACGCATAATTTTTTAACTTTTTATTTATCAATTCTTACCTGAGCCATTGCCAGCGTTTCCCCCAATCGTCCATGATTTCATCACGCACCTCCTTTTGGTATCTGGCACCGGCACAATCTTTCCAATAGTCGGCGGGCGCATAGCTATCCGTCCACCAATGGCTTCCCACTTGATAGTCGGTGGGGTTTATCTTATTATCCCACGTGTCCTCCACCGTTATCTCCCCCTCGATGGGTTTGAATCCTTTGACGGTAGAGGTGATGGTGTAAGGCAGCGTACCTGTATAGTAGGTGGAGTGACGCACCACGTACAGGCCATCGCCTTTGTAGTAGCCTTTCCATTTCTGATTGCGTATGTCAAGGGTGACACAAGCAGAATCAATGGCGATGTCCTTCCGCTTGGGTCCTTTGACTTGCCACTCGATGATGGAGCATATCTGGGCAGTGTCTGCGGCGGTGGTGGCTCCGTGGAAGATGGTGTGCGGCGTCCTGTTACAACGCACGAATCGCCCACCCCACGATTGTTGTTCGGGATTCGATGGGTCGCCGTCCATCATATACAATAAGGAGGGGGTATCGCCCAACTTGGGGTTGCCCTTGTAGTAGGCGGCAAAGTCGCGTCCCAAGTGTCCACTATCCTTGATGAATGTCTGGAAGAAACCCATGTTATACTTGTCGTTGTTCTTCGAGTCGTAGATAAAGCCGCGATAGGTGGTGTTGTTCTCTATCATCCACAAATGGGGAAAGTTTTCCACGATATAGCAGTAGCCGTTGACACCCCATTTCTTGTTGGGACCGCCAATCCAATAGACTCGGATCTTATGTGCGATGTCCGGCGCATCGTGCAATGCCTGTGCCACATCCTCCAAGCAACCCCACACAAGTACATAGAGCGGGCGTGGGTCGTCCTTGCGGGCTTGTTTGATAATCCATTCCGACCCCTCCGTAGGCTTACCATAGCCGCACGGAGGGAGTTCGTTGGTGCGTCCTTGTTTCACCAACTTACGCAAGTCATCGGGCAACATGACCTCCGCATGATTTCTCAATACGGGATAGTCCTGCTCATATATGTCTATCATCCGATAGATTTCGTTGGAATGACCCGAACCGAAGGATGGCGACGACACCAACCCTTCAATGTCGAACAAGTCGGAATACATCAATAGATGCGCCATCGACTGGTTGTCATCGGGGTCTGTCCCGCCGATGTCGGTACTGATGAGGACACGGGGTTTCTGAGGTTTGACCGTCACGATATAGCGAGCGTATGATGTCAGCCTTGGTGTTGTCATGTCGTATGCCTCCAAAATGACATGGATTGTCTTGGGTTCACTGACCTCAGGGGCGACAAACCATGCCTGTGGGTCGGTTTCAGCACCAAAAATCAAGTCGATGTTGTCCTTGTATGTACCCGAAGGATACTGATACCAGGCAACACGCCACTGTTGGCTATACTTTTCGGGATTGGCGGCGACCTGTTCTTTGGTGATGCCCTTTTGCATCAACATCTCACCGCGAGCTTTCCACAAGGCATTGACATCCACGGGGTCAGGGTCACTCACAAGGGCACTCAGGCGAACGGTGTCGCCACTATGTACGGTCAAGTCAAGTCCTGACGGCACTTCTATGATAGGTTTGTGGTTGGCTTGGTTGTACTTGGGCGACACGCACCATTGCAAACGAGCCTGAAAATCGTGCATGGCAGGTTCTATCCATTCGCGCAACTGGCCAAAGCCTGTGTCGCGATAAACACGCTGGAAACCTTTTGCCAAATAAAAGCAACCGCCCCATCCGCCGAATGTGGGATCTTCATAACTACGCAGACCGTTAGCCAATGAGTAGAGGAAAGCTGGCGTGTCGCCCTCGCTGATATAGGACTGAGTATAACACATGCCCAGAGGATTGCGCTTGTCGTGTAGGTATCGGTTGACAAAGTCGGTGGTGTTCGTCATCGTACCATAGTCCCAACTGCCACTGAAATGGTGGTTCAACAGGATGGTCACTAAGGGGTGTTGCTTCTCAATATACGAGCCGCCAGCATCTTGATACCAAATGCAATAGAGAACGGCCTTCGAGACCGCCCGCTCATAGTCTTGGGGATAGTCACGCTTCAACTTCTGAAAAGCCTTGGCTGCCGTATTCGTACCTCCCCAGCATTGAATAAACACTGGACGTGGGTCGTCTTCCAGCAACACTTCGACAATGCGGTCAGAACCTGGGGTGTCTGGCCATGCCGAGGGGTCTACCAATGGCGTTGCGCCAGGCAGGGTCATCTTGCATTGCTTGCCACTCAACACGATATGCGAGGGGTCTTCATCGCCCACATATACTCGCTGGCGAAGATAGTCGGGCGTGGGATATGCGGCATCGTGTACTTTCAGGTTCGGGTAGACTTGGGCGTAGGCATCCAACTGTTTCTTCAACCACGGGTCGTGGCTCCACCCCTTTTTCTGGAAGCATGAATTGGTTTGGATGATGGCATCCACCTGCATGTCATTGGTATAGAGCAGGAAGTGTACCATCGAACAACGGTCGTCTGTCTCGGCATCGGTCAATACGATGACTCTTGGTTTTTGAGCCATGATTGTCAACACACATACCGTGGCGAAAAGAATCAATAGCGTTTTCTTCATTCTAATTATCATTTATTTTTTGAGAATCTATCCAATATTACTGCCAAGAGAATGACGAAACCCTTGATGACCTGCTGCCAGAAAGGAGAGACATCGAGAAGGACAAGGCCATTGTTCAACACGCCGATGATGAGTGCACCGACCACCGTGCCGAGGATGCTGCCACGTCCACCACTCAACGACGCTCCGCCAATGACGACGGCGGCAATGGCATCCAACTCATACCCCATTCCAGCATTGGGCTGGGCAGAATCCAAACGTGCCGTGACAAGGATTCCCGCCACAGCTGACAAGATACCAGCCAAGGTATAGACCAAAAGCAAGACACGATTGACGCGAATGCCCGAAAGCAAGGATGCCCGCTCATTGCCACCGATGGCATAGATGTAACGACCCGTCCGCGTCTTCTTCATATAAAAGGCGAAACAGGCAATGATGACAACGGCAATCCACACGGGCATCGGCACACCTAACAGCCACCCCGTACCGATGAACTCAAAGCCACCACCAAGATTAGTGATGGGAAAGCCGCCCGTATAGAGCATCGTCAGTCCACGGGCGATGGTCATCACGCCGAGCGTCGCCACGAAGGGAGGCACCTTGAATTTCGTCACCAAGATGCCATTGAAGCCTCCAAACACCGCTCCCACCAACAAGGCAGCGAGGCAACAGCCCCAGAAAGTAAATCCTACATAAGTGTCTGCGCTGGCCAAGTCGAAGCCTTGATGTGCCAGTCCTGCGGCGATGGCTCCTGACAATGCCAACACGGAGCCAACGCTGAGGTCGATGCCTCCTGTCAAGATGACTAATGTCATACCGACGGAGATACAGAGGTTGACGCTGGTTTGGCGCAACACGTTAAAGAAGTTGTCGGAAGTGGCAAAGTTTTCCGAGAGGATGGTCATTGCCAAGCACATCAGCAACAAGGCAATGAGCGGCTTCACGATAGGTTTTTGCAATATGGTTTTCATTCGGGTAATGATGCTTTAAGGATGTTTTCTTCAGTTAATTCAGAATGTTCAAAAGTCTGTCCGATACGACCTTGGCACAAGGTGACGATACGGTCAGAGATAGCCATGATCTCTGGCAACTCCGATGAGATGACCATGATGGCCATACCCTGTTGTGCCAACTCGTCTATCAGACGGTATATCTCATTCTTGGCATGGATGTCGATGCCACGCGTCGGTTCGTCGAGAAGGAGTACTTTGGGCTGGGTCATCAGCCATTTCCCCAAGACAATCTTCTGTTGGTTTCCACCACTTAATTGACCAGCCAACTGATTGGCGGAGGAAGACTTAATCTTCAGACGCTCTCGATAGCCATCGACATATCGGCGTTCCTTTCCATGATGGAGCAAACCATGCGAAAGACAGTCTGCAAGTGATGCCAAGGTGATATTATGCTCGATGGACATACCCAATACCAATCCCTCACGCTTACGGTCTTCGGGACACAATGCCATTCCATGCCTCACCGCCTCTTGCGGATGGCGGATGATGACAGATTTTCCTTCTATACGGATGATGCCAGTAACTGTCGTGGGATGCAAACCAAAAATCGCCTCAAAGAGTTCCGTCCGCCCTGCACCCATCAAGCCGTAGATGCCCAGCACCTCTCCCTTGTGGACAGTCAATGAAATGTCGTCGAGCATCAGTTGCGATGGATGTTCCTCATGACGCATCGACAAATGCTCCACTTCCAATACAGGTTCTCCAAGAGGATGCTCTTCCTTGACGAAAAATTCCTTTCGTTCACGCCCCACCATCATTCGGACAATCTCATCCGTGGTGGTGTCACTCATCTGTATCTCCTTGACGAGTTGTCCGTCACGCATGATGGTCACGAAATCCGCCAACCGCCACACCTCATCCATCTTATGCGAGATATAGACAATACCCACCCCTTTCGACTTCAGTTCCTCTATGAGGGCAAACAGGATGTCTGTCTCTGACTCTGATAGTGAGGAGGTCGGCTCGTCCATAATCAAGACGCGGGCGTTGAGCATCAGTGCCTTCGCTATTTCCACCAACTGCTGTTGCCCCACGCGGAGGTCGCCCATCAGTGTGTGCGTGTCTACCTGTACATGAAGACGACCAAGCCATTCACGCGCCTCGCGGTGCATCCGCCTCTCGTCTACCAACCCAAGGCGAGTCAATGGCTCTCTCCCCAGAAACATGTTCTCGGCAATATTCATATAGGGAACGAGGTTCAATTCTTGGTGGATGATGGCAATTCCTTTCTGTTGGGCATCGACGACACCCGTGAAATGCTGCACCTCGCCATCCACCAACACCACGCCATCATAGTCGGGATAGACACCCGATAGGATATTCATTAGTGTGGACTTGCCCGCACCGTTCTCACCCACCAGCGCATTCACCTTTCCCGCAATGATGCGAAGGTTCACCTTGTCAAGCGCCAATACGCCAGGAAACCGTTTTGTCACCTCGCGGGCTTCAACAATAACATGTCCTTTCACCATACACATCACTTATTGGAGTAGTTGATAGGGGATGATGGTGACACTTTGCTCAACTTGACCATCCTTGACAGCAACCGCCCCAAGGACTTTCAATCTGCGGTCTGAATGGGGTGGTGTCATATTCTTCGAGATATAATCGTTCATCGCGGCAGACACCGCATTGAAATCCATCGTGTTCTGAAAGTCGTCTATGTCGAACCATCCCGAAGCATCACGGGCGGTGTTGCCGAATATATATTTCAAGGGAATTGTCAACGCAATGCCATTGACCGATGCGTGAATCTCGTCATTCACCACCTGTGCTTGGTCGCATTCTCCTTTCACGACATAGAAAGTGGGCGACCCGATGCCCAACAGCCGCCCATGCCGTTGGGCAAAATCCGCCTCGCCAGCGTGTTTCACCAACTCTTCCAAGGAAATTGCCCTTCCCTCCAATGCCGCCAAGGAGTCTGTCATCAACCTTGAAACCAACTGTTCGGGCTTCAGTTCTTTCATCTCCTCCCGCCTCTTCCGTTCCGTCAAGTTCTCCGTATAGAATGAGAACCAAAGGGCGACAATAACCAAACCAATGATAAAGAAAACCTTTCTCATTCATCCATCCTCCCAAAATGTCCGTATTGTGATACATTCTTCTTGTTTACCAATTCCACGGCAACAGGCAACTTCTTAGGAAGGTCACGCTCGCCCCCGATATACTTGTCTGCCAAGGTGGCGGCAGTCTGTGCCATAGTCTTGGGGAACTGCATTCCCGTAGCCTCGACCTTCCCCTCGCGGATGGCGTTGACGCAATCGTCTGCCCCATCGAAGCCAAACACCTTGATACGGTCTGTCTTACCCGCCGCCAATACGGCTTGATATGCTCCCATCGCCATCGCATCGTTGCCACAAAACACGGCATCGATGTCCTGGTGTGCCTGCATCATCGACTCCATCACCTCCATCGCCTTATTTTGGTCGAAGTCGGCATTCTGTTGTGCCACCATCTTCAATCCCTCAAAGCAATCGACTACAGAATGGAAGCCACGGCTACGCGCCCAAGTGTTGTTGTCACCCACCAGCCCAAGTATCTCCACATAGTTGCCCGTGCGGTTCATGGTCTCCACGAAATACTCACCAAGCGTGATGCAACCCGAATAGTTGTCGCTGAGGATCTGCGTGACACATGCCCCCGGCACATTGATTTCCCTGTCCATACAGAACACGGGGATGCCAGCCCTTGCCGCTGCCTTGGCATTCACCGCCGAACCGTCGGCATCGGTAGGATTAAACAAGATGGCCTTGTAGCCTGATGCCAAGATGTTATCAAAATGCTCCGCCTCCTTGGAGGGGTTGTTCTGTGAGTCGAACAAGGTCGCTTCATATCCCAGTTCCTCGCACCGCGCCACCGCCGTCTGTCCCAACACCACGAACCAAGGGTTATTGAGCGTGGAAATCACCACGGCAATCTTTCCTTTCTGATGGTCATTTCCTGACTTACATGCCACCATCCCCGATAACAACAAGGTGATAGCAAGAGAGAGGAAGACACTTTGTATTCTTTTCTTCATCATTTAACCAGATTAGATTTCACGATACTTGAAATGGCGGAAAGTGGCATAGCCATCACCTTGAACAAAAAGTCCAGGGAGAACGCTTTGGAAGTCGTATAGGGTGTTGTGGTGATAGCCCGAGATTTCCTGCGCCCATCCCTCACGATGCCATGTGATGCCATCCTCGCTCCAGAATCCTGTCACGACATGATTATCATTGCGCAGCCGCAGCCAAAGGTGAGTGGTGCCGTTGGTCTGTCCCCGTCGTGACAACTCATTGCGGCGCACTCGGTAACGTTGTTGGAGGTCGAAACAGATGCCCACATTGAACTGGCTATTATAATATAAGGTGAGTCCAGCCTTCGCCTCGCCCACGATGTCCACCTCCGCCTCAAACTCATAACGGTGGCTACCCGCCACAAACATCAAGGGGGCTGACGACCCGCAGTCAGTTCCTTGCGCCCGCATGGTAAGCGCACCATCACGTACTTGGACACGTTGTGGGTCGTATGCTTTGTAGAATTTCCAATCAAGACCAATCCTAAACTCTCCCAACCGCTCGTGGCGGTCGATTGGAGTCCATTCAGCGGTGGGCTGTGCCATCGGCAGACTGGCATCGCCACCATCAGCCTTGAGCCACCCATCGGCTGTTAAGTGTACCGGTTCCATGAGGGTTTGCCTACCTAATGTCAAAAAGTCCTTCTCGTAAGCGTGGTATACACAATACCAATTGCCCTCTGGGGTGTCAATAAGCGAGCCATGACCCCTACTCCACCATCGCTCCTGATCGCTTGCTGTATGGATAAGTGGATTGGTAGGCATATTTTCCCACGGTCCGTCAATACTCTCCGACCGTGCCACGACCACCGCATGGCTTGTTGCAGGACCCGCTGTTCCACCCTCTGCACTGAGGTAATAATAGTACTTGCCAATGCGATACACCTTGGGCCCTTCCAAGCTGAACCCCTCCACAATCCAATCATCGGGTAAAGGCCAACCATCATATACATGCTCCAACGTACCTGGCACGACTGACAGACCGTCGTCTGTCAACTCCACGCGATTGCCCCCGCTAAGGAAAAGGTAGCGTTTTCCATCCTCTCCCACCACATGACAGGGGTCGATGTTTCCCAATTTCAAGTCGATGGGGTCGCTCCATGGACCGTATGGCGAGTCGGCTACGACCACATAATTAGTCCTTGGTCTTCGTGCAACCGTAAAATAGATGTAATATTTCCCTTTATATTTCTTGATGTCGGGAGCCCAGATAGACCCCAGGTATTCCTTCAAGGCGCAACTCACCGGTTCCCAATGGACGAGGTCGCGCGAGTGCATCACCGTCAAACCCGGCTGGTAGTCGAATGCCGAGTGGGTCATATAATAATCCTCGCCATCGCGAAGAATGGTGGGATCAGGATAGTCACCTGATAGAATCGGGTTGGTGAATGTCTGGGCAGAGACTGACAAAGTCATGGTCAACAGACAGAAAGCGGCAATCTTGCCAACTTTCTGCCTTGCCATGCTTATTAAACATGTCATCATAACCTTTGCTTTTGTAGATTTTTAAGTTTGTTTGTTTGGAAATCTTCGTGGACGCACAATATATCCTTATCTTATTTTGTCAATTGGTTGACAGCGTCGCGCCATCCCTGGTACAGCGTGTCAAGTTGTGGGTTTGCTTGGGGATATAAGGTCTGCGTCACCTTGCGGAAACCCGTCACCTCGTCAAAGCCCTGCCACACGCCACGGGCAAAGCCATTCATGATGGCCGCGCCAAGGGCAGAGGCATCATCCACCTCCGTACAGACAACGGGTGTATCGAGCATGTCTGCTTGGAATTGCATCAGGAATTGGTTTTTCGTAGGACCGCCATCGGCGCATATCTCACGCAGTTTGCTCCCTGTAGCCTTTGCCATCACATCTACCAAGTCTCTCACTTGATAGGCGATGGACTCCAAGGCGGCACGGAGGAAATGGGCTTTCGTCGTGGCGAAGGTCAAGCCAAACACTGCTCCTTTCACGCCACTCTGCCACCAAGGTGCGCCCAGCCCGGAGAAGGCCGGCACGATATACACGCCGCCGTTGTCTGCCACGCTTGTTGCCAACGCCTCCATCTCGGCGGGATGCGCCACGAGTTGCAACTGGTCGGCAATCCATTTCAGCGTCGCACCCGTACTATAGATGTTGCCCTCATAACCGTACCACGTCTTGCCAAAGGCGGAGAAACCCACCGATGTCACCAAGCCCTCGGGGGCTGGCAACGGCTCTTCGCCAATGTTGACCATGACGCTGGAGCCAGTGCCGTATGTCACCTTGCCAGACCCTTTCGTGAAACACATCTGTCCGACAAGGGCACCGTGGGAGTCGCCCAACACGCCCGCTATTGTAATTGGCTCTTGGAACACACCCTCCACGGTTGTCTCGCCATAGACGGCATCACAAGGCAACACCTCAGGCATCATCGTGCGGGGGATGCCGAAAAGTGCCAACAGGTCTTCATCCCATTGCATCGTATGGATATTGAAGAGCATCGTGCGCGACGCATTGGTGGTATCAGTGGCAAACACCTTGCCGCCCGTCAGTTTCCAGACGAGCCACGTGTCTATCGTACCCATCAACAGGTCGCCACGCCCTGCCCGTTCCCGTGCGCCCTCGATGTTGTCAAGCAGCCATTTCACGCCGCTCGCGGAGAAATTGGGGTCGATGAGGAGGCCGCTCTTGTCAAGCACCATCTGGGCATAGCCGTCTTCTCGCAACTGTTTGCAAATATCCTTTCCCCTCGTGTCTTGCCACACCACGGCACGTGAGATGGGCTTTCCCGTGTGTCTGTCCCACACGACTACCGTCTCCCGCTGATTGGTGATGGCAATGGAATAGGTGGCATCCTCCTCCCGATGGCCGTCAATCAATTGACGGACAGCCACGACGAGGTTACCGTAAATCTCTCCCGCGTCATGTTCCACATATCCCTCTTGGGGATAATACTGGTGGTGGTCCACATTCTGCCGTCCCACCAATTGGCATCGTCCGTCAAAGAGCAAAGCCTTCGTGGAAGATGTACTTTGGTCAATAGCAATGATATAATGTTTCATTTTTAGTTAGGTTTTACAGAAATAATGAAAGTCGCAATATCGAAATATCGATATACCGAAATATCGAAAAAAACGACATATCACAATAAATTAATCCAAAATCCTTAAACACGCCTCATAAATCCCTTGGTAATCAAAGCCATAATGACGAAACACCTCCAAGGGCGACGCATGGATGACATTCTCATCGGGAATGCCCAGGATCTTCATCCTGACAGGACATTCCTGTGCCGTCACCTCTGCCACCATCGACCCCAAGCCGCCATACACGCTATGCTCCTCGGCGGTGACAATACATCCCGTATCCCGTGCCGCTTTCAGCACGGCATCCTTGTCGAAGGGCTTGAGCGAGTGCATATCGAGCACACGGGCATGGATGCCCCGTTCCCTCAGCATCCGCCCAGCCTCCAAGCAATGGGCAACGGTCTCGCCCGTGCCGATGATAGTAAGGTCGGTGCCGTCCATCAACATATTGGCCTTACCCAATTCAAAATCGAAGTCATCGGTCTCATATACATCGGGAACGGCATTGCGACCCACACGGATATAGGCGGGCTTGGGGCGGTTGACCAACGCCTCGACCAACTTCCTCGTCTGGCGGACATCACAGGGCAAGTAAACTTCCATGCCGGGGAAGGTGCGCAAGACAGCGATGTCGTGCAACGAATGGTGGGTGGCTCCCAACTGGCTATATGCCACGCCGCCACTGACACCGCAGATCTTCACGGGCATCTGTGAATATGCCAAATCCACCTTGACCTGTTCTAACGCGCGAGCCACATAGAAACAGGCGGGTCCGAAGATAAATACTTTCTTTCCCGTAGAGGCAAGGCCGGCACTGATGCCCACGGCATTCTGCTCGGCAATGCCCACCTCCACAAATTGCTGTGGCAAAGCCTTGCCAAAGTCGGTCAACGTGGCGGAGCCACTGGCATCTGATGTCACGGCGACGATGTCCTTGTCTTTTGCCGCCAATTCCATGAGCGTATTGGTAAAACTCTTGCGGCAGGGAATCTGATTGGGTGCTTTCATTGTCCTATCCTTTCCTTGATTTCTTTCATTGCTTGTTTGTATTGTTCCTCAGAGGGCACACCATGATGCCACTTGGCGACATTCTCCATGAACGAGACACCAAGTCCCTTCGTGGTATGCGATATAATAAGGTGGGGGCGGCCATTGGTGAAGTCAATGCTATCCATCGTGTCAACAATCTCATCGATGCTATCACCATTCATCTCCATGACATCCCAACCAAAGGCAGTCCAGCGGTCACGGATGCTCTCCAACGGCATCACATCCTCCGTGGAGCCGGAAATCTGCAACCCATTGCGGTCGATGATGGCGACAAGATGGTCCAAATGGTATTTGTTGGCTGCCATCGCCGCCTCATAAATGCTGCCTTCAGCCTGTTCGCCATCGCCCATCACGACCCACGTCTTCCACCCTTCGCCCGACAACTTGGCACCGAGAGCCATTCCCACTCCCGCCGAAAGTCCGTGGCCAAGGGCACCTGTGTTGATCTCCACGCCAGGGATGTCCACCGTGGGATGCCCGCCAAGGTGGGCATAGTCCTTACCATACGCCTCCAACTCACTCTCGGAAATGAAGCCTTTGTCACACAACACACAGTAGAGAGCCTCGGCACAATGGCCCTTGCTCAACACGAAGCGGTCGCGCTGAGGCATCTTCGGCTGCCGTGGGTCTACATTCAACACGCGGTTGTAGAGGACGGTCAGCACATTCAGCACCGACAAGTCACCGCCCGTATGTCCTGTATGCCCTGAATAAATCAGTTGGATGAGGCGTTTCCGCAATAGCTCTTGTTTCGTTTTCAGTTCTTGTTTATTCATCTTTTTACGAATACTTACTTGTTTTCGGCAACAAAGATAAGAAATAAAAACATAAAACGAAAGAAAGCGAAAGAGAAAGATAATGACATTAACTATATTTAGCGATTATAAGCCACCCGCAAGATATTCTTTTGAATAATAATGAAAGGGAGTGTGCCAGAATCGACATTTCTCCTTTGATGTATAATTTGCACCACATTCGCCTATCTTTATGCAGTTTTCCCAATAAATCAATAGTTTTTTCAAGGAAAATGATTATCTTTGTACTCTACAAGAAGATTTATGCAGTTATGTCACGCGAGCAAATCATAGATAAACACAAGAGCCTCTTCTGGTATACGCCAGAGGCAGAGAAACAAAGCATCAGCGATGCCCTGCTTGTGGAGCGCATCTTGAATGATGGCACACTTGACGATTACCGTGAGTTGATTGACACACTTGGTGGCAAGCGAGTGGCAGAGGTGTTTTTTTCTGCCAAAGGGAGGCAAAAGCAAAACTACTATCCCGAAATCTATCATTTCTTTTCCCTGGTTCTTAAGAAATATGTTTAGTGAGATATTGAACAACCAACAAATGCAGTTGCTCCCACTAATGGCTCAATTCCGACGGGAGTATTATTTAGTGGGTGGCACAGCCATTGCGCTCTATATCGGTCATCGACGTTCCATCGACTTTGATTTGTTCAAACCTTCAGCAATTAACCACAAGCGAAACCTTGACAAAATTGCTGCTTATCCATTTCCACATATAGTAACCCGTCGCGTTTCGGAACAAATGAATCTTGTGGTCAACAATGTGAAGATAACTTTCTTCCAATATCCCTTTCCCATTGAGCCAACAACCAAGTTTGATACATATTTCCGTTTACCCTCCTTACTGCAATTAGCTGCTATGAAGGCGTATGCTTTAGGACGTCGCTCCAAATGGAAAGACTACGTTGACCTATATTTCCTATTGAGTGACTTCTTTACAATACCTGACATTTCCACCATCGCCACACAAACATTTGGCGAACTTTATTCCGAGAAAATGTTTCGCTCACAGCTCTGCTATTTTGATGACATTGATTACACAGAAGCTGTAGAATGGCTTGTTCCAAATCCACCTACAGAAGATGAAATTAAGTCAGCACTGACAGAATTCGCTACACAGGGAATCTGAATTACATGTCGTAGTAACACAAACAACTATCTGCCCGATAAAGGCATCAAGGGTGGAGTTCACAGACCAATAAACACGATGGGCTATATACCATAATAAAAACAATATAGACTTATACCTTAACACCCCATCGGCAATATCATTTTATTTATATCAAGAGGCGTTGCTAATACCATCTCGCCCTGTGTTGATTTTCCTGTTTCAAAGATATTCTTCCAGAAAGCATAAACCTGCTTACCTCCAAACAACGTTGACGAAAACTCGCGACTCTTCCACAAAGGAAGATTTGACAAGTTGATTATGAAATTCTCAATATTCAGCCACAATTGATCAGGTAATTCTGTTTGAAAGAAATCTCGACGCCCATAAACAGCCTTACCATTCTGAGCATAATACATGGTTATTACATCAAGAATATATTTCAACCAAGAGTAAATGATTTCTTCTTTCATCATTCTATAACCAACGACATGATTCCAATCGATATTCTCTCCTTGTTGAATTCTGTTTTCTATTCTATAGGTGCCTATATCAAAGTCGTACTTGCCCACAAGGATAACATCTGCTATTATATTCATTAGACGAATAATCTGTTTCTTTTCTAAATCTCGTGGATTCTTACCTTCTTCAAGCCTATAGTCGATATTCGTTTCAAGTGCATCTGGATAAATGAAAAACGAGTAAAATGTTTTTTCTATAGTTGAATACGACAGAGGCTTTTCCTTCGCACGTCCACCCATATCAATATATTCTCGTAGTTTATTATCTTCGCCATATGTTATTCCGTCTTTGACAGAGTCAATGATATAACGTTTCATTTCGCGGGATTCACCTTTGTAAAAATTTATCAGGACTTTTTCTGAGAAAGAGAAATCATCTGGAGAAAGATTGACCTGTTTTTGATAATGCTCTATTCGATCTTGATATAATGTACTTCCCAAATGTCGTTGAACAGATTTATCAAACGCAACTTGCTTCAAAGTCGTTCCTGCATTTAAATTGGTCTTTTTTATTTTTTCCTTATCAGGATTGACAAATATCCTAACTGGTATGTTCTTTATTCCTAACATTATTTGAGCGGCAGCTTTATGTTGACCATCAAATAGCTTAACTTCAGATAATCCATCTATTTCATTCTCAACATAACCCAAAGAAATATGCAATTGGGGGTTTCCCTTATAAAACTCTGCTAACAATTTTGACACATTTGACCCTATTGAACGTGGGTTAATCTTATCGTCATGAAAGACATACTGTATTGGCAATAAGGTAAAGAAATACTGTTCATTACTCAAAGTGTCAGTATAAACAGGAAGTTCTATCACCTCAACCTTTCCTATTTCTGCATATGAAAAACGAACCTTATCTCCATGCATATAGAATTTGAGTTTATGCTTTGCACCACCATATAGATTAAGCACATCTGTCAAATTAGGATTTCTATTATCTGAGTGTTGGAGTTCATCGCAAAGTGTTTTGAATTGCCAATTAATACGAGCGAGGTTTAAGTCTGCAGCTTGTTTTGATCTATTAGCATAGCTAAATGTTAATGCAAAATTTGACTCGTCATCCTTCCCTCCATTAGTAAGAGGTACAATATGGTCTATATCTAATTGGCCTTCATGTAATTGTAGGTCAATATCTTTGCCTGTAATAAAACACTTTCCCTTTTGAATCGTCCATAAACGATTAACCAATTCTTTACGTTCATCATTATTCAACCTTCCGAGAAAAATAGAGTTTGCCATCTTCTAAATAATTAAGTTTCTTGTTAATAACTAATGCAAAAGTACGAACATTTTTCTATAATCACAAATGATTAACCAACATTTATACCCACTACTTGCATATATCAATACCTTTTTCTAATAGGTTTCTCTAATTAAAATATTATTATTCTATTTTTCTTTTCCAACGCCTTTTCATTCTTACGCACTTGTATCCAATATCCATCATCATGACCACGATACCAGTATAAGTTAGGACGTTACATTTATTTGAACAGTTCCTCTGCCGTGACAACAGACTTAACCACATCAGAATGGATGTTCCGTTCTATCGGATTGATAGTCACAAAGGTTAGGTGGAATTTCTTATCAGGTCGAGAATGCTCCAAAGCATCGATGCGTTTCCGCAACTTCTCCGCGTATGACTTCGTGATGGCATAGTTCGACTTGGAATACTTCATCTCACAGACGTTGACGACATCGTCGGCACGGTCGATCAGCAAATCAATCTGCATTCCATCTGTATCATCGTCACCACTTACGACAAGCGAAGATTCCTGAGAAGTCACACCAGCTATCTGCAAAGCCATCTTGATTTGCTGTATATGCTGCATACAAACCTCCTCAAATGCAATTCCCCGCCACGCCGAAATATCACTTTCCTTTATATGGTGCATCCAGAAATCACGTTCCGTTACTGCTTTTTCCTCCTTAAAGTGCAGCCAGAACCAACAGAAACAGTCAGACAGTTTATAGTATTCCTCATGATTTGCAGCCCCCCACGGCACATATTTGGTAACGAAGTCGCTGGCGATAAGAGCCTTAAGCATCTTAGTGAAATCGCCATTGGGATTGATACTTGTCTTGCGAGCTATCTCGTCGCGACGGTAACCAGAATGGCGTTTGCCCAAGAATCGGATGATCTTCATGCAATCCGCAGCATTATCGAAGACAGAGTTAAACAATCGCTCGAACTCATCGCTGAGTTTTGCTTTCGGATTGAAGAACAGAGTGTCGATATTCTGTGCCAGGCTGAATGACGGATTGAAACAGTCAAGATAAAAAGGAATACCGCCAAGAATCATATATGCCTGGATGATGTTGTAACGAGACAAATCAATTTTACGACTCTCAAAGAACTGCTCACACTCCAACAGCGTGAACGGTGAAAGCTTCATCTCGCAAGTCAGACGTCCATAAAGGCCGCCTTTGTTGTTGATGATATTATCCAGCATCCATGATGTTGCCGAACCACATACTACCAAACACAGGTTATGCCTACTGCATCCCCACCCGTTCCAGAACGCTTCGAGAGCTGTCAGAAAGCCAGAGCGGGCGGTATCCATCCAAGGCAGTTCGTCGATGAACACCACCTGACGTGAACCATTATCAAGCCGTTCAAGAAGCTGTTCCAGCAAGAAGAAAGCCTCCATCCATGACTTTGGCTGAGCAATTCCCTCCAATCCATGACGCATCAGCGAGAAATGAAAGTTCTGAAGTTGAGACTTGAGCGAAACCTTGCGCTTGCGGTCATACGGAGAAAGACCCGTATGATGGAATACCATTCCATCGCCCAGCACTTCATTTATCAAGAACGTTTTGCCCACACGACGGCGACCATATACTGCGATGAACTCTGCCCTGCCACTCTCATAACGACGAGTCAGCTCTGCTATCTCCTGTTTTCTGCCAATGATTGTACACATATCTATTGTTATTTCAACGGCAAAGCTACGAATAATAATTGAAACCTACAAGTAACTAAATGTTAAAATCGGAATAAAATCGCGTTTATCTCGCTAAACACACCCGTTTCTGTAGCACTTTAGCGAAATAAACGCGAAATTAACAATTATTTCCGTACCAATAACCATAGATAACTTTGCAAATTTCATGCACATGTAAGTTGACTCTTTACCACATTGTCTGCCAGCAAAGGTCAACACGGGAAACGTTTTCCATATCGGAAAACATTGTTTTCTACGGAAGAAAACGCCGTTTTCAGTTAGGGAAAACTTTTTAATATGCCAAAGTCAGTTACAATAATCGCCTACGGCGAGAAATCAAACAAAATCCTTTTCAAAATCTTACAAAATCATTCGACCTGTGCGGTTGAAAGCATTTTGGAAAATTTGAACCACATTTTGTACGATTTCTGCACGGAGTGCATCTTATGAATGATATGAATGTTGAGTGATGAGTGTTGAGTGTGAATGTCCCAAGGATGACTTCATAGCTGCGCGAGGATGTGTTTCACGTCATAGTCAGTGAACATCTTTTTCTGTTCTTGCGTGATTTGGGAGTCAGTGATGATATAGTCCACCAACGAGAGCGCGCCCAAGCTGGCGAAAGAGCTCTTGCCAATCTTCGTGGAGTCGGCGGCAAGATAAACCACGTCGGCAGCCTCTATCATGGCCTTCTTCACCACGAGGTCGCTCGTACTGGGATAGGTAAGGCCCGTGCGGAGGTTGATGCCCGCCGTGGCAAGGAAGAGTTTGTCGGCATGGATGTTGCTGAAATACTCCGCCGCCTTGTCGCCCGTGAGCGAGAGCGTGGGCGACTTGAACTCGCCCCCCGTCACGTTGAGGTCGATGGAAGGGTCTCGTCCGAGGATCATGGCGATGTTCAGCGCGTTGGTGATGACCCGCAGGTTGTGGAATCCCGTGATGAGGCGGGCAATCTCCGTTGTGGTGGAGCCCGAGTCGAGGATGATGGTGTCGCCGTCATGGATGAGTTTGATCGCCTCGGCGGCAATGGCCTGCTTGGCTTCCATGTTCTGTTGGTTGGCAAGTTGCAGTTCCATGACATTGCTGCGGGCGTTGCTCAGGATCGCCCCTCCATGCTCGCGGACGATGACCCCCTGCTCCTCCAACCGCTCCAGGTCTTGCCTGATGGTCACTTCCGTCACCTTAAAGATGCGGCTGAGATGGGCTACCTTGACCTGCCCATCCTCCCTGATCATGTCTAATATCTTCTCTCTGCGTTGGTTTGCAAACATCATAACAGTTTCCCTTTCTCCGCCAATGTGTCGTAATTGTTGTTCAAGTTGCGCCAGTCAATCTTTCCCTTCGTGGGAATGGCGTTGATGTATTTCTCGATATTGGTATACCCGTCGCCGTTACAATCCAGCACGGCATCGCCCGGGTCGTTGGGATTGAGGCCATTTGCAGTCTCCCACTCGTCGGGCATCCCGTCGCCGTCGGCATCTTTCCACGGTGTCCAGTCACGGTAGACGGGATAGCCACCCATCTGGCGAGGGTCGGTGATGATGCCCTGCTTATAGGAGTCATTACCCAAACGACGATACTTGAAGGTTCCATCTTCATTCTGTGACTTCGGGTGCAAGCCCCACATGTCGCCGTAAGGATGGTCTTTCACCTTCTTCTCGTACTTATCCACATAATAGGCGATGCCCGTGCGCACCTCCTCGGTGATACGTTGGTCTACGATGTCACGGCACGGCACGGTTGCCCCCGCATTCTGCAACACCCAGTCGAAGGCACGTTCCGCCCCCATGATGGAAACAAAAGGCATCTCAAATGGCTCGCTGGAACGCATCAAAGCCGCCTCCGTCTCGTCCATGTCGCCATCCTTGTCGGCTGTCTGGATGCCGCCCTTCCAGTTGTCTTTGGTGATTTCGGGGTAACCCTCCATCACATTGCCCATGGCATAGACGCGCCCGAACTGCTTGAAGGGGAACAGTCCCTGCGAACGGCTCTCTGCCTTGATGATACGATGTCCCACGGGCGAGTCCTTCGGAGTCAATGGCCCTGGCTTATAATAGTTGTTGATGAAATTCGACATCGTGGTGTATTCGCCGCCATCTGCCGTGCGATGCACCCAATTGTAAACCACGTTATTGATGAAGTTGAACACGCCTCCCCACCCTATTGATGGATTTCTTCCCGTATTGTCTGCCCAAAGGTTGCGCATGAAGGTGGTGTTCTCGCCGCCGATGGTCGAGCCAAACGAGTGATTCCATGTGTCGAGGGCCTTGGCGGAGATGGTGTTTTGGATAGTCACGTTCACCGTCGGCTCCTTGCGCTTTTCCTTTCCGTCGTGCAAGTCGAACATGTGTCGATAGAACGAGATGTTCTCATCCAAGCCCCATTCGCACGAGCAATGGTCGATCATGATATTGCCCACAGGGTTTCCACCAAATGAATCCTCGCGGTGCCACACCAATGTCTCGCCACGACGGAAACGCATGTGGCGAACAATCACGTCGTGTGTATCTACTTGGAATGATTCTCCTGCAATAATGATTCCATCACCGGGAGCGGTCTGTCCCGCTATCGTGATATAGGGAGCGCGGACATTGATGGGCGACTTCAGGCGGATGATGCCACTCACATTGAACACCACGATACGCGCACCACCCTGTTCACAAGCCCAACGGAACGAGCCGGGACCGTCGTCGTTGAGGTTGGTGACGGTCAACACCTTGCCACCGCGACCGCCAAAGGTGTACATGCCGCCGCCCTCGGCACCGGGAAAGGCGGGGATCTTCGCCTGCCGCAGGTCGTAGGGGCGCGATGCCCACGGCACGTATGGGCGGCCAGCCTTGGCCTCTTCTATCACAATGGGGAATGCCACCGCCCAGGCGGAGTCGCTATGTGCTTTCCAACAAGTCTCCAAGGAGTCGATTAATTGTTTTGCCTCGTCGGTCAATTGGGGGTACTGTGCGTGTGCCGATGCTGTCATGAGCAATATCGAAAACGCCAAGATAGTCAATCTTTTCATATTCCAATGTTATGTTTACTACCAATAAGACGCAGACCCACACAAAATGTCACCATCCGATAGAGGGATAATGAGCAAGTAAGTGACCATAAAAAAAGGGAACCGCCCAATGTCATGGACGGTTCCCCTTGATATATTGATGGCTTGTCTTTGTTATTTGACAACCACCTTCTTGCCGTTCTTGATATAAACGCCTCTTGTCGGGGTAGCCACGCGGACGCCTTGGAGGTTATACCATGCGTCGTTCTCCGCATTGGCATTCACGTTGTCGATGCCTACGGTAGGACCATACAACCAGCGTGGGTCGCCAATCTTGGCGGTCTTCTGCGGACACTCGCCCAGCGTGAAGTCGCCCGTGGCGATGTCGTTAGCGAAGACAACCACACCTTCCACGTTGTTGGTGACAGGCTCTGCCTCGTCAGCAGTTTCCTCATTGGCGCTGATGTCGGTCAATGCGCCGTCAACCGTCCATTGGAATGAGTTGCCGTCAATCATCCATGTCGGGTTAGGACCGCTCTGTCCGCCGTTCAAGCCCTTCACGAATTGTCCTTGCTTACCGCAATCGATGATGATGCTATTCTTCAACTCGTAAGCGAGCCATGTCTGGTTAGCTTGGCGATGTGTGTTCACATTCTTCGAGTAGGCAATATTATATAAAGTGGAATTGGTGATTGAGATGGTTTGCATCTCCAATCCAGCCTCCGTAGCCTTCTGTCCGCTCTGTGAACTGTAGAGTTGACCCGTGTGTTGTGGGTTGCCATAGATGGTAGAGTTGCTGATGGCGAGTTTCTCTACAACACCACCGCCATTGAAGTCGAATACCGTCTTATTACCGCTTGCCACTTCGATGATGCTATTTTCCAATGACAACGTGCCATATTGAGCCTTCACCTTGTTGCCATAAATAAATTGCTGGGGTAAACCTTTCACTTTGATTTGATTGATTATGATGTCGCCAAGCTGATAGAATCCATTTTCGCCGAGCAAATCGCTGTGGATGTTATCGCTGATTTGAATCATCGGACCGGTGAGGGCTGATGCGTCAATATTGGCATAACCCACTTCATGACCACCCGTAGGAATTGCAACAATAAATTCAAGAGGACTATTGACCATGATGGGTGAAGCCACTTGATAATCGACACCACCAATCAATATTATCGTCACCTTGCTGGGATATGGATTCTCTTCCATGGCAGCAGCGACCGCAGCGGCAATGTCTTGGCCATCTTCTACATTCACAAAGAGAGGCTCACCGATTCCCGGCTGTGAATAATTCACGTTCTTGAACGACAGCCAGCTGATATTGTTATCGGCAGCCACATTGAACTGGATCTTCAAGATGCCATCCTCGCCTACCACGCCTTGTGCGGTGAAGGTATCAAGATAGAACTGCGACTCACCGACCCGTGCGCCAGCGGTCACAGGCACAGCCTCGCCTTCGTTGGCTTGGAGGGTGATTCCCGTAGGAGCATCCTCTGCACCGTTCTTCACGCGGACGCGAACCCATGCGGAAACATCATACTTACCCGGTGTCAAACCAGTGATGGTTGCCGTCAAGGTACGCTCGCCGAGCGACTGGTCGTCGCCCGTCCAATACTCGAAGAATGGAACCTTGAACTCCGTACCGTCGTTCTCGCCTTCCACCGACCATGTGTTGATGTAATAAGGAGCATCCACGAAGTCAGGATTGGTGTCCCAAGCACTGAGCAGGAAGTTGTCAACGGTAATGGCAGCATGCCATCCTGTCACCTTGGAAGGATCTTGGAGGGCGGCAGCCTCAGCCTTTGTCAACGTGCCGTCTTCATACTTGGCAGCCCATTGTCCGTAGTACTCGTCGTAAGCCTCTTGCGTATAAACATTCGTTGCGTCTACCAATGCCTTCATGGCTGGCAATACATTCTTGGCGGTGATGCTTGCCTCGGCAGCGTCGATGGCAGCCGTCAGTTTCTCGATGGCGGCATTGATGTCCTCCACGGGAGAGGAAGCTGTCACCTCGGCAGTCTCTGCCAAAGCCGTTGCCAAGCCATTGTTGACAACCTCTATCTCGGGCTGTCCTTGCAACGATGCAGCCTTCTCGCGCAACTCTGCCAATTGGGCAATGACGGCGGCGTTCTTCACTTCGTCAAGCGTAGCGTCCGCTCCGTAGTATGTCAACACGAAGTTGTCCCAGATCACCCACAGGTTGGGATTGAGTTCATTCTTGATACCGACGGTGATTTGTCCGTCTTCCACCTGCACATACATCGGCTCTGCCTTGTACAAGCCATTCTCAAACGATGCGCAAGCGTCTGCCATCGAGTTCTCGCTGCCCGTCTTCAAGGGAACCAATGTCGTCTCATTGTTGATGAAGAACTGAGCCAAGTTCTCCTCGTCGCTACCATCCTGGCGATAGAAGCCTTGTGCCTCTAATGCGTAGACACCATTGGGAACGTTGTTGAGCACCTGTGAGACGGTGAACGTCGAGTGGTATGACTCACCACTATGCTTGTTGCTGTTACCACCCGTCAAGTTCTTGTTGGTGCAATCCTCGCTGACAACCCAAGCGTCCACATTGCGGTTGTTGCGGCCAAAGGTATGGTCGATAATCAGGAACGTAGCGTCAACGGGAGCGGTAGCCGTAGCGGCATTCAATGATGCCAGCATCTCTTCCTCGGAGATAATCTGCCAAAGGGCATTGTCGCCAGCGGCAACATTCTTGCCCAAGATAGTGGAACTGCCATCATATCCATAAAGTTCACCAGCCTCATTGGCAATGGTGTAGACGTTGTCGCCAGCCTTGGCAATGGTCAGGTTGATGGGGCTGCCGTCCATATAGTCGCCACCGAAGTAGTAGCTTGTGCCGCCATTGGAGACTTGCGACTCCATGGTGTAAACGCCATCGGCGATTTGTGCCAAGGTCACATAGTCGGGATGGTCAATCAAGGACGCACGTGTACCCCAGTCATTGGCTGCACCCCAATATTTCTTGGCACCTTCATTATAGAGATAATACTTGCCATCGAAAGGTTGTACCACCACTTCCACCAACCAACGTGGGTCGCCAATGCGAGCCTCGTTCTGTGGACATTGGCCAAAGGTGAAGTCGCCCGTGGCGATGTCATTGGCGAATACTGCCACACCCTCCACATTATTGGTAACAGGCTCTTCGTCGTCACCAGTTGCCTCGTTCATGCTGATGTCGGTCAACGCGCCATCAACCGTCCATTGGAATGAGTTGCCATCAATATCCCATGTGGGGTTGGGACCGCCCTGTCCGCCGTTCAATCCCTTCACGAACTGCCCATTCTTACCGCAATCGATGATCACGCTGTTCTTCAACTCGTATGCCAGCCATGTCTGGTTGCTCTGGCGATGGCTGTTCACGTTCTTCGAGTAGGCAATATTATATAATGTGGAGTTGGTAATCGAGATGGTTTGTTTCTCCAATCCTGCCTCGGTTGCCTTCTGTCCGCTCTGGGAACTATAGAGCTGACCCGTATGCTGGGGGTTGCCATAAATGGTAGAGTTGCTGATAGATACCGTTTCAGCTACACCGCCACCGTTGAAGTCTAACACCGTCTTGTTGCCGCTTGCCACTTCAACGATGCTGTTTTCCAATGCCACCGTACCATACTGAGCCTTCACTCGGTTGCCATAGATGAGCTGCTGTGCAAGACCTTTTACTGTAACTCCTGCAATCTTGATGTCTCCAAGCTGATAGAAGCCATTTTCAGCAAGCAAGTCACCGTGAATGTCATCGCTGACTTGAACCATTGGGCTTTGCAATGCAGAAGCATCAATTGTTGCATTACCACCTGAGATGGTGATTGGGCTATTGGCTACAATAGATGTCGTGGCGACATAATTACCAGATTCAAGGTTGATGGTAACACTCTCTGGATAATTGTTGGTTTCCATCGCAGTTGCTAATTCAGCGGCTATGTCCTTGCCTTCCACAAGATTCAGCACAATGGGTTCACCCATCGGCACAACCACATCCACCAACCAACGTGGGTCGCCAATGCGAGCCTCGTTCTGTGGACATTGGTCAAACGTGAAGTCACCCGTGGTGATGTCGCCAGCAAACACGGCTACGCCTTCCACATTGTTGGCAACAGGCTCTGCCTCGTCACCAGTCTCTTCGAGTGCGCTGATGTCTGTCAACGCACCGTCAACCGTCCATTGGAACGAGTTGCCGTCAATCATCCATGTGGGGTTCGGTCCACTCTGTCCGCCGTTCAAGCCCTTGACGAACTGGTTTTGCTTACCGCAGTCGATGATCATGCTGTTCTTCAACTCGTATGCCAGCCATGTCTGGTTGCTCTGGCGATGGCTGTTCACGTTCTTCGAGTAGGATATATTATATAATGTGGAGTTGGTAATCGAGATGGTTTGCGTCTCCAATCCAGCCTCCGTAGCCTTCTGTCCGCTCTGTGAACTATAGAGTTGTCCCGTGTGTTGTGGGTTGCCATAGATGGTGGAGTTGCTAATGGCGAGCGTTGCAGCAATACCGCCACCGTTGAAGTCGAACACCGTCTTGTTGCCACTTGCCACCTCAACAATGCTGTTATCCAAGGAAACGGTATTGTAGAGAGCCTTCACCTTGTTGCCATAAATCAACTGCTGGGCCAAACCTGTCACTTTCACGTTGGAAATAGAGATGTTACCCAACTCATAGATGCCATTTTCTTCGTTTGGCTGGAATGCTGCAAGGTCTGCCTTGACCTGCACCATCGGAGCCGTCAATGCGGATGCGTCAATCGTTGCGGGGGCGGCGGCATCACCTTGGATGGTGAGATGGCCGACGGTCTCTATCGCCTGGCTCACTGAATATTCGCCATTGGCGGCCAAGTTGATGGTCACGCTGGCGGGATAGGGATTGTTTTCCATGGCAGCAGCAAGCTCTGCGCTGATGTCTCCCGACACGGGACTCAACTCAATAGCCTCGCCCACCACGGGTGCGGGAGGCTCTTTTCCCTCGTAGGTCATGCCATAATAGTTGATGGTCGTACCCCTTCCCCAAATGGTATAGGTGTTGCCCTCTGCCAACTCATACTCCTTCGTGACCCAAGCATACTTGAAGTCTTCCGTCTCTTCCACGATGGTAAGCGTTCCGTCAAGTTGCGAGAGGTCGGCTTGGTTGGTAATCTTCAGATCCTTGCCGTCGTTGGAGGCATAGACACCGCTGTCCTCGTTTTGCGAAGTGGACTGGCGACGGTAGTAAATCTTCAGCGTCAAGTCCTTCTTTGCCGTCAAGATGATTGGCGTACTGCCACCCTTGTCCGTGCCATTCGGCTCTTCGGCAGTAGGAGCAGCATCCACGCGCACTTGGATGTAGTGGGTAAATTCCTCACCCGCAATCTCTTTCACTGCACTTTTCAGTGTAGTCTCATACACCGTCTTGGCGGTTACCAGCTCATCGTCGATGAGTGTTGACCCTGCCGCAACGGGCGTTTCCTCTGATGCCTTCCACGTATTCGCGAATGCGCAAACCGCCAATAAGGCAACAGCCAATAAAGTAAACTTTGTTTTCATACGGTATAAAAATATGTTAGTAAATAATGATTTGCCAGTATAGGTAGACATGATTTGTTTGCAAAGATAATGAAAAACTTTGACATCTTAACTCTTTTTTGGAAAAAATAATGTAACTCGCCCTTGACAGGGATGGCAATCCTATCTGCCTTTAAGAGATTATTCTAACGGGAACACCCCTTTTTTCAATGGAAATAATCGGATATTTCAGTAAAAAAGCGTAACTTTGCAACCAAACTCATTATAATTCACGACATTACTATTATTATGGCAAAGAAAGCATTACTGATGATTCTCGACGGATGGGGAATCGGACAACACGGAAAAGGAGACGTCATTTTCAACACGCCAACACCCTATTTAGATTATCTTACAGCCATCTCCGCACATTCACAGCTACAGGCTTCGGGCGAGGATGTGGGGCTTCCCGACGGACAGATGGGAAACAGCGAGGTGGGACACCTCAACATTGGCGCAGGGCGCATTGTCTACCAAGACTTGGTGAAAATCAATCGCGCCTGCAAAGACGGCTCCATCCTGAAGAATCCGCAAGTGGTAGCCGCCTATTCCTATGCCAAGGAACAGGGCAAGAAGCTGCACCTGATGGGACTGACCAGCGACGGCGGCGTTCACTCCAGCCTCCAACACCTCTTCAAACTCATCGAAATCGGCAAGGAATATGGGCTGAAAGACCAAGTGTTCGTACACTGTTTCATGGACGGACGCGACACGGACCCACGCTCGGGCAAGGGTTTCATCGAACAGGTGCAAGCTGTCTGCGACCGCAGTGATGCCCATATCGCCAGCATCGTGGGACGTTTCTACGCCATGGACCGCGACAAGCGGTGGGAGCGTGTGAAGGAAGCCTACGACCTCATCGTCAACGGCAAGGGCAAACAGAGCCAAGACATGGTGGCAGCCATGCAGGAGAGTTATGAGGATGGCGTGACCGATGAGTTCATCAAGCCCATCCACAACAGCACAGTCAACGGCACGATTGAGGAGGGCGACGTGGTCGTCTTCATCAACTTCCGCAACGACCGCGCCAAGGAACTCACCTACGTCCTCACACAGCAAGACATGCCCGATGCGGGAATGAAGACCATCCCCGGCTTGCAATACTATTGCATGACCCCATACGATGCCAGTTTCAAGGGCGTTCACATCTTGTTCCCCAAGGAGAACGTGGAGAACACCCTGGGAGAATACCTCTCCAAATTGGGGAAGAAGCAACTGCACACCGCCGAGACGGAGAAATACGCACACGTGACATTCTTCTTCAACGGCGGACGTGAAGCCCCTTATGAGAATGAAGACCGCATCCTCGTGGCATCGCCCAAGGTTCCCACCTACGACCTCAAGCCAGAGATGAGCGCATACGAGGTGAAAGACAAGCTCGTCGAGGCAATCAAGACACAGCAATACGACTTCATCGTCGTCAACTTCGCCAACGGCGACATGGTGGGGCATACGGGAGTGTATAACGCCATCGCCAAGGCGGTGTGGGCAGTGGACAATTGCGTCCGCGAAGTCATTGAGACCGCCAAGGCGAATGACTACGAGGCCATCATCATCGCCGACCATGGCAACGCCGACAACGCCATCAACCCCGACGGCACACCCAACACCGCCCACTCGCTCAACCCCGTCCCATTCATCTACGTGACCGACAATAACAGCGCATGGGTCAAGGAGGGCAGGCTCGCCGACGTGGCTCCCTCGCTCCTACACATCATGGGACTGGAGCAACCTGCCGACATGACGGGCGACAACCTTATCTCCGACAATTAACAAACGTATCATTTAGATTCCGTATATGCCACATATACGATTGATATATGTGGCATATACGTTTGTATTTCGACCATGAGCGTACAGATAGAAGAGACATGGAAAGAGCGGCTGAAAGGGGAATTTGACAAGCCCTATTTCGCACAATTGACGGAAGCCGTAAGGCGTGAGTACATGGCTGGGGCGTGCTATCCGTCCGGCAAATGGATATTCAACGCCTTTAACCTCTGCCCCTTCGACCAAGTGAAGGTCGTTATCATCGGCCAAGACCCGTACCATGAGCCTGGACAAGCGCATGGATTGAGCTTCTCCGTGCAGGATGGAGTCATGTTTCCCCCGTCGTTGCAAAACATCTTCAAGGAGATACACGACGACTTGGGTACACCCATCCCACAAAGCGGCGACCTTACACGATGGGCAAAGCAAGGGGTGTTGCTGCTCAATGCCACACTTACCGTGCGGGCACATCAAGCCAATAGCCATGCCATGTTGGGTTGGCAGACATTCACCGATGCCGCTATTCACGCCCTCGCCACCCACCGCGAGCACCTTGTCTACATGCTATGGGGTGGTTTTGCCCGTGGCAAGGCATACATGATTGACCGCCAACGAAACCTTGTACTGGAGTCGGTACACCCCTCTCCCCTCTCCGCCAACCGTGGCGGATGGTTCGGGCAGCACCAGTTCTCCCACTGCAATGCGTATCTTCAACAAAATGGCATAGCTCCAATCGTGTGGTAAGGGGAAAATAATACAAACTATGAGCAACAAACCGAAACGACAAGCTGCACTACCCATCTTGCAAGTGGGTAATGTGTTGCTCTCTCCAGACATCATCACGGAACGGTTCTGTTGCGACTATGCCAAATGCAAGGGAATTTGTTGCGTCGAGGGAAACGCAGGAGCACCCGTCACCATCGACGAGGTGGCGGAAATAGAAGATGTCCTTGACACCGTATGGGACCAACTGTCACCCCAGGCACAAGCCATCATCGATCGCCAAGGCGTGGCATATACCGACGAGGAGGGCGACTTAGTGACAAGCATCGTGGCGGGCAAGGACTGCGTATTCACTTGTTATGATGGCGGTAATTGTCTCTGTGCGCTTGAGAAAGCTTGCCGTGAGGGCAAGACGAACTTCCCCAAGCCCATATCTTGCGCCCTATACCCCATCCGCGCCAAGCAATTCTCCAATGGCATGGTGGGTCTCAACTACAGCAGATGGGCCATCTGCCGGGACGCAGTGACCCTCGGCAAGCAATTAGACATGCCCGTCTACCATTTCCTTAAGGAGCCTCTCATTAGGCGTTTCGGCAAGGAATGGTATGAAGAATTAGAAGCCCTTGCGCAAGAAATAGCCAATGTATTATGACATCATCAGCCCCGACATAGAATGTTCCATGTCGGGGCTGCAAATATATACGTGAGAGAGAATTGGATTAAGGCTCACGTTGATCTATCAGCTGTTTGGCAGTTTCCAAGTCGGTATGGTTTTCAATTATCAACCGCCGGAGTTCAGCTTCCGCATTCTTTCTCTTAATCCCCCAAGATGATATTGATGAGACATGTAACATCAGTCACATTCACGGTGCCATTACCATCCACATCAGCAGTATCCATATCGTATGGGAGTAACTCATCAAAGAGGATTTCTATCAATGCAATGACATCCGCTATGTTGACCAACCCATTCCTATCAACATCTCCTCGCAACTTTTCCAAATACTGGCTTAAGTCGGGCAAGTTGATGGTGAGCTTCAAGTCGTTGGTTTGGTTTTCATGTCCTTCCACGCCATACCAACTGAGGTCTTTGAGCATACTATATAAGGTCGCCTCCGCATCGTCCCATGTCATGCCCCTCGACGATAGTTTAGCGGTTATGGAAGAATTGCTTTTCAATGTGGAACTACCGAGCTTATACATGTTGATAAGGCTCTTGGCATCGATAGACCTGTTTTCATTTCCCTCCGCATGAATAATAATCATGTTGGTGAGAATATTGACAAACAATTCATTTCCAAACATCGACGAGGCGTATTTCTTGGCAAAGGTCTGCAATCTGGTTTTGGCAGTATTACTAAAGTCCTCATCGCTTGGCAAGGATGCGACATGGCCCGTATTGACGGTCAGCCGCCTCATGTCCTTGCTTAAAGTCAACTCGCGATAGTCGCAAGGGTAAGAGATTGTGGAACCCGTGTTTACGTCATAGATGGAGTCGGTCAGGGCGGTGTTGTAATCCTTGGCGATGTCGGATATATGGACATGCCCTGTGAGGATGACATGAATGCCGGCATCCGTCAAGCGGTCTTTCACGTTCTCATAGTCGTTCACACGATATGACCCCAGGAATCTGTCCAAATTGTTGACATGGGGAAACAAGGGGTGGTGCATCATCGCCAACACTTGCTTGCCTTGGCTACGGGCTTTCTTCGCTTGTTGGCACACCCAGCTCAACGTGGTATTGGTCAATGAGCCGCCATTGCCCGAGTCAATGCCTATCAGCACCATTCCCTTCACAGGCTCACAGGCGTAGGTCAACGAGGTTGACTCACGTTCAGAAGCAGAGCTATAACCATAGTTTTGATACAGACGCTCAAATGTTGCCGCGTCTGCCACCTCCACCTTACTTCTCTCGTCGCCATCGAAAATGTAGGCATTGCTTGTTCCACGGTCATGGTTGCCCGGAATCACGTAAACGGCAATGCCCGCCTTGCGCAGTTTGTCAAGTCCTGCCAGCACATATTGGTGACTTGCCAACTCGCCATCCTTGGTCAAGTCGCCAGTGATTAGGAGCATATCGGGCTTGTCTGCCAAATATTTCTCGATTAGCACATCGTAAATCTCTGCACTATAGTCGAGCAATTTGCGCTCCCCTCCAAGGGCGTTCTGCCAAGCCGTCCCGTCGTTCACCACCAATTCGGGAGCCATGACATGGATATCAGACAACACGGAAATCTTCGTCTGGGCATACGATGGTATGGCAGCCCCCAAAGCTATTAAACACAGAATGTTTATGATGATTGTCTTTTTTGACATATATATGTGGTTTTATGGGTTGAGGATGATACCCACCACCTCTGTGGCATCCGTGATGTTCACCTTGCCGTCGCCGTTCACGTCGCCCCTGATGGCGGAATTGAAGAGTTGGATGGTGGTCGTTGCCACGTCGGAATTCTCATACCCCGTCTTCGAGGCGTAGACATTCACCTTGTAAGCCAACGACAGACTGACCTCACTCGTCGCATAACTTCCCCCATCAGCAGGGGCAATCTTGGTGATGAATGTAACTCCCTCCGTATCGCAAGTGTATGACAACTTCCCATTCTCATAGGTGATGGTCGGCGTGGCGCACTTGGGCATTGCCAAGATATTGGCAAAGTTGTTCCATGGGGCAGTGGCCTTGTAATCCTCAATGGCACTTGCTGGCACATAGAGTGTGGAATTATCCGATAGGGAGTTGAAATTGTTGCTGCTCTCACCCTCCACCGTGGGTACCGTTGTGGCAGAGCAATACATGGTAGCGATGGGGCAGTTGCCAAAGGCATCATCATTCATTGACGTAAGTGACCCTGGCAGATAGACGGTTGACAGAGAAGTACAGTTTTTGAATGTCCTGTAGTCTATATACGACACACCCTCCGGGATGACAATTGACTGGAGCGACGGACAATTGTAAAATGCCATCCTGCCAATCGTCTCCACGCTGTTGGCAATCTTCACCTCACTGAGGTTTGTGCAATTGCGAAAGGTGTAGCTACCGATATTGGTCACACCTTCTCCTATCTCTCCCTTGATGATGCTGCTTGCGTAGGAGTCCCAAGGAGCATAGTTCATGAAATAATAGTCCGCCATTGCCCCCTTACCGCTAATGGTCAACTTAGAATCTGCCGTCGTGAAAATCCATTGGCAATCGCCAGTATTACCACTCTTGTCTCCCCATGCCAATATAGGGAGAGCTAAAACAAGGAAAGAAAAAACTGTTCTTTTCATCTTTTTCGTTTTATATTGTAATTATATTATTCTCATTTCGTGGGTACGGGCTGGAAGCGCAATCTACTCTCCCAGCCCGTTATCACCTTTATATGATAATCCTTTGGCTTAATCATCCCAAACGTTATGATGGGTTTTGTCAGTCTCTTCGTAGTCGTCATATCTAAAGAAAGAACCATCTTTCGCTCCTTGAAAAGGAACCTCGTCGTCTCCAACAACCCATGGTGAATTTTCCATCAACCTATGGCATGATGCCTTCATCATCTTGATTTGAGGACATAAATATAAACGTTTCATTTCAATTGCCCCCTTTCTTATTGAATAAATACTTTCTTGCCATTGACAATGTAAATACCCTTGGTAAGATTCTCCATTGACACGCGGCGACCTTGTAAGTCGTAAACTACATTCTTCCGTCCATTCATCTCTACTCCCTCGATTGAATCTGGGAATCCGCCATCTTCGCTGACAAGTTGACCTTCACTGTCATTGTTGTCTTCAATGCCATTAATAACGATACTAAACCTACTCATATTTTTTGCTGATGCAGGGAGGTCGGAAATATCAAGCCATGCTTTGTTGGCAGCCATGTATTTTACGCTACTTGCTAACTTGAAGAAACCAATCTTTCCATTGACAACACCCAATACGCGCATGGTGGAATTGGTGTTATTTGTAACATCATTGGCATTAAAAGAGCCTGTTCCTGATTTTTTTGTAAAAGTGAGTTTACCATCAGTATTGCAATAATATGTACCGGCCAGCAAATTAGTACCCTCATAATTCGTCTGGTATGTAGGTGCAGGAGCGGCAGTATTGTCGACACTATAAGCACATACAAGTGGATCTCCAGAAGGAATCAATTGGTTGTCGGAAGGAGTATTAGAACTGCATTCCAGTACTACGGGTGTGCCTGCAGGTACTGTTCCGCCAGTGCTTGCAATGGGGGTAATCGTCACTTGGGCATTCGGAATATCTACATTTGATACTACGTACGCATTTTCGACAGTTCCACCCAATTTATAGGCGAAAGGCACATACATCGTTGTATAATATTTTCCTCCGTGAGCTACTTTTGGATCAACATGAAGACTTGTAATGGGTTCTATATACCATTTCGCATTATTTGCACTATAACCATCACTGATGGCAAATGTGCCATTATTGTCAACAAAATAGCGTGTACCCAAATCTGCCGTTCCACTATCATCTTTCAATTGAATTGATGCAACATATAAAGTGTTAGCCCCACTTCCACTTGCTCTACTTATCGTTGCATACACATTTTGGAAATCGAATCTTGTAGTACCTGGATATTGACCCGTTGTCAATGCTATTAGACTTGTGCCTTCCCCTTGAAGGTCATATTTACTACCAGAAGATTTATAAAGATAGATTGCTGTTGAAGGATTGGTGCAATTTTCATCTTCAACCAAATGAATGTCCGTTTGAAGATATAAGCCTGCACATTCTAATGCACGTGCAACCGCTGCATTATAACTCCATAAAAATTGACTTAACCCTCCTCCAGCTGTACTTATAATCGTCGTGTAATTAAAAATATGGTTGGCAAAATTGACATAATGGGTGTCGTTAGCCGCATTTCGCAACCTATAATATCCTGTTCCATTTAGTTGCGCCATCATCTGTGTAGCGCAACAAAAGGCAAGAGCTATAATAAGAGTAGTTTTCTTCATGATTTCTCCATTTTTAATGTTTGTAATATTACATTTCACACAATACAACATAATAGGGGGCGGCATTCCCCTTGGGATACCGCCCCAGTTTTGTTACTCCATTACAAATCCCACATGTTGTCTTTCGGCTTCGAGTTGGGGTCTTCTACCCAATTATCATCGTTTCCAACGATAAATCCATCTGGTGTGGTGCTACCTTCGAGTAAACTACTTTTTTCCACGATTTCGATTTTGTTGCAACGTGGGATGACATACTTCTTTTCCATAATGATTCGATTTTAATGATTATTTGTTAAACATGACTTTCTTTCCATTCACGATGACGATGCCGTTGAAAGGATTGTTCACCTTGCGACCTTGCAGGTCGAACACAGTCTCATTGGCAATGGCTTCGTTGTTCACTTCCTTGATGCCCGTGGCTTCTCCGTCAAACGACAAGATGGAAGCACCCTTGGCAGCATACTCATATTCCGGGGCATACAAGAATGCCTTGTTGCCAGGCAGGGTTCCCTTATATTTGAAGAATCCCAACAAGCCAGCATTGCTGCCTGCATAACCAATATTGAACACCTGTACTTTACCTTCCAACGTGAATTCTGTTCCCATAGCGTCTTCCAACTCGGAAGCTGAAAGGGTGAAGAAAAACTTGTTGTTCACCGTGCCGGCGGTCTTCAAGGTCAGATATTTATACTCTCGAAGGGCATTAACATAGCCAGATGCCAATCCATAGGCGGTGGAAATCATGTCGTTTACGATTCCATATTCCTTGATCAGAAAATCATTGCCCACCAACAGGTTCGTTCCGCTATAGGCTCTGATACCATCTGTTGGGGTCAACTGCAATGCTGTAGTATTTCCCTCGATGAGTACAGGAGTCTGTGCGGGTACCTTGTTGCCGATTTCCGCTGTGATGGCATATCCGTCAGTTGTGATTTCAGAGATGGCGTAAGCAGTACAATTGGCGGGAAGGGTGTAGCCGAAATCGGTGTACATCGTGCCATAATACATCTCGTCTTGTGTCAATGCAGAATTCAGGTTGAGAACAAAGGTGTTGCCCACTTCCTCCAATGTCCAGAATGTCCTTGCCTCATTGTTCTTGATGTCTTTGTTGCCCTCGCTAATGAAGGTGAAGTCATTGCCATCTGCCACCACGTAATACTTGAAGTCAGGACGGATTTGGTTGACAACCTTCTTTGCCAATCCCCAATATTTCATGTAATCAGCAAATCTCGGATCGGTGGAATATGTTGCAAATGTCTGCGAGGTCTCCACGGCATTGAGGTAGTGGATGGCTGTGGTCTGTGCGAACAGCCAGATGTTGGCTTCATTGGTAAGAACCTCCTGATAGAATGCCAACTTGGAGGCATCATCAACAGGCTCAATCAAAGTGCCGCCCATTTCTTGCCAGATAGTGTGTACGTTGAACTCCCACTTAGCTGGGATTGTTGTCATGTTGCTGCCTTTTACCTTGTTGATCACCTTCAAGAGAATCTTGTTGATGGTCTCTTCCAATCCCGGTTCCATCAGCTTGCTGTCCACCTTTGCCTTGTTCTCCAAGTAGAATTCCTTCACGGGTGTCATGCTTGGGGTCTTGGCATAGATGCGGTAGCCCATGTCTGTCTCCTCAATATAGAAGCTGGGGTCGATGTTTTCATTGAACTTCTGCATGATAGCATCCACGCCAGTCGTTCCGAGTAGGTAGTCGTCTCCAGAACCTTCAACGGCGAGCTTTGCCACCACGAGTTCCACTATCTCAGGGATGTACTTCATGGCGCGTCCGATGGCGTTGGGTACGTCAACAGCTTGTGAGCGCAGTTCCGTCACCTTGCCGTTGTCTTCTGTGGCAACCTTAATCACGCAGCCAGGCAGCGTGGTCGGGTCTGTTGCGTCTGGGGCAGCATGGATGCGGCCCTTCACTTGAACATAATTGTTCGATGCGTTGTTCTTGATGTAATAGTATCCATCAAGAGCTTGTGCTTGCATCCCTAATACTCCGAAAAGGGCCAAGACCAAAGAAAGTGAAAATTTCCTCATAAGTTTTTAGTTTTAAAAGGTTGATTAAAAAAGGTACGTTTAATGTCGTTAATATGTTTGCAAATATATAAAATGTTTGCAGATATTCAAAGCTACCCCCCCAGAAATTAACATCAATTAACACGCAATGGCATCATTAACTCAATCTTTCCTAACAGAATAGTGGTATAAAGTTACACATATTATTATTTATATGTGCCATCCCCCTTTCGTCCAAGCCCTTTGGACAGGCCGTCCAAGCCTTTTGGACGACCCGTCCAAAGGGCTTGGACTATCCTTGAACGACACATCCATCAACTGGGAGGCACCGTCAACAATGTCCTCATGGCATCGTTTGTGTCCGATTATACATTTTTCTTCATTTTTGCCATTATTCCTAACTAATTTCAATAAATATCGCAAAAAATCTTTCTTTTTGTTTGTAATTTCGGAAAAATGCTTTACCTTTGCAGCCGAAAATAGCAAACACATTTCATTTAACTAAATCAATAAAAGTAAAAAGATTATGAATGCAGCTAAAGTTGTTGAGAATCTAAAGCAGAGATTCCCCAATGAACCGGAGTACATCCAGGCAGTGAGTCAAGTATTAGGCACCATCGAAGAGGAGTACAACAAGCACCCCGAATTTGAGAAAGCCAATCTTATCGAGCGCCTTTGCATTCCAGACCGTCTGGTAGAGTTCCGCGTGACTTGGACAGACGACAAGGGTAACGTACAGACAAACATGGGATACCGCATCCAGCACAACAACGTGATTGGCCCGTACAAGGGAGGTATCCGTTTCCACGCATCCGTCAACCTCTCCATCTTGAAGTTCCTCGCCTTCGAGCAGACGTTCAAGAACTCGCTGACGACACTTCCCATGGGTGGTGCCAAGGGCGGTTCCGACTTCTCGCCCCGCGGCAAGTCGAATGCCGAGGTGATGCGTTTCTGCCAGGCATTCATGAGTGAGCTCTATCGCCATATCGGTCCCGACGAGGACGTTCCCGCTGGCGACATCGGCGTGGGCGGTCGTGAGGTGGCCTATATGTTCGGTATGTATAAGAAGTTGACCCACCAGTTCCAAGGTGTCCTCACGGGCAAGGGCTTGGAGTTTGGCGGTTCGCTCATCCGTCCCGAGGCAACGGGTTACGGCAACGTGTATTTCCTGCAGAACATGCTTGCCACCAAGGGCATTGACATCAAGGGCAAGACAGTCCTCGTATCAGGTGCCGGCAACGTGGCACAATATACCATCGAGAAGCTGATTGAGCTGGGTGCGAAACCCGTGACATGCTCCGACTCCGACGGTTACATCTATGACCCGGACGGCATCGACCGCGAGAAGCTCGATTATATCATGGAACTGAAGAACGTAGAGCGCGGTCGTATCAGCGAGTATGCCGAGAAGTATGGCGTGAAATACGTGGCTGGACAGAAGCCTTGGTTTGAGAAAGCCGACATCGCCCTGCCCTCCGCCACGCAGAACGAGATCAACGAGGAGGCTGCCAAGGCTCTCGTCGCCAACGGCGTGATTGCCGTGAGCGAAGGTGCCAACATGCCTACCACCCCCGAGGCCATCAAGGTATTCCAGGATGCCAAGATCCTTTACTCCCCCGGAAAGGCTGCCAATGCCGGCGGTGTTGCTGTTTCGGGTCTTGAGATGAGCCAAAACTCCGAGCGTCTGCGCTGGAGTCGCGAGGAGGTAGACCAGAAGCTCCACGACATCATGAACGACATCCACGCCAACTGTGTGAAGTATGGCACGGAGGCTGATGGATATATTAACTATGTGAAGGGTGCTAACGTCGCTGGTTTCTTGAAGGTGGCAAAGGCCATGATGGCACAGGGTATCGTCTAAGGACGGTACCTTCCCCATAAGGAATAGTCATTGCATAGCTATAGTTTTATAATTGACCCTGCGGCAGAAACAGCTTGTTTCTGCCGCAGTCTTTCTATTCATCATCATTTTTGGCTACATGGATGAGTGCTATCGATATTATCATCCGATAGGCACGTTTCATGAAAAACATGTGGTTATTCTTTCTTCACTTGCTGTAGGTCGTAAATTGGAAGCTGGCGATTGATGACGGCGTTGAAAGCGACGATGGTCTCTGTCCGTGCCAACCCCAACGGCTGCAACTTGTCGTGGATGATGTTGAGAAGATGATGGTTGTTGAAAGCATAAATCTTGATGAACATGTCGTAGCCACCCGTCGTGTAATGGCATTCCACCACCTCGGGGATTTTCTTCAGCTCCTCTACCACATGGTCGAAATTCTCAGGGTCTTTCAGGTAAAGGCCGATGTACGCACATGTCTCATACCCAATCTTCTCTGGGTCAATGATGTATTGCGAGCCTTTCAACACACCACAATTGGTAAGTTTCTGAATACGTTGGTGGACTGCGGCGCCGCTGACATTACAAGCCCGTGCCACTTCAAGGAAAGGAACTCGCGCATTCTCTGCAATCATCTGAAGGATCTTTCGATCCAAAGAGTCTAATTGATATTCTGCCATAATTGTCTTGTTTTGATGCAAAGATACGGAAAAATATACATTTAAAATACAAAAAACATCGAAAAAGGATTGAACATATCACTTTTTCATCGCTTTTCGCTCTGCCGAATAACTAATCCTGTATGCTTTCGCTTCACGTAAAGCTTGTTTTACCTGTGTCACGATGAGCATGGGGACATCGCGGTCTGCCTTGATGGAAACCGTCGCAAGGGACAACGCCTCTGGCGGTAGGTCTTCACGGATTGCCTTCATATAGGAAGGGATTTGGCTGATGTCCATGATTTCATTACCTACCTGTACATAATAGCTGGCTTGGGGAGTCTTCCCTCCCACTCGCTTCCCGATGTAAATGTTAGTGACCGCCGACTTCTTGGTAAGGCGTGACAACTCCGTGCCTTGCGGCACTTGGTATTTCACCTTGACATTTTCATTCCGCATGTGTGTCACTATCATGAAGAAAAACAATACGGTGAAAATCAAGTCGGGTAATGAAGCGGTGTTCAATACTGGCATGGAACGGCGTTTGCGCTTTCGGAACTCAATCATTGTCAAGCCCCTCCCCTGGCTTGGGATAGACTTCCGCAATGTGTTGGGGTATTTGCTCCAAGACGTTTTGGCGTTGTTCGTTGTTTAGCTCTTGTAACTTCTTCCCATATTTTTTCATGGAATAAGCATCGCGCATGTTCTTATATGCCAACATCATCTCGTGTTGCACATGAAAATATGTGTCGTAAAGGGCGGCAGGATGAGATTCTAAAGAGACCAGGTGATTGGCACCCACACGGGCAATGAACCGTTGAAGGGCAGGGCGTAATTGAGAGATGTCAGTGGGAACACCATCGATTAGCAATACGTTGTCGGCAGTGATGGCCAACTGCATGAGTTGGTTCTTGTCGACGAGGGTCGTTTCTTGGATGCTCTCTTTGTCTTTCGACGGCAACTGCCGCAACAGCCCTTGGTCAATATCCATGGAGGAAACCACTAAGAAGAATATCAACAGCATGAATGAAATATCCGCCGTAGAGGTGGTATTCAACATAGGCATTCCCCTTTTCTCCCTCTTCCTAAACATGTCTGCTGGGTATTAAGAACGGTTTTTGCGCAGATAGCGCGACGCACTAACCACCAATACGATGATGGCGACGCATATCAATATCATGCCGGTATAGATGAACATGTCTGCCATCCGCAGCCAAACGGAATGCGAATACTCCTCTCCATTGACCTGGATGGGATGGGGGTTGCCCAAAATGAAAGTGATTAACAGCAGAAGAAACGTTCCGCCTCCAACAAGACAGGCGTTCCGCCTGACGGCGATATGATTGAAAGAGCCATTGTCTTTCCCCCTCTTTCTCCATGACAAAAGCATCGAACACAATGCAAAAGCCAATCCGCAAACGACCATTATCCCCATTAGGAGCAATACCACGTCGGTCAAGAGAGGGTCGTTGAAATCGGGGTTGTCGGTAAAAGGTCGGTCAAAACCATAAAGAAAGAATAGGAAAAAGACCACAAAGATGACTGCGACCAAGCCATATAGCACTCGTTTGGATATTTTCTCCGCCTCAACCATGCCTTAACCTTTGATATTGTTTTTCCTTTTGTTGATAGAGTCCATCAGGGAAATGGCAGATTCTTCCATCTGAGCCGTCAAGTGGTCTATCTTGGAAAGGATGTAATTGTAGAATAGTTGCAACACCAACGCCACGATGATGCCGAAGATGGTGGTGATGAGTGCCACCTTCATGCCTGCCGCCACCACAGAGGCGTTTAAGTCGCCCGCCTCTTGGATATTGTTGAATGCCATCACCATGCCTATCACCGTGCCAAGGAATCCCAAAGATGGTGCCATCGCAATGAAAAGAGTAATCCAAGAGCAGCCCTTTTCCAGGTTGGCGATTTGCACAGATCCGTATGACGACACCGACCGCTCAATGTTTTCCATCGGCTCGTTGATACGCTCCAAACCCTGGTAGCAGATGGAGGCCACTGGTCCGCGTGTGTTTCGACACATCTCCTTGGCTCCCTCGATGTCGTCATGGATAATCTTGTCGTCCAAGTCGGCAACAAATTTCTTTGCATTAATTTCTGAAAGGCTGAGGTAAATGATGCGCTCGATGCAAAACGCCAACCCCAACACCAGCGCAAGAGCCACCAACGACATAAAGCCGGCATTGCCTTCGATAAACTTTTTCTTTAAAGCCTTGTGGAATCCCACATCCCCTTCTGCCTCCATCTCATCCAATTCATCGTAAGGCTGCGCAATGGTCTCTATCGCCAAGCTGTCAAAGTCATCCATGTCCACTCCGATGCCAGCAGGGGTCGTCGCATATAGAAAGGGCGCAGGGAGTATGAGGAAAATGGCCAATAAGCCTTGTTGAAGCCATCTCATCAGCATATAATCATTCTTATTCATATCCTTTCTTAACAAATTATGGATGCAAAGATAACACTTTTTTATCTCATTATCTGCAACTTACGACAAAATTCAAGCCCATCTTGTCCATATATGGGAAAAAAAACGTATCTTTGCGCCTGTTAACAATAAAATCAAAAACGAATAACACTATGGCAAAGTATTTAGACCCCAAGGCAGACCTGACATTCAAGAAGATTTTCGGCGAGCATCCCGACTTGGTGATGAGCTTGCTTAACGCATTACTCCCCTTGGACGAGGGAAAGGAAATCACACACATCGAATACCTGCCCACGGAGCTGATGCCCGACCAACCATGGCGCAAGAACACCATCGTGGACGTGCGGTGCAAGGACACCGACGGAAGGCAGTTCATCGTCGAGATGCAGATGGAATGGAGCAAGGCATTCCAGCGACGGATCCTCTTCAATGCCTCCAAGGCATACGTGCGCCAGTTGGGCATGAGCATCGACTACCACCTCCTGCAACCCGTCTATTCACTGAGCCTCGTCAACGA
>JAFRRN010000071.1 GCA_017428055.1 Prevotella sp.
AGAAATTGCACTTCTATCTTGAATGTGGGCATCGTTTCAGCATGTCTTCATATTGTGTGAGAGCCTTACGGACAATCTCCTCTGCCTCGCGGATGCTGCAAAGCAACTTGCCGCCACTGGCATTCAGATGCCCCCCTCCGTTGAAGAATTCCTCTGCCATCTTGTTGCATGGGAAGTCGTCAACCGACCGCAGGCTGACCCAAACCACGCCGTCCTGTTGGTTGTCCTCACGTAACGAGACCGACAGTTTCATGCCCTTGATTTGCAGAGGGATGTTCACCAGCCCCTCGGCATCGCCCTTCATGAAGTGGAATTGTTCCATCTCATGACGTGTCATGGTGAAATAGGAGGCATGGAGGTGGTCTATCACATTGAGCTTCTTATACAGGATATAGCCCCGGAGGCGGATGGCCCAACTGCTGTAATTGTTGTATACTTTACGGTAAATCTTGTCCTTGTTGATGCGTTTAGTCAGCAATTGGCCAATGATGAAGTAGATTTCGGGCATGGAGGAATTGAAGGTAAACCCGCCAGTGTCGGTCATCATGCCGCAATAGATGGACGCCGCCCCCTTGCGTGTCATTGCCTCAAAGCCTCCCAACTGCCAGATGATGCGAAACACCAATTCGCTGGTGCTGCTCATCTCGGGGTGTGAGATGATGAGGGCATCTTGGAGTTTGGGGTTTAAGTGATGGTCTATCATCACCTTCTTGGCGGGTGACTCCAACAAGAGTTGCTGCATATCCTCCAATCGGCTTGGCTCATTGAAGTCAAGGCAGAATATCAAGTCTGCCTGTTGAAACATCGTAGCGACCTGCTCCTTATGCTTGTCGTGACGCACAATCTTCTCCACATTCGCCATCCACCGCAGGAAGTCGGGGAACATGTCGGGTATCACCACCGAAGCCGCCTTTCCTTGGGTGGAGAGATATTCCGCCCATCCCAATGAGGAGCCAATGGCATCGCCATCGGGCGACTTATGGCAACATATTATGATTCGTTGAGAAGCCGCTATCAATTCTCTGATGGTAGCGGCTTCTGAATCAGTAAGAATGTCTATTTGCATTAAAAAAGATTGTTTGGGTAAATCCCCTCGTCTATTAATTTCTGGATTCTGTCAACCGTATCTTGGCGGTCAGCGGCGTAGGTGACGCCAAACCACTTGCTGGTCGTGTCAAGCACCTCCACCGTTGAGGTACCCTCATTGATAAGCTTGTTCACCATCAAGGGGATAAAGAACTCTGCCTTGAGGTTCTCCATGTTCTTCGGGTCGCTGAGGAATTCCTTGAAATAAGCCTCGCTATGGTCGAAATAGTCGGGCGTGAACCCCCACATGTTCATGCTCACGGGGACATTCTCTTCTAATGGAATCCATTTTCCTTCCTCGTCCTTATAGCAGATGGGACCGTCGACACGCATGATTTCGGTACGTTCCACCACGTCTGTGAGGTGGTGCTTGTCATCATAGACACACACGCCGCGGGCCACGGAGCCATTCTCCGACAGGGTGTTGCAGCAACGGAACCCTACCATCGCATAGGTGTCATGGGCGTCTTCAGGCAGCTCCGAGAGGAATTTGCCTATCGCCATGAAAGCGTCACGGCCATAGAAGTCGTCGCAGTTGATGACACAGAAGGGCTCCTTGATTACGCCCTTGCCCATCAACACGGCATGGTTGGTTCCCCAAGGCTTCACCCTTCCCTCCGGGACGTTAAACCCTACAGGCAGCGAGTCCAAGGCCTGGAAACATAACTCGCAAGGAATTTTGTCCTCGTATTTTGCCAGGATCTGTGTACGGAATTGCTCCTCGAAGTCTTTTCGTATCACCCATACGATCTTGCCAAACCCTGCCTGGATGGCATCGTAAATGGAATAGTCCATGATGGTCTCGCCATTGGGGCCTAATCCATCTAATTGTTTCAGGCCTCCATAACGGCTACCCATGCCTGCTGCCAAAAGAAATAATGTTGGTTTCATAATAGTTGGTGTTTAATAATTGTTGATAATCGTTTTGCAAATATACTCATTTTTGCGCATTTAACGAATTATTTTTGATAAAAAACATCATTATTATTTAAATGTGCCGTATTCTTCATCATTAAACGTATGGGAAGTAATTTGTTTAAGCATGGAAAACAGTTTGTTTTTGCATGGTAAACATTTTGTTTTCCATACGCAAACAAACTGTTTATGGTAACTCCGCCAAGGGTAAACAAATCCATTACCCTTCCGTTTGGGCCAATCTGCCGTTATTATGGCACATAGATCTTCCCGTCGGGTGTGACGCCCGCCGCACTCACCTGCACCCTCGTTTCCCTGCTATTATTAAATAATGTGACGGAGAAATGTCCGTTCTCGTCGGGCTGGGCATTGGGATTCCAATAAAGGGTGCGACGGTAGTCGGTTGGCTCCTCGGGTTTCATCGCGCTGTAATCAGGGTTGTAAAACGCCTCGGGATAATTGAATCCCGGGAAATTATACCTTCGGTCACGATAGGTGGGGCGTTTGCCATCGTCTGGGATAGTCTCGTAAACGAGGGTAATGTCGTCGCGGTTGATGCTGATGGACCTCAACGAGTCGATATTGCGCGGTTCGTAATCGGTATAGAAACGGAAGTTCTGTATACGACTTAGCGTCAAGTCTTTGTAAATGGCTGCATCGCTTCGGTTCTTGATGCTCTCCTGAAGAGGTTGGTAATTGGTGAAAAAGGTATAGTCGTCTATTTTCGCCCGCACATTGTAGTCCTTGTAGCGTTGCATGTTGCCATAAACAGTGAAACATGCAAGTGGTGGGAAATAGCCCATGTTGGATATGCCCCAGTTCAAGCCACGGTCTGTAGCCTCGTTGTATAGGTCGTAAGCGTCTACGACGTATGCTGGCTTGGTATAGTCTATAGCCCTGCGCCCGCGCCTCCTTGCCCTTACATCGACGGTGGCAAGTGTGTGGTCGCCCTCGAGTCTTGACAGATAGGCGGTGGTGTCCTCCTCTACGTAGCTGGTGAAATCCACGGGAGGGATATGGTTTTGGTAATAACTGTACTCATGGGCGAACACTGGGTAGAATAAGTCTTGCTTGACATAGTAGTCGGGATAGGCTCGCTCGTTCCTGAAATCATCGATGGCATGAGCCATCGACTTCTTCACGGAATCCTTGATGCTGTAAGCTTTAAGGAATACCACGGCCTCGCCATAGTAGGGAGGCAACTCAAAGATAAACCGCCCACCGTTCTTGGTACGTTGTATGGCTCCTGCGCTCTGCCCCGTGGTGTATGTGTCAATCTCCGCCTCCACCAGTACCTCATGGCGAAGCCCGCCATGGTTGACACCAAGGTCTGCTTGCGTGAGGTCGGTAAACACTGGCTCATCGCCAGTGCTCGTCTCTTTCAAGCCCAAGTCTTCATTTTCCGCATTGTCCTGGCTTTCCATGGATTCTGCCATTGTCACACCATTCGTGAACCCAGTTGACGATTCCAGCTCCTCGTTCATTTGGTCGGTCACGGACTGCTTGTTGTTCAATCCCGCTACGTCATCGATTTCCAAGAACGGCAACCCTAACTGTTTATACACTCCTCCCTCAATGGTCAATGTCTTCTCGGGCGTGTATCTGATGGTCTTTGTAGGGGCATACCGCCGCCATCCTTGCACCATCATCAATAGGTCAAGGGCAGCCCGGTGAAGGCTGTCGTCCTTGGAGAAATAATACATTGGGTTGGCAACAAACCCTTTTACGTCGGACGAGAGGAGCATGTCAGTGAGCATGTTGCCATTGTCATACGTCGGGTCGTCGGTACGGGTGTCACGCACGGCGATGGAGAATAGTCCCTCACAACCTTCTACAGTGACATTTATCGGCTCGTAGGGCATGTAGTCAGATTTCCCTCCAACGCTTATGTCAAGTTTACTTTCCACATCATGGTTGTTAATGAATATCATCCGGGAAGCCAATACGTTCCCCTGTCCATCTACCACCATTAACTCATTCACGCCGGTGGGCAAGGAAGGCAGTTCTATGGGAAATAGCGGGTGTGACAACTTTTGGAAATGGTAGAGCTTGCCGCGGCATAGCGCGGCGAGGGCTATCGGTGTGGATGTCAACAACTGGGATGCCTGAAGCGAGACAACATGTCTCTCCGGGTCATACCCTAACGTGATGCCATCCGAAGATGCTTTGGGTAACGAGAATGAATACTCTTTGCCTTTCCAACTGAAAGACGCTTCCGCATTCTTCTTTGTCGGCATCATCGTGAAAATGCCGCGTCCCATATACGATGTAGAGATCTTTCGTCCGTCTGATAGCTTTCCCTCAATATCCACCGCTTGTCCGTTTTGGTCTACCACTTCAAAAGCAACCCTGCTTTTTTGTCCTTGCACCAACTGTCCCCCTTCAGGGAAGAAAGTCACGGTAAGCTTATCCTTCTTGGGCCTGATAATCTCCTGTTTTGGTCGTGAATACATGTATTTCCCATCATAATCGCCCACCTCCTTGGGCTTGCTATAGATGGGAATGACACGCGAATACAACCCATCCCAGTCGCGGAAGAAGTCTTTAGCCATCTGGTTGCTAAAGAACTTATGGCGGTCATCACGTGTATATGGCCGCTCGGTGACATTGAAGTTCAGCATCCACCGTGTGTACGCCCGTATTTCATAATACCCTGAATAGAGGGAGTCGCGCAACACGAATTGCCCATTGGTATGGCCCTTGTCGCTCACGATGATGCGCTGCCGCTCTGTGACGAGGCCGTCGGGCGAGAGCAATTCCACATAGAGAATCTTGCTCATATCGGTAGGGTGCAGATTGTCAGCCCTTAATACGTATGCCTTGTACCAAATGGTGTCACCTATATAATAGCAGGTGTTGTCGGTATGGACGTATATTTTTTCTTGTACTTGGTAGCCTTTTTGCAAGGAGGCTTGTATGCTGTCCAACGGATCTGCTTGCGCCCATAAATATCCAATGACTATGAGACTTGTTATCCAAAATAATCTTTTCATCTAATACCCTTTTTAAAAGAATGACCATTGGGCATGGGCGTTGCCATCATCCATGTCCAATGGTCAATTATCAATCGTTATTCAGTTATCAATCCAAATTCAGGCTCTGTTTGATAGCCTCAATCTTCTCTTCAGCTGCCTTCATGCAACGGTCGTAACACCCGGCGCACTTGAAGGATGGGTCTTTCACCTCGATGTAGAACTTAATCTTTGGCTCTGTGCCGGAGGGACGGACGGAAACTTTCGTGTCATCTTCGCAGAACCATTGTAGCACATTGCTTCTGTCAGGCATGTCAATCTTCTCGACACTGCCGTCAATTTTCTTTGCCTCAAGGCTCTCAAAGTCTTTCCACAGCACAATCTGAGACCCGCCTAACTCTGTTGGTGGGTTCTTGCGGAAGTCAACCATCATCTGCTTGATGGCATCGGCACCCGTCTTTCCAGGCTTCACCACATTCACGGTAAACTCCCGTGAGAAACCATACTCGGCATAGATGTCCATCAATAGGTCATAAAGGGTCTTGCCGTTGTCCTTAGCCCAAGCGGCAATCTCACATATCAAGCAGATAGAGGCTGGTGAATCCTTGTCGCGAACCTTGTCAAACGGAAGGAACCCAAAGCTTTCCTCGCCGCCGCCGATGTATTTCTTTACACCCTCGTTGATGCGAATTTCATTGGCAATCCACTTGAATCCCGTGTAGCAATCCTTGTACTCCACGCCGTTCTTCTTAGCGATCTTGGCAATGACTTCGGTTGTCACGATGGTCTTCACAAGGAATTCGTTACCCTTTAATTGACCGAGTTTTTTCTTGTTTGCGATGATGTACCATGAGAACATCATACATGTTTGGTTGCCATTGAGGATTTCCCATTCACCCTTGTTGTTTCGGCACACGATAGCGAGACGGTCGGCATCAGGGTCGCTGGCAATCACAAGGTCGGCATTCAACTTCGTTCCGAGTTTCATGCCAAGAGTCATTGCCTCCGAGTTCTCGGGGTTAGGAGAAACCACGGTTGGGAAGTTACCGTCAATCACCATCTGCTCTGGTACAACGTGGATGTTCTGGAATCCCCATGTGCGAAGAGCGGCAGGAATGATGACTCGACCAGTGCCATGCAATGGCGTATAAACAATGTTGAGGTCTTTCTGGCGTAGGATGACATCTTGGTCTACCATTGCCTCCTTGACGGCTTTCAGGTAGTCAACATCCATCTCGCCACCGATAATCTCGATGAGATCCTTATTGCCTTCAAACTTCACGTCTGCAATTGTCACCTTGTTCACCTCGTCGATAATGCCCTTGTCATGAGGCGCAAGCACCTGCGCACCATCATCCCAATAAGCCTTGTAACCATTATATTCCTTAGGATTGTGGCTGGCTGTGACATTCACGCCTGCTTGCGCTCCCAACTGGCGGATGGCAAAAGAAATCTCCGGCGTGGGACGAAGGCTCTCGAAGAGATATGCCTTGATGCCATTGGCGGAAAAGATATTGGCTACCGTCTCGGCAAACAAACGACCATTGTTGCGGCAATCATGCCCCACTACCACCGACAAGTCTGTACGTCCGGGAAAAGCCTTGAGGATGTAGTTGGCAAAGCCCTGTGTCGCCATACCAACGATGTAAATGTTCATGCGGTTGGTTCCTGCTCCCATGATACCGCGGAGCCCACCCGTACCAAACTCCAGGTCGCGATAGAAAGCATCTATCAACTCGGTCTTGTCTTCGTTGTCAAGCATAGCTTGCACTGCCTTACGTGTCTCCTCATCGAATGCGGGGGACAACCATTGTTTTGCCCGTTCTTCACATTGAGCAATAAGAGCTTGATTATTATCCATTCTGTTTAATTAGGTTTATAAGTTATAGACTTTGTGGCAAAGATATAATAAAAATGCGATAATGCCAAAGAAAATAGGCAAAAAATGCCTTATAGACGCATACCAATGAAAGCACGTACACGCCACTTGTTCTGATTGACCACCACGACATCATCGTCGAAGACAGAATTGTTCATTGCAAGAGTGACTCCCGCAAAATACCGAGGGGGAAAGAAGCGGACGATAGCAACACGCTCGTTGAATATCATGTTGAAACGCATGTGCTGTGCCCGTTTGCGTTCACCGTTGACGGTGAAATTGTTGCGGTTATACACCACGAAAGTTGGCAACATCGAAAAATGAAGTAACCAGCTATTTCCCAGCACCCAGTTGTAGCCATAACCACCACCTATGCCAAAGTGGCCAGCATAAATGCGCACATCGGGTGCCTTCTCATTCCTCTTTTTCAATTCTTCACTGGTTTCGATACTGCCACCTTGATAACTGAAGCCAGCAAGCCACGATCCTGCCGAACGGCGTTGGATGTAACTTTGCGTGAAGGCGGCTGGGTAAGAGAATCGTCGATGGTTAAAGGTGTAATAGCCTGCAAGGTTAAGTATCTTCATCGTAACATCTCCAGGTTCTAACTGGTGAAGCTCGTCATTGCGCTTGGTGTCACCCGCCAATGAGTTTGAACGCTGGTAACTGGCATCGAGGCTTAGGCGGCTACTATAGTAATTAAGGTTAAATTCATAGTCTTTGTAAACCCCGCCCAACTTGGCGGGATTAACGGCGATGCCAAGGGCTATGCCACGATATATGGCGGCAACGGCAAGGGTGGTCTTGTGGCTGGTGTGGAGGTTTGCCTTTGAGTAGATGTCGTTCACCGTGCCACGGGCATGAATGTCATTGCCCGTTTGGTTGAGCCTCAATTTCAAGGTCAGTCGCCCCTCTGGCCTAACCACATAGTTGGTATCGTAGGGTGAACGGTAGTAACGCGCTGTCAGTACGCTATCTACCAATGCCCTCTTCTGCTTGTGCGGGGTTTGTGCATATAGACCGAAAAGGGTCTCATGGCCAGTGAACGTTATTGAACATAACAGTATGATGATTATCAATGTTTTCTTTCCCATAAATAGTTTTATCTTATGCTTAAATCAGCATTCAACATTAAGCATTCATATATTTGATGGCAAGCATCGTGAGATCGTCACTTTGTTCGGTCTCACCTATAAACTGGTGAACGGCATCGGCCATGGCATCAATAAGTTCTTGAGGCGAGTTCTTGGTGGCATGTATGACGCTTGTTGTGCGACTCTCCCCAAATTGCTCATAGACGACATTCTCTGCCTCTGTCAATCCATCAGTATAAAGGAAGATAGTCGTATTAGAGGCAATCATGACCTCTTGCTCAATGTATTTCCATTCAGGCATCACGCCGATAGGAAGATTGGGATTGCAGGGTAAGAGTACGCCTTGAACGTATGGAGCTTCATGTCCGGCGTTGCAATAGCGTAAAAGCCCAGTCGACAAATCGAGGACACCGACGAATAGCGTGACAAACATGTTTTCCTCGTTACCTTCGCAAATGGACATGTTCATGGTCTCCACGATATGACCTGGTTTTGCGGTGTGGGCTGCGACATTGCGAAATAGTGTCCGGGTAACAGCCATGACCAGCGACGCTGGTACACCCTTGCCCGACACGTCACCGATACAGAAGAACAATTTCTCGTCGCGAATGAAGAAGTCATAAAGGTCGCCACCTACAGCCTTGGCAGGATTTTGAATGGCATATACCTCTATATCGTCGCGGTTGGGGAATGGTGGAAAAGTCTTAGGCAACATCGACATCTGGATGCCGTGTGCCACATTCAACTCGCTCTCTATGGATGCCTTCAAGGCTGTTGATTCTTTCAGTTCCTCGACATACCCTTTCAAAGACTGTTGCATAGTGCCAAATGAGTCACGTAGCCTGGCTATCTCATCTTGATACTTGAATGTCGGCAACTCTGTATCAAAGTTACCTTTGGCTACTTCCTGCGCCGAATCGGATAGGAATCCCAACGGCTTGGTGGCACGGCGGATGCTGTGGCGCGTATAAAAGAACATGACAATACAGCCAACAATCATGAAGAATATGACAATGATTCCTAAAGCATACCCGTAAAGAAATACGAAATCTATGTGTTGGGCTACGACCAAAGTCCAGCCAGTATTAGCAATTCGCTTTGAACTGATAAAGTAAGTGGTGCCCTTCATCTTTATCTTCTCAAATTCTATGCTATCTTTCTTCAAAATGTTTTGAAGCGTTTTTTCGTCGAAATCCTCAGACCCAGCAATCTTCCTCCCTTTACTATCAAGAATTTGGATAAACAAGGCATTATCCTCATCTATACTATCCGATTCATTCTCCACGGATTCCAACTTCTTAATCTTATTCTCCTCACTAATAATGGTGTTTACGAGCCAGTCAAGGTTCAAGTCTATGCTATAAACAGCCACTTTACGACCATTGCGTTCAAAGACTGGTGACACGTATGAACACAAAAAACGTCCACCGCCTTCCTTGTCGTGATAGGGATCGGTCAAGTAGCCTTTACCTTTTTCCAGGTCAAGTCCTTTGGCATACCACTCTTGACTGAAGTAGTCATGCAAAGCCGACCCTATCTGTTTACGTTCTATTTGGGTGTCTTCGCCATTTCCTGTTCTCTCGTTAGAGCCATTTAAGAAAGACACGTAGGGTTCAAACCATTTACCCTGACTGGCATAGTAGTTTGGCTCGAAAGCGACGGCACAGCCAACATACCTATCATTCAGACGAAATTCATGCTCCAAGGCATCATATACTTTAGCAGGGTTATCTAAATTGGCTTCTATTTCAGCCACGTTGTTGATAGTAGCAATTTCCACTGTCTTAAACATGGTTACCAGCTTGCCATCAATATTATATATGATGTGTTGTGCTCGCATTTGGCTTTGGATTTCTGCAAGAGCAAAATCAGATAAAAGCACCACTCCAAAGATAAATAAATTGAAGACTGCCATAATCAAGATGACGCGCCATGTAATACGACGTGACAGCTTGCTCTCTTTCTTTTTGAACAATACATTCTTCATTTGCATGAAATCATTTTTGGATTTTTTGTCTTGAGCCATGAAGTGCCGAAGCGGCCAAATGGTTAGAATTCATATCCAAGATTCAGGAAAAAGTATGGTTTCTTGGTACGGTTGCTATAGCCGAGGGTTGCTCCCATCGGACCAAACAAGGTATTATAGTAATAAGCCACTTGTACACCGAGCAGTGTGCGATAGTCAAGGAGTTTTTTCACTTGGTCTGCTTGTTGGGCCCCTGCCACGCGGAATAATATGTAATTATTGTCACCAATACGTTGCTGGGCTTGGAGCTGTGCCGCCACAAACTGGTGGTCAACATATTCTATTTTCCCTATGCCAGCGAAAGGCATCTGTTGCTCAACATAATGCCTGAACCAATCACCTCCGATGGTGTTGCCAAAAACGGGAGGGATAATGGAGCCAAACAGCATACGCCCATAGAGCATGGGCTGGAAGGTGAAGCGACTGCTTATGGGGAACGACATTCGCCAGTTTGCTCTCACATCGCTCATACCGGCCTTCTTACCAACTTTACTGCCATCGGCCTCACGCTCATTTAGCTTGGCGAAATTGTTGGTCACGTATGCGTATTCGGCCTTGAAGCGTGCCCCATGCGTTGGGAAATTCCAATTGTCTTCGCTATTATACTCCACCCGTGCGCAATAACTGATGAAATGTTCGTTTTTGAGCAGCACCTGCTTTGATGACTCCGAACCGAGTTTGTTACGGTAGTGCATAAAGTCCCAGCGAAGCCCCATCTGTAGATTGAAGTGCCTCAAGTCGAAATTGATGGGTGTAAACTGAGCTTGAAACTGGTTATAGAGGATGTTGTAGTCGCGGTCGCCATTGATGTATACATCCACATCATTACGACTGAAGGCATAGCTGAGCGTGGGACGGGTGAAGCTGCGCGGGTGTATCGTGAGGTCACAACGTGCCATCATGCGCTTTCCTAAACGCAACGTGACATCTGAATTCATCGGGATGGATGTCTTCAAGGGGATGTCGAGGCCCAACTGCACGGCTGCATATTCCTCTGTATCGAAGCGTACGCCTGCATGGAGTTGTACCGACTTTCGGTTGCCCGCTGAAAGGATGACACGAACCCCATTCCCTTCTGGGATTAGCCGACATTCAGCAGTCTGGTAGAATAGGTCTATGCGCATAGAAGTGGTCAGCTCTTGTTCCAATCGGGCATCGATGCTATCAATCTTTTGAAGATGAAACTTCTGCCGTAAGAACCGCTCGGCTTGTGGTGTCATGTTCTCAAAAGCGAACTCAATGACGCGCTGTTTCTCGGTCATCACCCTCGGACGCAGAGGATGTAGAATGGTTGGACGGAACGACTCGTCGATGCCGATGCGCTTCTTTAGGGCGATGATGTCGTCCCAATGGCGCATAGCCAACTCCTCGCCTCGGCGGATAAGTGTGTCGATGGCGGCTGGAGAGAAACTGGCGGAGCCATAACCCTTCGTATCGACTTGCAGGTGGAGGTCTGTGATGGCCAAGTTCTCATCATACTTATTCTTGCAGTTCACGTCGATAATCTGGCTTAGGATGCTCATGGTGCCACCCATGTTCTCCGCCACTTTCGGCGCACCTTGCACGGTGACGCCGATAATGATGTCAGCACCCATCTCCCGGGCGATGTCTGCGGGGTAATTATTCTTCAGTCCACCATCTACCAGCACCATGTCGCCAATCCTGACGGGCGAAAAAGCAGCGGGAATGGCCATTGAGGCACGCATGGCCTGTGGTAGCCGTCCGCTATGGAAGTCCACTTCGCTATTGTCGATGATGTCTGTAGCCACGCAAGCAAAAGGAATTCGCAGGTCTTGGGTAAAGTTAAGCGAGTCAGTATAACCCGTGCATAGCTGCTGGAATAACTCCGACAAGTTCTTGCCCTTGATGAAACCACCGGCGTTCATGTCTCGCTTGCCGATGGTCATACCCGTTGTGAAAACGTAAGTGTACTGTTTCCGGCGGTCATTGAGGCTTTGGTTGCGCAGGTCCTCCTTGTCGGTAATGACGTATCCCCAGTCCTGTACCCTAACCATGGAGTCAAGGGCATTGGCGTTATAGCCGATGGCATACAGGCCACCTATGATGCTGCCCATCGACGTACCAGTGACGATGTCAACAGGGATGCCCGCCTTCTCCAACACTTTCAACACTCCGATGTGGGCCATACCTTTCGCTCCGCCTCCACTCAACACGACGGCTACTCGTTTCCTTCCAACGGCGGCGCTGTCATTCTGGGCAATCACCATGCTACTCCACAGCAAGGCAAAAATAATAAGTATATTCTTTTTCATCCAAGGACGGTTTTTATAATTATGGAGGGTATCATGTTGTATCTTTTCATCATCTATGAAATAATTGCATTGTTCGTCGATATATATTCTTTGTTATAGCAGACTTTTGGCTGCAAAGTTAAACAAAAAACAATAAACTCATTATAAAACAAAAGATTTATTTACCACTAATCATTTCTCCAAGCGGCTTGGACACCTCGTCCAAAGCCTTTGGACGAACCGTCCAACTATCTTGGACAACCCACAACCCATCCTTCGCGAACATATTTTCCGCGAAAGCACGCTAAGTTTCACGTAATTTTTATTATCTTTGCACATGAATACTTTTGACAAGGCTAACATGAATAAGCAATCTATCCATATAATTGTTTTTACCCCGAATCGGAGAATCTGGGAATTGTACGCCTATAATAATTCTTTCATTCTGTAATCCGGGAATTATACTGATTATCCAAGTTATATTTTTTCACATCAATATGATTACATTTCCTTGCGCGAAAATCAACTTAGGCCTAAACATTGTCTCCAAGCGAGACGATGGCTACCACAACTTAGAAACCGTGTTCTACCCTATCCCACTACACGATGCCCTTGAGGTAAAACGGATGGACGAGCGATTCCCATCCCATGTGGGCTGCGACTTGAAGGTGACAGGCAACGCCGTGGATTGCGACGAGCAGGCCAACTTGGTCGTGAAGGCATACGACTTGTTGGCTAAAGACTATGACATACCCCGTGTACATGCCCATCTGTACAAGCAGATACCGTCGCAGGCGGGCCTTGGCGGCGGGTCGAGCGACGCGGCATTCATGATCCGTTTGCTGGATGAGCGTTTCCGACTCAACATCGGCATAGCCGAGATGGAGCGTTATGCCGCCCGGTTGGGTGCCGACTGCGCCTTCTTCATCACCGCCGAGCCATCGTATGCCACGGGCATTGGCGACATCCTCGCGCCCGCTGACGGTCCCCATGGCAATCTTCATGGTTATCATATCGCTATTGTGAAACCCAATGTGGCTGTCTCCACCCGTGATGCTTACCAACAAATAACCCCTCGCCGCCCCGCCAAGTCGTGCCGTGACATCGTGCGCCAGCCCATAGAGACATGGAAGACGGATTTGACCAATGACTTTGAGACTCCCATCTTCAACCAACACCCCCTGCTTGCCGACATCAAGCAACGGCTATACGACGTCGGTGCGCTATACGCACAGATGAGCGGCAGCGGCAGCGCGATGTTTGGGATCTTCAAGAAGATGGGCATAGAGGAAAGGGGTTGCGTGGAGAAAATTGCCTCGGAGGCGGGCGACGGCACAGAATGCTTTGTGTTAAGCCTCTGAAAGGCGCGGGAAACGCAAACCTTTACGCAATATTTTCATATAGATTGGAGTTCTATATATATAAATAATGTATATCTTTGCAGCACAATTGTAACAATCATAAACAAACAACTATTTATCTAACATGGAACAATTAAAATCATTAAACAAGCAGACCGCCCCCAAGAGCGTCATGCCAGAGAAAATCATCCAGTTCGGAGAGGGCAACTTCCTTCGCGCATTTGTTGACTGGATCGTGTGGAACATGGACCAAAAGACCAACTTCAACGGTAGCGTTGTCGTGGTACAGCCCATCGAGAGAGGTATGGCAGACTGGCTCAACGGACAGGATTGCCTCTATCATGTCAACCTCCAGGGTCGTCTCAATGGCGAGGCTGTCAACTCTTTGGAGCGTATTGATGTCATCAGCCGCGCGCTGAACCCCTATTCGCAGAATGCCGCCTTCATGGCTTTGGCAGAGCAACCAGAAATCCGTTTCGTCATTTCCAACACCACAGAGGCAGGCATCGCCTTTGATGACACTTGCAAATTTACCGACGCTCCCGCCTCCTCTTATCCCGGCAAGCTCGTGCAGTTGCTCTATCGCCGTTTCAAGACATTCAACGGCGACCCCAAGAAAGGCCTTATCATCATGCCTTGCGAATTGATCTTCCTCAACGGACACCACCTCAAGGACTGCATCTACAAGTATATCGAGTTGTGGAAAGAGGACTTGGGTGCCGACTATGAGGCTTTCAAGGAGTGGTTCACCAAATACAACTATGTATGTGCCACATTGGTAGACCGTATCGTGCCGGGCTTCCCCCGCAAGGAAATCGCACAGATCCAAGAGAAGATCGGGTACAAGGACAACCTCGTCGTACAAGCAGAAATCTTCCACCTGTGGGTGATTGAGAAGGCAGAGAACATGACTTGCGAGGAGCTACGCGCCGAATTCCCTGCTGAGAAGGCTGGCTTGCATGTGCTGATTGCCGAGAGCGAGAAGCCTTACCACGAGCGCAAGGTGACTTTGCTCAATGGCCCACACACCGTACTATCGCCTGTTACCTACCTCAGTGGCGTTGACATCGTGCGCGATGCTTGCAACCATGAGGTGTTGGGCAAGTACATCCACAAGGTACAGTTTGAGGAGTTGATGGAAACACTAAACCTCCCGATGGATGAACTGAGGCAATTTGCTGGCGATGTGTTGGAACGTTTCAACAATCCCTTCGTGGATCACCAGGTGACAAGCATCATGCTTAACTCATTCCCCAAGTTCCAAGCTCGCGACCTCCCCGGCGTAAAGACCTATTTGGAGCGCAAAGGCGAACTGCCACAAGGACTGGTATTCGGTCTCGCTGCCATCATCACCTACTATAAGGGTGGCAAACGCGCCGACGGAGCAGACATCGTTCCCAATGATGACCAGAAGATCATGACCTTGCTTAAGGACTTGTGGGCTACGGGAGATACGCAGAAAGTCACGGATGGCGTTCTCAGTGCCGACTTTATCTGGGGCGAAGACCTTCACAATGTGGCTGGTCTTGCCGAACTTGTCAAGAAAGACCTTGACCTTATCCAAGAGAAAGGTATGCTTGAGGCAGTGAAGACCATTCTCTAAATAACATATTTGAAAAGCATAAAACGAAAGGTGAAAAGACCAGCATGGTGTCTTTTCACCTTTCGTTTTTAATTGTCAATGTCTATTGTCTTAATGGTGAACAAGCGTGCCTATCTCCTCCCCTTCCATCACTCGCTTGAGATTGCCAACGATATCCATGTTGAACACATAGATAGGTAGGTTGTTATCATTGCACATGACGATGGCAGAGAGGTCCATGACCTTCAGGTTGCGAGCCAAGACCTCGGTATAGGTGATGTCTGTAAACTTGGTTGCTGTCGGGTCTTTCTCCGGGTCGGCGGTATAGACACCATCAACTCTCGTTCCTTTGAGCATCACATCCGCCTCAATCTCCACGCCGCGCAACGACGAACCTGTATCGGTCGTGAAATAGGGAGACCCCGTGCCGGCGGAGAAAATGCAGACAAATCCCGCCTCCATAGCGTCTATCGCCTTCCATTTGGAATAGAACTCGCCGACAGGCTCCATGCGGATGGCTGTCAACACCTTGTTTTTCACGCCAGCGGCATCCAATGCCGAACTCAAGGCGAGGGAGTTGATGACCGTCGCCATCATGCCCATCTGGTCGCCCTTCACACGGTCGAAGCCCTTGGATGCTCCCGCCAAGCCACGGAAGATGTTTCCTCCGCCGATGACGATGCCTATCTGCACGCCCATTTCATGCACTTCCTTGATTTGCTGTGCATACTCCTGGAGACGCTGGATATCAATGCCATATCCCCCCGCAGCCAGGCTCTCGCCGCTCAACTTCAATAATATTCTCTTAAATCTTGCCATAATATGATTGATTAAATGATAAATTCCACTTCTTTGAACATATACTCACGAATCATGCCAGCCCTGTCGCGCATGATGAGCCGCCCATTATCCTCCACCTCGACGATTGCTCCCTCAAACTCCCCATCTGCATCCCTATACGGAAAAAAGCCATGCCCACGGTACAAAGCATCATGGTATAAGGCAGAGATGTCATTGTAGCGGCCATTCTCCAACATCTTGTAATAGGTAGTGAATGCCTCTAACAACTCCTTAAGCAATGAGTCCAAGTCCACTTCATGCCCTATGATTTGGCACAAGGAAATGGGGTTGGGCGCATCACTGACGAACCGCTGCTGGTTGACATTGATGCCGATGCCGAAGATGCAATCCTTGATATGCCCGCCACCAATGGATGTCTCGATCAATGTGCCGCAGATTTTCTTGTCTTGCCAATACACGTCGTTAGGCCATTTCAGCGTAATGCCCTCCACATACTTGTCAAGAGTCCCTTTCACTGCCAACGCCCCAGCCATCGAGAGCATAAACTGATGGGCAATGGGAACCATGACAGGATGCGTCAAGATGGAAAGTAACAAGTTTTTCCCTCGCTCGCTCTCCCATGAATTGCTGCCACAACCACGCCCCGCCGTTTGGTTTGCAGCCACCACAACTATCATTGCCTCGCCTTCTTCAGGCCGATAACCACGCAAGTATTGGTTGGTAGAGGTTGTCTCTTCCAATCGTATCACCCGATGGGGCATGATGGCATCTGGTTTTTGGTTTCGCTTGTTTCTCTTAAAACAACGGATTAAACGCATCTTCGATATGGTCTATAATAGGTTCACCCTCATCTTTTCTGAGAATGGTGAGGATGTCGAAACGTAGGTTGTACACGATTTGGTTATATTTCACGTAGGCATTGGCGGCGTAAGCGAGGTTTTTGATTTTCTTCGCATCCACAGACTCCTCGGGTAAAAGCATATCATCGGCGGTGCGGGTCTTCACCTCTACAAACACCAACGTCTCCTCATCGGGAGTCAAGGCGATGATGTCGATGTCGCGATGACCATAGTGCCAGTCGCATTCGCGTATGGTGTACCCATTCCGGTGTAGGTAATCGACGGCAACCTTCTCGCCCCATTTTCCCAAGTCATTATGCTCTGCCATACTCTCTACAGATTCTATAGAAATGCCATTTTCCCCCTTAGTCTTCCATCAGCTTGCGGTAGCGGCTGCGCTTCGGCTCTTCCAATCCCAACCGTTTTGCCTTGTTCGCCTCATATTCCGTATAGCTGCCCTCGAAATAGAAGACATTTCCCTCGCCCTCAAAGGCAAGGATATGCGTACAGATACGGTCGAGGAACCATCGGTCGTGGCTGATGACGACGGCACATCCCGCAAACGACTCCAATCCTTCCTCCAAGGCACGGAGCGTATTCACGTCGATGTCGTTGGTCGGCTCGTCAAGCAACAACACGTTTCCCTCTTGCTTCAAGGCGATAGCGAGTTGCAAGCGGTTGCGCTCACCGCCCGATAGCACGGCGCATTTCTTCTCTTGGTCGGCACCGCTGAAGTTGAAACGCGATAGATAGGCACGCACATTCACATCCCGACCACCCATGCGTATGGTCTCATTGCCGCCGCTCACCACTTGGTAGACGGTCTTGTCGGGGTCGATGTCCTTGTGTTGCTGGTCTACATAACTCAGTTTCACCGTCTCTCCCACGCTGAAAGAGCCACCGTCAACCTGCTCCAATCCCATGATGAGACGGAACAGGGTGGTCTTTCCTGCCCCATTGGGACCGATGACACCCACGATGCCATTGGGCGGAAGGATGAAATTGAGGTCGTTGAAGAGCGTCTTCTCGCCAAAAGCCTTCGCCACATGCTCCGCCTCAATCACCTTGTTGCCTAATCGCGGACCGTTGGGTATGAAGATTTCCAACTTCTCCTCCTTCTGTTTCTGCTCCTCGTTGAGCATCATCTCGTATGAATTAAGACGGGCCTTGCCCTTGGCGTGGCGGGCTTTCGGTGCCATACGCACCCATTCCAACTCGCGTTCCAGGGTCTTGCGGCGTTTCGAGGCGGTCTTTTCCTCTTGCGCCATGCGCTGGCTCTTCTGTTCCAACCACGACGAATAGTTGCCCTTCCAAGGGATTCCCTCGCCGCGGTCGAGTTCCAAAATCCACTCCGCCACGTCATCAAGGAAATATCTATCATGCGTGACGGCAATCACCGTACCCTCATATTGTTGCAGATGCTGCTCCAACCAATCGATTGACTCCGCATCAAGGTGGTTGGTAGGCTCGTCCAATAAAAGCACGTCGGGCTTTTGCAACAACAACCGGCACAATGCCACGCGGCGACGCTCGCCGCCAGAGAGGTTCTTCACGCCCCAATCTGCGGGCGGACAATGGAGCGCATCCATTGCTCTTTCGAGCTTCGAGTCAATGTTCCAAGCGTCGGTGGAGTCGATGACGTCCTGCAATTCTGCCTGTCGCGCCATCAGTTTGTCCATCTTGTCGGGATCCTCATAGTATTCGGGCAAGCCAAACTTCACGTTGATCTGGTCGTATTCAGCCAATGCGTCATACACATGCTGCACTCCTTCCATCACGTTTTCCTTCACAGTCTTCGTCTCATCGAGCGGCGGGTCCTGTGGGAGGTAGCCCACGGTATAGCCCGGACTCCACACCACATGCCCTTGATATTGCTGGTCGATGCCCGCGATGATCTTCATGAGCGTAGACTTACCCGCACCGTTCAGTCCGATAATACCAATCTTCGCCCCATAGAAGAAGCTGAGATAGATGTTTTTGAGCACTTGTTTTTGGTTCTGTTGGATGGTCTTGCTCAATCCCACCATCGAGAAAATCACTTTCTTGTCATCTATTGTAGCCATGGAAAAAATCCTTTAATTGTCGTTCATTTATCGTATCTTGCACACCGTTGGCAAACCGCTTGATCTGCCACTCGTCATTCTTCAATACGGGAAGATAGAAGAAATACTCAGGAAGCTTTCTCGAACATGCCAAATAGCATTCCTCCAATCTCCTCACCTTATCCTTATAGTCCTCTTCTTTGATCATCGCATGAGCGGAAACATTCACGCTCTTCACCTCAAACACATGGATTCGCCCTTGGTCATCCTTCATGATGAAATCAGGATAAGACGAATGCACACCGTTGGCATAGTACTCGTACCGTATCTCGGAATTGAGCGGGAAGTTCTTGCCCCACAAAAACACCTCCTCATCGTTGTCTTCGCCATCGGGAAGAGACAATTCCGCCCCATAGCGACGGGCAATCTTCTGCAACACGGAAGCCCATAGCCGCTCTGCCTCACTGTCAAAGGCGAAGGTGTCCTTGCCATCCTTCCGCCGCCAAACCCAGTCGTCAATCTCCTTGTTGTTGCCAATATCCACGTATGAAGAGGTCGTGGGAAACGACACATCCTTGTCGATCTCCATCGACTCATCGTAATTGCAGATATAGTCATTGTAGGCATCCATCACCATGTCGATGTTCTCGACGAAATGGAACCAACGCCTTGCATTTTCATGGGCATACTCGTAGCACAGGTCGATGATTTCATTGGGACACTGCATCAGCCGCCGGTGGAGGTCGAAGATGCTGGAATGCACGATGTCAAAAGGTTTCGCATCAAGGAGGCTCTCAACGTCGAAGCTCTTCCTTTCGGTTAGGTTCCGCAGCTTGATGGTCTTCACCTTCACTTGCGACTGTATCTCCGTGCCATTGCCCCATAGCTTCACGTCGCAGCTCCGCCTGACATTGTCGGGGAGGATGCCCCATATCCACGCCGTGGTGACCAGCTCCTGCTGCTCCTTGGTGAGCATCTCGAAGTCCCTCAACCGGGGGTTGCGCCTAACCCTTCCCATCACCTGCTCGTCGAGTTGCTTGCTCTTGGTGTCGCGGATTTGGTAGAGCATACACGCGCGGGGAATGTCCCACCCCTCTGAAATCACCATCTTGAAGATGATGATGTCGATGTTCGACGAGTTGTTCTTGGCATAGTCCTTCCATTTGCTCACGGGGACTTTCTTTTTGATGATGTCATTGGTGTCGCACAAGCTGGCATTATTCCGCTTGTCCCGTTGGTCTACGATGAGCATCCACTTCAAGTCTTGATGCTCGGGCTTGTCAAGAACGGGCTTGATTTGCCCCTCCCATTCCTCCTCCGCCTTGTCCTTGTTGGAGATCTGGATAATCATGCAGGGGTTGATGCCCAATGTATAATACATCTCCTTGATTTCCTTGAACTTGACTATGGCTTCCTCGAGTGTATCGGCGGGGTTGCCCGGCGAGATGCGCTTGATGAGGTGTGCCTCCACCGCCTCGTCGTCGGTGATTTGCACGTCGGGCATCTGCTTTCGCTTGAGGTTGGGTGTGGCGGAGAAATTGATGACCCAGTCAAAGAACTTCTCCGACAGGGCATCGAGGTTGTTGGTCGCTTGGTGGCATTCGTCCTTGATCAAGATGATGCGTTTCTTCATGCCCATACCCATGAAATCCTCAGTCAACGTCAACAGGAAGTTTTGCATGGGTCCCTGCATGAGCCGCCCTTTCGACTTGTAAAGGTCGCGAGCCAGTACATAGACATTATGGTCGGTGGGGATGAAGAGGCTCTCCTCACCCCCGATGTCGGTCGAGATGAGGTAGGGATCGAGGTTGGAAAAGATGCCCTTGTCGGCACTCTCCTGAAACACGCCATAGTTTTGCTCCGCCAGATTGCCCTTGGAAAGGGTGGACACAAGGAACACCACATCGGGGTCTACCGCCAACACGCGGTCCATGAAGTCGGCCATCATCCGCGTCTTGCCACTGCCCGTGGGGGCGCGGAAGGTGAGAGTCTTCTCATGCAACAAAGGGTTGCGGTTTTCCGCCATGGCAGGGTTCACCCGATTGAAGAGCGCCGTTACCGCCCGATTCTGTAAGTCTTTGATTTCCTGTAGCATGTCACTCCCCCTTTACACGTTTCACCCAATCCTCAAAAGCCTCCAAACTCTTCTGCGTGGTGGCGAAGTTGCTGCACGCCCAATTCACCTTCTCGCGCATCGAGCCGAACCTCTCCTGCCCGTACAGCGTCTCATCGATGCCATCAAAGGGCGACTTCTCCTCTGTAATCTCAAAATTGGACACGGTGCCAAACTCAAAGACATCCAAGTTGCCGCCGTAAGGCTGGTGATCTCTCGCCCACGGGAAATCGCTGCTTCCATCATAGCAACATCCCGTCATGATGCGCTTTAGCCGCTTGCAAGTCACATCGTAGGCAATGCCGTTGGGCGTGGTGTCGGTCTTCTCGTTTAATTGGCAGAGGATGAATGTGCGCCTTCCCCAGTCCACGGCGTTCAAGTCCAGCACGGCATGTCCCGTCGTTCCCGACCCCGCATAGAAGTCAAGAATGACGGCATCGTCCTTTTGCGTCGACATGGCTATGAGCTTCTTCAGCAAGTCAACGGCTTTCGGGTATTTGAAAACATCCCCCGGAATGATGGTTTTCAATAGCCTTGCCCCCGATGAGTTGTCCACGTCGTCAATCCAACTTGTGTACAATTTATTGCTCGAATCCTTGGGATCTTCCATCAGTTTCTCGTATGGGATGTACTCATCTTTCTTCTGACGAACCTCGACAAGCCCGTCGTCAAATGCCTCTTGCATTGTTGACTTACCCCAACGCCAACATCCAGGATGTTCACAGTCTATCATTGGATAGATTTCAATGTCTCTTTCTGATTTCCGAGTCAATGCCAAAAGATTGCTTACCTCATTATAATATATTGGATAATAGAGATTCGGACGATCCTCTTTCCTACTATTATCACCCCATTTCCTTAACAACTGGAGATTATAATGCAATTGTTTTTTTTCATCATAAAATCGATATTTTACTTCAATGGGGATTCTGCCGGAAACGAAATCATCGGCTTTGCGGGCATAGCACAACACATATTCATGGATGATGGCGAAATGCTTGCTGTCTTGTCGCCCCCCACTTCCTTTCTTGGGGAAGCAAGTGATGAAATTGCTCTCCCCGAACACCTCGTCAAACAGGCATTTCAGATACGCCTGGTTGCGGTCATCAATGCTGCAAAGGATGACACCCTCGTTTGACATCAGTTGCCTTGCCAATACCAAACGTGGGTAAAGCATCGACAGCAAGTTGTCTCTCGTGATGGCATTGTCATAATTGGTCTTGGCAAACTCGCCCATGCTGTCCTTCCCGTATGGCGGGTCGATGTAGACGACATCCACCTTTCCCCTGTATTCTACCAACAAATTATGCAAGGCATCGTAATTGTCGCCTATAATAAGCTTGTTGATGGGCTTGCTCTCGTCAGTCCTAAAGCTCAACTCTTCATTCTTCTTGAAATAATGGATTGACGAGTCCATCCGCTCAAGGCGTTTGTCATAGTGCAATCCGGTGCGCTTGTAGATGGTGCCGAGGGAGGCGATGAAGATGGTCTCCCTGTCGCTTTCCGCATTGAGAATCAGCTTTTTCAGCAGGTCGCCATTGGTCTTCTCGAGCACTTTGTCTTGCACCCGTTTCTCGATTTCCTCCAAGAGACCCTCTTTCATTACAGTCATTTTGGTTTCCATTGTGTTACTTTCATTTGTTTGGATTTATAAACCATCAATAACTACCCTTACTCTTCGTCCGTTTTCGTCATAGCATCAGAATTGTAACAAGCATGATTGATTTGTGTTGCAAATATACTCTTTTTTTCACGAATCACCAAAAGTTTTATCCCAAATCATCAGTGGCAGGAGTACTAAGTGCATGAACACAATGAATAAGTATATATATTTAAGACCAAAATCTTCATGAAGCAAACGCAAATGATACAAGATGCACTTTGTGCAGAAATTATACAAAATGGAATTCAAATGAATCAAAATGATTTTGTGGGATTTTGAAATGGATTTTGTGGGATTTCTCGCCGTAGGCGATTGACTGTTTTTCAAATAGTTATTGTATTTTTAAATGATACTATAAAAAACAATCCATTTGGTTTTGGCTATAGCCGCAAACCCTTTCGGCTATAGGCGCAAGGCCTTTTGGCTATAGCCGCAAGGTCACAAAGGGGGCATTTGTTCCCACCAACTGCCCACTCCGTACCGCAAAACCCTATCGGATGTGACCGAAGATGCTGGCGTATGCAATAAAAAAGGCGATAAGCCGTTAAAACCATATATACGACAAATACCATTTACAGATGACCATGGAAGAGGAACAATTGCGGCAACACGACGAGCAGATGATGCGGAAAGCCCTCGCCGAGGCGGAACTGGCGGGCAAGGAGGGCGAGATCCCGATAGGGGCGGTCATAGAGTGCGGGGGGCGCATCATCGCCCGCGCCCACAACTTGACGGAAACCCTGTGCGACGTGACGTCACATGCCGAGATGCAAGCCATCACCTCCGCCGCCAACATGCTGGGCGGCAAGTACTTGCAGGGATGTACATTGTATGTGACGGTGGAGCCGTGCGTGATGTGCGCCGGTGCCATCGGGTGGGCGCAGGTCAGCCGTTTGGTTTACGGCACAGCCGACGAGAAGCGGGGCTACAGACGCTTTGCGCCCGATGCGCTGCATCCTAAATGTACAGTCACATCGGGCGTATTGGAAGACGAATGCCGCTCGCTGGTGCAGCGGTTTTTCAAGGAATTGAGGTCGTAAGGGCGTTTGATGAACGTTCTCAACCCACTTACAACCTCAATTATATTCTTTCTTACCACCTCATTTCACCAATACCACAAGGTATTTGCTCGTGCTCCAGAAGAGTTCGGGGTTGGTGATGCGCAACACATACTGCTTGTTGGCATCCCGGGTCAAGTTGTAACTCCCCGACGGGTGGGTGGTAAGGATGTTTGCCGACTTGGAATAGAGCTTGATTTCCTTGTCCACACGGATGTCTATTTTCGTGAAATAGCTCTTGTTGAAATTGGATTGCAGCAATTTTCCATCCTCGATGATGTGTTGCTCCTTCAACTCCTTCTTCGTCCCGAACACAAACCACGCCGTGTTGAGCTGCTTATCCTGGTTGCTGATGGTCTGGCTCTTCTGGCTGCTCTCCTCTTTCAAGGCTGTTACATCATTATTGAGGTTGGTGATGGTCTCATCCAACTCGCTGATATGGATGTTCTTGGAGGTGAGTTCGGCTTGCAGTTGTTGCAGTTGTTGGTCTTTCTCGTCCATCTGCTTGATGAGGTTCTCGATGGTTGTCTTCAACTGGTCGCCCTTCAATGAACTCTCCCGCACCTGCTGGCGCAGTTTCTCGATGAGCTCGCGGTTGTGCTTCATCGTGTTGGAGATGAAGGTGATGTTTTCCCGAATCTGCTGTGCCTTGTCTGAACGCTCGCCATCCTTGACGATATTGACACGGTTCTCCGCCTCCGAGATCTCGCGGATGCCCTCTTGGATTTGGTTCAGCGTAGACATCATGTCGTTGATCTCATTGTCTTTCTGTACGATGATCTTCTGCAAGGAGTCGGTAACAGACGTGTCAGGCACTACTGGTGTCCTCCTCTCTTCCTTACAACCCATGAATAGAAGCATCATCAATGCTGTTACGAAACATGCTAATTTTCTCATAATGATATTGTTTTTGGTTTTTTCTCTTTCATCTTACCCGCCACCACGATGACAATCTCTCCCTTGGGAGGCTTTTCCGTGAAATGGCGGATGGCATCCTCCAGGGTGCCACGGACACACTCCTCATGCACCTTGGAAATCTCACGGCACACGCAGACTTGTCGCTCGTTGCCGAATATGGTGGCAAACTGCTGGAGTGTCTTCATCAATCGATACGGCGATTCGTAGAAAACCATCGTGCGCACCTCGTCACGCAACGACTCCAAATGGGTCTGCCGACCCTTCTTCTGCGGGAGGAATCCCTCGAAACAGAAACGGTCGCACGGCAAGCCCGATGACACGAGGGCGGGAATACATGCCGTCGCACCGGGCAGGGTCTGCACCTCAACGCCGGCGGCTATCGCCTCGCGCACCAGGAAGAAGCCCGGGTCGCTGATGCCAGGGGTGCCGGCATCGCTGATCAAGGCGACGGTCTGCCCTGCCTTCAGCCTCTCCACGATGCTTGCGGAAGTACCATGTTCGTTGAATTTGTGGTGTGACATCAGGTGTTGGGATATGTCGAAATGTTTGAGTAAGATACCCGAAGTGCGCGTATCTTCCGCCAAAACCAAGTCGGCCTCCCTCAATATGCGGATGGCACGTAGTGTCATGTCCTCCATATTGCCCACCGGGGTTGGTACTATATATAATATTCCCATAAAACTTCGCAAATATAGTTAAATAATCTTCACGGACAAAAAAAAGCCCTATTTCTTTGCAATTTTTAAAACGTCTTTGTATTTTTGCATCATTATGAACGCAAATATACAAGGGGAGGCACACCGTCCTGGAAGGATAGAAGTGGTGTGCGGGTCGATGTTCTCGGGAAAGACCGAGGAGTTGATACGAAGGATGAAACGCGCGAAGTTCGCCAAGCAGAAGGTGGAGATATTCAAGCCGTCGATAGACACACGCTATTCGGACGTCAACGTGGTGAGCCACGACCAGACGGCCATCCCGTCGACACCCATCGAGACATCGTCTACCATCCTTTTGCTGTCGTCGGACATCGACGTGGTGGGCATCGACGAGGCGCAGTTTCTCGACAATGGGCTGGTGGATGTGTGCAACGAGCTCGCCAACCGTGGCGTGAGGGTCATCGTGGCGGGCTTGGATATGGACTTCAAGGGGGTGCCTTTCGGCCCCATGCCCGCCCTCTGCGCCATCGCCGACGATGTGACGAAGGTCCATGCCATCTGCGTCAGGTGCGGGTCGTTGGCGTATATCAGCCATCGGTTGGTGCAAAACGACAAGCGCGTGTTGCTTGGCGAGAAGATGGAATATGAGCCTTTGTGCCGCGACTGTTACCAGAAGTCCCTAACCGAAGAGAGGAAGGAAAATGGAGAATAAGATTACTTTCGACAAGTTGATACGATGGGCGGGAATTGCCCTGTTGCTGTTGGTGGTGTTCTTGATAGTCAACGAGTTGAGCGGGGTGTTGCTCCCATTCTTCGTGGCTTGGCTGTTGGCGTATCTCCTCCACCCAATGGTGAGGTTTGTGCAATATCGTATGCACGTCAAAAGCCGTGTGTTGAGCATCATCTTGACCATGATCGCCGTGCTGGCAGTGATCTCCTTGGTGGTATGGCTGATTATCCCGCCGATGATTGAGCAGTTCCAAAAACTCGGCGACGTGGCGACAAGTTACGTCAACTCGGCGACCAACACCAACAGTATCTCTGAGTATATCCGGCAATGGCTACAGGAAAACCAGTCGCAAATAGAGAGCTTCTTCAAGAGCAGCGACTTCACCGATGCCTTGAAGACGGCGATGCCCAAGCTGTTCTCCTTCGTGGGACAGACGGCGAGCGTCATCATCAGCATCGTCGCCTCGTTCATCACCTTATTATATATGTTCTTCATCCTGCTCGACTATGAGTTCCTGACAAGCAACTGGATCAAGATTTTCCCCAAGAAAAGCCGTCCCTTCTGGAAAGAACTCATGGGAGACGTGGAGCGCGAGCTGAACAACTACATCCGTGGACAAGGACTCGTGGCACTCTGCATGGGCATCCTCTTCTGCATCGGGTTTACCATCATCGGCTTCCCGATGGCAATCGGTCTGGGTATTCTCATCGGCATCCTCGACCTCGTGCCATACCTCCACACGTTCGCACTCATCCCCACGGCGTTCCTCGCCTTGCTTAAGGCGGCAGACACAGGGCAGAACTTCTGGGTCATCTTTGGCTTGGCGGTACTGGTATTCATCGTCGTGCAGGTGATTTGCGACATGGTGGTGACTCCCAAGATTATGGGTAAGGCGATGGGACTCAACCCCGCCATCCTCCTCCTCTCGCTCTCCGTATGGGGCGCATTGCTCGGTTTCATCGGCCTCATCATCGCCCTACCCCTCACCACCCTCATCATCGCCTATTGGCAACGATACGTCACGAAAGAACATGAAAATCAAGAAATAGAACAAAAAAGTGAAGAATAAATTTGTCAATATCAAAAAAATAGCCTACCTTTGCACCGCTTTTGAAAAATAATAGCATTTCGGAGACTCGTTAGCTCAGTTGGTAGAGCACAACACTTTTAATGTTGGGGTCTTGGGTTCGAGCCCCAAACGGGTCACAAAACAAAGTCCTAAATAGTTTTTTATCAGCTATTTAGGACTTCTTGTTTTCAAGATTTCACAAGAGAAAGCGGAAAGGGAACGCACTACGTGCGGAAATTCCACAAAATGGGAGTCAAAATTATATCAAAAGAGGTCGTCATTTCAACTGTGTCAAGCTAAGGCAATAGAATAATAACCTGCTGCGTTATTTATTCAGGCGCAGCCAAATTGTTAAAGCAATGACACAAGAAGAGTATTCAAAGATGCTGGCAGAAGCCAGAGAGCAGTTC
>JAFRRN010000072.1 GCA_017428055.1 Prevotella sp.
AGAACAGGACTCGAACCTGCACACCTCTCGGCACACGCACCTGAAACGTGCGCGTCTACCAATTCCGCCACCTGGGCGCATGGATATTTATTCAGAATGTGGAGCGGAAAACGGGACTCGGACCCGCGACCCCAACCTTGGCAAGGTTGTGCTCTACCAACTGAGCTATTTCCGCATTTCCAATGGCATTTCCCTAAATGCGGTTGCAAAGGTAATGTTTTTTTTTGATACGGCAAATTTTTTCCTGTTTTTTTTCATTATTTTCCATTTCCCACCATCCGCACCATGAATAAGCACCATTATTTACCTACTCGAAGCCTTTTTCACCTTTAGGAATCGGTATTCTCCCTTGAATGCCAAACGAAGGATGTAGATGCCTTCTGGCATTCCAATGAGCGGAACGGAATATTGGGCACCCGCCGTTGCCAAAAGATGGGCGTTGGTGGAGACGATTTGCCCTTGCAGGGAAACCACATCGACACGCACACGCCCGTTTTCTGGTACAGTGAACGCTACATTCCCATCTTGGTAAGCGAAAGATAGTTCCTTGCCATGTGTCAAGAGCATCTGCATTCCCGACGGTTGTTGGGGCAGGTATTCGTAAGGACCCAAGTCGCGGGCTATCCCCGTGATGTCTTGCCACGTAAACGGAAACTCGTCTTGCATCTCACTACGGAGGTCTATGCCTTGGTCTATGAGCCTCGACGTACTCTTCAACCGCGCGAAACGTGTGGGCAAAGAGCCGTCAACGGCACGTGGTGCCTTGGCATCCTCTTCCGACAGACTCACGTAATCGCTCTCCGAAAAGCCGTTGGTGAGGGCATTGTTCTTCCAAGCATTCTTCGAATCTACCAACAATGCGTTATTACGATCAGTGAAACTACCCTTGATTTCGATGCGTCCGAGACACACATTATTATAAAATGTGAACGTGGAAGCATCGGCACAGTCCTCAAACATATAGTCATAGCCATTGCCGAAAGCGAGGCAATTCACCAACTTGACGCCTCCCTTGTGGCTATTCTCATCAAAACCTTTCACCGAGCCGGTCTTATTGTTGTTAAAAGCCACGCAACGCCAAGCCTCATGCACTCCTTTTGATGAGCCACCCGTGCCATTTCCACCCAACTTGATGCCATTGCCATTGCCTTGGAACGAGCCGCTCGCCTGCACCCACTTGAATAGGTCGGCGCGCCCTGAGCCCCAAGCCCAGCATTCAATGAGTTTCACGGCATAGTCTGTCTCATACAAGTCCCACGCATCATCGGCATTGTCCCACGCACGGCAACGTATGAAGCGGTTGCCTATGCCATTGTGCATCTTACAGGCAAAGCCATCCGCGTCACTTCCATAGTTATCGGCATCGCAGTTCAAGTAGGAGTCGCAATCGATGATGTCATTATAGGCACACCACGAACCGTCGTTATTCGAACCATGGCCAGAGGCACTGAAATCATGTCCGAACCCCAGTTGCAAGCCCGTATCGTCATTGTAACTGAACGTGCAACGCTCGATGACATTATGCGACCCCTCCACCTTGATTCCATTGTCGCCCGCCTCGGTGACATGCAAGCCATAGATGTGCCAATAGTTGCCATTCAACTGAATGCCCCGCACACTCACCTTCTTGGGCTGGTCCCTGAAATTCAACACGGGGAACTCGCCGGGGAAAGTCTTGATGGTATACCATGCGTCGGGCGTTCCCACCTTGTCGATGCGCACCGTCGTCTTCTGCCCGTCTTTCTTCATCGTGGGATAATACGTCCCGCCACGCATATAGATGGTATCGCCAGCCACAGCCTTATCCACCGCCATCTGTAAATTGTAGTAGGGATTCTCCCAACTGCCATCACCCTTGTCGCTACCCCAAGGCGCCACATACCAACAATGGTCCACGCTATGCGGGCCATCCCATTCGATGGTGTCCTGCGGCTCGGGGTTTCCGGGATAATCCCCTTCGTCCCCGTTGCCGCTGACGGAGTGGAGCGAGATGGTGATGTCGTCCAGGTAAATCGTGGCATTCTGGCACGTGAAACGTATATACACTACCGTATCTTCCGCAACGGAGTTAGCCTGGTAGCTGCTCATGCCGTATGGGGTGGATGAGGAAATGGTGGAAGTGCCTATCTCGCTCCATGTCGATCCCCCATCGGTGGACTTCTCCACTAATAGTTTCTTCCCGCTACCCGATGCCCGATGCTTGAAAGAGACATTTCCTGGCTGGTATAATGGGGGCGTAATGAGATAAGCACCCGATGCGTTCATCGTAGCCCGCATACTGTTGTTGTCTTTCTTTCCATATACCCCCTTGGCTCGCCATGTGCCAGAGGAAAGCGTCACTTGCGTTTCTGAAGACGGTGCTGATGTGGGCATTCCCTTCTCAAAATCCTCTTTCAACTCGTTGTCTGCCCACACCGCAATAAAGGCGAGAGGCAGCAACATACATAGTAAGATACGTCTCATGGTGAACAATGATTACTTTTCCTGATTTGCCTTGATTGATAAAAGATGATGCAATAATACATATTTTATTTGGATTATCATGATAATTGAACGTTTTTTTCCAAAATAATGTTGATGGATTGAAAAAAATAATTATTTTTGCAGATGACTTAAAAAGAGTCCTTGATGACACTACGGACAGAAAGGACGAAACCTAAATGGAACAATAACCAAAAACAAGAGAAAATATGAGATTAGATGGACGCAGAGAAAGCGAGAATGTAGAAGATCGCCGTGGGATGAGTTCCGCAGCGAAAGCAGGTATTGGTGGCATCGGGGGCATCATCATGATTGCCTTGTTCACATTATTATCTGGTGGAAACATCGGGGATGTCGTGACCAACGTCGTGCAGAATGGCGGCTTTGGCGAGGTGCAGGAGGAGCAATTAGACGGGCAGCGCGAGTTTACCGAGGAGGAGCAGCGCCTTGCCAAGCTATCCCGACAGGTGTTGGCAGGCACGGAAGACGTGTGGACTGCCGTGTTCCAACAGATGGGGCGCAAGTACACGCCGCCCACATTGGTGCTTTTCACCAACCGCGTGAACAGTGCCTGCGGTACGGCTTCCGCCGCCGTGGGTCCCTTCTATTGCTCGGGCGACCAAAAACTGTACATCGACTTGAGCTTCTTCACCACGATGAAACAGCAGATTGGTGCCGATGGCGACTTCTCATACGCCTACGTGATAGCGCACGAGGTGGGACATCATGTGGAGAACCTATTGGGAACATTGGGGCAAGCCCATGCCAAGATGAACCAAGTAAACCAAGTGTCGGCCAACAAAATCAGCGTGAGATTAGAGCTTTTGGCTGACTATTATGCCGGCGTGTGGGCGCATTACGACAACCAGCAATACAAATCGTTGGAAGAAGGCGACATCGAGAAAGCCATCGACTGCGCACAGAAGATTGGCGACAACTACCTTCAGAAGAAGGCACAAGGCTACGTACAACCCGAATCGTTCACCCACGGCACGAGTGCACAGCGCATGAGATGGCTCAAACGAGGCATTGACACGGGTAACATGAATACCACCACGTTCAATGTGAGCGAGAGCGAACTGTAAAAAGCCGCCATCCATGAAATGATAAATGGTTAGGATAAGATGCTTACCCTAACCATTTTTCGTTTCTAATAGAAATATACCAATTGCTTTCGCCTATGCCCGCAAGGCCTTTCGGCTATGCCCGCACGGTCTTTTGGCTATAGCCGCAAGGTCGCAAATGAGGCATTTGTTCCCGACAAACACCGTGTTTGTTCCCACCAAACCATACCTTTAAGCCCGAATAACGATAGGAAAGTAGACCATGAAGCGGACTTTCGCCATCCACATTGCCAATCGTTAGAAATGGAATTTGAGGTCTATCCCCGCCTGGAGGGGGTTGCCCCGTTGGGCAAAGAAGTACTTTGTCCCCGTGGCTGCGCTGCTTACGGCGAAGGTATTGTAGTTGGTATCGGTCAAGTTGCGCCCCCACAGGCTCAACTTGAAGAAGCCGAAGTCGGCATCGGCATGTGCCCCGAGGGTGATGTATAGGTCTTGGCTGCACGTGTTCTCCTCGTCCCAGAAGATTTTGCCCTGCCCGTTTACATTCGCCCCGATGGTGATGGAGCGCAGCCCCGTGTTGCCTATATCAAAGCGGTAATCGGCAGAAGCGGCGAAAGTATGCTGTGGCACGTAAGGCACTTTCTTGTCCTTATAGTCGTACAGGCGGTAGCCGCTGGGACTGGAAGCGTCTGCCACGCTGTCCTGGTATTCCTTGAAAACGGCATGGGTATATCCATAATTAAGCATCCACGACAGGTGGTTGTCGATGGCATTGCCGCGTAGTGATGCCTCCACGCCACAACTGTAGCTCTTGCCGGCATTGACCATCATCCTCCCATAGCCATACGTTCCCGCCATGACCGACAACTGCTGGTTGCGCACCTGCATGTAATACGCCGCGAGGTCGAGCTGTACTCGGTTGCCAAAGAGGTTCAAGTGGGTGCCAAACTCATAGTTCCAACTCGTCTCCGGCTTATATGCCATCGTGTTATAGATATTGTCGTAGTCGGCTTCCGTATGCGGCACGTCATAGTCGCCCCGCATCGCCAAGGAGCTGTTGGCGTTGAGTTCGGTCTGTAGGATGTCGGAGAACATCTGGATATTGAACCCTCCCGCACGATAACCCTTGCTCCAAGTGGCATAGACATTGCTGCCATTGTCATCCAGGCGATAGGACAATCCCACCTTGGGCAGCAGCTCATCGAAGTTGTCATGGTTCCTATTGTCCAAGTATGAGGTCAACGTGTAGGTTGCCTCCGTACCCATCACATTGGCGGTCATCGCCATCAGCGCATACGTGTCATAGTGTATCTTGACGTGTGTATAGTCATACCGCAAGCCGAGGGTGGCACGTAGGCGGTCGGTAATGTCGATATTCGACTCATGGAAGACACCCAGGTTGAAGGTCGGTGTGCGGAATGTCCCCGGCACCTCCATCGTCACGTCCATCGATACGCCGCCCGCCCGCTCGATGGTGGCGGCGGCTTGTGCCAATGCTGCTGCCATCGGCATACCCCCTTGCGCCATCCGCGCCGCCATGGAGTTGACCATCGCATTGTACATAGCACTCTGTATGGCATTGGCAATGGGCTGTGTGATGCCCTCATTGAAATGCACGGGTGCCCATGTCTTCAGCCATTGGAACGAGCCGAAGGCTCCCACCGTCCAATGATAGCGGCTGTGGCGGTTGCCCTTGAGTGCAAACTCCTGCGTGAAGGCGTTTTGAAATTGCCTTTCCTCCATGTGCATGAAGTCGGTGGGTAGGTAGTCAATATCCATCAACATATAATCCTTGAAGAACTGATACGACGTGGTGGAGTTGAAATCGAAGTAGTTGCCACGGAAATCCAAGCCCAACGCCGTGTTGAAGAGATTGCGCCGATAACAGCCTTGTCGGTTGGTGGAGGGGTCTTCAGCCTTGCCTGTTCCCTCGTCAAGGATACCATACGGGAAACCGTTTTGTTTGACATATTGGTAATCCGCTATGAAACTCACGTTCCATCGCTCGGAAGGACTGTATACGAGGCGCACCTTACCGCCCGCCTCGTTATACGAATCGGCATGGTCTCCCGTGGCTTGGTTCTTGAAGAAGCCGTCCTGGCCGTTGTAGAATGCGGCAAGCGACATGCCGAGCTTGTCGGATAATTTGCTGTAATGCGATATTTCGGCATTGCGGTAGAACGCCGTCCCCACACCCAGCTCGATGTCCGTGCCCTGATAGGTCATGGGGTTGCGCGAGTACATCCTGACCAATCCGCCCTCGGTGTTTTGCCCATACAGCGTCCCTTGCGGCCCGCGCAACACATCGATGCGGTCCATCTGATAGGAATGGACATTGAACGCGCTCTTGCTCACGATGGGCATTCCGTCCATGTAGATACCCACGGCAGGGCTGTTGATACGCGATCCGATGCCCCTTATATATATAGAAGATGTGTAACGCGACCCGTAATTGGGCATGGTGAACGATGGCACGTAAGCCGACAGCTCGCGAAGGTCGCGGACATCGAGACGGTCCATCTCGACATGGCTGAACATAGAGGAGCTGACAGGTTGCTGACGTAGGTTGAAAGCTTCCTTGGGTTGCGAAATGACAACCACTTCATCCAAGTCTTGCACACGCGAAGTGTCCATCGGGGCAACATCCCCCGCAATGAGGATGGATGACAATAATAAAGTGTAGAACATAAAATAAATGCAATAATTTTACGTTTGCAAAGATAAGGAGACCTCATAAAACCCACAATCCTTATTTATGAGGATTGTCAATAGCCGACTACGCAAAATGAAAAAGGGATTAGCACTCGCCATCATCGCAACAGTATTCTGCCTCCACATACACGCACAATGGCAACGCAAGACCAACCTGCCAACGGTATACATCAACACCTTCGACGGCAGGGGAATCACGAGCAAGACCTATTATGTCTATGCGCGAATGGCATATATCGACGAGGAGAGCCACGTCACCCAATGGGACACCATCGAGATACGGGGGCGGGGCAACTCGACTTGGAACATGTCGAAGAAGCCTTACCGCATCAAGTTCCTCGATAAGCAACGGCTATTGGGCAGCGAGCGCGCCAATGCGAAGAAATGGACGCTCATCGCCAACGCCGCCGACAAGACCTTGATACGCAACGCCGTGACTTCTGCCTTAGGGGAGTTTGCGGGATTGCCTTTCAACCCCGCCTATAAGTTCGTGGACCTTGTACTCAACAACACCTACATGGGCACATACCAAATCAGCGACCAGGTGGAGGTGAGGAAGAAGCGGGTGAACATCGTCGAGCAAGACGTGCCTCTCGCCGAAGACGCTGACATCTCCGGCGGCTACCTATTGGAGGTTGACGGTTTCCAGGATGGCAATTGTTTCAACAGCAACGTATACAATGTGCCCATCCGCATCCACTCGCCCGACGAGGAGGACATCGTGGAAAGCCAAAACCAATACATCAAGAAATACATCGCCGTGTTTGAAAACCGCCTGAAGTCAAGTTCATTCAACGACCCACACAAGGGCTATCGGCAGATGGTTGACTCGGCAACGCTCGCCAACTGGTTTCTCTGCACGGAGATCAGCGGCAACATCGACGGCTATTACAGCACCTATTTCTACAAGGAGCAGGGAGACTCGCTCCTCTACTGGGGGCCTTTGTGGGACTATGACATTGCCTACGACAACGACTGGCGCATCCCCAATACCGTCCGGTCGCTGATGACCGATGTGGGATATGGCATGACGAAGGCATGGCTCAACCGTATGTGGGAAGACCCGTGGTTTGCCAAGCTCGTCAATCGCCGCTACGGAGAATTGCTTGACGATGGGTTGGTGGGGTTCCTTTACGGGAAGATCGACAGCCTGACAGCCCTCCTGGCGCAATCCATCGACCTAAACTATGAGAAATGGGGCATACGCACGAGGGTTTACCACGAGAACGTGCTCTATTCATCCTACGACCAATACGTCGTTGACCTCAAGGATTACATCACCAACCATTGCATTTTCCTGCAAGAGGCATTCGCCAACAAAAAGCCCATAGAGCCTACCCCACCCTTCCATCCCATCGAACATTATTATCGCATCACGAATGCAAACACGTCAAAGGCAATGGAAACCAACGGAAACAACGTCATCCAATATGCCAACATGGAGGGAAGGGAAACCGAAGACTGGATGATTAGACGGGCAAACGGCTATTTCCAAATTGTCAACAGGGCCAGCGAACTCGCCCTCAACGACCCTACCTTAGGCAATGTGGGACCGACAACCAACGTGGGGACACCGCTCAACGTCGCCCCACCCGATACCCTCGACACACGGCAGTTGTGGGACATCATCCCCCAAGGTACCGACGGCTACTACAACTTGATGAATGTCTATACGCAACACATCGCCAACCTCAACGGCGGGAACTTCTCTGACGGCACCCAGATACTCAGTTACACCAACGACTCTCGCAACGGGCAGAGCAAAAACCGACTATGGCTCATCACGCCTACCAAAGAACAAATTCCCATCGAATACACAGGCATCCACGAAATAGAGCCCGAGGACTATGCCCTTGCCTACGATCCCTTGACGCAAGAGTTGCATTTTGGCTCTGCCACACCCGATGCCCTGACATTCATCGCCCATGTCTATTCATCGCAGGGCAAGCAAATAGGCACATTCCTTGCCAACGAGAGGTTCCCCATGTCACAACAGCCAAACGGCATTTACATCGTCACATGGCAATGTGGGGGCAAGATGAGGAGCGTTAAATTTGGGAAAGATTGACATGAAGCACATGGTTACTTGCAATAACCACGGATGCCTGTCGCCACGACGTATGCCGTAGTCCAAGCCGCTTGGAAATTAAAGCCGCCCGTGATGCCGTCGATGTCAAGCACCTCACCGGCGAAAAAGAGGCGGGGGCGTGTCTTACATTCCAAGGTCTGGGGATAAACACTCTCGAGGGAGACACCACCACATGTGACAAACTCATCCTTAAACGGCGCTCTCCCCTCAATCTGGTAGACATCATTACACAAGATATTCGCCAAACGGTTCAATTCCTTTTGGTTGAGGTTCATCCATCGGTTTGTACATCTTGCGCCCAAACTCTTCCTTAACAAATAATCCCAGAGCCTTCCCGACAAGCCGAAAGGACGGAAACTGGTCAATTGCTTTTGGGGATGGTCTGTAATACATGCCCTCAATTCATCCATTACTGCCATCGGTGTATGCCCTACCCAATTGACGGCAATCGGCAAATGGTAGTTGTTTTCATGCAACAGCCGTGCCGCATAACTCGAGAGTTTCAGGATAGCGGGACCACTCATGCCCCAATGGGTAATAAGCAATGCACCCGAAGACTTCATCTTCGTGCCGGGAATCATGACAGAGGCATCCTCTACCACCGTTCCCATCAACGAGCGAAGGGCATCATCCTTTATGTTAAAAGTGAAGAGCGACGGCACGGGAGGGATAATCTCCACGCCTGATGGCTCCAACCACCTTAACCCATCTATCCTTGGCGAACCGCCCGTGGTGACAACGATGAAATCGTATGCCGCAAAATCTTCCAACGACTCTATCTTTCTTTCTGTATAGACATTCACGCCATGGTGTCGGGCTTCATGAAGGAAACATTGTATGATGCTATGGGAATCTTGTGAAACGGGGAATACACACTCGTCGGCTTGCGTCACCAAGGGTACGCCATGATGTTCAAACCATTGATAGGCATCGCGATAGTCAAACACCTTGAACAACCGCTTCATCAACTGATGACCACGTGGATAGACCTGGCGCAAGTCTTTCACCGACGCAAAGGAGTTGGTGCAATTACACCGACCGCCGCCCGACACCTCCACTTTTGCCAAGAAACGTTTGCTCTTCTCAAAAACGGACACTTCCATTTCGGGCATCATCTCCTTCAAATTGACCGCCAGGAAAAAGCCCGCCGCGCCACCGCCAACAATTGCCGTTCTCATCTCTTTCATTTATACGACGCAAAGTTACGAAGAATAATTGTGATTTGTCAATATTTATCTGTACTTTTGCCACATGAAAATCATCATTGCCATAGACTCATTCAAGGGATGCTTAACATCCGCCGAGGCCAACCATGCCGCAGCGGAGGGGATTCGCGAGCTTTGGCAGGCGGCAGAAACCATTGAGATTCCCGTCAGCGACGGTGGTGAAGGGTGGATTGCGCCATTCATCGAGACACTTGGCTGGCAGAAGAAGGGGGTCGCCGTACACGACCCATTGATGCGCCCCATCCTTGCCCATTATGCTTTTCATGGCGACACTGCCACCATTGAGATTGCCCAAGCATGTGGATTATCATTATTGAAGCCCGAAGAACTCAATCCTCTCTCTGCTTCCACCCATGGCGTTGGGGACATCATCTTGGATGCGATGAGGCAGGGATGCAAGCAGTTCATCGTGGGACTCGGAGGGTCGGCGACAAACGACTTGGGTAAGGGAATGCTGGAAACATTGTCGCCTTACATGGATAGAATCAATGGCAACGGCTACTCGTTCACCATCGCCACCGACGTGGACTGTCCGCTCTGTGGGGAAAAAGGGGCAGCACGTGTGTTTGCCCCGCAAAAGGGAGCCACCCCCGAAATGGTGGAGCAATTGGAACAACAAGCCTATACGTTTGCCAAAGAGTCCGCACATACTCATGGTTATGACCTCTCAAGCCAACCAGGGGCAGGCGCGGCTGGCGGGTTGGGGTATGCTTTCATGCAATATCTTCATGCCCAACGTCGTTCCGGGGCGGAATTACTAATGGACTTATTACAATTCGACCAGCTTTTAGAATATGCCGACCTCGTCATTACGGGCGAAGGGAGAGCAGACCAACAAACGCTCATGGGCAAATTGCCCTTTGCCATCATGCAAAGAGCCAAGCAAGCGAATGTGCCTACCCTACTCCTTGCCGGCCAGGTTTCTGACCGACAAGCCCTGCTCCATGCCGGATTTCACGATGTGCTTTGCATCAACCCTCCCTACACCCCTGTTGGGGAAGCCATGGAGAAGGAGAACGCGCTGTACCGCATCAAGCAAACAATCCTCACTTTCGCCTGACATAGTTGTTTGCTTTTTTGCATCTTGTTACAAATTCAATCGAAGAAGCAACATCAGGACAAAAAGGCGAAAACAGGATCAAGACATTGACGATTATTCAATTAAAATGATGTAACTTTGCCCACAAACATTATTTATTATGTATTTAAGAAATCTCATTCTGGCTCTTTTTATCGCCTTATGGACACATGCATCCGCCCAAGAGATTGCAAAAGCGAATAAACCCGTCGGCAATGGAAACCCCATTAGTCCCTGTGTGTTCTGTGCAGACCCAACGGCTCTCGTTTACGATGGTCGGATATATGTCTATGGAACGAATGACCACCAGCAATTCATCGTCAATGGAAAGAAAGGAGACAACGGCTATGGGAACATCAAGTCATTGGTGGTGTTCTCGACGGACGACCTGGCCAACTGGACTTTCCACGGCACCATTGACGTGGGAAAGGTCTGTGGGTCATGGTGCGGGCAGTCATGGGCACCCTCTGCCGTATGGCGCGAGACGGAAAACGGGCAAAAAGAGTTCTTCATTTACTTTGCCAATGGCGGTGGTAGCGTGGGAGTCATCAAGGGCTCCACACCCGTTGGTTCTTTCCGCTCGCCGTTATCAAGGGCGCTCATCACGGGAAGTAGCCCTGGTGTAAGCCCATGTAACTGGGTGTTTGACCCAGGTGTGGTGATTGATGAGAATGGCACGGGGTGGATTGCTTTCGGCGGTGGCGACCCCAATGCCCAAGGTAGTAAGCTGTTACCCAACAATGCCCGCATCGCCAAGTTGAAAGACACCATGATTGCCCTTGATGGTAAAGCCGTCAGCCTGCCCGCTCCCTATCATTTCGAGGCAAGCGAATTGAATATCTTCGACGGCAAATTCGCATACACATATTGCACGTCATGGTCGGACAGGAATGACTGGTACAGTTATTCCAAACGCGGTACGGCAAAAGAGCCTACTGCTTGCAGCATGTGCTATATGGTATCAGACGACCCTCTCAATCCCGATTCATGGGAATACAAGGGGCAGTACTTGGCAAATCCTGGCACGTTTGGCTATTCGTATAGCAACAACCACAGCCATTTGCAGAAGTTTGGAGACAATTATTATCTATTCTACCACACCACTGGATTGGAGCAAAACATGAACACAGGCGCGTCGGGCTTCCGCTCGATTGCCGTCAACAAGGCTATCGTGACGGAAAACACGCAACGCATCAGCACCGTTACAGCCAACAATACGGGCGCACAAGCCACGGGTTATCTGAACCCTTACCGATTGCAAGAAGCCGAAACGATGTCCACGGCGGGCGGCATTACCTACGAGGACTTTTCCAATATCATGAAAGTTCCTACATACAATACCCTTGGAAATGACGCATCGCAGAACCTACAAGTCAAGATGGCTCCCGGCGCATGGACCATGGTACGCCGTGTAGACTTTGGGAAAGAAGGTGCCAAATCGTTCATGTTAAGGGCTAAAGGGACAGGAACGTTGGAGATACGGCTTGGAAGCCTGTCCGCCGAGGCATCTGACCGTGTGGAGTTTTCATCCACCAGTTACAACGATTACACGATAGAACTCACTGATACCAGGTACATGGGAACACGCAACGTTTATTTTGTCTTCACCCAAGCCACGAATGTATACTTTGACGCTTGGCAATTCACCGAGAACACGTCGGACGGTATTCGCCCCGTTTCCAACGCCCAAGATGCCCCAACCAAATACTTCGACCTCACAGGCAAACAGATTCCCAACGTGAACCAGCATCATGGAATCATCATTGAGCAGCAAACAAATGCCAACGGAACGACGACCCACCGCAAACGCATGAAATAACCATCGCTTTCCATGCAAATCACCTATCCCCATGGCATTGTCTATTCATCGTGAAGACAATGCCATTTTCTTTTTGGCACACATTTTGTAACAAACGATGGCAGATAACGAAATCATAACTAAACAACAACATGAAACAGAAAGGCAACATCGGGGTTACGACCGAGAACATCTTCCCCGTCATCAAAAAGTTTCTCTATTCAGACCATGAGATATTCCTCCGCGAGATGGTATCTAATGCCGTAGATGCCACACAAAAGCTGAAAACACTCGCCGACAAGGGCGACTACAAGGAAGAATTAGGCGACATGACGGTGCGCGTGACCCTCAACGAGAAGAAAAAGACATTGACATTCAGCGACCGAGGCATAGGTATGACCGCTGAGGAAATCGACAAGTACATCAACCAGATAGCCTTCTCGGGCGTGACCGACTTCCTCGACAAGTACAAAGATAGTGCCAATGCCATCATCGGGCATTTCGGACTGGGCTTCTATTCCGCTTTCATGGTGTCGGAAAAGGTGGAAATCGTCACCAAGAGTTACCAAGAGGATGCCAAGGCAGTACGCTGGACGTGCGATGGAAGTCCCGAATTTACCATTGAGGATGCCAAGAAGGAAGACCGTGGCACCGACATCATCCTCCACATCGCCGATGACTGCAAGGAATTCCTTGACAAGCAGAAAATCCAGGAGTTGCTCAACAAGTATTGCAAGTTCATGGCCATTCCCATCGCCTTCGGCAAGAAGCAGGAATGGAAGGACGGCAAGATGCAAGACACCGACGAGGATAATATCATAAATAATGTGGAACCGCTGTGGACCAAGACGCCCTCCACGCTGAAGGACGAGGACTACAAGTCGTTCTATCGCACCCTCTACCCCATGCAGGATGAGCCTCTGTTTTGGATTCACCTGAACGTAGACTTCCCCTTCAACCTCACCGGCATCCTCTACTTCCCACGCATCCAGTCGAACATCGACCTGCAAAAGAACAAGATCCAACTCTATTGCAACCAGGTATTCGTCACAGATCAGGTGGAAGGCATCGTGCCAGAGTTTCTTACCTTGCTCCATGGCGTCATCGACTCGCCCGATATCCCCTTGAATGTGAGCCGTTCTTACCTGCAAAGTGATGCCAATGTCAAGAAGATCTCCACCTATATCACCAAGAAAGTGGCAGACCGCCTGAAAGCCATCTTCAATGAAAACCGCAAGGAATACGAGGAGAAATGGGACGACCTCAAGATATTCATCCATTACGGGATGCTCTCACAGGATGATTTCTACGACCGCGCCAAGGACTTCGCTTTGTTCAAGGACGTGGAAGGCAAGTATTTCACCTACGAGGAGTATAAGACGCTCATCAAGGGAGAGCAAACCGACAAGGACGGGACGCTCGTCTACCTCTATGCCAACAACAAGGAGGAGGAATACAGCTACATCGAGACAGCCAAGCAAAAGGGATATAGCGTGTTGCTTCTTGACGGACAACTTGACACCCCTGTTGCCCAAATGCTGGAGCAGAAGTTGGAGAAGAGCCGCTTTACCCGTGTGGACGGCGACATCATCGACCGCCTCATCGTCAAGGAGGATGCCAAGAAAACTGAATTGACTGACGAACAGACTGACAGTTTGTCACAAGTCTTCAAGTCGCAAATGCCGAACATCGACAAGACGGAGTTTTCCGTCGAGGTGCAAGCCTTGGGCGAAAACACCCAGCCGGTGGTCATCACGCAGAGCGAATACATGCGCCGGATGAAAGACATGAGCCGTTTCCAGAGCGGAATGGGATTCTATGCGCAGATGCCCGACATGTACACCATCGTCCTCAATGCCGACCATGCCCTCGTCAAGAAGGTGTTGGCTGATACCGAGACAAATACCACCGAGGCTCTCAAGCCCATCCTATCAGAGTTGAAAGGGCAAGAGGCACGTCTCGCCGCCATCCGCCAAATCCAGGACAAGAAGAAGTATGACGAACTGACACAGGAGGACAAAGACCAGAAGGCAGAGGCAGAGAAAGCCGTCAACGAGCAAAAGGACAAGAAGAATGGCATCCTTGCCGACTATGCCAAGAGCAACGACATCGTTCACCAACTCATCGACCTTGCCCTCTTGCAGAACGGCATGTTGAAGGGCGCAGCCCTCGATGCCTTCCTCAAACGTTCCGTTGACCTCATCAAATAAGCCCCTACAGGCTTGGCTATGACTAAAAGAGGGCGACACCCATACGGATGTCGCCCTCTTTTTGGCATAGCCTAATCCTTCCATCCTCATTGCCAAAACCACGTCATCGGCAACAAGGGGACTCCCCAAACGCTATACGCCGAAGCGCGCCTCCACGACATTCACCACGTAGTCGCCCAGTTTCTCACACTCATTGATGAGGTCGATGTACATCGTACCCACGGCATAGTCGTATTGGTGGTCGTTGACTGACTGGATGTTCTCCGCCTTCAGCCTTCCGCGAAGCGTGTTGATGTCCTCCTCGATGCGGATGGTGTCGCTGATGCGGAAGTCCTCGCGCCGCCCTTTCATCACGTTGTTCATCTGCGTGAGGGCGTTGTCGGTGAGTTGCATCATGTTGCGCAACTCCACGTATTGTCGCTCCGTAAACTTCTTTCCCGACCCTTGTTGGCGATTCATCGTGCGGGCGAGGTTGTAGCAAGCATCGCCGATGCTCTCGATTTCGCTGATCTGGCGCATCATCTGCCGTATCTTCGCCTTCGTGTCGTCGGAGAGATGGGCATCGCTCACTTGCTCCAAATAGCGGGCAATCTCAATCTCCATGTTGTCGGAGATGCCCTCGTACTTCTCTATACGCTCAAAGAGCTTTGTAAATTCATCCTTGGCATCGTCCTTGGCTGTCAACTCCAGCAAGTCGCGATCCATGCCATACATCCGCTGGATGCGCTCGGCAAAGAGGGCGATCTCCTTTTGCGCCTGCAAGACGGATATTTCCGGGGTCTTCATCAGACCGCCATGGATATAGCGGAGGCGTGTGTCTTCCTCGGCATCCTCTTTCTTCGACTTGATGACACGACACACCAACTTCTCTATCTGTGGGATAAACCAAATCAGGATGCCCGTGTTGATGAGGTTGAAACAGGTATGGAACGCCGCCAAGACGAAACTCAACTTCGCCACATTCCCCAGAAATGCCGCCTGGCTCACCGTCTCCTTGGTCATCGTGACATCAAATCCCACCATTCCACACACCATGTCGATGAACGGACGGAATAAAACAAGAACCCAACACACGCCAAAGAAATTGAAGAACAGGTGGGCAAAGGCCGCCCGGCGCGCCTGTGTGCCGGCGGAGAGGGCGACAATATTCGACGTGACGGTGGTACCGATGTTCTCTCCCAACACGAGGGCAATGCCTTGATAGATAGGCAACACGCCGCTTGAACACAGGATCATCGTAATCGCCATTACCGCCGCCGACGACTGGACGCACATCGTCAAGATGCCGCCTATAAACAAGAACAGGAGCGTGGTGGTGAAACTATGCGGGTCGAAGCTGGTGAAGAAAGAGAGCAACGCCTCATTCTCTCCCAATCGCATGTCGATGCCTGTCTGGCGCAGGGTGCCAAGACCCAGCAACATAAACGCCAAGCCGTAGATGAAGTCGCCCACCGTGCGCCTTTTTTTATTATATATGAGGATAATGGCGATGAAAAAGGCGGGATAGACAAAGTCGGTGACGTTGAACGACGTGAACGTCGACATGATCCAAGCCGTCAACGTGGTGCCGATATTCGCGCCCATAATGACGCTGATGGCTTGCGCCAACGTGAGAAGACCCGCGCTGACAAACGAGACGGTCATCACCGTCGTGGCGGTAGACGACTGCACCGCAGCCGTCACGAACACGCCTGTCAGCATTCCCGTGAAGCGGTTGGTGGTCATCGCACCCAACACATGTCGCAACTGGGGTCCCGCCAACTTCTGCAAGGCATCACTCATGGTCTTCATACCATACATCAACAACGCCAAAGAACCCAACATCTTCAGCGCAATCATCAAATAACTCTGTGGTGTTTCCATCCTGATTATTCACTTTTTAAGTTTGTTACGGCAAAAATACGAAATATTCATGATTCCATGAAATAAAACACGTTACAATTCCTTTACAATCTTGCGCCAGCCAATGAATTTGTCAATTTTTTGTCACGAAATGGGCATCCGTGGCTGCGTTATTTACCACCAACCTCAAACTTGGGCGGAAATACGCCCGTTTTTGAGCGTTCCGTAACATGCTGAATGACAACGTTTTACAAAATGAAGGCATATTCCAGCCCCCATAAACGCCCCATTTTAACACTTTTTCTGATACCTTCGCGCCCAACAAATGCCCCATCCACGGGCAAGAACCCATACGGTTATCGCGGATAACTGCCGCACAAAAAATGTTAAACCACCATATCCGCCTTCCACGGAGGATGAAAAGGAGACCATTTAACGCCCTTTAACTACTACTTTGCACATATTCCCGAGTGCCATTTTGTCAATATCTTTCACAACGTTTCACCCTCCCCCATGATTTCATTTCCTTGAAGAATCAAGCAAAAACATGTACATTCGTGCGAAAAAAGCACAAAATATTTGGTCGTTTCAAAAAAAGGCATTACTTTTGCAGTCGCTTTCAACGGAAGTCGGTTCCGTAGCTCAACTGAATAGAGCATCTGACTACGGATCAGAAGGTTGTGGGTTTGAATCCCGCCGGAATCACTTTCAAGGCGAAAGCAGACAAGGGAAGGCTCCCTAGCTCAACTGAATAGAGCATCTGACTACGGATCAGAAGGTTGTGGGTTTGAATCCCGCGGGAGTCACACGACGTAGAAGAGACGAATGCTAAAAGGCTGTAATAACGGTTTTTTAGCATTTTTTCGTGTGCAATTCCTAAAAATCCAATCGTGTGTTTTGTACAATCGTCAAAAAGTAGTAATTTTGCAAATTGTATCAAATACGATGCTTTTTCATGAAGAAATGTTGATTCAAAGCTTATCAAACCGACAATAATCATCAAAAGAATAACTTATGCTAACACTCAAACTCATCAGTGAGGAAACTGAACGTGTGATTCGTGGCTTGGAGAAAAAGCACTTCAACGGTGCTAGGGAAGCCATCGACAACGTCTTGGCGGTGGACAAACGCCGCCGCGAGGCACAACGCGAGCTCGACCAGACCAAGCAACAAGCCAAGCAACTGGCAGCCCAAATCGGCGCACTCATGAAACAAGGCAGGCGCGAGGAGGCCGACCAAGTGAAAGAACAGGTTGCCAACTTTAAGCAAAAGGACAAGGAACTACAGGATGTGATGGCACAAGCCGAGCAGGAGTTGACCACCCTACTCTGCCAAATCCCCAACATCCCCTACGACGAAGTGCCAGAGGGAGCGACGGCTGCCGACAACCATGTGGTGAAAAGCAACCAAAAGGAATGTACCGACGGCGACACCGTGGGCAACTGGACCGCCAACCCAGAGAACGGGGAAGCCAAGTTGCCACACTGGGAACTTGCCAAGAAATACAACCTCATCGACTTCGACCTCGGCGTGAAGATCACCGGCGCGGGCTTCCCCGTGTATATCGGCAAGGGCGCAAGGCTGCAACGCGCCCTCATCAACTTCTTCCTTGACGAGGCTCGTAAGTCGGGATATACCGAGATCATGCCGCCCACGGTGGTCAATGCCGACTCTGGTTATGGCACGGGACAACTGCCTGACAAGGAGGGACAGATGTATCATTGCAACGTAGACGACTTCTACCTCATCCCCACTGCCGAGGTGCCTGTCACCAACATATACCGCGACGTGATTCTTGACGAGAAGCAACTGCCCATTAAGAATTGTGCGTACACCGAATGTTTCCGCCGCGAGGCCGGCTCTTACGGCAAGGACGTGCGCGGACTGAACCGTCTGCATGAGTTCTCAAAGGTGGAAATCGTGCGCATCGACACCCCCGAGCATTCCAAGGAGAGCCATAAGGAGATGCTGGAACATGTGGAAGGCTTGCTCAAGAAACTGGAGCTGCCCTATCGCATCTTGCTGCTCTGCGGCGGCGACCAGTCGTTCACCAGTGCCATCTGCTATGACTTTGAGGTCTATTCAGAGGCTCAACAACGGTGGTTGGAGGTTTCCAGCGTCAGCAATTTCGACACTTACCAGGCCAATCGCCTGAAATGCCGCTATCGCCATGCCGAGGACAAGAAGATTGAACTGTGCCATACGTTGAACGGCTCCGCCCTCGCCCTGCCGCGCATCGTGGCAGCTATCATCGAGAACAACCAGACACCCGAGGGCATCCGTGTGCCAAAGGCTCTCGTTCCTTATTGCGGCTTTGAATTGATTGACGGAAATCCGTTCTAAAATAACCTCCTACATCGTATTTTCCAGAACAAAAGAACAAACATTATGAATAAGATTGTCAAGAAAGAACAGTTCTCTGAAAAGGTTTTCCTTTTTGAAATAGAGGCACCATTGATAGCCCAAAGCCGCAAGGCGGGCAACTTCGTCATCGTGCGTGTCGGCAAGAAGGGTGAGCGTATGCCGCTGACCATCGCCGACGCAGACACGGAGAAAGGTACCATTACCCTCGTCGTGCAGAAGGTAGGCCTATCGTCCATCAAGCTCTGCAACCTCAATGAGGGCGAATATATCACGGATGTGGTGGGGCCCTTGGGCAACCCAACGCATATCGAGAACTTTGGCACCGTGGTCTGTGCGGGCGGTGGCGTCGGCGTGGCACCAATGTTGCCCATCATCCAGGCATTGAAGAAGGCGGGCAACCGTGTGCTCTCCGTGTTGGCAGGCCGCAGCAAAGACCTGATTATCTTGGAAGACAAGGTTCGCGAGTCATCCGACGAGGTTATCATCATGACCGACGACGGCTCGTATGGAGAGAAAGGCGTGGTGACTGTAGGCATCGAAAAATTCATCCAACAGGAGGAACACGTGGACAAGATCTTCGCCATCGGCCCTCCTATCATGATGAAGTTCTCCAACCTGACGGCACAGAAATACAATATCCCTTGCGAGGTGTCGCTCAACACCATCATGGTGGACGGCACGGGCATGTGTGGTGCCTGCCGCTTGACGATTGGCGGAAAGACCAAGTTCGTGTGCATCGACGGGCCCGAGTTTGACGGTGCCCTCGTCGATTGGGACGAGATGTTCAAGCGCATGGGTACCTTCAAGCGGGCAGAGCAAGAGGAACTGGAGCATTTCGAGGAGCATCTCGACAGAGATGGGGCGAATGGGATGAATGGGGTTAATGGGTTGAATGGGCAGCCCATTGACCCTATTGACCCCATTAACCCCACCGACTCCACCTCCCCCGCCGAATCCCTCACCGACCGCAACGCCCCCTGGCGCACCGAACTACGCAAGTCGATGAAGCCGAAAGAGCGCACCACCATCCCCCGCGTCGTCATGCCCGAGTTAGATCCTGTCTATCGTGCCACGACACGTACCGAGGAGGTCAACATCGGTTTGACGCCCGAAATGGCTCTCACCGAGGCGAAGCGTTGTCTCGACTGCGCCAAGCCAACCTGTGTTGAGGGCTGTCCCGTGAACATCAACATCCCCTCCTTCGTCAAGAACATTGAGCGTGGCGACTTCCTCTCTGCCGCCAAGGTACTGAAAGAGACATCAGCCCTGCCCGCCGTCTGCGGTCGTGTCTGCCCGCAAGAGAAGCAATGCGAGAGCCGTTGCATCCACTTGAAGATGAACGAGCCAGCCGTCGCCATCGGCTACTTGGAGCGGTTCGCCGCCGACTATGAGCGTGAGAGCGGCAACATCTCATTGCCGGAGATAGAGCCAGCCAATGGCATCAAGATAGCCGTCGTGGGTTCCGGTCCCGCTGGTTTGTCATTTGCCGGCGACATGGTGAAGAAGGGATATGATGTCTATGTATTCGAGGCATTGCACGAGATAGGTGGCGTGTTGAAATATGGCATTCCCGAATTCCGTCTTCCCAACGCCATCGTGGATGTTGAGATTGAGAATTTAAGCAAGATGGGGGTCCATTTCCAGACAGATGTCATCGTGGGGAAGACCATTTCCGTGGACGACTTGGAGAAAAATGGATTCAAGGGCATCTTCGTAGGGTCGGGTGCGGGCTTGCCCAACTTCATGAACATTCCCGGCGAGAACGCCCTCAATGTCATGTCATCCAATGAATACCTCACCCGCGTCAACCTCATGGACGCTGCCAACCCCACCACCGACACCCCCATCAACCTCGGTAAGCGCGTCTTGGTGGTAGGCGGAGGAAACACCGCCATGGACTCCTGCCGCACCGCCAAGCGTCTTGGTGCGGAGGTGACACTCGTCTACCGCCGCTCGGAGGCTGAGATGCCCGCCCGTTTGGAGGAGGTGAAACACGCCAAGGAGGAAGGTATCGACTTCCTCACGCTGCATAACCCCATCGAATACAAGGCTGACGAGAATGGTGCCGTATGTGCCGCCGTCTTACAGGTGATGGAATTGGGCGAGCCCGATGCCAGCGGACGCCGCTCACCCGTACCCGTGGAGGGCAAGACGGTGGAGATTCCCGTCGACCAGGTGATTGTTGCCGTGGGCGTAAGCCCCAACCCGCTCGTTCCCAAGTCCATTGAAGGCTTGGAGTTGGGTCGCAAGAACACCATCGTTGTCAACGAGGAGATGCAGAGTTCACGCTCTACCATCTATGCCGGTGGCGACATCGTGCGTGGTGGAGCCACGGTCATCCTCGCTATGGGTGACGGTCGACGTGCCGCCCTCAACATGGATAAGCAGTTAAAAGAGAAGAATACACATTAATTATATATATAGAAGAACAAACACATGGCAGACAACCATACCATTGTAGGGCACAAAATCAAAGGAATAAGAGAATCAAAGAATCTCACCATCGAGGAGATTTCACAACGCAGTGGACTATCCATCGAGCAAATCACATCCATCGAGAACGACCAAAACCTCCCCTCTCTCGGCCCACTGATCAAGATTGCGAGGGCATTGGGTGTGCGTCTTGGCACATTCATGGACGACAACGACGAGTTGGGACCCGTGGTCTGCCGCGCCGAGGAGCGCGAGCGCGACAGCAGCATCAGTTTCTCCAACGATGCCGCAGACGCACGAAAGCACATGGTTTACCATTCTCTCGCCAAACAAAAGGCGGGAAGGCACATGGAGCCATTCATCATCGACATCCAACCGAGCGAGGAGAAGAACTTTAAACTATCCGCCCATGAAGGCGAGGAGTTTATCTATGTGTTGGAAGGAGAGGTGGAAATCGAATACGGCAAGGAGACTTACGCATTGAAGGAAGGCGACAGCATCTTCTACGATTCCATCGTGGAGCATCACGTGCATGGCGCAACGGGCAAGTCTGCCAAGATTCTCGCCCTTGTCTACATACCATTCTAACATAGCCATAGGACGAAAGATGAACGGACAAGGATACCAATTATCGGAACGCACCCTCGGCGAATGGCTCGAATATTGGGCAGAGCACACCCCCGACAGGGAATACATCGTCTACTCCGACCGCGACCTCCGTTTCACGTGGAAGGTGTTTAACCAACGGGTAGACAATCTCGCCAAAGGACTCATCTCCATCGGTGTGACGAAGGGAAGCAACGTCGGCATCTGGGCAACCAACGTACCCGACTGGCTCACTTTCCTCTATGCCACCGCCAAAATTGGTGCCGTGCTGGTCACGGTCAACACCAATTACAAGCAGAACGAACTGGAATACCTCTGCAAAGACTCAGACATGCACACGCTTTGCATCACCGACGGCACGTGGGAATGCGACTATGTGGACATGACTTACAAGATGTTGCCAGAGCTAAAGGACTGTGAGCGCGGCCATCTCCATAGCGAGCGGTTCCCCTATATGAAGAATGTCGTCTATATCGGCATGGAGAAATACCGTGGGATGTACAACACCGCAGAGCTGCTCTTATTAGGCAAGAACATCGACGACGAGACTCTTGACGAGATGAAGAAGAATGTCACTTGCCACGATGTGGTGAACATGCAATACACTTCGGGCACCACGGGATTCCCCAAGGGCGTGATGCTGACCCACTACAATATCGCCAACGACGGTTACTTCACGGGAGAGGCGATGGGATTCACCGACAAAGACAAACTCTGCGTATGCGTTCCCCTGTTCCATTGCTTTGGTGTGGTATTGGCGACCATGAACTGCCTGACCCACGGATGTACGGAAGTGATGGTCGAGAAGTTTGACCCGTTGGTAGTGCTTGCCTCCATCCACAAGGAGCGATGCACAGCCCTTTATGGCGTACCCACGATGTTCATTGCCGAACTGAACCATCCGATGTTCTCTATGTTCGACATGAGCTGCCTCCGCACGGGCATCATGGCGGGATCCCTCTGTCCTGTGGAACTGATGAAGCAGGTGTCTGAGAAGATGTATATGACCATCACCAGTGTCTATGGACTGACCGAGAGCAGCCCTGGCATGAGTCATACCTGTCTCACTGACACCTTCGAGCAACGTTGTACCACCGTGGGGCGCGACTATCCCTTTGTGGAAGTCAAGGTGCTTGACCCAGAGACGGGCGAGGAATGTCCTGTGGGTGTCCAGGGCGAGATGTGTTGCCGTGGTTTCAACGTGATGAAAGGTTATTATAAAAACCCAGAAGCCACAGCAGAGGTGATAGACAAAAACGGATTCCTCCATTCAGGAGACCTCGGCGTGATGGACGAAGAGGGTTATTATCGCATCACGGGGCGCATCAAGGATATGATCATCCGTGGCGGCGAGACTGTCTATCCACGTGAGATAGAGGAGTTCTTGTACCACATGCCGGGCATCAAGGATGTGCAGGTGGCTGCCGTCCCATCGAAGAAATACGGCGAGGAGGTGGGAGCATTCATCATCCTTAACGAGGGTGTGGAGATGCAACCCGAAGATGTCCGCGAGTTCTGCCGTGGCAAGATTGCCCGTTACAAAACTCCCAAGTATGTCTTCTTCATCGACCAATTCCCCCTCACGGGCTCAGGCAAGATACAGAAATTCAAGCTCAAGGAGATGAGTCTCAAGCTCTGCGAGCAAATGGGTATCGAAGTGATATGATGAATGGAAAGACAGTTGACAAGTAAGCTGAACAAAGCCTTACGCAACTATCATCTAATAGATAATGGCGATAATATCCTTGTTGCCCTGTCGGGCGGCAAGGATTCGCTTTGTCTGCTTGACCTCTTGGCAAAACGCCAACGGGTCTTCATCCCACATTTTTCCCTACAAGCCATCCATGTAAGGGTAGAAAACATCGCTTACGAAACAGACACCACCTACTTAGAGAACTTTTGCCGTGAACGAAACGTGCCGCTGCACGTCGTAACCACCTCCTTCGACCCTACAACCGACAAGCGCAAGTCGCCCTGTTTCCTTTGTTCGTGGATGCGACGCAAGGAAATGTTCAACCTCGCCCAACAACTTGGATGCAACAAGATTGCCCTCGGACACCACAATGACGACCTCATCCACACCGCACTAATGAACCTGACATTCCAAGGACGATTTGACACCATGCCCGCCAGTTTGCAGATGAAGAAAATGCCCTTGACAATCATCCGCCCCTTATGCCTTTGCCATGAGGCAGACATCAAGGCATACGCCGACCAACAGGGCTACCAGAAGCAGCGCAAGCTCTGTCCATACGAGAAAGATTCCTATCGAACAGACATCCAACAGGTCTTCCAACAAATGGAATCCCTTAATCCCGAAGCCCGCTATTCCATCTGGAATGCCTTGGAAAGGGAGGGTAAAATGAAACAATAGGGGTTTCCTGCAACTGATAGGAGGGAACCGCCTTTATCCATGATTGTTCCTATCATATACCAACTGTTTCAGATAGGAATACCAACAATAAACGATACTGTGTTTTTTTAAGCAACAACTCCCTTAAAAAAATCTTAATTCTTTCATTGATATTTTCTCATTTCCCCAAAAAGTATTATTTTTGTTTCTTAAACTTTCGTATTATGTCAATTCATCATTCTTTTCGCTATACATACCTTATAAAAGCCCGTTCTATTTTAATGGTTTATCTGTTTCTGACGCAGGGGTTGTCTTTGTCGGCACAATCATTGTTCCAGTCAATGCTCCCACAAACGGCGAGGGTGATGTTCATAGACAGTATGGTGGTGGACAAGAAAGGATTTATCGATAGGATACCACTGAACTCGGAATCAGGTTTGCTGACCACTTATAGCCAATTTTTCGGAAAAGAGACACAGGTTTCTTGCGGACTATATCGCAACGAGTTTGGCAACCGCTGTTATTATGCCCTGGGAGACTCCGTCCAAGGCACGAGCCTCTATTCGACAGACCGCCTTGGAGACGATTGGGGAGAGCCACATCGCATCAATGAGTTTGAGAAAGGCTGGGAGAATGCCAACTATCCATTTCTAATGGCAGACGGGTACACGTTGTTTTTCTCCGCGACAGGGGAGAACTCGTTAGGGGGCTACGACATTTTCATGACGCTATTTGATGGCGAGACGGGTACTTTCTACAAACCAGAGAACTATGGTTTGCCATTTAATTCCACCTCTAATGATTATCTCATCGCATTCGACGAGCTGGATTCGTTGGGATGGTTGGTGAGCGACCGCTACCAACCAGAGGGAAAAGTGTGCATATACACCTTCGTTCCCACGTCCACCCGAGAGGCTTTTCACGGCAATACGGACAAGGAGAAATTGCAAAGCTATGCAAAACTATGCAGCATTAAGGACACATGGGCTTTTGGAGACCGTACACAAGCCATGAAACGGCTGGCGAAAGTGACATCCCGACGGGAAACTACCGGTAGTGGGATGATGACAATGACGAAAGGAATAGGCACAGAGAAGCCTTTTATCGTCAACGACAAGTTAGTATATGACAACGCCAAAGAATTCCTTTCGCCAACGGCAAAGAAACTTTACCAGCAGTATACGGAACTCTCTACCATGGTAATGCTAAACGAAAAGAAGCTTGAGGGGCTACGCGAGGCATACATAAGCGGAAACTCCAAACGGCGAACAGAACTGAAACAGCCAATCTTACGCTTAGAACACGACATCGAACAGCAAAAAAAAGACCAGAAAGAATTAGAGAAAAAAATACGAAACGCAGAAAATTCAATCTTAAACAACAAACCTATATGAAATACTACGCCGAATCAGAACTGATCATCAACGAAGACGGAAGCTGTTTCCACCTTCATCTCAAACCATCACAACTGGCTGACAAAGTAATCCTCGTGGGAGACCCCGCAAGAGTGAATACCGTCGCCGCACACTTTTCCGAAATAGAATGTGAAGTGGCAAGCCGCGAGTTTCATACCATCACGGGATATTACAAGGGGAAACGCATCACGGTGCAGTCGCACGGCATAGGGTGCGACAACATCGACATCGTGGTGAATGAACTCGACACGCTCGCAAACATCGACTATGAGACACGCACGGAAAAACCCGAGCACCGCACACTCACGATGGTACGCATCGGCACATGCGGCGGACTGCAACCCGACACGCCAGTCGGCACATTCGTTGCGAGCGTGAAGAGCATAGGTTTTGAAGGACTGCTCAACTTCTATGCAGGGAGAAACGAGGTGTGCGACCTGGAATTAGAAAAGGCCTTTGTCAAACACATGGAATGGAATCCTCTTCACGCCGCCCCATACGTGGCAAATGCGGACATGAATCTCATCAACCAAATCGCTGGCGAGGATATGGTGCGAGGCATTACCATCTCATGCGGCGGCTTCTATGGACCGCAAGGCAGGGAGTTGCGCATACCGCTCGCCGACCCAAGACAAAACGAGAAAGTGGAGTCTTTTGAATACAACGGGTTGCGTATCTGCAACTTCGAGATGGAATCATCGGCTCTCGCAGGACTGGCATCGCTGCTTGGCCATCGTGCCATGACTTGTTGCATGGTCATAGCCAACCGCTACGCCAAGGAAATGAACACAGAATACAAGAACTCCATCGACACGCTCATCAAAACTGTACTTGACAGAATATAATTATAACAACTAAATTCTAATAATATGGACTTTTCAATAGCTTTTATCATCGTTGCGGCACTATGTGTGCTGTTCATTTTCATTTTTATCTCTTACGTCAAGGCTCCGCCATCATACGCATTCATCATATCGGGTCTGAGCAAGGAGCCACGGGTACTGATTGGCTCGGGAGGATTCCGTGTGCCGTTTTTTGAACGACTCGACAAGGTGTATCTGGGACAAATCACGGTGGACATCAAGACGGAAGAGAGCGTGCCCACCAATGACTTCATCAACGTGGATGTGGATGCAGTGGCAAAAATCCGCGTGATGCCTAACCCGGAAGGGACTCGCTTGGCCGCCAAGAACTTCCTCAACATGACCCCATTGGAAATTGCCGAGCAGTTGCAAGACTCGCTGCAAGGTAACATGCGTGAGATTATCGGTACACTTGACTTACGTTCACTCAATACCGACCGCGACGGCTTCTCCGACCAAGTGATGCAGAAGGCGCAACCCGACATGGCTAAACTAGGTATCGAGATTATCTCATGCAACATCCAAAACGTGACGGACAAGGAGGGATTAATCCATGACCTCGGTGCCGACAACACGGCGAAAATCAAGAAAGATGCCAGCATCAACCGAGCCAATGCGGAACGTGACGTGAAAATACAGGTGGCTCATGCCGACAAGGATGCCAACGACGCACGTGTGGATGCTGATACGGCCATCGCTGTGAAGAATAACGACTTGGCTCTTCGAAGGGCGGCCTTGAAACGGGAGGCTGACACGGCACAGGCCGATGCCGACGCCGCATACGCCATCCAGCAACAGGAACAGCAGAAAACCATCAACATCAAGACGGTAGAGGCACAAATCGAAAAGACCAAACGGGAGCAAATCCTCTCGAAGGAACAAATCGAAATCAAGCAAAACCAACTGGTAGCGGAAATCGAGAAACGAGCCGATGCCGATAAATATAAGGTGGAAATTGACGCTGCTGCCGACTTGGAACAACGTAAGCGTGTGGCAGAGGCGCAGAAATATGAAGCTGAACAACGAGCCTTGGCACAGAACGCAGAGTCAGACGCTGCCCGCTATCGTCTGGAACAGGAGGCTATGGGTATCAAGGCGAAAGGCGAGGCCGAGGCATACGCTATCCAAAAGAAAGGGGAAGCCGAGGCATTGGCAATGGACAAGAAGGCGGAGGCTTACAAGAAATACAACAATGCCGCCATTGCTCAGATGATGATTGAGATTCTACCGCAAATCGTGGAGAATGTTGCCAAGCCCATCTCTGCCATTAAAGATGTCAACATATACAGTTCGGATGGCAACGGCATCAGTGCGATGAGTGGTAACGTTCCCGTGGCTATCAAGCAAGCATTCGACGTGTTGAAATCGGCAACGGGCGTGGATATGGCTGACATCATGAAGGCTGGCAGCATCGAGGCAGTCACCACACGCAATGTCAACCTCAACGACAAGGCTGCCGATGCCCTCGGCAACATTGTTAAGGATAAGGAATAATTATTTAATATGAATGTAGGTTTTATCCTCTGTATTGTATTTATCGTCCTTGCCATTGTCTTTTTGACAGGCAAGGGCGATATGCGCATTGCAGGATATACAACTGCCTTTTTCTTGATTGTCATCACCTTTGGTTTCGTCATTTTTGCAAATATATGGGCAAAGAAGAAATGAGCAATACCGATACCATTTGTGCGCTTGCAACGGCACCAGGTGGTGCCCTTAGCATCATTCGCGTCTCAGGAACAGAATCGTATTCTGCCGTTTTGCACATTCTCAAGGATAAGCCAACTGCTTTCCTACCCAATACCGTTCATTATCATCAGGTTGTAAATGTCGATGGAGAAATGATAGACGAAGTAATGGTATCATCCTTCCGTGCACCTCACTCATACACAGGGGAGGATTCCATCGAGATTGCTTGCCACGGGTCAACCTACATCATCCGCCAAATCTTAAACCTGCTTGTATCCAATGGATGCCGCATGGCAAATCCTGGCGAATATACCATGAGGGCTTATCTGAATGGAAAGATAGACCTTTCGCAAGCGGAAGCCGTGGCAGACCTCATCGCCTCCACCAACCGCGCCACGCACCAGATGGCGATGAGCCAATTACGAGGGGTTTTCTCTTCAGAACTCTCTACCTTACGTGAGCAATTGTTGAAACTAACATCATTATTGGAACTTGAACTGGATTTCTCTGACCATGAGGATTTAGAGTTTGCCGACCGCAAGGAGTTAATGGAACTTGCACAAACAATCGAGTCTCGCATTAAGTCATTAGCCCACTCCTTTGAAACGGGGCAGGCTATCAAACAGGGCATTCCCGTTGCGATTGTCGGTAAGACAAATGTTGGCAAGAGTACTCTTCTAAACCGTCTCCTAAAAGACGATAGAGCCATCGTGTCTGAAATCCACGGCACGACACGTGACACCATTGAAGACACTATCGACATCAATGGCATAACGTTCCGTTTCATTGATACCGCTGGCATTCGCCAAACACAAGACACCATAGAACAAATAGGAATCAACCGCACATATCAAGCGATTGAAAAGGCAAGTATCATCCTTTGGCTCATTGACAATAATCCTTCCTTAGAAGAGTTGCGAGAAATACAAGGGCATTGTGAAGGAAAATCTTTAATCATTATCCAAAACAAAATTGACAAAGAAAAAACTATCCATCTCTCACACATTGACCTTTTCTCACCTCCCTTCATAACCATCTCTGCGAAATATGATACCAATATCGACGCTCTGGAAAAGATGATTTATCAAGCTGCCAATATTCCAGAAATCAAGGAAAACGACATCATCGTGACAAATGCCAGACACTACGAAGCCCTCATGCAAGCCCAAGGAAACATCCAACGGGTCATCGAAGGACTTTCTATTGAATTAAGTGGTGACCTAATAGCGGAAGACTTACGCCTCGTCCTTTCCGACCTTTCTGAAATCACTGGCGAAGGTCAAATCACGCCACAAGAAACCTTAAACAACATCTTTTCACACTTCTGCGTGGGCAAATAGCCCCTTATAAACAACTCTGAACAACTTGGAGTAATTTGAACTAAGTCCCTCTAAATGAGGGACTTTTTGCATTTTAACACTTCAAGTTGCATATTTGTTAGTTACAGTTTTTCCAGTTATTTTTGCACCGTATTTCTACCGCGAGTGTAAAACAGAAAGTCGATTTCACACCAAGATGACATCATAGGGACAAGCGTGAGACGCAGTGAGAAAAGTCCAAAATGCAATCGAGGGTACAACGTGAGACACCATGAGACGTGGTGAGACACTATGAGACACTTTGGCAGGAGAAAATTCACTAACAAGTGCAACATTTATGGAAATTCAGAAACGCTGTAAGTACTGTGGAAAATCCTTTATTGCGCATAAGATGAACACTATCTATTGCTCACCTTCGTGCAATAATAAGGATTACAAGAAGGCAATCCGCGAAAAGCAGATTGCTGAATTCATGGAGGAAGAAAAGAAGAAGACTCCCAAGGTAGATATTCTAGGGGGCAAGGAATTCCTCACCCCTACTGAAGGGGCATCACTACTTGGACTGAGCCGTGCTACTTTCTATCGCTATATGAGCAATGGAACCATTAAGGCTGTCCAGCTACGTGGAAAGACTATCGTCAGACGAAAAGACATCGAACGATTGTTCGACAATCCCCCTGCCTATCAGTCTCACTCCGAAAAGAAGCAGGAAAAGCGTGAATACTATACCTTTAGGCAAATCATGGAGAAGTTCAAATGCTCCAAGAAGGCAGTCATGACCAGAGTTGAGAAATA
>JAFRRN010000073.1 GCA_017428055.1 Prevotella sp.
ACGGAAACCAATTAAGCGGATTTAAGGGGAAATAAGGTGATTTAAGGGAACACCCTACGAACCCTCTGCTCATCCACCCGAGGTACAATGGCGGTACAAAATTACTCTAATCGGGGCAAATCTGCAATAGGCAAAGAATAAGGTTAGTTAAGCGGAGTTAATTGTATAACAGCGGTTTACGCGATTCGATTTAAGGTTTGTTTCGGTCTGTTTTGACCCAATTTAATCGGTGAAGAATTCATGTGGAACAGTATGCCATGAACTTTTCCCTTGCTCTTGCAACTAGCCTTAAGGACTGCGGCTTTATCAAAGACAATCTGACATTGTTAGATTGGCTTCGTAACCGTAATTACAAAGGCATTCAGTATAACCATAACTATGATTTGATGTAGGAGAAGATATGGGAAATCAAAAATACTTCCTCGAATCAGGAGGATTTAAAGAATATCTATATATGACAGTTGGAGAGGCCGTTACTATCAATGGATATAGGTGTAAAGCCATCAAGATGGCAAGTGACACCGATGACCATCATGCGGGCTTACCAGGTTTCTCAAACACTTCAGACATTTACGTCGGGTTGGGTCCTGGCGATATACCACGCCAATTGAGAATATATAAAGACCGACGCCATTACATGGATTTAGACTGGGGGCATGAACACAAAAATGCAGACGGAACAGTATTCCCAAAGGGAGTGGTTCATGTACAGCGTTACCCAAGAGCACGTGGTGGGGATGCAAGATACATGACAGCCGAAGAGCACAAGGTCTTGGATGCAATCGTCAGTTATTTTGCACCCCATGCAAAGCTATATCCCAGTGTTCATCAATCTCAAATTAAACCTCATTAAGAAATGATTGAACGTCAAAGAAAGATTGCCATCAAGGACTATTACGGAATTGGGCAACATATTTATGAGGATGAATTAGGCTTTAGCTACAGAGACCTCCAAGAGGCCAGGACTCTTGGAACACGTGAGGCATTTAGATTTCATGTTGAGTGCGTTGGATTGAACCTGGCATTCTACTACCCTGCAACAGACACCTTCTATGGCATCCATACAGAAACCATACCTATTAGAGTCAAAATTCTGCCACGTCATAGGGAATGGTCAGATTTTATTGGCTGGCAGTGTGATAGTGACACCCATGATGAAGGTGAGGTGATTGCGGTTTTCAACTCTGCCTCGGAAATCTGGGACAATCTTCGAATAGACGGCAAGCCGTTTGAGGAAGTATTAAGGGATTCTTACATCACGGCATTAAACTGAAATTACATAAATGGAGGTGATGTGCCACGACAAATGGCACATCACCCTTTCTATCGTAGGGATTTTTTATTATACCCTCCAAAGCTCATCCAGTTCTGCTGCCACCTCATCCGGCAGCAGAACTCCTGAATGGCCTTTCGCCCAGTCTATCGAGGGGATGGCGACCTGTAGCTTTTCTAACGAAAGCGGTGGGACAGCCCCTGGTGCCACGGCATCCATGCATACCAAGTCCACATAATGCCGCTGCCTGGTGGAGCCAGCCCAGTCGTCGGCGGTGTAAGGGTCGGAGACGAAGTGCCCTCTGAACACGATGCCCGCCTTGCCGTCGCCTACCCGCATCATATAGAAGCGGTCGCCCGCCTTTGCCTCTTCCCACTCATAGATGCTCCAGTTCAGGGGGAACTTCCCCTCCTCCGCATGGGCCAGACATTCTTCATAGTCGCCCTCGGTAAAGGAACTGATACCGGGATTCCAGCGTAACAGGTATGTCTTTGGCATCTGTTCCAGTTCCACGGTGAAACATACTTCCCATATACAACTGTCTCCATTCGGGTCTTCCACGCTGGGTTTTCCATCATCTTGGAAGCGGAAGCGGGTACCCGCAACCGTTTCCGTGTCGGTAATCCTGACGAGGCAGGTGTCGTTACCGTCTGCCAAGACCAAGTATTGCAAATCGCTCTTGATGACGTATGGGAACTTCCCACCGTTGTAATAGTAGCAGCCATGATAGGTGGTAGGCATCTCCTCTGTGCAAAGGATCAGATGCCCTTCTATATTTTCCAATATCTGGCTTTGGTTTTCATCTGTGATGTTAAAGGCAAGTTGTTTTAACTGTCCGCTGCGGAAGCCATCAAGCACCTCGCGCCCCACCTCGATGGTATAGGCTACTTCATTCATGTCATTCTCTTTTTCCATATAATTTGATTTTAGGTTGATAATGTCCGCAAATTTACAACATTATCCCCACATTACATACTCTCAAGACAAAAAACTTACAATTTTCAACTCCCAGCCCATTTTGCCCAAGGCCGAACACCCTTTTGGCTATAGCCGCACGGTCTTTTGGCTATAGCCGCACGGTTGCGAATGTGGCATCCGTTCCCTACAACCGATAGCTATGGCACCGTCAAATACCACATCCATCACTGTCAGATGGTATCTTTATAGCACTTTTCGGTATGCTATCAAGCAGTATTCCCACTTTTTTGATTACCTTTGCACCCGAAAATGAACGACTCGAAGATTATCAACGACCCCGTGTTCGGGTTTATCAAGATACCGCGAGGGCTATTGCTCGACATCGTGAAGCATCGGCTGTTCCAACGCCTCTCACGCATCAAGCAATTGGGATTGGCATCGGTGGTATACCCCGGGGCGCAGCACACGCGGTTCCAGCATTCCCTCGGTGCCTTCCACCTGATGAGCGAGGCATTATTATCCTTGTCGCAAAAGGGAATATTCATCTTCGACAGCGAGGCGGAGGCATTGAAAGCCGCCATCCTCATGCACGACATCGGGCACGGCCCTTTCTCGCATGTCTTGGAGAACACACTCATTTCGGGCATCTCCCATGAAGACATCTCGCTCATGATGATGGAGCAAATCAACCACGAGATGAATGGCGCACTCAACCTTGCCATCAGCATCTTCAAGGACGAGTACCCCAAACGCTTCTTGCACCAGCTCATCTCCAGCCAGTTGGACATGGACCGGCTCGACTACCTGCAACGCGACTCCTTCTTCACAGGCGTGACGGAGGGCAACATCGGGGCGGCTCGCATCATCAAGATGCTCAACGTGGTGGACGACAACCTCGTGGTGGAGCGCAAGGGAATCTATTCCATCGAGAACTATCTCATCACGCGTCGGCTGATGTATTGGCAGGTATACCTGCACAAGACGGCCGTCGCATACGAGAAAATCCTTGTCAACCTCCTCTCAAGAGCCAAGTGGCTCGCCGGACAGGGCATGGATGTCTATGCCCCACCCCACCTCAAGTATTTCCTCTACAACCCCGTCGACGCATCCCATTTCCAGCAAGACACGGAGGCGATGGCCAACTACGGCCTTCTCGACGACAATGACATCTGGTGCTGCATCAAGGTCTGGAGCCGCAGCGACGACAAGATTCTGTCCATCCTGTCACAAGACATGCTCAACAGAAACATCTTCCACGTAGAGGTGAGGGATGAGCCGATTGGCGAAAGCGAGGTTGCGGAGCTGCGCGAAGGCATCATGCGGCAATTGGGAGTGACAAGGGAAGAGGCCTCATACCTCATGAGCGTGAACACGATACAGAAAGATATGTACGACATTCACGACGAGAACATTTCGATCTTGAACAAAGACGGGGAGATAAAAGACATTTCCCAATCATCGGAAATACTGAATTTAACCTTATTATCCCAAAAAAATCCCAAATATTATCTTTGTTATCACCGAATATGAATTTAAATTGCTATATTTGCAAAATTAAACCAAACAAAGCGTTATAGACATGGAGTTTACCGCAAAGCAAATCGCCGGGTTTATACAAGGAAAGGTGGAGGGCGACGAGAACGCCACCGTACATACCTTCTGCAAAATCGAAGAAGGGAAACCAGGAGCCATCTCTTTCCTCTCCAACCCCAAATACACACATTATTTATATAATACAGAGGCGAGCATCGTACTCGTCAACGACGACCTGGAGTTGGAAGAACCCGTGAAGACCACCCTCATCCGTGTGGAGAATGCTTACGAATGCGTCGCGAGACTGTTGCAGATGTATGCCGCGGCGCAACCCAAGAAGACGGGCGTTGACCCCCTGGCATTCATTTCGCCCAACGCTAAAGTCGGCGAGGATTGCTATATCGGTGCCTTTGCCTATATCGGCGACGGCGCAGAGATAGGCGACGGCAGCCAAATCTACCCACAGGTATATGTGGGCGATGGCGTGACGATTGGCGAGAAAGCCCTGCTCTACCCTAACGTAACCATCTACCATGGCTGCCGACTGGGCAATAATGTCACCATCCATTCGGGAAGCGTCATCGGCGCAGACGGCTTTGGCTTCGCCCCAACCCCCGAGGGATATGACAAGATACCGCAAATCGGCATTGTCACCATCGAGGATAATGTGGAGATAGGGGCCAATACCTGCGTGGATCGTTCCACGATGGGCAGCACCACCATCAAAAAAGGCGTGAAGCTCGACAACCTTATCCAAGTGGCACACAACGTGGAAATCGGCGCAAACACCGTCATGGCATCACAATGTGGCATCGCCGGCAGCACGAAGGTGGGCGAATGGTGCATGTTTGGAGGGCAAGTAGGCATGGCGGGCCATATCTCCATCGCCAGCCACACCAATGTTGGAGCACAGGCAGGCATCACTGGCAGCGTGCGGAAAGAGGACACTACCATCATCGGCTCCCCCGCCTGGGACGCCAAGGGGTTCATGAAGTCGGCGGCCATCTTCCGTCGTTTGCCCGACATGTACCAGCAAATCGACGAGTTGAAAAAAGAAATAGCAATGTTGAAACAACAAGTGAAGTAATACGACTCAACATGGAATCATCGAAACAGAAGACTTTGAAAGGCAGTTTCTCGCTCTTCGGCAAAGGACTGCATACGGGCCTGAACCTCACCGTGACGTTCAATCCCGCCCCCGAGAATACAGGGTATCGCATCCAACGCATAGACTTGGAGGGCGAGCCCATTATTGAAGCTATCGCAGAGAACGTGAAAGACACCCAGCGAGGCACCGTGCTCTGCAAGGGCGAGGCACGGGTCTCCACCGTGGAACATGGCATGGCGGCCCTCTACGCCTTGGGAATCGACAACTGCCTGATACAGGTGAACGGTCCCGAGTTCCCCATCCTCGATGGCTCTTCCATCATGTACGTGAATAAGATACAAGAGGTGGGCATCGAGGAGCAAAACGCCCAGAAGGACTATTACATCATCCGTAAGAAGATAGAAGTGAAAGACGAGACATCGGGGTCGTGCATCACCATCCTCCCCGATGACCAATTCAGCATTACGGCGATGTGCTCCTTTGAGTCGAAATTCATCAACAGCCAGTTCGCCACACTCGACGACGTGAGAAAATTCACCGAAGAGATTGCCCCCGCACGTACCTTCGTCTTCGTGAGGGACATCGTCCCCCTCTTGGAAGCCAACCTCATCAAGGGCGGCGACCTTGACAATGCCATCGTCATCTACGAGCGTGAGGTCACACAGGAGAAACTCGACCAACTCGCCGACGTGCTGAAAGCACCCCACATGGATGCCACGAAGGTGGGATATATCCAAAACAAGCCATTGATGTGGGAGAATGAATGCACCCGCCACAAGTTGCTCGATGTCATCGGCGACATGGCTCTAATCGGCAAACCCATCAAGGGGCGCATCGTGGCGACCCGCCCGGGGCATACCATCAACAACAAGTTCGCCCGACTCATGCGCAAGGAGATCAGAAAGCATGAGGTGCAAGCCCCCATCTACGACCCCAACGACGAGCCCGTCATGGACAACAACCGCATCCGCGAGTTGCTTCCGCACCGCTATCCCATGCAATTGGTTGACAAAATCATCGCTATGGGTCCGAATAGCATCGTAGGCGTGAAGAATGTAACCAGCAATGAGCCGTTCTTCATGGGGCACTTCCCACAAGAGCCTGTCATGCCCGGCGTACTCCAAATCGAGGCGATGGCACAGTGCGGAGGGCTGTTGGTGTTGAGCCAAGTGGAAGAACCAGAACGTTGGTCTACCTACTTCCTCCGCATAGACGAGGCAAAATTCAAGCAGAAAGTCGTTCCTGGCGACACCCTTCTCTTCCGTGTGGAGCTGCTCCATCCCGTCCGCCACGGCATCAGCTCCATGAAAGGCTACCTGTTCGTGGGCGACAAAGTTGTATCAGAAGCCACCTTCACCGCCCAAATCATCAAAAACAAATAAAATCCAAGCGCAATGAACCAAATCAGCCCCATGGCCTTTGTCCACCCTGAAGCGCAACTGGGTGACAACAATATCATCGGACCATTCTGCTATATAGACAAGAATGTCATCATCGGAGATAACAACGTATTCCAAAATAGCGTCACCCTGAACTATGGTTGCCGCCTGGGAAGCAACAACGAGGTGTTCCCCGGCGCGAGCCTTTCCACCAAGCCGCAAGACCTGAAATTCAAGGGCGAGGACACCATCTGCGAGATTGGAGACAACAATAGCATCCGCGAAAACGTTACCATCTCACGTGGCACGGCATCCAAGGGAAAGACCAAGGTCGGCAACAACAACCTCTTGATGGAAAACATGCACATCGCACACGACTGCGTGGTGGGCAACGGATGTATCATTGGAAACTCCACGAAGTTTGCGGGAGAGGTCATTATCGACGACTTCGCCATCATCTCCGCCACCGTGCTGGCACACCAGTTCTGCCGCGTGGGCAGTTATGTCATGATCCAGGGCGGCAGCCGTTTCTCGCAAGACATCCCACCGTTCATCATCGCCGGCAAGGAACCCATCCGCTATGCCGGTGTCAACCTCATCGGACTGCGCCGTCGTGGGTTCTCGGCAGACATCATCCGCAACATCCACGATGCGTACCGCATCATTTACCAAGGCACCAACACACGTACTGATGCCTTGAAGGAAATCAAGGAGGTAATCCCGATGTCGCCAGAAATACAATACATCGTCGATTTCATCGAAAAGTCTGAACGTGGCATCATCAAATAAGGACACGCTCATCGTCATACTCGGCCCCACGGGAGTAGGCAAGACTGAGACTTGCCTCCGTGTTGCCGAGTATTTTCATATACCCATCATCAATGCCGACTCAAGGCAAATCTTCGCGGAACTGCCAATCGGCACCGCCGCACCTACATTAGGGCAACAGGGGAGAGTCAAGCATTTCTTCGTGGGAAACCTCCATTTGGAAGACTATTACAGTGCGTCGATGTTTGAACAAGATGCCCTCGCCATCATCGAACACCAACTTCACGAAAAAGGCATCGCCCTGATGTCAGGAGGATCGATGATGTATATCGACGCTGTGTGCAACGGCATTGATGACATACCGACCGTCAATGACGAGACACGCCAAACCATGAAACGACGCTTGCAAGAGGAGGGGTTGCCCGCATTGGTGGAAGAGTTGCGGCAACTTGACCCCGAACATTACCAAATCGTCGACAAGAACAACCCACGCCGCGTTGTCCATGCCCTCGAAATCTGCCATCAAACGGGAAAGACCTATACCTCTTTTCGTACCAACCAAATAAAAAACCGCCCATTCCATATCCTGAAGATTGGACTGAATCGTCCCCGGGAGGAACTATATGACCGCATCAACCGCCGCGTAGACGACATGATGGCGCAGGGGTTGGAAGAGGAGGCGAGGAATGTCTATGCCAAACGCCACCTCAACTCACTGAATACCGTTGGGTATAGGGAACTCTTCGACTTTTTCGACGGCCATTGCACACGCGAGGAGGCGATTTTCAAGATTAAGTCGAACACCCGCCGCTATATGCGCAAACAACTCACTTGGTTTAAGAAAGACGAGAAAATACGCTGGTTTTCGCCCGATAACATTGAAGAAATCCTAAATTATATCGCCAATTCACAATAAATCACGGTTTTTTCCGTATTTTTGCATATTAATCTTTTGAACTATTCGTATGGTGAAGAAAATCCTTCGTTGGTGCCGAGACAAAATCATGGGAGCCTGTAGATGGTACGCCCATTTATACAAAGGCAGACCTTGGTATGTCAAATTCATAGTGGGGCTGATTTCCTTTTTCCTTGCTTTCATCATCTATTTAGGCATGGTTGACATCAACTTCTTGGGGCTTTTCGGAAAGTCACCGGGATATAAGACGGGCATCAGCGACCCACAAACCAGCCAGGCTTCGGAAATCTATAGCGCAGACGGGAAACTGATTGGCAAATATTTCAATGAGAACCGCACGCCTGTCGAGTACGATGACGTGAACCCACAATTCTGGAAGGCACTCATCGACACCGAGGACGAGAGGTTTTACAGCCACTACGGCATCGACCCCATCAGCTTGTTGGGGGCTGTGAAAGACGCCATCCTCCACAACGACGCGCGCGGCGCTTCCACCATTACCCAACAACTCTCCAAGAACTTGTTTCGCATGAGGACGCAATATTCCACAGGTCTCTTAGGCAACATCCCAGGTCTGCGGATGCTTATCATGAAAACCAAGGAATGGATTGTCGCCACCAAGTTAGAGACACTCTTCGACAAGAACGAGATTTTGACGATGTACGCCAACACCGTTGACTTCGGAAGCAACTCCTTCGGCATCAAGACGGCTTGCAAGACCTACTTCAACACCACACCCGCCAAACTGACCGTTGACCAAGCAGCCATACTCGTGGGAATGCTCAAGGCAACAACCTACTACAATCCCATCTCCCATCCAGAGAACTGTCTGCAACGCCGCAACGTGGTATTATATAATATGGTGACACACGGCGACTTGACCAAGGAGGCTTTCGACTCCCTCTCTCAAAAGCCCATCCAGTTGGACTACAAGGTGGAAACCAACTACGACGGGCAAGCCACGTATTTCCGCGAGGCGGTGGCAGACAACCTCAAGGACTGGTGCCGCGACAATGGCTATGACCTATATAGCAGCGGGTTGAAGATATACACCACCATCGACACCCGCTTGCAGAAATATGCCGAGGATGCAGCACGAAGCCAGATGCAGCAACTGCAACAAAACTTCAAGAGCCATTGGGGGAGCATGGACCCTTGGCGCGACGAACATGGGAAACTAATCCCCGACTTCATCGAGAATATCGCCAAGCGGACAGAGCATTACAAATATCTTAGCTCCCAATTCCCCGACGACCCCGACTCCATCGATTATTACCTCAACCTACCCCACACCGTCAAGGTGTTCGACTATGAGAATGGTGAGGTGGAAAAGGAACTGTCCACCATGGACTCCATCCGCTATATGGTAAGTTTCATGCACTGCGCCTTCGTGGCAATGGAAGCACAGACCGGCGACGTGAAGGCATGGGTTGGAGACATCGACTTCAACACTTGGAAATATGACAAGGTGACAGCCCTGCGCCAGCCAGGCTCCACCTTCAAGCTATTTGTCTATACCGAGGCGATGAACCAAGGGCTAACCCCTTGCGACAAGCGACGCGATGAGCCTATCTCTTTGAAGGCTTACGACCCCGCCAAGAAAAAAGAAGTGACATGGAGACCACATAATGCCAATGGCTATTTCACATGGGACTCCTTAACTTTGAAGCGAGCCTTCGCGCAAAGCATCAATTCCGTGGCTGTTCGTTTAGGCCAAGAAATGGGTATCAAGCGAATTGCCGAGACGGCTCACAAGATGGGAATCACGAACCATCTCGAAGAAGCACCGTCCATGGCATTAGGCTCGTCCGACGTATGCCTACTTGAAATGGTCAATGCCTATAGCGTCATCGCCGACAATGGCAAGCACCACAAGCCGAAACTGGTAACGAAAGTGGTTGACAAAGACGGAAAGGTGGTCTATTCGGGTGCCACCACCACGGAGCAAGTTATCCCTTATAAGAGCGCATTCTTCATGCAAGTTTTGCTACAAGGCGGCCTGAAGGAGCGTGGGGGTACATCCGTGGCACTCAATGGATATATGGGCAACCATCCCGATTGCGAGTGGGGCGGCAAGACAGGTACGTCCAATAACCATTCCGACGCCTGGTTTATGGGTGTCAGTCCTAAACTGGTGGTTGGCGCATGGGTAGGCGGCGAGTATCGAAGCATCCACTTCCGCACGGGAGCATTGGGACAAGGTAGCCGAACAGCACTGCCCATCTGTGGCAAGTTCCTCCATTCGGTATTGGGCGACCCCGCTTTCAAACATTATCATGCCAAATTCGACCCACCCAAAGATCCCGACATCACGAAGGATATGTATGAACAATGCGTCACCTATTACACGCCGCGCTACTACAATTATCGTCCAAGCAACAACCGACTGATAGCCGACGAGGAAATCGTCTTGGATGAAAACGGCAATCCCGTTGCCCCACCGAAACAGGAGTCCAACGACAACGGGTCAGATGAGCCGAGCATCTATTACGATGACTATTAAACCAATTTGACTTAGTCCATTACACGAAGTAAGGAGAACATGAAACAAATGGGAAAGAAACCGTAACATCAACAAACACCCATTTGCGTATAATGTATTATCTTTGTGCATCATTTAAACATCATGCTTATCCTTATGCGAAATTGCTTTTTACTGACTGCGGCCATGGTGTGTGCAAGCCTTGGACTATCCGCACAAACATCCCCTTATCAAGACCCCAACCTCAGTGCACACGAAAGGGCTGTTGACCTTTGCGGTCGCCTTACCCTTGAAGAGAAAGCCATGCTGATGCTCGATGAGAGTCCCGCCATCCCACGCCTTGGCATCAAGAAATTCTATTGGTGGAGCGAGGCTCTGCACGGTGCGGCAAACATGGGAAACGTAACGGTGTTTCCAGAACCCGTTGCCATGGCATCGTCATGGAATCCTGAACTGCTATACAAAGTGTTCGACGTTGCCAGCACAGAGATGCGTGCGCAATACAATGAGCGGATGCTCCGTGGCAGCGGCGAAGACCAAAAGATGCGAAGCCTCTCCGTATGGACTCCCAATGTGAACATCTTCAGAGACCCCCGATGGGGAAGAGGGCAAGAGACTTACGGCGAAGACCCTTACCTGACAAGCGTAATGGGTACGCAAGTGGTTCGCGGCCTTCAAGGCCCCGAAGATGCGAAATACCGCAAGCTCTGGGCATGTGCCAAGCATTATGCCGTGCATAGCGGCCCTGAATACACACGCCATTCAGCCAACCTGACCAATATATCCCCCCGCGACTTGTGGGAGACCTACATGCCAGCCTTTAAGACGTTGGTTCAAGATGCCAAGGTGCGTGAGGTGATGTGTGCCTATCAACGACTTGACGATGACCCCTGTTGCGGGAACAGCCGTCTTTTGCAACAAATCTTGCGCGACGAATGGGGCTTTAAATACCTCGTGGTAAGCGATTGTGGGGCTATCAGTGACTTCTACACTTCCCATAAGAGCAGTTCGTCGCCCATCACTGCATCTGCCAAGGCAACCCTGGCAGGAACAGACGTGGAGTGCGGCTATGGCTATGCCTATAAGAGCATACCCGAGGCGGTCAACAGAGGCTTGATTTCCGAGAAGGAAGTGGACAAGCACGTCATCCGCCTGCTCGAAGGGCGATTTGATTTGGGCGAGATGGATGCCCCCGAATTGGTGGAATGGTCAAAGATTCCCTATTCGGCAATGTCAACCAAGGCATCTGCCAACATTTCCCTCGATATGGCCCGCCAATCCATCGTATTGCTCCAAAACAAGAACAACATCCTTCCCCTGCAAAAGGGAAAGGAAAAAATAGCCGTCATTGGCCCTAATGCAGACAACGAACCCATGATGTGGGGCAATTATAATGGTGTACCTAACCATACCGTCACCATTCTCGATGGCATCCGGGCTAAGCAGAAGAGACTCGTCTACATACCTGGTTGCGACCTCACCTACGACCGTGTAATGGAATGCCATATAGCATCAGAATGTACTGCTCCCGATGGAAAGAGGGGGTTGAGAGGTACATTTTGGCACAACACCACCATGGAGGGTAAGCCTGTCACTACCGAATATTATACCAAGCCATTAGCTGTCACCACCAATGGGATGCATTATTTTGCCCCAGGAGTGCGTTTGGAAGATTTCTCCGCCAAATATGAGACCACCTTCACCCCCAAGGAGGCTGGCGAATATGTAGTGAACGTGGAGGGCACAGGACACTTTGAACTCTACATCGACGGCGAGAAACGCTTTACCCACCACATCTGGCGTTCCACACCAACACGTACCGTCCTCCAAGCCGACAAAGGCCAATCCTTCCAAATAGAGGTTCGTTTCCATACCGTCAAGACCTGGGGAGCGGGCATGAAGATTGACATCGCCCGTGAATTGCCCATCGACTACCAACAGACCATCGCCCAGCTGAAAGGCATTGACAAGGTTATCTTCGTGGGAGGCATCTCCCCCGCCCTCGAAGGCGAAGAGATGCCCGTTAACATCGAAGGATTTAAGGGGGGCGACCGTACAAGTATCGAGTTGCCTCGTGTACAACGTGAGTTCCTCAAAGCCCTCAAGGCTGCGGGCAAACAGGTCATCCTCGTCAATTGTTCTGGCTCCGCCATTGCCTTGAAACCCGAAACGGAGAGTTGCGATGCCATCGTACAAGCCTGGTATGCCGGGCAGGAAGGCGGCACTGCCGTTGCCGACGTCCTCTTTGGCGACTGCAACCCGTCGGGCAAATTGCCCGTGACTTTCTACAAGTCAACGGAACAATTACCCAACTATGATGATTATTCGATGAAGGGACGTACATATCGTTACTTCGACGACCCGCTCTTTGCCTTCGGTTATGGGCAGAGCTATACGACGTTTGAAATGAAAAACGAGCGTTTGAACATCAATCGGGAAGGAAAAGGAACGTTGACCGTCGATGTGTGCAATACGGACAAACGCGACGGAGCGGAAATCGTGCAGGTCTATATACGCAACCTCCAAGACCCCGATGGACCATCGAAATCGCTCCGCGCATTCCAACGCATCCATGTCAAGGCGGGACAAACCGAAACCATTACCTTGCATCTCAGCCCCAAAAGCTTTGAGTTCTGGGATCCATCCACCAATACCATGCGCACCAAGCCAGGCACTTACGAGGTGCTATACGGCAACAGTTCCCTTGACAAAGACCTCAAACGGCAAACCGTCATTATCCAATAAATAAGGGCGTTGCCACAACCAAACGCATGGAACGATACATCCAAGCTACACCAAGGCATCGTTTAGGTTTGATATATGCCGCATATATCAAACCTAAACGATATATCCATCCCAATCATAGATATTATATCATCTCAACCAAAACGATATTGACATGACAAAGAGAGTGTTCTATTCCTTGGCGGCAGCCGCCATCACCTTGACTATCCACGCACAAGACGTGGCGTCACCCAATGGGAGATTGAGCCTTGTGCCAAAAGACAAGGGCTATATCGTACAATACGACCAGAAAGAAGTACTTGAGATGGCAGCCATAGGCTTTGAGGGGAGCAGCGACCCTTCCCCACTCAAATTCTCCAAAAAGGTATCTACAGACTACCAGATGCTGATAGGCAAACGTCTCCATTGCACCAATGAGGCCAACGAGTACCGTGCCATACTTGGCGAGAACCAATGGGTCGTGATGAGACTCTACAACGACGGCATCGCCTTCCAATATGAGTTGAGCGGCTTGAAGGGAGCATCCCTCCCCATCGAACAGACCACCTTTCTCATCCCCGAGGGAATGAAACGGTGGATGATGCAATGGAGCGATGGATACGAGGGATTCTATCCGTTGTCAACATCGGTAGACGCATGGCCGGAACATAGGAACTACAACCAAGCCCTGACACCCGAAGGCTATAACCGCCGTTGGGCTTTCCCTGCCTTGGTAGAGCCTGTTAACGGCGTGTTTGCCCTCATGACCGAGGCGAATATCGAGCGTCAACAGAGTGCGTCCTGCCTCTATCATGACGGCGAACGATTTCGTGTCGTCCCCGATGAAAACCAATTACAGGTCCGTGGGAAATGGCATTCCCCTTGGCGAGTCATCATCATCGGACAACTTCACGACATTATAGAGTCAACGCTCGTCACCGATGTCTGCACTCCCTGCCAACTGAAAGACACCTCTTGGATCAAGCCTGGCGTGGTCTCATGGATTTACTGGGCATACAACCATGGTTCCAACGACTACAACATCATCAAGCAATATGTGGACATGGCGGCAACCTTGCGGCTTCCCTACGTGCTGATTGATGCTGAATGGGATGAGATGAAAGACGGCAAGACCATCGAAGATGCCATCAACTATGCCAAGTCACAAGGAGTGAAGCCCATGATCTGGTACAATTCCAGCGTGGGTTGGATTGACGGAGCCCCCGGTCCCAAGTTCCGCCTCAACAAACCCGAAGACCGCGAGAAGGAGTTTGCATGGTGCGAGCAACTGGGTGTGGCAGGAGTAAAGATTGACTTCTTCTCGGGAGACACGCAGATGAACATGGACTATTGCCTCAACCTGCTCGAATGTGCCGCCAAGCACCACCTACTTGTCAACTTCCACGGGGCGACCATTCCACGCGGATGGCAACGCACATGGCCCAACCTGTTGACCACGGAAGGTGTCTACGGTGCGGAATGGTACAACAACGTACCCACCTTCACACGACGTGCCGCCCGCCACAACGCCATCCTTCCCTTCACCCGAAACGTGATTGGCCCAATGGATTATACCCCTTGCGCCTTCAGCGACTCACAACATCCACACATCACCACCCATGCCCATGAGTTGGCACTGACCGTACTCTTTGAGTCGGGCTTACAACATCTGGCTGACAAACCAGACAGTTATCTGTCTCAACCCCAAGAAGTGCAACAATTCCTTAGCCAGTTGCCTTCCGTCTGGGACGAGACCCGTTTCATTGGAGGTTACCCCGGCGAATACGTTGTCATCGCCCGGCGAAGGGGAAACACGTGGTATGTTGCTGGCATCAACGGCACAGACGAGACGAAATCCATCACCCTCAAAAACGACTACGTGGCATCGGGCAAGGCTACATTATTCATGGATAGCAGGCGTGGGCAGGATCCATGGAGCATCACAACGACGAATACCATTCCGAAATCTACCACGCTACAGCCCCGAGGAGGCTTTGTTTTTGTCGTAGAACAATGATGGTTTGTAAGTTTTTTGACGAAAAAGCATGATGATGTGAAATTATTTGTTTATCTTTGTCAACAATAATCAATTCTATTGCCGACAACGACCTAAATCATTAGCGACCATGGGGAAGGGCAGTTTTTGGTATCGCGTATTCGACTTGTATTACGACGGCTTTCGACACATGACCATAGGCAAGACCCTGTGGGCTATCATCTTGATTAAGCTGTTCATTATCTTCGTGGTACTCAAGATATTCTTTTTCCCGAATTACCTCAAACATCACGCACCGCAAGGGGAAGAATCCAGCTATGTGGGCAATGAATTGGTGAAACGAGCACAATAACCTCCCATACAACACCTACAAAACCTAACAAACATAATCATAATGAGTCATTTACTTTTAGACATTACAACAGGAACGATAGACTGGTCGAGGGCACAATTCGCTCTCACCGCCATCTATCACTGGCTATTTGTCCCCCTGACATTGGGGCTTGCCGTCATCATGGGAATCATGGAGACGTGTTACTACCGCACGGGAAATGAGTTTTGGAAAGTCACCTCCCGATTCTGGCAAAAACTCTTTGGCATCAATTTCGCCATGGGTGTCGCCACGGGCATCATCCTCGAATTTGAGTTTGGCACCAATTGGAGCAACTATTCCTGGTTCGTGGGCGACATCTTCGGTGCGCCTTTGGCGATTGAGGGCATCATCGCTTTCTTCATGGAGTCAACCTTCGTGGCGGTGATGTATTTCGGATGGAACAAGGTTTCGCGTGGATTCCACCTTGCCTCCACATGGCTCACGGGTTTGGGTGCAACCATCTCCGCTTGGTGGATCCTCGTCGCCAATGCCTGGATGCAATACCCTGTGGGATGTGAGTTCAATCCAGACACCATGCGCAATGAAATGGTGTCGTTCTTCGATGTGGCATTGTCGCCCTTTGCTATTGGCAAGTTCTGTCATACCGTCACATCTGCATGGATTATCGGTGCCATATTCACTGTTGCCGTGGGTTGTTGGTACTTGTTGAAACGACGTGAACAGAAGTTGGCATTCGAGAGCATCAAGATTGGGTCGATAGTGGGTTTGGTTGCATGTGGGCTGGCGTTGGCAACAGGCCACATCTCAGGTGAGCAGGTGGCAAAATCGCAACCGATGAAGCTCGCCGCCATGGAAGCCCTGTATAACGGTGGCATCGACCAAAGCTTGACGGGCATTGCATGGGTGAATCCCTTTAAGCAGCCCGATTACCAAAACGAAAAGGAGCCACCTTTACGCATCGCCATGCCATACGCCCTATCTGTGATGGCTACACGCGACATCCACGGTTTCGTGCCTGGCATCAACGACTTGATAAATGGCTATACCCACCCAGATGGAACGAAAGAGCCCTCTGCCGAGGAGAAGGTCAAACGGGGACGCGCTGCCATCTACGCCTTGATGTGCTATCGCAATGCCAAGAAGGCGGGGGCAGAGGAAACCGCCGCAAAGGAGTTGGCGGTATTGAGAGAGAACATGCCTTATTTCGGTTATGGCTACATCAAGTCAACCGACCAATTGGTTCCCTACATCCCCGTATGTTTCTGGGCATTCCGTCTGATGGTGGGATTGGGATGCTTGTTCATCGCTTTCTTCGCATTGGTACTATTCCTCATCTATAGGAAGAAAGACATCGCCCAATACAAATGGCTGCTCATCTGTGCCATAGCCCTTGTTCCATTGGCCTACATCGCCAGCGAGTCGGGATGGTTGGTGGCAGAGTTCGGTCGCCAACCATGGACGATACAAGACATGTTGCCCACCTGGGCTGCCGTTTCCGACATCAATTCCGGTTCGGTGGCATTGACCTTCTTTATTTTCCTTGCCTTGTTCACCACGATGTTGGCTGTAGAAATCAACATCATGCTCAAGCAAATCAAGAAAGGACCGGAGAGATTGAAGATTGAAAAATGACAACTAAAGAAAGATACAATTATGACATACGATTTTTTGCAACACTATTGGTGGTTCCTCGTTTCCCTATTAGGGGCGTTGTTGGTGTTCCTGATGTTCGTCCAAGGTGCTAACTCCATGATATTCCAATTGGGAAGGACGGTGGAGGAAAGGCGAATGCTCATCAACTCCACTGGGCGCAAATGGGAAATTACCTTCACCACATTGGTAACATTCGGCGGGGCATTCTTCGCATCGTTCCCCTTGTTCTATAGCACCAGCTTCGGCGGAGCCTATTGGCTATGGATGATTATCCTCTTCTCGTTTGTCTTGCAAGCGGTAAGTTATGAGTTCCAAAACAAACTGGGAAACATCTTAGGAACAAAGACTTTCCAGATATTCCTTGTCATCAATGGCATCCTGGGACCCGTCTTGTTGGGTGGTGCCGTGGCAACATTCTTCATGGGCAGCAACTTCGTAGTTGACAAGACAAACATCATGCAGATGGGCCAGCCCGTCATTAGCCGCTGGGCAAATGCCTCACATGGTCTCGACGCGTTACTCGATCATTGGAATGTGGTGTTCGGTATCGCCGTGTTCTTTCTGGCTCGGGTGCTGGGCGGCCTATATATTATTAATAATGTGAACGATGAGAACATCCGTTCCCGTTCCCGTGCGCAATTGATTGGCAACGCCGTATTGTTCCTATTATTGTTCCTGGCATTCTTGCTCAAGGTGGTGTTAGGATACGGTTATGCTTACGATGACAACGGCACTATCAGCATCGTGGACCACAAATACTTGAACAACCTCATTGACATGTGGTACCTGACGGTCGCCATCCTCATCGGAGTGGTATTATTGCTATATGGCATCATCAAGTCCATCGCAAGCAAAACCTACATCCGAGGCATCTGGCCTGCGGGCATCGGCGTGGTAATGGTGGTGCTGTGCCTCTTGCTCTGTGCGGGATGGAATCACACGGCATACTATCCGAGCAATGAGGACTTGCAGAGCAGCCTGACCATCGCCAATAGTTGCAGCAGCGAATTCACGCTTCGCACGATGGCGTATGTGAGCATCTTCATCCCGTTTGTACTTGCTTATATCGCCTATGCTTGGCGGGCACTCGACAAAAAAGAGATAGACAAAGAGGAGATAGCACACGGCGACGCATATTAAAGACAGACATTAATCATAACAACCTTATCGTCCGCATTTCGTATATGCCGCATGTACGTTTGATACACGCGGCATGTACGAATGGTACATGCGGCATATACAAAAAACAAACGACATGATAAAGAGACTGATAGTTATCCTTTTCTCGCTCTATCCCATAGGAATCCTGGCGCAAGACATGACCGACTCTCTCCGCCATGAGGTGTTATTGGAGACTTCGATGGGAAACATCCGCGTGGCACTCTATAACGAGACACCGCTCCACCGCGACAATTTCCTGCGCTTGGTACGAAGCGGGTATTACGATGGCATCCTGTTTCACCGCGTCATCGCCAACTTCATGATACAAGCGGGCGACTCCACCACGCGCCATGCCAAGCCCGGAGACTCCGTGGGCGAGTATTCGCCCGACTATACCATCCCCGCAGAAATCGTCTATCCCCGGTATTTCCACAAGCGGGGGGCGTTGGCGGCAGCTCGCGAGGGCGATGAGGAGAACCCCACCCGTGCCTCCTCGTCGGCACAATTCTACATCGTGGTGGGAAAGACATTTGGCGAGACAGACCTCAACCATTACCAACAGCTCCTCGACGAGCAGACACATGGAACAACGAAGTTCACCAAAGACATCCGCAACCACTATCGAAAGAGCGGCGGGACACCCCATCTCGACGGCCAATATACCGTCTTTGGCGAGGTTGTGGAAGGTTATGACATCGTGAAGAAGATAGACTTCGTGAGAACAGACGACTACGACCGCCCCATCGATGACGTGCGTATCATCAAGGCAACGGTGGTGAAATAGTTACCGCGCAATCCACCATTCCATTGTTTCATTTTTGTTAAATTTGCCAAAATATCATTTATAAAAGGCATTGAGAAATCAAATACTTTGCCTTTTTAATATAAAAAAGCTATTTTTGCACCATTATTAACAATAGAACGAATGAAGAAATTTTTGATTGCCTTGTTGGTTCTTTTGCTTGCCATCCTTATTGGTGGAATTGTCTACCTATACCGTGACCTCGACCAGCAAAAGAAACAAAACCAGGAGATGCAGGAACTGGCGGAACTCGACAAGCAGGAAATGGAGAACGAATACCAACAGTTTGCCCTCCAATACAGTGAGATGAAGACCCAAATCAACAACGACTCCATCATCGCCCAACTCTCTGCCGAGCAGGAAAAGACCCAACGGCTATTGGCGGAGTTGAAGAAGGTGAAAGCCGAAGATGCCCGGGAAATTACCCGATTGAAGAAAGAGCTTGCCACCGTCCGTGCCGTCATCCGCAGCTATGTGTTGGAAATCGACTCGCTGAACCGCCTCAACCAAAACCTCGTGGCAGAGAACACCCGCATGAAGAGCCAATACGAGGAGGCGACAAAACAAATCCAAGGGCTCAACAATGAGAAGGTCTCCCTGTCTGAAAAGGTCGCCATCGCCGCCCAGCTCGATGCCATCAACATCCGCATGACGGCACAAAACAAGCGCGGCCGCCAGACCGACAACATGAAAAAATGCAAGACGGTGCAGGTGGACTTCGCCTTGGCGAAGAACGTCACCGCCTCAAGCGGCATGAAGAACGTCTATGTGCGAATCGTCACACCCACGGGAGCAGTGTTGGGCAATGCCGGCACCTTCGACTATGAGAACCGTTCCCTGCAATACACGATGAAGAAAGGCGTGGAATATGGCGGTCAGGAAACCCCCGTGACCCTCTATTGGAACGTTGACCAAGCGATGGTTGGCGGCACATACCAAGTAAGCATCTTCGCTGGAGGTCACATGATTGGCTCCAAGAGTTTTACATTTAAATAAGATATTGATGGGAAAGCTATTATCATTATTGATATTGATAGGATGCACATTGCCCATTTCCGCCCAGCGGACGTTAAGCCTTGACAGTTGCAGGGCATTGGCATTGCGCAACAATAAGCAATTAAACATCTCAAAACTCAAGCAAGACGTTGCCCGCAACACCCACAAGGCAACCAAGACCAAGTACCTTCCCAAGGTGGATGCGGCAGGCTCCTATCTTTTCACAAGCCGGGAGATTTCTTTGCTTAACGATGAGCAAAAGAACACGTTACCCAATCTCGGGACAAATCTCGCCGCAGGTTTGGGCGGCAATGCCAATGCCACGATGACCGACCTTGTGCAAAAGGGTGTCATCACCATGCAACAAGCCACGGCATTGGGTGAATTGCTGAACAACACGACCACATCTGTCGCCACGGCATTAAACGAAGTGGGTAACCAATTGAAAGATGCGTTCCACACAGACACGCGAAACATTTTCACGGCTACCATCTCCGTGAGACAGCCCATCTACATGGGCGGTGCCATTACCGCCGCCAACAAGATGGCGGAGATTGGCGAGGAACTGGCTTACAACAACATCAACACAATGACACAAGCCACAATCCATGCCATAGACCAGGCATATTGGCTCGTCGTCTCCCTCAAGCAGAAGGACGCATTGGCAAGCCAATACCTCCAACTGACGGAGAAATTCAGCGACGACGTGAAGAAAATGATCCGCGAGGGTGTATGCACCAAGGCCGATGGGCTGCGTGTGGATGTCCGTGTCAACGAGGCAGAGATGGCGAAGACGCAAGTGGAAGACGGCCTTGTGCTTGCCAAGATGTACCTTTGCCAGCTCTGCGGCATTCCTATGGAGGAAGACATCACGCTCGAAGATGAGGGAAAGGCATCATTGGGAACGACCGAATACATACCAACCATCGACAAGGAGATGGCAATGGGCAACCGTCCCGAGTTGCGGATGTTGCAAAACACCATCGACCTGAGCAAGGAAAGCACCAAGCTCATCCGCTCCGCCTTCCTGCCACAGGTGGCTGCGTTAGGCGGATACACCCTCTCCAACCCCAATGTGTTCAATGGTTTCCAGCGCAAGTTCGGCGGATTGTTCCATGTGGGGGTGATGGTACGTGTACCCATCTGGTCGTGGCACGAGGGACGATACAAGGTCAATGCCGCCAAGGCTGCTACCAACATCGCCGAGATGGAACTCCAAGACGCCCGTGAGAAGGTGGATTTACAAGTGAGCCAAAGTGCTTTTAAGGTCAAGGAGGCTTATAAGCGGTTGACAATGAGTACCAAGAACTTGGAACGGGCAGAGGAGAATCTGCGCTGCGCCAACCTCGGTTTCAGCGAGGGGGTGATGCAAATCACGGAGGTCGTTGCCGCCCAGACGGCTTGGCAACAGGCTCACTCACAGAAAATTGACGCTGAGATTGAGGTGAAACTCTGCCAGATTGATTTGGAGAAATCATTGGGAACTTTGGGAATTAAAGATTAAAAATGAAGATAGAAAACAAATTATTATGTCAGCAAAGAGTCAACATAACAACATCCTGCTTGCCATTATAGGCTTTTTGGCAGTGGTTTCCATCGTGGCACTCATCGGTTTTTTTACCCTCGGACGCACAGAGGAGATCGTCCAAGGGGAAGTGGAAGTGTCAGAATACCGCGTCTCCAGCAAATTGCCGGGGCGTATCTTGGAGCTGAGAGCCAAAGAGGGCGACTTCGTACATGTGGGCGACACGCTCGCCATCCTTGAAATCCCCGAAGTAGAAGCACAGAAGAGGGCAGCGGAAGCCACACAGGGTGCCGCCAACGCCATGAAGGACATGGCCAACAATGGTGCGCGGAGGGAGCAGATTCAAGCAGCGTACCAACTCGTGCAACAAGCCATCGCTGCCCGTGACATCGCCCAGAAGTCATATAAACGTGTGCAAAACCTCTTTGACGAGGGCGTGATGAGCGCACAGAAGCGCGACGAGGCATTCGCCGCCTATAAGGCATCGGAGGCACAGGTACTCGCTGCCCAGAGCCAATACGACATGGCAAGAAACGGAGCACGGCAAGAGGAACGCGAAGCAGCGACACAACAGGCTCGTGCCGCCAAGGGTGCCGTTGACGTGATGAAGTCGTTATTGCGGGAGTCCGTACAAGTGGCGACCGAGGAGGGCGAGGTCAGCGAGGTCTATCCCAAGGTTGGCGAACTGGTTGGCACGGGGTCGCCTATCATGAGTGTCGCCATAATGAAAGACCTTTGGGGTACATTCAACGTGCGTGAGGACCAACTGAAAGGCATGAAAGTGGGTGATGTCTTCACGGCATACTCCCCCGCCTTCAATAAAGAGCTGAAGATGAAGGTGTTTTACATCAAGGACCAAGGGTCGTATGCCGTGTGGAAAGCCACGAAGACGACGGGGCAATACGACCTGAAGACCTTTGAGGTGAAAGCCCGTCCCGTGGAGCATTTCGAGGGGTTGCGTCCCGGAATGTCACTCATAGTGAAAGAATAACGGCGGCAATGGGCAGGATCTATCGTATCGCATTGCGTGAATGTGGCATCATGAGAGGTAATCCCATCTACCTCTTTTGCTTGGTACTCTTTCCCTTGCTGGTGATTTTCTTCTTCACATCATTCATGGAAAAGGGACAACCCACCGACTTGCCTGTAGGTGTGGTAGACTTAGACAAGTCTTCCTTGACAAGGGCATTGACCCGAAAGCTCGATGCGTTTCAGACAACGCGGATTGTCGCCCACTACCCAAACATCAACGAGGCACGGAAAGCCATCCAACAAAACAAGATCGACGGGTTCATCTATTTCCCGAAGAACACGATGAGCGACCTCTTGGCATCCCGCCAGCCGAAGATTTCATTCTACTACAATTATGCGTGTATCACATCGGGGTCGCTGGTGTTCCGCGACCTCAAGACCATATCCATGTTGGGGTCGGCTGCCGTAGGGTCGGCGAAACTCTCTGCTTTGGGCAAAACGCCCAAAGAGATCAAAGCATTCCTCCAGCCAATCGCCATTGACCTCCACCCGCTCAACAATCCCGGAGTCAACTACAACGTTTATCTCAGCACGGCACTGATACCGGCGTGCTTAATGGTGTTCTTCTTCCTCATTAGTGCCTATTCAATCGGCACAGAGTTGAAGTTTGACCGTTCCAAGGAATGGATGGCATTGGCAGACAACAACATCGTCGTCGCAATGACAGGGAAGGTGCTGCCACATTTCATCATCAACATATCCATCATGTATTTCTACATGTATTACCTCTATGGCATCTTGGGATTCCCCCATGCAGGTTCCATCTGGAGCATCTTGCTCTTGGGGCTTGCCGCCGTGCTTGCGGGACAAGGATTCGGGATATTCGCCTTTGGGCTGATGCCCTCCCTACGCATGTCGATGAGCATCTGCTCGCTATGGGCGGCGCTGAGCTTCTCGGCAATGGGGTCCACTTTCCCCATCTCTGCCATGAACCCGATGATACAATCCCTCGCCCAACTGTTCCCCATGCGCCATTATTTCATGTTTTACCAGACGTGCATCTTCAACGGGTACCCGATTAGCGATGCCTGGATTCACCTCGGCGCATTGTTCATCTTTGCCGCCTTACCCTTGTTCGTCCTTCAAAAGATCAAGAACGCCATGCTCACTTACGAATATATCCCATAGAACCAGATGCCGTGAAAAAGCCAACGCTCATACAACAAATCAACGAAGGCCTGCACGATATGTGCTATATATGGGCCAAGGAGATGGTGTCCACCATCAAGGACGAGGGCGTTCTCATCTTCTTCATCCTCGTCCCACTGTTCTACCCCCTACTCTATTCATGGATATACAACGAGGAGACAGTTCACGAGGTGCCTGTCGCCATCGTTGACATGTCGAAAAGCAACACGAGCAGAGCCTTCATCCGCCACTATGATGCCACCCCCGACGTCAAGGTTGTCTGTCATTGCAACAACCTGGAAGAGGCCAAGCAACTCATTGGCAAGCATGAGGTGAGAGGTGCGCTGTTTTTCCCGCCAGACTTCGAGAAAGAGATTGCGCGAGGCAACCCCACCGTGGTGAGCGTTTATTGCGACATGAGCATCATGCTCTATTATAAAGCCATATACCAAGCGGCGACGGCAGTATCGGGAGAAATCAACAAAAAGATACAATTGCATCATGCGGAGGGTAACTTCACCACCCGTGACGAGCAACTTTCCACACGGCCATTAGACTTCGAAGAGGTGCCTATCTTCAACAGCACTGGCGGTTATGCAGACTTCCTCATCCCCGGGGTACTCATGCTCATCCTCCACCAGACACTGATTCTCGGCATCGGACTCGGTGCCGGAACGGCACGAGAGACCAACCGCTACCGCGACCTCGTACCGATCAGCCACCATTATAACGGCATCTTCCGTATCGTCTTGGGCAAGTCTTTATGCTATTTCATGGTATATTCGGTGATGGGAGCCTACCTCACGCTAATTATTCCGAAGCTGTTCGGCTTCACGCAACTCATTGGCGGCAAGGAGCTTTTGGGGCTAATGGTGCCTTATATCCTCGCCACGATATTCTTTGGGATGATGATTTCCTGCACCATTCGATACCGCGAGAACGTCATGCTGATAGTGGTGTTCGTCTCCGTTCCCCTCCTTTTCCTCTCGGGCATATCATGGCCGCAGAGCCAGATGCCGGGGGCATGGCGAGCCGTGGCATGTCTCTTCCCATCCACCTTTGGCATCCGTGGCTTTGTCAGGCTCAACACGATGGGTGCTACCTTGGCAGACATCCAACAAGAATACCAGATGCTGTGGATCCAAGTGGCGATATACTTCTTCATCACCTGCGCCATCTATGGCTTCCAGATACGACAGACCCAAAAACATGCTAACGAGCAGGAGCAATTATCTATGCAAGAAGAGCCAGTGGAGAGCCATAAAACATAGTCAACCATAAACAAATTATCACCATGATTGAGAAAATCTTATCACCAGAGACATACGCTCTCTTAGGACAATGGGCATTGGGATTCTGCAAGAACGCCCTTGTCGCCTTCATCGTTTACATCGTCGGCAGCTGGCTCATCAAGTGGGTGGTCAAGCTGTTCACCAAGGTTTTGGAACGCAACAAGGTCGAACCAACCTTGTATTCATTCCTTACCAGCATCGTCAACGTGGTGTTGTGGCTCTTGCTCATCATAGTGTTGGTCTCCATCTTCGGCATCGAGACGTCATCGTTCATAGCCCTCTTCGCCTCGGCGGGCGTTGCCATCGGCATGGCTATGAGCGGTACATTGCAGAACTTCGCTGGCGGCGTGATGATATTGCTCTTCAAACCCTACAAGGTGGGCGACTACATCGAGGCGCAAGGATATGCCGGGACGGTGAAGGCGATACAGATCTTCAATACCATCATACGCACCGTGGACGCACAGACCATCATCATCCCCAACGGAGGCCTTTCCACTGGTTCGCTAAAGAACTATTCCACGGAGAAATACCGCCGTGTGGACTTGGATTTCCAATTCGCCTACGGTACGGATCTCGACAAGGTAAAAGAAGCCATCCATGAAATCCAGCGGCAAAACCCACTCATCCTCCAAGGCCCGGTGGACGACTCCGACGTAGTTGCCGCCCCTTGGATTGGCCTTACCAAACTCGCCGACAGTGGCGTTGTGGTCAACACACGCACGTGGTGTAAGGGTTCAGACTACTGGACTGTCTACTTCTACATGAACGAGACGGTGTACCAGCAATTGAAAGAGCGTGGATTCATGTTCCCCTTCAACCGCATGGACGTGAATATCATCAACAAATGACGTTCTCCCCACAGGGGGAAAACCAAATCCAATTATTCTTTGATTCCCACGATCTTCGTCGGTGCCAACTCCTTGTTGCGCCGGTTGACGACCGTCACCACGGCTTGCGCAAAGCTGAGGAACGACTGTCCTGTCACGCTATCCACGTTCAAGGAGATGGGCTTGCCCGCATCGCCACTCTCGCAAACGCTCGCTACAAGGGGGATTTGCGCCAAGAGAGGGATATTCATCTCCTCTGCCAACCGCTTGCACCCATCCTTCCCGAAGATGTAATACTTGTTGTTAGGCAGCTCGGCGGGCGTGAAATACGCCATGTTCTCCACCAGTCCGAGGATGGGGACGTTCACCTTGTCATTGCGATACATGTCAATGCCCTTCCGCGCATCGGCAAGAGCCACCTGCTGGGGAGTGCTTACGATGATGGCACCCGTGATGGCGAGTGTCTGTAAAAGTGTCAGATGGATGTCACTGGTGCCAGGAGGCGTGTCGAGAATGAAGTAATCCAACTCGCCCCAGTCGGCATCGGCAATCAACTGTTTCAATGCCGATGTCGCCATGCCGCCCCGCCATAAGGTAGCCGTGTTGGGGTCAACGAAGAAGCCGATGCTCAACATCTTCACGCCATATTTCTCGATGGGGACAATCAACTGCCGTCCATCCACTTCCGTGGCATAAACCCGCTCATGCTCCACATCGAACATCTTGGGCATCGAGGGGCCGAAAATATCGGTGTCAAGCAGTCCCACCCGATAGCCCAACCGTGCCAATGACACGGCGAGGTTGGCGGCAACAGTGCTCTTACCCACCCCACCCTTGCCCGAACTCACGGCAACGATGTTCTTCACCTGTGGCAACAGCTTGCCCACTTCGGGGCGTGGCTTCGACTTAAACTCTGTCTCAATCGTCACTTCCACATCGGGACTTATATGGTAATGGATAGCCGCCTCCGCCGCCTTCACGGTGGACTTGAGGAAAGGGTCGGTGTCCCGTGGGAACAGCAACACCACCCGCACTTTCATACCGTCGATGCTGGGGGTGTCGGCAAGCATCCCGCTCTCAATCAAGTTCTTCTTCGTTCCCGCATAAATGACGCTTTCCAATGCGTCAATGATTAGTTTCGGATATAATGTCATATAATATATAATGTGTTCGACTCGCAAAATTACATCATTTCATATCTTTTTCCAAAATAATTTCGCTAATTCTCATATTTTCCTTTCCATTAATCCCAATTCTCCAATTATATTCGTATTTTTGCACAAAACATGAAGGAATAATATGCAAGAAAACGACCACATCGCCAGCGAACCCATACCGGTCACTTATCCATCACCCAAGCCATTCCAATTAAGTGGGGACAAATTATTATCCGTCTTGGAATCTGTTGGCATTCAAGATATTCCTATCGCCATCAAATATTTGGCGAATAGGCTCATAACAAGTCAACATCATGACCAAGCCACACATAAGAAACATAGTTGGGATTCATATACACTCTCCAAAGAAGTAATCGAGATGAGTCCCAAAGAGAGAAAGAATATCTATGGAGACTATAAATCCATGATGGAATCCATCATGCAGGAGGAATACAGATGACCGTTTTTTTAGACACAAATATTATCTTGGATTTCTACGATAGCGACAGAGGACACTATCTTCCTACAGCCATCCTTTGAACAATAACTTCACTTATACCTCTTCACCAACTTATCTATCGCCTTGTCGAGCGACTCCGACGGCTCGATGATGTTGTAATCCTCCCAGAAATGGGGGTCGCGGAAATAATCCACCTTGTCGTAAAAGGCATCACGCGAGTCAAAGGAATCTCGCCCGGCAATGGGATGGACTTCGGCCATTGCCTTGTCTGTCACCACCATCTCACAAACAGCAGTGAATGCCGTGGCAAAGAGCCGTCGCTTCCAGTCGCAGTTGAATCGGAATGTGTTACGCACATAGCTTAGGCGTGTTACCCCATCCTCATAGCGATAGTCAATCAACGTGACCAACTCCTTGGGCTTAAACTTGACACCGAGGGGCTTTTTCACCAGCATCATGCGGGTCGCCTTGTCAATGTCACTCATATCGAGCGACAACTCCGCACGGGTAAAAGCCAGCGTCTCGCGGTCAATATACAACTTGCCGTAAAACAATGCCCAGTCCAATGACCACTTCGGCTCGATAGCCACCACGTATTGCTGACGGTCATTGATGGTCGTTGGCTCCAACATGGTAAACTCATAGCATTTCAAGTCCTCCTCATTAAACAGGAAGTCAAGGTTCTTCGCAATGTCGAGTTGCACGGGTTGCACGGGCCCGCCCATCACCTTGACAGAGAGCGTGTCGCCCCGCCTCGGGCTCAGGAGCCGCCGTCCCTTGCGTATGGCGACCTTATCCCTTAGATTCCCATGCTTATACGAAGTCTTGTACATATCCACTACCCCTTCTGCCACATAGATATAGTGCTGCCGTTTCATGGCGGTCTCGCGGTAAAAGGCATTCAGCAATTCGGGCTTATTGCTATAGTTGTCGGGAATCTTCCTGATGGCGATGTTCACCAACTCCCTCGGATCGCCCGTCCATACCACCACCTCCTTCAGCTCCACTGCCGTGGGATTCAGCAGAATACGCAGGGGTTCCGCCTGTCCTGGCGTAATGCGGACGCGCTTGGATTGGTAACCCAAGTGCGACACCGTAATATACTTCGGGGGAACATCAGCCTTCAGGGTGAAAAAACCATCGTCGTTGGTGACCACGGAAACATGGGTGCCTTCTGCCACGACGCTCGCCTGCCTAACGGGGAGCTTGCTCTTTTCTTGATATACCGTACCGCTAATCACCGCCTTCATGCCGTCGGTAGCCTCGCCACCAACCACATTCTGCGCCCAGGCAACACCACATGTGAAGGTTATCAACAGAATAAGGAAAACTCGTCTCATATTATCCCAAATTATATTTTTGACAAAGATAGGATTTTATTTCAATATTATCAAGCTTTTCATGTTGTTTTTTTATCATCAAACAATTATTTTTGATTCGGCATACTTTGTCAATAATTTTTCACAAAATGGGCGCAAATGACGGGCTTCTTTCGCGCAAACTTCATTCTTGGGCGAAAATAACGCGGTTTTTGACGCTTTTCACAACTCGCTCATTACCAACTATTTACGAATCGAAGGCATTTTCCGACGCTGATAAAGGCGGCATTTTAACATTATTTGGGCGGCATCCGCCGACCACAAATGCCACATTTATTGACGACGGATGCGGCATCTATCGGCAGCGGATGCCGCCCAAAAAATGTTAAAGGCATATTTCCGCCCCAAAAAATGGACTCATCCACCCTTTCCAGACCATCCTGTTGGCGAAAACCAAGCTATTTCATGTATTTTCCAGGACAACGTTTTGTCAAGTTTTTTCATAACTATTCACATACCATTCCATGCCGTCCTTCATGGTAGACACGCAAACTGGGAGAAATTATCTTCCCAATTTTTCTTAAAAACATGCCATTTTTGCAGACTTATTGAAATAAAATGTGTAATTTTGGCACTCCAATGAATACGACACAATTACAACTCATCAAGAACAGATACAACATCGTGGGCAACTGCGATGGATTGAACCATGCTTTGGATGTCGCCTTGCAAGTGGCTCCCACCGACCTCAGCGTCCTCATCATCGGCGAGAGCGGCGTGGGAAAGGAGATTATACCCCGCGTCATACACGACACCTCGCCACGGCGGAGGGAGAAGTATTTTGCCATCAACTGCGGCTCCATCCCCGAGGGCACTATCGACAGCGAGCTCTTCGGGCATGAGAAAGGCTCGTTCACGGGTGCCATCGGCGAGAGCGAGGGATATTTTGGCATCGCCAACAAAGGCACCATCTTCCTTGACGAGGTGGGCGAACTGCCCCTTGCCACGCAAGCCCGGCTGCTCCGCGTACTGGAAACGGGCGAGTACATCCGCGTCGGAGGCACGAAGATCATGAAGACCGACGTGCGCATCGTGGCGGCTACCAACATCAACATGCGCAAGGCGATTAGCGAGGGGCGTTTTCGCGAAGACCTATACTATCGCCTCAACACCATCCCCATACAGATGCCGCCCCTGCGGGAGCGTGGCAACGACATCCTTTTGCTGTTCCGCCTCTTCGCCATGCAGATGGCAGAGAAGTATCGACTGCCGAAAATCACGCTCACCGACGACGCCAAGGAACTGATGCTGAAATACAAGTGGCCCGGCAACGTGCGACAGTTGAAGAACATCACCGAGCAGATGTCTGTGCTCAGCCAAGAGCGGGAAATCAACTCAGAGATGCTTCGGCAATTCATCCCGCAAGACCCCGAGAGCACCCAACTGGCCCCCATCTCACAGCCAGGGTCGCATTCGTATGAGAGCGAGCGCGAGCTACTATATAAAATATTGTATGAACTGCGCGGCAACGTGAGCGACCTACGGCGCGACATGAACGGCCTGCGGAAGCAATTGGAGGAGGTACGCGACACCCACGGCATCGGATATGGGTTGCCCATCACGTCTTTAGACACGATAGATGCTGTTAAGGCGACACACGACGCCCACAAAATCGAGGATGCCGTGGCAGAGGAAATCAACGACTCCATCGAGCCGGAGAACCTGAACCTCCGCGAGAGCAACCGCGAGAAGACCATCAAGGCACTGGAACGCACGGGGGGCAACCGCAAGAAGACCGCCAAGGAACTGGGCATCTCCGACCGTACCCTCTATCGATGGCTCAAGGAGTTCGGGCTGGACAAGCAGATGCCCGGAGACAAAGACAACGACTGACGGATGAATCGTAACGACCGACAAATCATGAAGACCAAGCACCTCATCATCTTTCTCGCCGTTTCCACCCTCATGGCATGTAAGGTGAGCCTCACTTTCAACGGGGCGAGCATCGACTATACCAAGACCAAGACCATACAGATAGCCGACTTCCCCAACCGCTCCTCATACATCTGGGGCCCGATGGGAGGCATGTTCAACACCGCATTGAAGGACATCTACGCCAACCATACCAAGTTGAGCCAGGTGAAACGCAACGGCGACATGAAAGTTGAAGGTGAGATCACACAATATTCACAACGCAACAAAGGAATCTCAAGCGAGGGTTACTCGTCGCAGACAGAGCTGTCGATGACGGTGAACGTCAGGTTTACCAACAACAAAAACCACTCCGAGGACTTTGAACGCTCCTTCACCGCAACATCATCTTACGAAACCACACAAAGCCTCTCGTCCGTACAGGAAAGCCTGGTGACGGAGATGATCAAGGAACTGACCGAACAAATATTCAACGCCACCGTGGCAAACTGGTGACAAAAACCCCATATTACAACGACACATGAACCTGATACAACTCATGCAGCATCCCGAGACAATGGACAAGGAGACCCTCTACGACCTCCGATGCCTCTTGGCGCAACATCCCTATTACCAAACGGCACGGTTGCTGATGCTGCAAAACCTCTATCTGCTGCACGACCCGACGTTTGACGAGGAACTTCGGAAAGCAGCCATCTATGTCACCGACCGCAAGGTGTTGTTCGATCTTGTGGAGGCTGCCCATTACAAGATTCCCAAGACCGCACACACCGCCAAGAAGAAAGTTGGCGATACACGAACAGCAGACCGCACCATCAGCCTCATCGACAACTTCCTCAAGTCCATCCCCGACCAACAGGAGACCAGCCCCACGCAGAAAAGAAGGCCCACTCCTGCCGATGCCGCCTTGGACTACGTGTCGTACCTCTTGGACATCGAGGGCGAAGAGAAACCAAAAGACGGCGATGCCACCCAGTTGAAAGGCCAGGAACTCATCGACGACTTCATCAAAAAGGACGGCGGGAAGATACAACTCAAGGAAAAACCCGAATACCTGCCAGAAATCGATACGGAAGAGGAAAACGGCGACTTTTACGGCGAGGGGGGCTATTTTACGGAGACTTTGGCGAAAATATACATCAAACAAGGCAGATATTCCAAGGCTCTTGAAATAATTAAGCGTTTAAATTTGAATTTTCCAAAAAAAAATATTTATTTTGCAGACCAAATCCGTTTCTTGGAGAAATTAGTGTTAAATAGCGAAAATTAAAACAATAAAAAGATGATTTACACATTATTTGTAGTACTGATTGTACTGGCAGCACTGATGATGATTGGCATCGTGCTCATCCAGGAGTCAAAAGGCGGAGGACTTGCCTCCAACTTCTCTTCATCAAACCAAATCATGGGCGTGCGCAAGACCACTGACATCGTGGAGAAAACCACATGGGGACTGGCAATAGCCATGGTCTTGTTTAGCATCATCTGCGCATACGTGGCACCAAAGGCATCCACGGAGCAAAGCGTGTTGGAGAACATCGCCACGCAGACGGAGACAACCAACCCCACCAACACACCAGGGTTTGGCGCAGGACAGCAAGCAGCACCCGCTACAGACAAGGCAGCCGCTCCCGCCAAAAGCGACGCTCCCGCAGCAGCAGAGAAACCGGCAGCACCCGCCAAGGAGGCTGCACCGGCACAGTAAAGGCAAAAAAGATAGGGAATTATTTGGCGATTACAAATAATTCCCTTATCTTTGCACCCGCATTTCAACGGAAATCCGTACATGGTGCCCATAGTTCAGTTGGTTAGAGCGTCAGATTGTGGTTCTGAATGTCGAGGGTTCGAGTCCCTCTGGGCACCCCCTCACAAGAATCCCTGCAAATAAAGAGTTTGCGGGGATTTCCGTTTAAAGGCAAGAATAATAAAAGACAATTTTCCTATCTACAACGGACATCGTTTGCGAAATAATTCTTATATTTGCACTCAAATGATAAAAAGAAAACTAATGAGTAAAGAAACAAGAGATAAACTATCGTATTTCATAACATGTATTGCTGTGTTTGGTGAGCATTTCAACCTACAACCCAAGCAAGCGTTCGCATATTTGAAACGATTTGGCGGTTTAGCATTCCTTGATGAATGTTATGCTGCAGAACATACTTTGTCTCTTGATGATGCCGTAGCAGACTTATCTATGATTTGCAAACGTAATGGAGGAGGTCTGGAATGATTCTTTATCACGGTTCAAACGTTGCCATAGAAGAAATCGACCTTTCACTTTGTAAACCGTATAAGGATTTTGGTAAAGGGTTTTATCTGACGGATATTAAATCTCAAGCAGACGAGATGGCTTTTCGTCGTGTCAGACTTAGTGGTTATGGGAATCCAATTGTAACACAATATGAGTTCGATGAATCTTTACTTAATGACAACACCATTAAAATACTTTTATTCCCAAAGGTATCTGTCGAGTGGGCTCAATTCGTACTTGACAATAGAGACTTGAATCATAATGGTTTTTCCCATAGTTATGATATTGTAGTAGGACCAGTTGCCGACGATACTGTTGCTTTTCAACTTCGCCGCTATCTGCTTGGAGGAATATCTTTGGAGAAACTGGTATCAGAACTGGAATATAAAGGACTTAACAGACAATATTTCTTCGGTACAGAACTTGCCATTTCAAAGTTAAAGAAACTATGACTAAAGAACAGAAATTCCTAATAGAACTAATTATTGACGATGTTGCGAGATATCTGATAGAAGATACTGGCGTTTCTGTAATCGAGGCTCTTGATATTGTCTATCATTCGCAGCTATATGACAAGTTAATGGATACGGAAACAGGACTTTATTACCAGAGTCCCGCATATTGTTATGAGTTTTTAAAGCACGAAATCAAATACGGTAAGGCTGTGTAGATCATTTTGTTTCTTTTTTCCTTAATCATTTCAAAATGGACGAAATGGTCACGTCATTTCTTTTTTTTTGACTATTTTTTTCTTTATTTTCGCACCCTAATATGAAAAAAAATGATTTGATATGGGGAATTATAAGGAAAAAAGAACTATTTTTGTAAAAATAACAGCTCACAACGAACGTCGTTTGCTAAATAATTCTTATCTTTGCAATGTCATCAATAATAATGATGAACATAATATAGGAAGCGTTTAGCTTTCATCTGTACCGAAAAGTCTGGTAAACTTAAACGTACAACAGATGAATGTGAACACGTTCTTTTCTTGGTAGTAATTATATCTGTGTAGTCATCAAGACTCACATCATATACGTTCTCCAAGGGTGTGGGCTGTTTCTTTTTATCTTTGTACAGGTTTTACCAGAGCCTTCGGTAGGATAAACTGATAGGCTCACACCTTCTGTGTGATGAACTATAAATTTGTATATGCAGAAGAAGCAAAATAGGTTGTGGATTACGATGTCCAAAGTGCTTTTGGCCATTTTATTTCTTGTCTGTGGTTGTGCCATCTACTTGCTATTCAGAAGTAAGTCTCTCAACATATACCAGTGGTGTTCTGTATTGGGCTTATCCAACACCATTGATACGCTTCGCTACAGTGTTCAGGATTGGAATGTGTCAGAATTTGTCAAGTTCAGCCTACCAGATGGATTGTACTGTGCTTCATACATCCTTATGATTGATGCCATTTGGCATGATGAAAAAGGAACCATCAAGAACATTATTATATCACTTGTGCCATTCGTCACTATTAGTAGTGAAGTGTTACAATACTTTGGATTAGTGAAGGGAACATTTGACATATACGACTTAATATGTTATGCCATTCCCCCACTTATTTACATGACGCAACAAAGGTACGAATAATATTCATTTTGTACAATTTTTAGATGTTACAAAATACTAGGAGAATATTATTTCATGAGAGATTTCTTCAAATTGAATTCATATTTAGCAGGATTACATTTCCAGAACGCTGTGTACTTGGTGATTAATAAATCTGCAAATACAATAGATGATTACATAGCTGCATACAAAAAGAAAAAGTATTATTGGTTTAATCATGTAAAAAATAAGCTATGTTTCTTCATTCAGGAAAAGGATACACCGGAATTATATAAACTGAAATGAAAGCATAATGGTATTGGGGATTTTTGAGTTGGTTGTATGACTAAACGCTTGAAGAAAGTTCTTTTTGTAGTATTATTGATTGTGGCATCACATTCAATCTGTGATGCCCAATCATTATATAACAATTCCAATATGCTTGTTGGTAAGATTGAACCTAACGGCATAGTCAAAGACCACAACAATATGATGATTGGAAAGATTGAGACAGATGATGACATTAGAGATAAGAACTATATGTTGGTGGGAAAGGTTGACCCAGATGGAACCGTCAAGGACAAGAACAATATGATGATTGGCAAAGTGAAGTCTGACGGAACGGTGGTAGACCGTAACAACATGACCATCGGTTATGCGAGGGGAATAGACATCAAGCAGGTTGCTGTTTTTTTCTTTTTCAAACTGTTTCATTCCAATCCAATGAATGATTGAATTTGTTCTATTTTGGAGAGAATAAATCACAAGACAGATGTCTGACCAAGAATCCTATTGCTCACGCCAGAACTTGTCAAGGACAAAGCATCATGCTGACCTATAAAGAAGATAAAAACGACAATCTTCAATAAGGACTTATATATCCCTACATATGGGATTTTGAGAGCATGAGTCATTTGGGGTAAAAAGACTACAGGCATACGGCAGCGGATATGCACTTCGTGCAGAAATCGCACAAAATGGCCTTCAAATCACTCAAAATGATCTTGTGGGATTTTGAAATTTCAACGACACAACTACACCACCATTGATACATCCCTCTGTATCAATGGTGGTGTAGTTGGTTTTCATAAAAAAAACATCACATTTTCAAAGAACTCTTTGGCAGCGCGGCTTAGCCGTTACGCCATATCTTGAGTTTTTAACGAACTATTGTAAAATAATGTCGACCAATACCACAACGTCGGTAACATCTACATGGCCGTCCTCGTTCACATCCGCACGCGGGTTACCAGTTTGACTGTTCAAGATAATGTTGACCAATTCCACAACATCCGATATGTCAACACGGCCATCGTTGTTCACATCACCACGCAAGTAGGTCTCTTCATCACCTAAGAATTTGATGCCTAAGACGTTCGCCACGTACCAGTTGCCGGCAGCAGAAAGGTTGCGGATGCCGTATTTCAGCGTGCCATCGGTGACAGTGGCATAGATTGTGATAGGCGAAACATTGCTTACCCATCCGCGATCAATCACCTCCAGATTCTCCTGCGTTTCGTTGGCGAATGCCACGGAAAGACCGTCGCCCGTTGGGCAATCGAAGCCACGCCCCGAAGTGAAAGAGGCTGCCAATTCAAGTGTCACGGCATATACTCCGTTTTTCAGTCCTGTAATGGTTTGTGTGAGCACATCGCCAGCACCTATAGAACCACCATGTAGGTAGCGTTCGTAAGCCGTGTGGCCCAGTCCTGAGTATGGACCTGTTTGTCCTTCCCACTCAGTAGGAGCAATTGCTATGATGTCATCGCCCACATCGTAGTTGAGGGAGAAGTTCGCAGTCACTGTGACATCAGCTGCCGGCATGACGAAGCTGTTGCCGTTCAGAGAGACATTCTCACCTGTGCAAGTGGTGACAGTAATTGACTCCAACTGGAAGTTTGCGTCAGGAGTGGCACTGAGGGTAACTGTAGTACCAGCAGTTGCGTTGGACACGCTGGAAGTAAGGGTACCGTGTTGAGCAGACGTGTTGATGTTAAAGGTGTTGTTGGTGTTTGTCGATACGTATGTGATGCTTGTGACATTAGCCACGTACCAGTTGCCGGCATTTGCGATGTTGCGGATGCCATATTTCAGCTTGCCATCGGTGACGGCGGTTGAAATCGTGATAGGTTGTACGGATGAAACCCATTCCCGCTCGAATACCTCAAGGGTACGGTATTCATCATTGGCGAATGCCTGTGAGAGACCTGTTCCCGTTGGACACACGAAACCACGATTTGGGGTAAAGGAAGCAGCCAACTCAAGGGTGACATTATACGTTCCGCTTTTCACACCTGTGAGAGTCTGAGTGAGCACATCGCCAACACCTATAGAACCACCATGTAGGTAGCGTTCGTAAGCAGTGTGGCCCAATCCTGAGTATGGTCCAGTTTGTCCATTCCATACTGTTGGTGTATAGCTTACGATGTCGTCGCCCAGTTGGTAAGTATCAGGTATGTTACTTGACATTTGGGCAAGAGCCCACTGCTTATACCACTCGAAGCAGGCTCCACTGCAGGCTTCCCATGCACTGGCATAACCGTTGGCTACCATAGCTGTCTGATAAGCAGGACGTACGGTGCCATCTGATAGATAGGCATCTACATCAATGTAGGTATCGGTACCAGACAAAGTCATGGAGATGGTACCATAATGGTCAAGCAGTCCCTTGTAGAGCGCACCCCACATGGAGGTGGTACCTGTTGCCCATGTACCATAGTTGGCAACAACCCAGTTTCCATGTTCATCATAATGTCCCGCTCCGCTGTTCTCAGGGCTCCAGTCCACCTCTGTGATGACAATAGGGTTGGTGTCGATAACAGGAACTTGGGTGTGGAACTGATTGATGTAATTATTTAAATTAGAAATGGGAGTCGAATTGTTACCATTATACCAACCTACGTAGTTGTGAACCGCATAGCCGAAATTGCTGTCTTGAATAGGATGGCTCACATAGTCCTGATAGTTGCTTTGCCAACCAGTTCCCGGAATCCAAAGGACACCATCGAATCCGTTCTGGCGAATCTTGTTGACGATAGGCTGGAAGAAGTCGTGTAGTGCATTCGAGTCCGATTGCCCGTATGCATTTAGCACCGTTACAGGTTCATTGCCCAGTTCCAAAGAAATCTGTCCACTATACTGCTTCAGTGTCTCGTTGCTTGATACGATATTCCACACGGTCATCAAGTAGTTGTTGTATTCACCACCAACATTCACGCTCTGAGGGAACACTCCAGGTGGACGAATGATGACGTACAAACCCTTGCTTAAGGCATTGAGTGCGATAGGAAGGTAAAGTGAATTGAAATAGGTGCTCAGACGGTCGGCTGAGAAACGGCTGATGTCATCTTCTTGGCCACTACCTGTTGCAGTCTTGTTAGGGTCGTTCGTCCAACAAGGATCAAGATGCAGACGGAACAAATTGCAATAAGTACCTTTCTCGGGGGAAGTGATGGCTGTGGTGATTTTGTCGAAATAGTCTTTACACCGTGTCACAGCTTCGTCGGTGAATCCCCCCCACCATTCTCCCCAGCGGTAACTATTGAAATAGGGACTCGGAGTGTCCATCACACCGTGCAAAACCACAGTGTTGCCACTCGGGTCTTTCAGCACGTTACCATCTACATGGAGAGCAGGCGTTGTGCCAAACACATACTGCTGAGCCTGTGCCATACACGGAAGCATCAGAACCAGCAAACATAATTTTCTCAAAAGATTTCTCATAAGATTATTTTATAAACATATATTAGGCGTGTGACAATACAAAGCGATATTCAAAATACATAGAAGAATCTGAAAACAACAAGTTAAAACAGGTGTTTCAAAGCCTATCCTCCCTATCAAATTATCTCAATTACAACAGCTCTATTGTTTACAAGTTGCAAATTTAGAAAGTATTTATCAAAATAGGTATAATCATTTGTAAAATTTAGTAATACGATGTAACGAATATCTAATTATTTGTAACATTTACACTTATTTTATTCTTTTTCCCCATTTTATCGGAAGTTTTTTACAACTGTAATAACCTAAACACCACATGCAACCAGAACTCAATGAGTATCTTCCATTACAACAAGGATTATTTGGGATAAATAAACTATAAAGAAGCCCGTGTAGCTCCATGAGTTACACGTATTTTTATGAGTTATCCTTTACTTAACCGTTTGAATTTAAAAAATTGTTGCAACAATGCCACACCTCACATAACTTGCTGAAAAACAACGTTTTAAGGTGTGGCATTAAGGTGGCATGGTGGCAACAATCTCAACAAAACGACTATTTCTGTATCGATTTTGAGTGAAAAAATGTGTCATTTGGGGCAGCTACCGCAACATGGTACTACATTCACCATATAGTGGTAATGACGTTACCACATACTGGTAATGGTGTTACCAGGCGTTGGTAATGGCATTACCAAGCACCGGTAGCGATTCTGGTAATATGCTCTTGTTAATCATTTGGGTAGAACCATTCATAATGGCAAAGTTACATAATATCACCCAAATTTGCAACTATTTCGTTGCATCATTGTGGCTATTTTGTGTTAATATTTTGTTAAATTCATCATTTGTTGCCACCAATGCCACCTTAATGCCACAGCCCAATGAGTTGTTTATCAATAAGTTAAGAGAGGTGTGGCAACGTTGCAACAATAATTTAAAATTTACGATGTGAAATAAAAGTATTTGTATATTTGGCGCAGCTTACTATCTATTATCGCTTTAGGTCGAGGAGCAACTTTTAAAGAAGTTTCAAAGGCGGGAATTGAAGGATATTCAATCGTTCTTCCTCCTTTCCCCCTCCAGCAATCCTTTGCTGAGAAGGTTGAGGCGATAGAGAGGCAAAAGGAATTGATCAAGAAATCGATAGCAGAGGTAGAAACGCTTTTTAACAGCTGCAAGGACTATTATTTCTATTAGAATGAAACATTTCAAGTTCCATTCATCTATTCACTATACATACCATCCAAGGGGCAGGAGGACGGCAACTACTGACGTGGATAGTGTAGTGTAGTTGGTTTTCACATTTGAATAATCGTCAAAAAGCCAAAGGTTTGAAAGATGACAAAAGCAATATAAATATCAAGCCCGAAATATTTGTTGCCACAAATCTCATAAAACGCATTATTTTTCAATCTTTTTGTGTACTTTTGCACAAACATTATATAACCAATATGCTTAACAGATTCGTAAACTTATGCCTCGGCTTGCTCGCTTGTGCCACGACAAGCCTTCACGCACAGAGTGTGACACCCGACAAGGAGGGCATGGACTTGGATGCCCTCGACTGGACAAAAGAGATCGTGATGGGATGGAACTTGGGCAACTCCCTCGAATGTCCCACGACGGAGACGGAATGGGGCAATCCCAAGACCACCAGGGAAATGATCCAAAAGGTGAGGGAAGCGGGATTCAACGGCATACGCATCCCCGTCAGGTGGGCAGGGCATGTCACCAACACGCAAACCATGGCCATCGACGCCACGTGGAGCGCGCGGGTGAAGGAAGTCGTCGACTGGTGCCTGGCAGAGGGTATGTATGTCATCATCAACGACCACCACGAGGAATGGTACGACCGCAACCCCTTCTACAGCACACAAGCGGAGAACAACCGCAAGCTGAAAGCCCTGTGGACTAACATCGCCACTTACTTCCGAGACTATGGCGAGCGGCTTATCTTCGCGGGGACAAACGAGACGACGGTCAACTGGAGCGCGCCGACGCAAGAGCAGCAAGCCGTGCAAAACTCCTATAACCAGGCCTTTGTCGATGCCGTCCGCGCCACGGGCGGGAAAAACTATTACCGCAACCTTGTGGTGCAGACCTTTGCCTGTAGCCCCTACCATGGGTTGAATGGCTTTACCATCCCCGCCGACAAGGTGGAGAACCGCCTCAGCGTGGAATTTCATTACTACGACCCCTACCAATATGCGGGCAGTTGCGAATACTATTATTGGGGCAACGCCTACAAGGACAAGGGCAAGATACTGACCTCCGACACCGAGGTGACACAAGCCAACCTCTTCGACCGCATCCGCAGCACATGGGCCGCCAAGGGCCTGGGGGTAGTCATAGGCGAATATGGTGTCGCCAACCACTACACCGAGGCCGACAAGCAGACGCAACAAGAGAATATGCAATACTACCTGAAAACCCTCGTCGGCAACGCCCGCCAACGCGGATTCGCCGCTTTCGTATGGGACAACAACGCCTTCAACAATGGCGCGGAGAACTTCGGCATCTTCAAGCGATGGCAAAACATGGCGGTAGGGAACACCTATTTCCTGAAAGGCATCAGCCAAGGGGCGGGAGTGGAGTACAAGGAACCCGACACGCCTAACCCTGACGACCCGGAATATGGCGAGGAGGGGAAAGTGATTTGGGAAGGTGATGCCTTGTTGGACTGGGGGAACAGCCTCCAACTCACCATCCCTGCCACGGAGTTCACCCATCAAGACAACACCTTGCAGGTAATCCTCACTTACACGCAAGACTACACCGACTACGACCAAATACAGATATTCTATGGCGACTGGAGCCAGATGACTCCTTTCTCCGTGGGCGACGGTACGTTTGACGGTGCCTTCATCCCCAGCCAATATTATGCCACGGGCAGTGGGGCGAAACATGTCACCCCTGTTACCTTCGGCAAAGATGCTTTCACGGTCGTCCAACAAAAGGGCATCGTGATACAAGGTCATGGGGTAAGGCTACAGAAAGTGACCCTGTATGACCCCATCAAGGCGAGCGTCCCATCCATCATCCAAGAGGAAGGGAGCGGGCAAGGCATCTATTCCATCGACGGGAAAAACATCGACAAGCCCCAACACGGGCAAGTCTATATCAAGAATCGGAAGAAATACATCGCGGATTGACCATCAGACAAAGGCCTAAAAACCATCTTCGCAAAGAATATCGTCAAAAAACATCGGAAAAAATTTGGTGGTAATAAAAATAATGCGTACTTTTGCAACCGCTAACGGAAAAAGCGATGCACCCTTAGCTCAGTTGGTAGAGCAACTGACTCTTAATCAGTGGGTCTAGGGTTCGAGCCCCTAAGGGTGTACAAAAGGTTTTTAATTGCAAGAAAGAGAGAGAGTCGCAAGTGAAAGTTTATTTTCATCTTGCGATTTCTTTTATCAATTAACAATGCCACATGAAGATGAAGAACAAATTTGCCCTTGCCCTAATGGCTTTCACCATGGCGACTACCGCCATTCATGCCCAAGACGAAAAACCATCCATCGCCCCCACCGCCACCTATACCAACGATAAGGGCGAAGAGGAGGAGACCGAATCATTTAAAGGCTCAGCCCCGGTGGTGGGACGATTTGCCGCCAACCCGTCGAATGTAGGCTCGTACAATGCCAACTATGAATGGCGATTCTATATGGAAGGTGAGGAAGACAATCCTTACCTCGTAAGATATGAGGAGGAGACGGAATACACCTTCACCACAGCGGGGTCGCACCGTATCGTGTGTTATGCCACATTCATCAACGGGACAGACACCGTGAGTTTCACAAAAGACTATTGGGCGAATGAGAAGACACCCTTTTCCGTCTCCATTTACGAGAGCGAACTGGTGTTTCCCAATGCCTTCTCACCCAACAACGGCGATGAAGTTAATAACATCTATCGCGCCAAGGAATACAAGTCTATCGTGGAATTCCACGCCTACATCTTCAACCGCTGGGGACAGAAGCTCTACGAATGGGACAACCCCGCCGAGGGCTGGGATGGCACCTATAAGGGCAAGGACGTGAAACAGGGCGTTTACTACTGCTTGGTGAAAGCCAAGGGTGCCGACGGGAGGAAATTCACCATCCGCAAAGACGTGAACCTCTTGCGTGGCTACACCTTAAAGTCTGGCAGCTCATCCGATAGCGAATAACCCCCCACCCCACCTACCCTACCCGCAACCCTAACCCCATTTCCCCTCCATGCAAAGAGAAGACGAGAAAATCAATGTCTGGGGCGCGCGCGTCCACAACTTGAAGAACATCGACGTGGAGATCCCTCGCGACTCGCTGACGGTCATCACGGGCCTTTCCGGCTCGGGCAAGTCATCGTTGGCTTTCGATACCATCTTTGCTGAGGGTCAACGTCGGTACATCGAGACCTTCTCCGCCTACGCCCGCAATTTCCTCGGGGGCATGGAACGTCCGGATGTCGACAAGATTACGGGGTTAAGCCCGGTAATCAGCATCGAGCAGAAAACCACCAACAAGAATCCCCGCTCCACCGTTGGCACGACGACGGAGATCTACGACTACCTCCGCTTGCTCTATGCCCGTGCCGCCACGGCATATAGTTACATGACGGGAGAGAAGATGGTGAAATACACCGAGGAGCAAGTCATCGAGATGATTCTCAACGAATACATCGGCAGGCCTATTTACATCCTCGCCCCATTGGTCAGGCAACGCAAGGGACATTACCGCGAATTGTTTGAGAGTATGCGCAAGAAAGGGTATCTCTACATACGCGTCGATGGCGACATCATGGAAATCACGCGCGGCATGAAGGTGGACAGATACAAGAACCACAACATAGAGGTGGTCATAGACAAGCTGAGGGTGCAGGGCAAGGACGACGAGCGACTGAAGAATAGTGTGCAAATCGCCATGAAGCAAGGCGAGGGCATCATCATGATCATGGATAAGGACACCCAAGCGGTACGCAATTTCTCCAAGCGGCTCATGGATCCGGTCACGGGGCTGTCGTATGGTGAGCCGGCACCCAACGTGTTCTCGTTCAACTCCCCCGAAGGTGCCTGTCCCCATTGCAAGGGATTAGGTGTCATCAACCAGATAGACCTCAACAAGGTTATCCCCAACAAGACGTTGAGCATCTATGAGGGAGCCATCACGCCATTAGGGAAGTATAGAAGCCAAATGATCTTCTGGCAGATTGACGCCATACTCCGCAAATACGATTACGACATGAAAACCCCTGTGGAACAAATCCCCCAGGAGGCATTACAGGAAATCCTTTACGGCTCTTTGGAGTCTGTGCGCGTCGACAAGAAACTGGTTCACACGTCGAGCGACTATTACATCGCATTCGATGGTGTGATTAAATACCTGCGTAGCGTAATGGACAACGATGAGTCGGCGGCGGGACAGAAATGGGCAGACCAATTCCTCGCATTATGTCCCTGCCCCGAATGCCAGGGGCAACGGCTGAAGCGCGAGTCGCTCTCGTACCGCATCTGGGACAAGAACATATCCGAGGTTGCCAACCTCGACATCAACGACCTTCGCGAATGGCTTCTCCACGTGGAGGAACATCTTGACTCCAAGCAACGGAAGATTGCCACGGAGATAGTCAAGGAGTTGCGGTCGCGAGTGGAGTTTTTGTTAGAAGTGGGACTCGACTATCTCTCCCTCAACCGCCAGTCGGCAAGTCTGTCGGGCGGTGAGAGCCAACGCATCCGCCTTGCCACACAGATCGGGTCGCAACTGGTCAACGTCCTCTACATCTTGGACGAGCCGTCCATCGGCCTACACCAACGCGACAACCAACGGCTCATCGCCTCGCTCAAGCAGTTGAGGGACTTGGGGAACACCGTCATCGTTGTGGAGCATGACAAGGACATGATGCTCCATGCCGACTATCTCATCGACATCGGTCCACGGGCGGGGCGCAAGGGAGGCGAAGTGGTGTTCCAAGGAAAGCCCGAGGCGATGTTAAGCGAAAGTGTCCATACGCTCACTTCGCAATACCTCCGTGGCGAACAAGAGATTGCCGTGCCAACTGAGAGGCGCAAAGGCAACGGCAAGTCACTCTGGATTCGCGGTGCGCGTGGCAACAACCTCAAAAACATTGACGTGGAATTTCCATTGGGCAAGCTGATCGTGGTGACAGGCGTGTCGGGGTCGGGCAAGTCTACGCTCGTCAACGAGACACTCCAACCCATCCTCTCCAAGAAGTTTTACCGCTCATTGAAGAACCCCATGCCCTACGACAGCATCGAGGGCATCGAATACATAGATAAGGTGGTGAATGTTGACCAAAGTCCGCTCGGTCGCACGCCACGCTCCAATCCTGCCACGTACACGGGTGTGTTCAGCGATATTCGCACGATGTTCGTCGGCTTGCCCGAGGCGCGGATCCGTGGTTACAAGCCCGGACGGTTCTCTTTCAACGTGAAAGGAGGGCGATGTGAGACATGCAGCGGCAATGGCTATAAGACCATCGAGATGAATTTTCTTCCCGACGTGATGGTGCCTTGTGAGGTGTGCCACGGCAAGCGATACAACCGTGAGACCTTAGAGGTGAGGTACAAAGGCAAGTCGATTGCCGACGTTCTCGACATGACCATCAACCAAGCGGTGGAGTTCTTTGAGAACGTTCCCAACATCCTCCACAAAATCAAGACCATCCAAGATGTCGGCTTGGGGTACATCAAACTCGGACAGCCCTCCACGACCCTTAGCGGCGGCGAGAGCCAGCGCGTGAAACTCGCCACGGAACTTTCCAAGAAAGACACGGGCAAGACCCTCTATATTCTCGACGAGCCAACCACGGGATTGCATTTCGACGACATCAAGAGCCTCATGCAGGTATTGCAACGGTTGGTGGACAAGGGAAACACGGTCATCATCATCGAACACAATCTCGATGTCATCAAACTGGCTGACCATATCATCGACATGGGACCCGAGGGGGGGCGCAACGGGGGCATCGTACTCTCCACGGGAACGCCCGAAGAGGTGGCTCTCTCCGACAAGGGCTATACGCCCAGATTCCTCAAAGAGGAGCTACATTTATAAAGGCAACGCCTTTTGCCATCATCATTTGTAGGTATTTTGAAGTATAAAGAGGCGGTTTGCAACCCAGTTGCAATATTTTTTGTGTAACTTCGCACAAAATCAAGACATCATGAGACTATCAGACTTACACACGGGAGAGCGCGGGGTCATCGTGAAAGTATTGGGACACGGTGGTTTCCGCAAACGTATTGTTGAAATGGGATTCATCAAGGGAAAGGTGGTGGAGGTGTTGTTGAACGCCCCTCTCCAGGACCCTGTGAAATACAAGATTATCGGTTACGAGGTAAGCCTTCGCCATGCCGAGGCACAAATGATAGAGATCATCTCAGAAGAAGAGGCACGGAAAATCAACTTCGACGAGCAGAATGCAGACAACGAGGGAAGTGAAGTGGTGGCATCAGACGACATCGACGAGCAACCCCTGACTGCCAAGCAACTGCATGATGCCGCCATGAAGAAACGCCGCACCATCAACGTGGCGTTAGTGGGCAATCCCAACTGCGGCAAGACCTCACTCTTCAACTTCGCCTCAGGGGCGCATGAACGCGTGGGGAACTACTCCGGCGTGACGGTCGATGCCAAGGAGGGATATGCCGAGTTTGAGGGCTACCGCTTCAACTTGGTAGACCTTCCCGGCACCTATTCGCTCTCCGCCTACTCGCCCGAGGAACTATATGTGCGCCGGCAAATCATCGACAAGACCCCAGACATCGTCATCAACGTCATCGATGCCAGCAACATCGAGCGCAACCTTTACCTGACGACACAACTTGTGGACATGCACCTACGCATGGTGTGCGCACTCAACATGTACGACGAGTTCGAGAACCGTGGCGACCAATTAGACATTGGCACCTTGGGACAGCTCTTCGGTGTGCCGATGATCCCCACCGTTTTCACCACGGGGCGCGGCGTGGACTTGCTATTCCACATCATCATCAACATTTACGAGGGTGTGGACTTCCTCAACGACGAGGGCATCATCAACCCCGACGTGGCAAGAGACTTGCAGGAATGGCACAAGAACTATGAGAACCACCACGGCGGGAACCACGGCGAGGACTTCGGACATGGCGACCGTCCCAATAAGAGCGTGTTCCGGCACATCCACCTCAACCATGGCAAATACATCGAGGAGGGAATTGAGGCGATCAAGGCGGAACTGCAAAACGATGAGCATATCCGACATAAATATTCCACACGATACCTTTCCATCAAACTCTTGGAGATGGACAAGGAAGCCGAGCAAATGGCAAAGAGCCTTCCCAACGGGGAGCGAATCATCGAGACCCGCGACAAGGCTGCCAACAAAATCATGAAAGAGACCAAGGAAGACAGCGAGACCGCCATCATGGACGCCAAATATGCCTTTATCCGAGGCGCGTTGAAAGAGGCGGGCTATGAGGAGGGCGACAACCAAGACACCTACCGCATGACCCACTTGCTCGACAAGGTCATCACCAACCGCTTTGTGGGATTCCCCATTTTCCTCTTCCTGATATGGTTGATGTTTGAGGTGACATTCTCCCTCGGACAATACCCCATGGACTGGATTGAGACAGGGGTGGCATGGTTAGGCAAGTTCGTCAGCACGGCCCTGCCCGACGGTCCCTTGAAAGACATGCTCGTAGATGGAGTGATGGGCGGCGTGGGTGCTGTCATCGTGTTCCTACCGCAAATCTTGATTCTCTATGCGTTCATCTCATTCATGGAAGACTCGGGCTATATGGCGCGGGCGGCATTCATCATGGATAAGCTGATGCACAAGATGGGACTTCATGGCAAGTCGTTCATCCCCCTCATCATGGGATTCGGATGCAACGTGCCGGCAGTGATGGCAACACGCACCATTGAGAGCCGACGCTCACGATTGCTGACAATGATGGTATTGCCGCTGATAAGTTGTTCCGCGCGCGTACCTATATATATCATGATCATCGGAACGTTCTTTGCCCAAGGTCAACGTCAAAACGTGATGTTCTCACTCTACATCATTGGCATCTTGATGGCTGTATTGATTTGCCGATTGTTCAGCCGCTGGGTGGTGAAAGGCGAAGACACTCCTTTCGTGATGGAACTGCCACCCTACCGCTTCCCCACATGGAAAGCCATGCTTCGCCACACGTGGGAGAAAGGTAAGCAATACCTCAAGAAGATGGGAGGCATCATCCTCGTGGCAAGCATCATCGTGTGGGCATTGGGCTATTTCCCACACCACGAAGGGCTATCGACACAGGAACACCAGGAACAAAGTTACATCGGACGGATGGGCAAGGCCATCGAACCCGTGTTCCGCCCGCAAGGCTTCGACTGGAAATTGGACGTGGGACTGATCTCGGGCGTGGGAGCGAAGGAGATTGTGGCATCGACCCTCGGTGTGCTATATGCCGACAACGACAGTTTCGCCGACGATGACACGTATAGCGAGAACAACGAGAAATACACACGGTTGCGCAAGCAAATGGAGGCAGATGGCATCACGCCGCTCACCGCCTATTGCTTCCTGCTCTTCGTATTGCTCTACTTCCCCTGCATAGCGACCATCGCCGCCATCAAAGGGGAAACAGGTTCGTGGAAATGGGCCACTTTCACCGCCGTTTACACCACGGCATTGGCGTGGGTCGTTTCGGCTGCCGTGTTCCAAGTGGGAAGGCTCATGGGGTATTGATGGCGTGTTGACGGTGTTTTGGAAAGGCTATTCCCTAAACTTTTCACGTATTTACTTGCAAATATCAAATATTATGCAGATATTTGCAAAACCCTATTACACCTACAATACATGCAAAACCTATAAACAACTATAAGCATCATGAGAAAACCCATCATCATCAGCCTCCTGCTCCTTGTCATGACAAGCGCACAGGCTCAACACAAAGTTCAAGAGGGCGACTTCTACCAAGTGGCAAACCATCTGTCCGTTGGCGTGGGGATTGGAGTCCTCAACGGCGGAACCATCGAACTCGCCGTACCCGTCACACGCTATGCCGCCATCCGTGCCGGCTATAACTTCTTCCCGAAGATTGCCATCAACACAGACTTGGATATCAATTATGGAAGCGGGGCAGCACAATACATCCCCGGCCTACCCAACAAGATTAAGGTGGAAGGGAAGACAAACCTCTCCACAGGGCATGTCCTCGTGGACCTCTATCCTTTCAAGCGCAGCGGATTCCACCTGACAGCGGGCGCATATTTCGGCAGCGATATCATTGCGGACATCTATAACAAAGACGAAGAGAACAGGGCAATACTCCGTGAAATCTATCTTTTCAACGAGCGTAAAGGCAACTATTCGGCTGTACCAGACAACTTAAGCGGCCAAGTAGGTACACTCATAGACGGCAGGGAGAAGATTGGTGTGGAACTGGGCGACTATTTCCTGGAGCCAGACCAGAACGGACAGGTGGACGCAAGCATCCAAGTGAAGAAATTCCGTCCGTATTTAGGAATCGGCTTCGGCAGAGCCATTCCTGAAAAGCATCGTTTCGCCTGTTGCTTCGATATGGGCGTGCAATTCTGGGGAAGCCCCTCCGTATATGTCAGAGACCACAAACTGACCGAGCAAGACGTTGACGGAGAGGACGGGGGTGCCCTGAAGACATTGAGCAAAGTTACCGTCTGCCCCGCTATCTCATTCCGGATTGTTGGTAGGGTGTTTTAGTTCTTTTCAGAAAAAAATATTCAAATAACCACGTTTTTCATGCACTTATCCACGGAAAAAGGCCATTTGACCATTTCCGTGGATTTTGCCATTTGCAAGATACGATTCTTTTTCCTACCTTTGCACCAAAGCAAATCTACATAACTTACATATTTAACTCAGAAAAGAAAATAGGAGTAAACTGTCCCAAACGTAGATTAACCACTAAAGAAGGGAGTAGGCCACAATGAAGTGACCTACTCTTTATTTTACTTTTGGACGAACTTACAAGTCACTTGCCTTCCATGAACATCAATGATATGGGCAAGGTAACATCCAGCAGACAACTCTCCAATTGGGATTTCCACATAGCCCGCATTCATCTGTGCCTCTTTTCGGGTGATGAATTGTCCCGCCAAATTGTAGATATTCACGTGAATCCCCTCATTCGCGTTGCCCCTGACAACCAAGCTACCCAATACATAGCGCACCGAGAGTGAATTTGTTTGTTCTGCCATCAGTTGACGGATTCCCGTTGGGTCAGGTTGTTCCACTTCCACTTGGTAACTGGTCGTGATGTTGGACTTTGCGATGGTGGGGACATTCATGACAAACACATCGTTGCTGCCATCGGGATAACGCCCCACCGACTCATCCTCTTTGTGTTCGGGATAGACCAGGCGATCGCTCCACGAGCCATCTGCGGATTTGAGAATGACATCTGCGCCATCGGCATCGAGTTTGAAAGAGGCATGGAGCTGGCTGACAGGTGCCAACTTATCACACCAGACGACAAGATGTCCATGAGGTTGGATGATGGTTTCCGCCAAGCTCCCGTCTTTGCTGATCTTGTAAGTATAGGAGGATTTGGCTTTATTGGTAATAAGATACATTCCCTCAAGGTCAATCGGCTGGTCGGTGGTGTTGTACAATTCCACCCAGTCGTTGCGTTTCCAATACTCATTCACGTAAATGTTGTTGGCTGCACTTACCTCATTGATACGGACAGGCGTGATGCCTTGCGCCAATCGTTCCTCCTCCGACATGGGAGTGAAACATGCCACCAGGTTGACGAAATTGTCGGAAGGCAGGTCGATGATGGCTTCCGTGGAAAGGATTTCATCGGCAGTAACGTCTACCGATGTGCTGAGACGGGCAGCCCAGAACAGGTCGCTTGACGTGGCATTGTTGTTATGCACCTCCACGGCAATCACATTAGTTCCACCCTTGAAAAGCCTTACGGGCAAGTCCATCGTTCCCGTAATGGGGTCATCCCCTGCATACGTGGTAGAATAGGTGCTATAGTTAATCGTACCCGAAGGCATATTCACCCGTCCTGCCTCTGTGCCATTGACGTAGACGACAAAGCCATCGTCCACTTGGTAATCCAAGACAAAGACATCCTTAGTAGAAGGGGCATGACTGAGCGTGACGGTCTTGCGGAAATAGGTCGTGGGATTCTTTTGGCTGGCATTCGAGCCATAGCCAACCGTCGTCTTGATGCCAGGTGTCTTGTAGCCGAGGGGGCTTTCTCCTGATGCCCAAGCATTGTCATTGTAACTTGACGTGCGCCAGGAGGTATTGCTTTGCGCCCCTTTATCGTAATACTTCCATGTGGCATTCAGCCCAATAAGCTCATTAGATGCCGCAGAAGCCCTCTTCCATCCCGTAAAGGTATAACCAGCGGGAGCTTTTGCCTCAAGGGTAACGGGAGCGAAAAGGTATCCTTTGAAGTCTGCATACGGCACCTCTATGTCGTTCACGTATAGGCTTGCGCCTTGTGTGTCGGTGCTTAATTGAACGCTTTGTTTCTTCACGCCGGAAAGCTGCATGTACTTGAAGTTTTGCATACAGGTGGTCATGGATTCCGTCAACGTGTTCAGCTTCGAGATGATCAGGTTGGCAGAGGTGTCGGGACTCTTCCAGTTGTCTAACTGCATCATAGGTCTCACGCGGTCGGCCAATTCGTTGACGATGGCTGTAGCACGTTCTTTCTCAAATACACTTCCCCCAATGAGGCAGAATGTATCTATAAACTTCTTTCGGAACTCGTTGTTGCTGAGCATGTTGAGGAAGAACGTCACCAACTTGATTTCCTCGTATCTCTCCTCGTTGGTGTCGTAGATGAGATTGAATTTATGCCATTGGTCATTGGCAAATGCCGTGAACGGATTACTGTTCTTGAAAGCAAAGTCAAGGTCGAATGTCACGAAACGATAACGCCCATCCTCCTGACTCCTGAATCCCTTGATGTTGTTGTGTGGCCAGTCGGTAGAGCCAAGATAGAGTTCCACCGCCATGTAATTGGCAAACTCGTCAATGTCGAGTAATTGCTTGAGTTCCTCGTATGCTCCCATGTCGGTGGCGTGTTCACCTAATTCATAGATGCGTTCCAATACATCCTTCGTTCCCACCATGAATACCACATTCGAGTCGGCACTCATCTCAAACATGTCGATCTTGTCGTCATCATACCCAAAGTTTGCCTCCACGAATTTCTTGTTGTTGGGTTCACGCATGTTGAGCACGCCGCGAAACTCCCCGTTCACATATTCTATAATAGGAACGTATGACTGCAAGTCGAGGTTGATGCCCGAGCGTTGGATGATGGTTTGCAAGGCGGGATCCATAAACCGACTGCCATTGTTTTCCCAGATGTCGTTACCGCCATTGCGCAACAGGATGGTCTTGTTTCGGAGATAAGGCTTCTGTGGGAAGAAGGGATAGTCGAGCGTGTTTTTCCCATCAAACTCCTTGCCGGACTTCAACTTGAACGAGCGAGGCGAGGCAGAACGGGTCCATCCGCCCGACACGGAGATTTCCACGTCTTGGTTGTAAGCCATCACTCCCTCGGGTGTGATGAATGAGAAGTTGACAGGACGTTCCCAATCCATGTTCCAGTTGCATTTCGAGGATTGCCCGTTGCCCGTGCGGCCATTGGTACCCCTTGTGTCAATACCCCATTGGTTATCGGTGAAGTATTTTTTGTTTCCAACAATGGAGATGACGGGAATGGTATATTGGTTGGTCGTCTTGATGTATGACCTGGTAACGGGAACGCTGGGAAGCCATCCCTCCTTGAACAAGCGGAAACAGAGGTTGGTGGTGTTTACGAGGGTAAACGTGCCTGTCTCACTGATATTGCCCACCACTCCTCCATCCGACGAATGATAGCATTCCCATGAGATGTCATCGAAATAGAAGTTGTTGTCCGTATTTCTCAATTCGTTGAGGTTGAAAGCGATGGTCTGCATACCCGATGCTCCCGCCTGTTGGTCAGATATAGTTCCCTCGTATGAGATTTCTTGCCAAGAGGTCGTTACGTTATACCCACCGTCCAACATCGTCCAATGGATGTAGACGGAGGGCTCGCCTTGGGATTGCACGGAAATGTGGGCATTCTTGTCGGCACGGACTTTCATCTTAAAGCGATACTTGTCGCCAGCGTTCCAAACATGGTTAGGCGTATAGACGAAAAACTGTGTATCCCAGTCCTGTGATGGATTGGCAATGGCATGTACCTTGATGCCACGCGACCCATTATAGCCCACCCCATCGATGATATGGGTCTCTAAGTTGCCGCCGCCATCGCCGTCTTTCCCCACAAGGCAAGTCACATCGACACCCTCGCAATTGCCATTTACGATGAGGTCTTGCCATCCGGAGGGTTGAACGCTGCCATGAGGTGCAAGGGGAACGCTGCCATCTGTGGTGTAAACCAATGTGGTTCCCTCGGGGATGTTGACATTCACCGTCATCATTCCATTGAAGAGCTTACTGTCTTGGTCCACCACGGGAGGGGCTAACCGCTTATCTGCAAACGTGGCGGTGGCATTAGTGGCACCCGGCGTAGCGTCCGCCGTCCACCCCCACTCGCCCGTGCCATCTGCCTTACGCGCATACGCCGTGCGACTTATCGCCTCGGGATATGCCTGGCTGACGATGAGTTGTCCGTCCTTGTCGCTGAGGTAAATGGTTCCCCCGTCGCAATCCAACTTGAAAGGTGCCTGGTTGTTCTTGATGTTATTGGAGCCAAGCCAAACCACCTTGAATCCCTTGGCGGGGACGCTCCCCATGTTATTGGGCATCCGCCAGCGCATGAGGTTGTTGGCATCGTCACTCAAATAACACCCCGACAAGTCTACGGGCTGTTCGGACGGATTGTATATCTCTATCCAACTATCAAAATTTGTCGCGGGACTCATCGCCGTTCCCACGTTGGATGCCATCAATTCGTTGATAACAAGAATGGTGGTTTGCAATAGTGACCATATCATAGTTTAATACCTAATGCTTAATTTTTAATGTTAAATGCTTAATTGTGAATAGTCTTCTACCCTTTTATGTCGCAAAATTAGGCTTTTTCGTTTACATGACCAAAAATCCACAAACAATTAGAGTAACCATGGAATAAGGCATGAAATAAATCATACGTGAGAAGAATTTTTGTGTTGCATACCTTGTCCTGATCGTATATTAGTACAAATTCCTTGATTCGCAAAACCTCCGAGTGATAATACTGCTGAAAAAGATAGTGGCTACAGGACTTTCAGGATATTGTTGACGGATTTTCGTGGACACTTGTGATTCTCCCTTTTATTCTCCGAAGTTGATAAAAGGAATGACGGTTGGCCTTATGGGTCAACCGTCATCTGTATTTATTTCCATTTTGTGGAAATCATTAATTACGTCTTTATTGATAATCCCACACGTTATCCCACACGTTATCAGCATCAGAATTATCCAATTCTTCATCTTCAATAAATTGCCCTTTCTTTGCATCTCCCCAATCACTCCATTCCATGAATGGATGTTCTGATGTAAAACATTTGATTTTCATGCAAGGGGCTTGATACTCTCTCTTGTTCATCTCTTTAGATAATTCTATTATTTGATTAATACTTTCTTTCCATTAACTACATAGACACCAGGCAATGTGGGTTGACTGTTCATCTTTTGTCCATTCATGTTGAACCATACCATCTTCGCATTCTCATTCTCCACATTCTTGACGGCATCTACTAAACCTGCATCCTCGCTAACTATTGGATATTCAGTTTCTCCAACGTTATTATTGTTTTCTATGAACAACACGCTAAACCTTGATATACTTGATATACTTGATGGGGTGGAAGTCGTGTAATAAGCACGATACGGAAGTAACTTAATGGTTGTTGCACCATTAGTCAGATTAGCTGAATTCAAGAAATAATCCTTAGAGAAATACAGGATGTTGTTTTCAACTGGAACAGATACACCATAGAAGCTGCCGTGAGCAGTTAAATCGCTATTCGGTGAGGTTAAGTCGTGCGTGTAGTCTGCGTTCAGAGGGGTCACTGCGAATGTCACACCCTGTGCATCTATCACAAACGAAGTCGTTTCTGTCTTTGCTGTTGATTTAATATGGTATGGTGTATTGGCGGTAGCTTCTCCTGTTGTCACAGGATATGCATCTATATTACCAGCACTACCACCCGTGGGGTGCGTACTTCCCAAATTATAGAATGTCAAGTTCGTATTCTCTGAGTCAGAGGTTGGCTTCAGATTACCATTCGCATTCAGTTTCATGGTGAACGGAAGTACCAGCGTTGAATGTGTCACAGTAGGTTTGTCGCTGCTCCCCGTTGTTCCAGCCTTCGTCTGCGAACGTTCGTAATGAGCCACGTAGGTGGAAGTTCTAAAGCTGTACGGTGTGAAGAACGGCTGTTGGTCATGGATGGTGATATCGGTCACGGCTGTACCATTTTCACCACCAGCGATAATACCGCCACCAGGCATGCTCTGGGAAATACTGAAGTTCGAAGGCATGAAGAACAGACAATTGTCAGCGGTTCCCAACATTAGCTCCACCCAAGTATCTGCATCACCAGAAATGGATTTCAGTTCTGACATATCTACATAGAGGATAGTGCGCATCACGTCTCCAGAATAAATGCCATTTTGTGAGTTCATAGCTGTTTTGATGGCCTCACGAATATCTGCGCTCGTCAGATAGCCATAACTTAACGAATGATCAGTTGTTACTTGGGAATTCACCTTGATGCCATAGAATGTGTGGTTGGTATCGGCATCCGAATCATCTGCTACACTTACATTCTTATCCAATGCGTTATTATACAGAGCCACCTTCACATTACTACGCTTCAGCGAGGAAGTGTATAGTGGTGTGACGGTAATTACTGGTTCCTCTTCCAATTCAACTCCTTGCAATATGACATCATAGAACGTATAAGCAATATGGTTGTTCACGGCTTTGCCTGCTGCGGTCATGATGCAATACACAGGTTTGTCGGCAGTATAGATGTCGATGGACTGAGGTGAGGTGGTCAGGGTAATCACACTATAGCCAGCATCATCCTTTTTGAATTCATATTCCCTATATACAGTTTCTGTACCTGGAGTCAGCAACTTGATATTCGAGAACTCCAGATTTGTCGTACCTGCTCGGTCAGCATTCACCTTAACATCCGGGGCAGGACTCAAAACAGTATTGTCCATTTCATATTCACTATCTATTAGATAATAGTTTGAAACCTTCTCACCGCTACCAGTACCATCATACCAAGCCAAGCGGTTTTCGTTGAAGGCATTGCGGAAGACTACTTGTGGATTGCTCACGCCTGGCTCTATGGGCATCATAATAGGCTCTCCGTTATTGAACTTGAAGTTCGTGGCAGAAGCAGAAACCTTGTTGCCAGCATCTGCGCCGTCTTTAAGATAATCGAACTCTAAATTCTGGAGGTTTGGGTCCAAAGGCAGCAATGTCAAATCAATTGTAAAGGTAGCAGGTCCCGTCACCGTGAACTTCACACCATCGTTGTTCAAACCATCTGCTGAAATGCTAACAGTTGGATTATTGGTATCGAGATCTACTGTGCCAATTGACTCTGTTGCACTCGTGCCATAGAGGGTAGCCGTGTAGTCATCGCCCGTAATCGTCTCAACGAAATAGTTTAGAGGTGTTGGGGTGTATTGATTATCTGTCCTGTCTGTTCTTGAAGCTGCCCAAGTGGCGTTGTAACATCTTATACCATAATCTCTTGTTCCATTATTATATATAAAGCAATAAGAAGAAGTTTGGCTGTCACCATTATAGCTTGTGTAATATGTCCATTCGAAAGGATCTTCTTGTGTGGTTAGATTACCATTGCTGTTACGACATAAAAAGTTACCAGTTTCCGTTTGAATATAGTACGAATCACCACTTACGTTTGTAATAATCCAAGTAGTAGCTGATTCATCAATGGTTGTATTCGTAGCTCCTGATCCATTTCCTGACACAACAAGGTAATTTCCATTACCATCACTGATTTTTACTTTCTTTCCTAAAATGGATGCCAAATCCGTTCCCACGGACTCCCATGTGGTTGTCGTCGAACTTTCATCCATTGCGAAGTTCAGCGTAGCCCCTAAAATACGGAACTTAGCGGGACTTTCAATCCAATATGTACCAGCAGGAACATGGATGGAACCATTGGAAATCGACATTTGAGACGTGCCATCCTCAGCCACGATGTTAATGTCTTCAAGGTCGGTCACATTAGTTCTTGTATATACATACGAACTACCGTCTTGAGTAAATTCACCAAGATTCAAGATTCCCGTCCTAACCTGGTTCTCATTAGAACTATTAGGAATGGTCTCTGTAAATTCATCATCAATAACATACCTAAGACGCAACTCATTCATGTGAACGCACCATTGTTGAGTAGCATCTGTAAATGTTACCCTGAAATAGAGGATGTTACCTGCATTGCTCAACGTATGAGTATATATCTCAGAATCCGTCCCAGACAGAGTCATGCTTTCATCAGAAGCTAAAGTGTATTCCCAAGTACTACCTTCATTATAAGTATAGCGCGTAATTACAGCATCCGCAGCACCTACATTCGTTGCTTTAGGATATTCAGCCTGTGTGCTACGAATGTCCATATAATACTCCGTGAAACGGTATCCTCTTGGAGCCATTACCGCGAAGCAGAGGGCATTATAATTGTTTTTAAAGTTATAAAACTCCAGTTTGCCATTGTTGTTGCCTTCCTGTGAGAATGCCATGTTGTTGGCAATGGTATAGCCACCTGTGGCAAATATTCCATTGCCGTCAATTTCATTCAAAGGGGCAATCGTATGATAATATTCAGAGCCACTGGTGCTGTTCGCTGTCGGGTTACCATTCAGAATCTGAATGGGAGCCTGATTGTGACGCAAAAAGCTGAAAAAAGAGCTGTTATTTGCTCTGAGCTGAGTACAATTGGTCTCATCAAAGGTAATCGTATTACCCTTCAATCCTTGCGCAAATAGTATCTGAATGTTCATGCAAAGCATGCAAATACAAAGATAGGAAAATGTGTTTAGTGATTTTTTCATATTTATATATTATTATGTGATTAATAAAATACAAAATTACAAATATCTGTGGAAAATAAGATAAATAGTTCATTAAAAATTTCGTTAAAAAAACATAATATGGATTATGGCAAAGATTGTGAAGTTCACAGGCCTGAAGAAAAAGAAGAAATATCCGGAACTCATCAGACAGGTCGTTTACTACGACAGCATCGGTAACAGGACGCTTGTGTTCTACACGAACAACATGAGCCTGACAGCGGAAGAGGTATCAGAACTATATAAAAATAGGTGGAGCGTGGAACTGTTCTTCAAATGGTTGAAGCAGCACCTACACATCAGGGAATTCTATGGAACCAGTGAGAATGCTGTCAACATACAAATCTACTCGGCCATTATTACCTATTGCCTTGTAGCCATTGTGGCCAGTGAGCTAAAACTGAAGATGGGCAACTATAACGTGTTGCGTGTCGTGGGAGTCTCTTTTTTTGACAAAACGCCATTAAAGGAACTCTTGAAAGACGAGCTTATCGAAGACTATAGGGAGTCGGACAAACAACTATGCCTTGAGTTTGAGGATTAGGCCAACTATCAAAGTGTCACTTCTGTAAGTGTTAACGGAATTTCGTGGACACAAGTGGTTTGTCATATTCATCATGGAATTGTGTAGCCACAGCTAAAAGCAAGCCCTTGCTGACATCAGTCTTCGACTAACAGACAATGGCCTTCCTATCCACGAGTCCACTCCCCCACGCGGAGTGGACTCATCGTTTTGGCACCTTAACATCATGAACCGGCAACCATTAGGCAGTCGTTTGCCAGCAGTCCAAGATACTTGGACGACCCGTCCAAGGGCTTTGGACGAGGTGTCCAAGCGTCTTGGACAATACAATACCGTATTATTAAAATTTGTTAATGGGGGGGGTAAATTTGGCATGTTGTGTAAAATTATTTAACTTTGGACATCAATAATCAACCATATACCACATCTTTCAACCACAACTGACCGTCACAGAAAAATGAAGCACTTTATTAAAGCATTATCCACCCTTGCCATCATTGCATTCCCCTTGATGGGTTGTAACCACCAAAAGACGGGCGACGAGCGCACCGAGGCAGAATTTGCCCGGCTACAGACAGTCACTGACTCCGTACTCGCATTGACTCCACGGGCGAGTGCCTTGGTAGACTCTGCCTTGGCACATACCGAGGACAGCCTCAACTACTATGACTATTACGTCAAGAAAGGTTTTCTATTTCTCATGGGACAGTCTGACTCCGTCCTTCACGTGAGTAACCGCATCCTCCACTTTGCCCAACGCTTACCACAAACCCCACGGGCAAAGGGACTTTTGGCACAAGCCTATAACCTCCGCGCCAACTATTTCTTCCATAACCATAAGGAACACGACGAGGTGTTGGAATACAACCTCAAGTCCTATCACTTAGTCATGGAGAGCGACATCATCTATCAGGCGCCATACATCTGTGCCAACATCGGCGACAACTATATCATACAAAGCCTGCTACCCGATGCTGCGACCTGGTATCGCCGCGCCTTGGTCATCAGCGACTCCCTGGGTGTCCCCAAGGAAAAGAATTGCTCTCTCTACATGGGGCTGGGGCATATCTATTGCCTGCTGAATGACTTTGACCTCTCGGAGGAGTATTATGCCAAGGCGATGGAGGAGGCTGACAAGCTCGAGGCAAACATGAAATTTAACCTCTTCAACAATTACGGCAACCTGCAATACTACAAAGGCGACTACGACAAG